>DATLNM010000028.1:0-109719 GCA_035536775.1 Actinomycetota bacterium | reverse complement strand
TAGCGTCGACGAGCCGTTGATGGACGATGCCGAGTGCGAGCGGATCGTGGACAGGGTCCGGGAGCTATCGGCGCACATCAACGCGCTCGAGGCGCAGCGCGCCAAGCTGATCGCCCGCATCGAGCGCAATGGCAAGCTCGCTTTCTTCGGGGCGAAGTCCACCGCACAGTGGGCGAGCTACGCGACGGGTGTGTCGGTGGCTACGGCTCGGCGCATCACCCAGGTCGGGGTCGCGATGGAGTCGCTGCCGGCGACCGCAGAGGCGCTCGAGAAGGGTGAGATCTCGATCGACCAGGCGCATGCGATCGCGGCGGTGGCGCGACCCGAGAACGAAGCGACTTTGGCCACTTGGGCGCGCCAGTCGAGCCCGACGCAGCTGTCTCGGATCTGCAGCAACTACAAGCGCATGATGGATGACGCCGAAGAGGCCGAGGTGCGCTACAAGAGCTACCTCCGCTACCACTATGGCTCCGCCAGGGGCGGAATTGGGATTCATTTGAGTCAGGCAACAGCTTCGTGATGCGCGCGCGCATGACCGGTGAGGAGGGCGGCATCATGGCCCGGGCGCTGGAAGCGGCGTGGCCGAGGTCGACGACGCCGCCGCCGATCGCGACGTGGCGTCGCTCATCGCGCTCGCCGACTCGTATCTTGCCGGCAAGACGACCGGACGCTCGGGTGGGGACGCCTACCACCTCAACGTGCATGTCGATGCGGACCTTCTCGCCAACCCCGACGCCGACGCGATGCTGGTGACCCAGGATGGGGCGCGTCTCTCCCAGGCGACGCTGGAACGCATCCTGTGTGACTGCTCGATCACCGCTCTGCTCGAGAAGAACGGGGAGACCATCGACGTCGGACGCAAGACCCGGCGGATCTCACCGGCACTAAGGCGAGCGCTCAACCACCGTGATCGTGGCTGCACGTTCCCGGGGTGCACCCAGAAGGCCGGGGTCGACGCGCATCACACCGATCCATGGGCCGCGGTGCCGGGTGGGCCGGCGCCCGGCAAGACCAAGCTTGGGAAGCTCGCGAGCGGTTGCCGCTTCCATCACACGTTGCTGCACGTAGGCGAGTTCAAGGTGGAAATGATCGACGGCAAGCCGAAGTGGTTCGATCGCCTCGGACGCGCCATCCCCGATTCACTGTCATCGCGAGCCACGGGTCCGAGCGGACCCGAACGCAACGCGAAACGTGGCCTCATCATCGACGAGACGACCTGCGCGTCCGAGTGGGACGGCAGCTACGTCGACTACGACTCCGTCTGGGCCGCGCTGGAGGCGTGCTCCTCAGGTGCCGAAAGCGAAGAGCCCGACACACGCGACGGACCCGGACCCTAGGTTCCTGGAGCGGACCTGTGGAACTTCGGCCTTACGTCAGGCCTAGTACGTCGAGGATCTCTTCGTGGCGGTCGATGACGCATTCGGCTTCGGTCGAGTCGCATTCGTCGTCGTGAACGCCGCGGAAACGGATCGGGTGGATGCCTACGTTGCGCGCGCCGGCTACATCGGTGCGCTTGAGGTCACCGACGTGGACGGTCTCGTAGGGCTGCACGCCGAGCTCGGCGAGCGCCTTGGCGAAGATCTCTTGGCCGGGCTTCGGAACGCCGACCTCGTCGGAGAAGCACAGAGCTTCGAAGTGATCCAGTAACCCTGCGTCGTCGAGGAGCGTTCGCACGACGCGCCCCGGTGTGAATCCGGTGTCACAGATGAGCGCGAGGCGGATGTTCTTCGCCGACAGGGCGTCGAGTGTTGCCTTGGCACCCGCAACGGCCTCGACTCCTGCGTCGATGCTGGCCTCCTCGAACTCGCGCGTGAGGGTGTTGATCGAATCGTCGTCGGAGATGTCGTGTTCCTCGAGGCAGTAAGCGGCCATACGACCGGGGCCGAAAGACTCGACCTGCTTCCATGCTTCGTCGTGGTGGTTCCAGGCCTCGTCGATCAGCGCGCGTGCATCGTCGTCGGACAGGTCCAGAAAACGCTGAAGGGCGCCCACTCGTCTTTCCATGGCGCCCTCCCAATCACGGTCTTGGAGCAATGTCCCCCAGCAGTCGTATGTGACCGCCAGGATGCCGTCCACCCACCTGGGCAAATCGACCACCCCTTTCCGCACTGTTCCGCCGCCCCCCACCATCGGACGGTCTGTCGGTTATCCGTGGACCTCAGGTTACTCCTCCCTAAGGTGCGGCGGCCATACCCTCATGCCCCCGATCCACGTCCCGAGGACTTCGGTCGCCCTCAGCTCGACGGTAGAGGCCGTGAGGGGGTCCCGATCGAGGGCAACCAGGTGTCCGGGCGCCCCCAGAGTGAGCGTCCCCGCCAGCCGGTCGGCTCCGGGAGCCAGCCCGAAGGCCCCTGAGGTGTGAAGTCGGTGGGCGGTCTCCGCATCGAGGCGCTCCTCGGGGACATGGTGGTCCCTCAGCGACGCCATCTGCAGATTCGGGTCCATTGGGGTCACGATCGAGTCGGAGCCGACTCCCACGTTAAGTCCGGCCTTGACCATGGAGGCGAACCGGTTCATGACCCGCGCCCGATCCCAGCCGATGCGCTTGGAGTAGAGCCCTTCGGGCCCCCCCCACATCAGATCGAACGCCGGCTGTACACAGAGGCCCAGGCCGAGGCGAGCGGCGCGCCGGAACGCCAGATCGTTGGCGACCTCGAAGTGCTCGATGCGGTGGCGGAGCGCCCTGATCTTTGCGATCCCATCCCGGGCCGCGATCCGTTCCCAGATCCGAAGCGCTTGATCGATGGCGGCATCGCCGATCGCGTGGACGGCAACCTGCAAGCCGCCTGATTGCGCCGCCGAGAACAGATGCATCACCTCGTCATCGGTGCGGTACTCCATCCCTCGCGATGCCTCGTCCGACGGAAGGTCCGAGTACGGTTCCATCAGCCACGCCGTGTGAGACCCGAAGCTCCCGTCGAGGAACCAGTCTCCACCGACCTGCACAAGCCCTCGCTCCGCGACTGGACGAACATCGTCGAGCGCGACGTAGGACACCACTCGCAAAGCGAGTGGCTCCACGGTGCTGAGCGACAGGTCGAGTCCTCCCTCGTCCCGCCACTCCGGGACGAACATCTCGTGCACCTCTGCGATACCACGACCGTAGGCAAGCTGCGCCGCGGCCTCGAGGGCCTCGACCTGAGTGGCAGGCGAGAGATGCGCGTCGAACCACCTGAAGGCGGCACCCGCGGCCCGTTCGCTCAATCGGCCTGTGGGGACTTCCTCCGAACGCTCCACCCCCTCGAGGTCAGCGAGGTCGAGCGCGTGGAGGATCTTCGAGGAGACGACACACGTATGAAGATCCGCTTGCGCCAGCAATACCGCGCGGTCGCCCACTACGCCGTCGATGTCTCTCGCCGACAACGGACGGTCGAGGGGGTCGTCAAAGCCATGTCCGAACAGCTCGGCACGTCCGGGCGGCACGGCAGCGAGGCGCGCAAGCACCTCATCGACGGTCGCTACTGCTGTGAGGTCGACTCCCGCCGCCAACAAGCCGGTAGCACCGAGATGCACGTGGGCATCGCAATAGGCGGGTCCCAAAACCGCTCCGTCCACATCGACGGGGCGCGCCGCCCGAGGCTCGTGGCCTGGACGACCCATCCCCGCGATCCGACCCTCTTCGATGAGGATCCAGGACCGTTCGGGCGCGCCGACAAGGGAGCGCGCACCGTGTAGAAGAAGAGGGTCGGCCACCTCTAACGCTGGGTCAGACGGCGTCCGATCACGTAACGCTGGATCTGGTTCGTTCCTTCGACGATCTGCAGACCCTTGGCCTCGCGCATGAAACGCTCGACGGGATATTCCGTGATGTAGCCGTAGCCACCGTGGAGCTGGACCGCGTCCGTCGTCACGCGCATCGCTACATCGGTACAGAAGAGCTTGGCCTCCGCCGCCTGCAATGAATATTCGAGCCCGTGATCACGAAGTGTCGCAGCGTGGCGGTAGAGGGCGCGTCCGGCGTCGATGCTGGTCGCCATATCGGCGAGCATGAACTGGACGCCCTCATTGGCCGAAACGGGTTTGCCGAACTGCTCTCGATCCGCGGTGAAATCGAGTGCGGCGTCGAGAGCCGCTTGCGCTACGCCGGTTGCACACGCCGCTATCCCGAGACGACCGGAATCGAGCGACGCGAGCGCGATCTTGAATCCCTGCCCCTCGTCACCTAGACGGCGATCGGCCGGTAGCTGTGCTCCGTCAAGGACCAGGCCCCAGGTCGGCGACGATCTCCAGCCCATCTTGTCTTCCTTCTTGGACCCCGAGAACCCGGGGGTCCCCTTCTCGACCAGGAAAGCGCTGATGCCCCTCGCCGACTCGTCGCCCGTACGAGCCATCACGAGAACGACGTCGGCCTCGGCACCGCGAGTGCAGAAGACCTTGCTGCCCGTCAGGCGGTAGCCGCCATCAGAAACGGCCGCCTTGGTTGTGAGTGCGGCGGCATCGGACCCAGAGTTCGGCTCGGACAGTGAGTATGCGCCGAACCACTCCCCCGTCGTGAGCTTGGCAAGGATCTCCTTCTTCTGCGCGTCGTCCCCGAACTCGTTGACCGCGAACGAACACAGGGTGTGGACCGACAACCCGATCGCGAACGATAGATAGGAGTAGGCGATCTCCTCGAGGACGGTCAGATAGGTCAGGTACGTCTGGCCACCCCCGCCGTGCTCCTCAGGGAACGACAGACCGGCGAGGCCGAGGTCGGCGAGCTTCGCGTAGAGAGCGGCTGGATCCTCTGAACGTTCCTCGTATCCGCGACTCTGCGGACCGAGCTCCTTGGCGGCGAACTCCCGCACGAGTCCGACCAGATCCTTCTGCTCGTCGTCGAGGAGCCGCAGGTCGGCTGGCATGTGCGTGAGAATAAAGCCATGCGCATCGAGAACCGGACTGGGGAGTCTCTTACCGAGGCGACCGTGACCGTCGACGAGGAGGAGATCATCGACCTCCTCCAAGGACTGGCGGACGTCATCGAGGGCAAGCGTGAGCACCTCCACTTCAGCCAGCTCGGTGGGCCCCAGCTCGTCATCCGCCCTGCGCAGGCCGACGAGGACGACCCCCTCGGTCGCGGGCTCGATTGGTGGATAGGGCCCTTCGTGCTTACCGGAATCGTCCTCATCGTGGTCGGCGCCGTCACCGTCGGTCGCTGGGCGGTCGGATTGTTGTCGTGAGCCTCGGCACTCGGACCGCCGCGCTCGAACGTTTGGCGTCGACGACGCCCGAACATCCCCTTGATGTCCTGGTCGTCGGCGGCGGGATCACCGGTGCCGGGACTGCCCTCGATGCGGCCGCGCGAGGTCTGCGGGTCGGCCTCGTCGAGAAGCGCGACTTCGCGTCGGGGACTTCGAGCAAGTCGTCGAAACTGGTCCACGGCGGACTGCGCTATCTCGAACAGCGCGAGTTCGGTCTGATGCGGGAGGCATCGACCGAGCGGGACCTGCTTCGACGTCTGGCTCCGCATCTCGTCGAGCCGATCCCATTCGTCCTCCCCGTTTCCGATCGCCTCCGTCGGGCGATGTTCGGTGTCGGGCTGTGGGCATACGACGCTTTGGCGACGTTCCGGAACCTCAAGATCCACCGCCACCTGGATGAGAACGAGACGAAGATGCTCGTCCCCGCGCTTCGGACCTCCAAGGTGCGGGGGGGGTACCTCTTCTACGACTGCAAGACCGACGACGTTCGACTTGTCATGGAGGTCCTCGTTCAGGCCCGTCGCTACGGCGCCGCAGTCGCGAACTACGCCGAGGTGCGGTCTCTGGAAGGCTCCGAGCAAGTCTGCCGTGCCGACGTCGCCGATACGGTCGGGGGCACCACCTTCCCTGTGTTCGCACGCCGGATCATCGTCGCGGCCGGTGTGTGGACCGACGACGTGGAACGCCTCGCTGATCCCACCCTCGACCCCCGCGTGCGGCCCTCGAAAGGCGTTCACCTCGTGTTCAGACGCGATGTGCTTCCGATGGCCGAGGCCGCCGCGTTCATCCCCGATGCCGAGCGCAAACGCATGCTGTTCGTCATCCCATGGCTCGATGCGGTCCTCGTCGGCACGACCGACACTCCGTATGACGGTGACATCAACACTCCGTCCGTCGACGAGGTGGACCGTCGCTACTGTCTCGACGCGCTCAATAAGACGTTTGGGCTGAGCTTGGATGAGGGCGACATCGCGAGCGCTTACGCGGGCCTTCGTCCGCTCTTGGCCGGCAAGGCAGATGTGACCGCAGACCTGTCGCGTCGTCATGACATCTACGGGATCGCCCCCGGGATCACCGGGATAACCGGCGGCAAATTGACGACCTACCGGCGTATGGCGCGTGACGTTGTTGACAAGGTGTCAGAGGAGATCGCCGGCCCATCCCGTTCCAAGACAAAGTGGATCCGGTTGGGCTCGAGCAACGTCAATACGCTGACCCATGCGGTGCGCGGCCGGGCCCGCAAGCTCGGCATCCTCGAAGACGCAGCCTCGAACCTCGTTCGTTGCTACGGCGACCGCGCACTCGACATCCTGGAGATCGCAAGATCCGAGGACCTCGCCGGACCATTGGCACCCGGGTGCATCCCGCTGGCAGCCGAAGGGATCTACGGCGCGCGCCACGAGATGGTGACAACCCTCAACGATCTGCTCGCGCGCCGGACCCGCCTCGCGCTCACCGACCACGCTGCGGGTGACGGCACCGGCTCTCTCGCGAGCGAGCTCCTGTCTCGAGAGCTGGGGTGGAAAGGCAAGGAGCGGCGCGCCCAGAGCGCCGAACATCGGCGTGTGATTGAGGCCGAGCGTGGCACACCACTCGCTCAAGGGGCCACGAAGAGATCGCGCCGGCCATCTCCACGAGCGACGGCAGGATGACGGACACCGTCACATCGTTCGACGGCACCAAGCTTGCAGCACGCAGATGGGGAGAGAAGGACGGGACCGGCGTCCTCCTAGCCAATGCGATCGGGGCCAACGACGCGGTATGGGAACCCCTGATCGCGAAGCTTCCCGCGCGCTGGAACCTCGTCACGTGGGATTACCGCGGCCTCCATGGCTCCGAGGCGGGCCGGTCCGGCCGGGAGGGCCCCGCCGTTCATGCCGAGGACGCGCTCGCGGTCGCCGGCCATTTCGACCTCGAGCGCTTCACCATCCTGACCTGGAGCACGGGGGGTCGCATCGCTCTCGAGCTTGCGGCCGAGGTCCCATCCAGAGTGGGTGGACTCGTCATGGTGTGCGCCGGCTACGGCCATCCGGTCGGCCGGTTGTTCCGACGTCTCGAGATCTCGTCGGCGCTACCGCTTCTGGCGTCCGTGGCCAAACATTTTCCCGGGCATATCGAAGCGCCGTTCCGACGAATGATGGGACGTCCGGAGGCCGCGGGGCTCGTGCGCCAGTCCGGAATGGTGGGCCCCACCGCAGACATCGAACTGCTCGTGCGGCATCTCTCCGGGATGGCTGCATGCGACGCCCGTCATCTGCTCGCTACATATGAAGCCGTCGTCGGTGACAGTGGCGAGGAGCTCCTCAGCACGATCGAATCACCTGTCTCGCTGATCGCGGGTGGAGCCGACCGGTGGACCCCACTCGCGATGGTGCGTCAGATGAGTCGGCGGATGCCCCGCGCAGAGCTCAAGGTTTACGACGGTGCCACTCATTACCTGCCCATCGAGTTTCCCGACGAGCTCCGCGCCGACTTAGTGGCTGGGGTGGGGGCTACGACCTGAGTCGGTCAAACCTTTAGATTCAGGATGTCCGGAAGCACCTCGAAGCGCGCAGGGGTGTGTCCTAGGACCTCTCCGTCGGCTTCGATCAGGAGAGGTCGGTCGGCCTCGATCGCGGCGCTGACGCGCTTTGCCTCTTTGATACTCGGGTGCGGGACGTGCTGGCCCTTGTAGATCTTCGGGATCAAAGCGATCGCGTCTTTCTTGCGAGCGAACTCGATCTGGATGTCGAGCAATCCGTCCGTCGGAGCAGCCTTGGGCGCGACCTTCATGCCGCCACCGAAGTATTGGCAGTTTGCGATGACCATGTTGTTCATCGGGCCTTCGTAGGTTCGGTCCACGAGATCGACGGTCACCCGCGCGACCCGGTGCGTTCGGATCGTCATCCAGAAAGCGAAGAAGTAGACCGTGGGGCCGAGCCAGCGCGGCAAGCGCTCGGCGCGCTCGACCACAGCCGCGCCGATCCCTGCTTGTGCGATATTCGCGAAGTAGCGGATCTCCTCTGCCCCATCGCGGGTGAAGGTGATCTTCCCGATGTCGATCGGGAACGAGTCTTCACCATCGAGATGGCGCACGGCGAACTTCGCGTCCGAGGGCAACCCGAACGTCTTGATGAAGTCGCAACCGGTGCCTGCGGCTACGACCCCGAGGACGGCTTCAGGTGCGATCGCTTTGTCGTCCCGGATCATCCCGTTGACGACTTCGTGGATGGTCCCGTCTCCGCCGACGGCGACGAGGAATCGAGATCCGCCGTCCAACTCCTCACTCGCGATCTCTGTCGCATGCCCACGCCGCTCCGTATAGCGGATCTTGTACTCGAGGTCGCGTTCCTTGAGCTGCGCCTCGACCGCTTCGAGCGTCTGGGCGACGCGCCCCCTGCCGGAACGCCGGTTCGCGATGAGGGTGATCGGGCCGAACGCCGAGCTCACAGGCCCAGCACTCCGGGGTTCATGATGCCCTTCGGATCGACGGCGCGCTTGACCGCGACGAGGACGTCCCACCACCCGTCGAGCTCCGCAGGCAACCAGGCGGCCTTGAGGCGGCCGACGCCATGGTGGTGTGAGATCGCGCCGCCGACCTCGGTACAGACGTCCATGCCCTTCTCCCACCACGTCCCGAGGAGCGCCGCGGCCGAAACGTCGTCCTCGGCAGGCGCCGCGAGCGTGAAGTACAGGCAGGCGCCGTGCGGATAGATGTGCGAGACGTGACAGCCGAGCAGCGCCGCGTCGGGCGTCAGTGCATCCTTGATGCCGTGATAGAGATCGCGCAGCCCGGTCCAGGTACCCGACACCTCCATGGTGTCCACCACCGCATGCGGTCCGAGGAGCCCACGTCCAGCGATCAGCTCCTTGAAGTCTTCGACCGCGTCGTTGCGATGGCTCCACCAATGTTCGACGAGATGGGCGTTGCCGAGGACGCCTCCCGTAAGAGCAACCGCGCGCTCCGCGCGACCCCTGGCATCGTCGCCGTCGAAGGACAACAGCAGCAAGACCCCTTGCGGCTCATCGGGATGATGGCGCAGGAAGATCGTCGAGTCGGTCTCGTCGTACAGCCGCACAACCGTCGGAGTGAGGTCTGACTGTGCGAGAGCGCGGCACGCAGCGATGCCGTCGGCCATGCGTTCGAAGCGGACGACGCGGTCTTCCCGCTCCTCGGGGACGCTCACGACCTTCAACGTCGCCTCCGTGACGATGCCGAGCGACCCCTCGGAGCCGATCATGAGCGCTGCAACGTCGGGACCGGTCGAACGCCGCGCCACGGGCCGTGAACGGACAATCTTCCCGCCCGGCAACACAGCCTCGAGTCCGATGACGAGGTCCTCGATCCCGCCGTAGCGGGCCGAAAGCTGCCCACACGCGCGCGTCGCGACCCACCCACCGAGGGTCGAGATCGCGATCGACTGCGGCTCGTGTCCGAGCATCAAGCCCTCGGCGCGCAACCTGGCGTCGAGTGCAGGTCCCATGATTCCGGCCTCGGCGCGCACCAACATGCTCTTCGCATCGATGTCCAGCACGCGATCCATCGCACGGAGATCCACCACGACCGCCCCCTCGGGACGGATCCCGTTGCACACGCCCGATCCGGCTCCGAACGGCACGATAGGTGTGCCGGTGTCGTTGGCCCAACGAAGTATCTCGGAAACGTTGGCGGTCGAGCGCGGACGAACGACGCACGAAGGAAGGGGAAGGGCGGTTCCGGAACGCATCTCGATCGCGGGTCCTGCCGACCAATCGCGCGCGTGCTCCTCGAGGTCGACGGCGATCGTGCTAACCGAGGCATCGCCTAGGAGGCCCGAAAGAGCTTCTGCGGCGGCGGTCAAGTGCGGCGTGTGTTCTCGACGATCGTCGCGATCCCCTGGCCCACGCCGATGCACATGGTCGCGAGCCCATAGCGGGCATCGCGACGCACCATCTCGTGTACGAGCGTCGTGAGGATGCGCGCCCCGGATGAGCCGAGGGGATGACCGAGCGCGATCGCTCCCCCATTAACGTTGACCCTCTCCTGGTCGAGGTCGAGCTCACGGATACATGCGAGCGACTGAGCGGCGAATGCCTCGTTGAGCTCGATGAGATCCATGTCGTCGATGGTCAACCCTGCTCGCTCAAGTGCCTTGCGGGTCGCGAACACGGGACCTACGCTCATTCGCTTTGGTTCTACGCCGGCGACGGCCGAGGTGACGACCCTCGCCATCGGGGTCCACCCCGCTGCCTCGAGAGTTTCCTCAGACGCGAGCAGGACGCCGGACGCGCCGTCGTTGATACCCGAGGAGTTCCCCGCCGTCACCGTTCCGCCTTCCGCGAATGCAGGGCGCAGCGCGGCAAGACCCTCGCGCGCGGTCGCGGGTCGCGGGGCCTCGTCGCCGTCCACGACGACGGGCGGACCCTTCCGCGCGGGAATCTCGATCGCGACGATCTGATCCTTGAACCGCCCCTCATCGATCGCGACCGCAGCTCTCCTCTGGCTCTCGACGGCGAATGCATCTTGGTCCTCGCGGCTTATCGAAAGCTCGTCGGCGATGATTTCCGCCGTGACCCCCATCGGATCGGCGCCGTAGCGCTCCTTCAAGCGGGGGTTCACGAATCGCCAGCCCAGCGTGGTGTCGTAGACCTCGGCCGACCGCCCCCATGCGTCTCCCTGCTTGGCCATCACGAACGGGGCACGCGTCATCGACTCGGAGCCACCTGAGATGACGAGCTCGGCCTCGGCGCTGCGGATCTCGCGGTACCCGCAGTTCACCGCCTCCAGCCCGGACCCACACAGTCGGTTCACCGTCGCGCCGGGCACCGATACGGGCAGCCCGGCGAGCAGCGCTGCCATGCGCGCGACGTTGCGGTTGTCCTCCCCGGACTGATTGGCCGCTCCCCACACAACATCGTCGATCCGGGCGCCGTCGATCGAATTGCGCTCCACGAGGGCAGCGATCACGTGCGCGGCGAGGTCATCCGGGCGCACACCCGCCAGGGCCCCCCCGAACCTACCGACCGGCGTCCGAACCGCATCGACGATGAACACTTCCCTCATGGACGCATCCTAGATATCTAAGCTCGAGTACGCGACGACGCCCCGCTGGAGCCCTTCGATCGCCTCGCTCACAGTCTCCACGACGCGTGCTCCGATCGGGCCGACGAGCTCCACCTGTCGGAGGAGATCCACGAGTTGCTTGGTTGATCGCACGAAGTCACCGGCCGGAGCGTCCTCCTCGAGGACGTTCTCGAGCGGCCACCCGGACGCCCAGCGGTGAGCGGTCTCGGCGAACCCTGGATCCGGTTCTCGGGTGAGCTCGATGCCCCGATCGTCCTCCTTACGCCTGATCCATCGCCACAGATCGAGAAGCTCCGAATAGACCTCACGGCTCTTCGCCGTCGGCATGTCGGCGACGGTGTCGCTCTCGGGACCGCGCGCCTCGTACACGAGCGACGAGCACACCGCGGCGAGCTCCGGCGCGTCCAGCTCCTCGAGGAGCCCACGGTCGAGGGCCTCGACAACCAGGAGGTCTGATTCGTTATAGACCCGGGTGAGGATCTCCCCCTTGTCCGTCAGTTGCCAGTCGTCGACATAACCGAGATCCTCGAGGACCCCGAGGACCTTCTCGAACCGCCGCGCCAGGGTCCCCGTCTGACGACCGATCCGGCGGTCCAGCCGCGAGACCTCGCGCTCGAGTCGGGCAGCACGCTCCGCGTAGTGAAGGTGCCTGCCGACATCGGGACACGTGTGACAGGGATGACGTTCCATTGAATCGGCGAGCGCACTCTCCTCTGGATCGGCCGATCGCTCCCTAGCCTCAGCCGCGGGGACTTCATCGACCGAGTCCATCAAACGGACGATCTTGCGGCGCGACGACGCGTCCTTGACGCGCAGGTCCTTCGGGAGCATCACGCGCCCACGCCGGACCGGGGCGCGCCGGAAATCCATCACCCCGAGACGGATCACGGTGCGGTCCTCGGACAGAGCGAGGATCTTCGCAGACCCTTCGCCGGGAACGGTCGTCACCTCAATGGCTACATAGCGGCCACGTCTGCGGCCCTCCGGAACATCGAACACGTCCCCACGCCGCAGGGCTGCCAGCCGCCGGCCGATCTCGGCGCGACCATCGGATGCACCATGACTGTCGACCCTCTCGCGCAGTTTCCTGGCGAGCTCCCAGTACTCATCGAAGTCGCCCAGCTCGCAGCTCATCCGCTCCCGGTACGAGGCGAGATATGCGGCTTGCGACTCCCGTCGACGCTCGAGCTTCACGACGTCTCGGTCAGCTTGAAACTGCGCGAACGACGAGTTCACGAGATGCTCGGCCTCCGCGAAGTCGTAGTTGCGCACGAGGTTCACGGCCATGTTGTAGGAGGGCTGAAACGATGATTGGAGCTCGTAGGTACGCGTCGAAGCGAGGCGCGAGATCGAGTCGAACGGGATGAAGCGTTGCCACAGGACGACGCTGTGGCCTATCTCGTCTATCCCCCGCCGTCCGGCGCGTCCCGAGAGCTGCGTGTACTGCCCAGGAGTGATCTGTTCGTGCTTCTCCCCAGTGAACTTCATCAAGCTCTCGAGCACGACGGACCGCGCCGGCATATTGATGCCCAACGCGAGGGTCTCGGTGGCGAAGACGACCTTGATGAGTCCCTGGAGGAAGAGTTTCTCGACAGTCTCCTTGAACGGTGGGATCAACCCGGCATGGTGAGACGCCACCCCTCGCACGAGCGCGCTGATCCAGTCGTGATAGCCGAGCACATCGAGCTCGTTGGGAGATAGCTCGCCCACACGCTCTTCGACATACGTCCGGATCGCGCGCCTCTCATCTGAGGTCGTGAGCCTGATGTTGTCGTGCAAGCACTGCTGGAGAGCCTGGTCGCAACCTTTGCGGGAGAAGAGGAAATAGATCGCAGGCAGCATCGACTCCGACCGGAGCCGTTCGATGACCTCGGTGCGACGCGGCGCCCGCGCTCTCTTCTCGCGCTCACGTCGCTCGCCGCGCCCGGGTCTCGATTGCGGACGGCGGCTGCGACGTTCGAACTCGCGGGCTCGCGGGTTGGGAATCAGATCACCGTTCGGCTTCGCCACGAACATCGGCAAGAGTTCGTCCGACGCGAAGTACCAGTGACGGATCTCGATCGGCCTGCGGTCCTCGATGATGACCTCGGTTCGGCCGCGCAACGTCTGGAGCCACTCGGCGAACTCCTCCGCGTTCGAGACCGTCGCCGAGAGAGAGATGGTCTTCACGTCGACGGGAAGGTGGATGAGGATCTCCTCCCACACGCCGCCTCGGTAACGATCCTGTAGGTAGTGGACCTCGTCCAGCACGACGTACTCGAGGGAATCGAGGTCGGGAGAGTCCTCGTAAATCATGTTGCGGAGCACCTCGGTCGTCATGACCACGATAGGCGCGTTGCCGTTGATCGAGTTGTCACCCGTGAGAAGGCCGACCCGCCCTGAGCCGTAGATCGCCTCGAAGTCGCTGAACTTCTGGTTCGAGAGCGCCTTTATCGGGGTTGTATAGAAGGTCTTGCCGCTCCCGCGCGACGCGAGCCACGCCGCGAATTCGCCGACCACGGTCTTGCCCGACCCGGTAGGGGCAGCCACCAGGACCGACGACCCGTCCACGAGGGCATCACACGCTCCCCGTTGGAAATCGTCGAAGTCGAACCCGTAGGTGTCCTGGAACTCATCGACGATCCCCACGGACCATCCTCGCCTAGTTCTTGCCCTTCTTGGGCTTGTCGCCGCCGTCCTGATTGGTTTCGGTACCGATCTGCGCACCCGGCGTCTCCGCAGGGGGCAAGGTGATGGAGGTTTCCTCAGGGGCGGGCGCCGGCGCCGCGCCTGGAGCTTCCAAGCCCGAACTCGTCATGTCGAGCTCGTCGCGTGCCTCGTCGAGGACGGCGATAGCCGTGAGGAACGCCTCGTTCGCTTGACCCCGCTCGAACGCGGCCCGCCCCATGATCTTCGACTGGACGTCGACGTCCTCGGTTTGGGACGCGAGCTCGTAGGTATCTACCGATCCGATGTAGAGACCGATCGCATGCAGGAACAGCCTGTTCGCATTCTCTGTGTCTGGCGGCGGACCCAGGGAGAACGCCACCGACTGAACGTCGCTGAGTGCCTTCCTCCACTTCTTTACTGAGTCCTTGAGGTTCTGGAGCTCTTCTTCCCCGGCCACACCCGTCGGCATGGAAGCGAGCTCCGTTACCGGATCCTGGAGCTCCCCGACCAGGCGTTCGATATCGGACGTATAGGTCTTCATCTGCTCCTGCAGTGCGGCGTTGGCTTGGTCGTCCCGGCGGCTCAACGCCACGCCACCGACGATCAGACCGAAGATGACTGCGATGCCGATCGCGGCGCCGACGCGCCCTCCCGGCGTCCGGTACCAGGGAACGTGTGTCCTGCGAGCAGCCGCGACGCGGGGTGCAGCGGCCGGTCGACGGCGCGCCTGACTGCCGCGCGCCTGAGACTTCTTCTTACCTTTGATCGCCATGTGGGCTCGGACTATATCTAGTTGCGCGCCTCTGCCTTGCGTCGGCGGCGGTTGACCAGAGCGAGCAGGACGATCGTGAGCTCGTACAACCCGTACAGCGGGACCGCCATAGCGAGCATCGTGTACGGGTCCTGACTCGGCGTGACCACCGCGGCGAGCGCCACGATAGTCACAATGGCTATGCGCCGGCCCTTCCTCAGCTGCTCAACGGACACCGCGCCCACCAACCCCAGGAAGAAAAGGAGGAGCGGGAGCTCGAAGACCATCCCGAACCCCAGGAAGATTAGGCCGACGAAGCTGAAGTACTCCTCGGCTCGAAAAAGCGGGACGAGGTCGGGGCCCGCGATCTTTATCAGGAAGTTCAGGCCGGCCGGCAGCGTCAGGTACGCAAACGTCAATCCAGTGAGGAACAAGACGATGGACGTCAACACGAACGGGACTGCGTAACGGCGCTCTTTGGAGGTCAGACCCGGGGCGACGAAGGCGTAGACCTGATACAGCCACACGGGTGACGAGAAGATCAGCCCCGCAAGCGCGGTCATCTTCAACCTGACGCTCAAACCACCGGTGGCGCCTGTATAGAAGAGATCACATCCCTGGGGCCCCAGGCGCTCGGGGTCGATATCGCACAACGGCTGCCTGAGGATGTCGAGCATCGGGGTGAACAAGAAGAACGCGATCACCGAGATCCCCAGGAACGCGGCCGCCGAGATGATCAGCCGGGTCCGCAGCTCGGCGAGATGCTCGATGACCGTCATGGCCGCGGCGCGCTGCCGTCGGCGCCGTCGTCGGATGAAGAGCTTTCGCCTGCGGGCGAGATCCTCGCTAATTCTCGACCTCGTCGGGGTCGAGGGGGGTCGGGTGCGCGTCCTCTAGAGGCTCGTCCTCGTCCTCGTCGTCAAGCCCGGTCTCGAACTCCGTGCGGACATCGGCCGCCATACGGCGTAGGTCACCGAGCGTCTTGCCGATAGTGCGGGCGAGCTCGGGAAGCTTCTGAGGACCGAACACGATAAGAGCGATAGCGAGGACGGTAACGACCTCGATCGGACTCAAAGACGGCATATCAGGAGTGTATGAGCCACTCGATGCCGCCAGGCATCGTTCTCCGCCGGCAGAGAAACTACGTGCGGCGGCCCATCAGCTCGGCGTACCAGTCGTCCCGCTCGATCATCTCGTGGAACTGCAAGAGGTCATCGTGGTTGATCGGAGGACCTTCCTTGCGCTCGAGGGCCTCGGCTGGGATGTGCAGCAGCGTCGGCATGACCCCTCCCGAGAGGAGCAGCCTGACGACCCGGTCGTCGGCGTTCTTCTGGACGAAGTCCCCGCACGTGGGACACGAGAAGCCGTAGGTGTTGACTACGGGCCCCGCCCCTATCCGGAGGATGACGTCATCGGCGGTGAGATCGACCTCTCCGCACGACGGGCACGTCGCCTTGATCGTGGTCATGTCTCAGTTATCGGCTGCCCCGGCCGAAGGTTTAGCGTTTATCGTGACCAGATAAGGAGCGGATTGAGAAAAATGCCATTGTTCAAGGGATCTACCCAGACCCAGGGCGCTCAGGCCGTGAGCGGCCAGATCGACTGGTCGCGGGCTGCCCTGGACGCCGCCTTCCGTCTCAGTCAGCTCGTGGCGTCGGCGATCCCTCCTGAGGACGCCATGAGGACCGCCATCGGGATCGGCGTGGGTCTCATGGGCGCTGAGCACGCCTCGCTCATGATTCTCGACGACGCCGGGGTGACCCTGACTCTGACCGCCTCGGGTGGGCGCATCTCGCAGATGCCCATCGGCACGCAGATCTCGGTGCCGGGTACCGCGTGGGCCCGAGCCCTCATGGGGGCCCGACCGACGGTCCTCCCTCCTACAGACCCCCAGATCACCGGCCTCGTCCCCGTCTACGCAACGACCCACTCCGTTCTGTTGCTCCCCGTGCGATCGAACGGCTCTTCGACGGGCATCCTCATCGTCGCGCTCCCGACCGCCCGGGGTGTGCTTAGCGATCCCGAGATGCAAGCCCTACAGATGGTCGCGGATCAGATCGGAACTCTGGCCGCCAAACACCGTATCGAGCGCGCCGTGGCATCCAGCACGGCGCTCTCTCAGGTACTCCAGTCCGGCGCGCAGGCGCTCGTCGGGAACCACGATCTCGACGGGATCTTGCAAACGTGTCTCGACGGCGCGTTGTCGATGTCGGAAACGACCCAGGGGTTCGCTTCGATCTTCGATCCAGAGACGGGCGCGATCGCCAAGGGTGTTTTCCGCGGCCTCGACACCGAGGCGATCCGAGACCTGGTCGCCCGGCCCGAGGTCCAGGCTGCCGTAGCCGATGCGCAGGTCGTTCTCTCAGAAGGCGACGTGATGCCGCCCCTCGCGGTCGCAGGGTTCGCCGGCGGTGATGTCAAAGCGGTCGTCGTCCTGGTCGCGCCTCCGCCTAACGACGAGCTCGAGCCGCGCCTCGGCTTGTGGAGAGCGCAGTGCTCGCTCTCGCTCGCGGCTGGGTGGGCGCGCGCGAACGAAGATCGCATCAGCCACCAGCTCAGCTCCGTCATGAGTACGGTCAAGCAGCCATTGCTACTGGTCGATCACAAGTCGCGCTTGGTCACGGCCAACCCATCTGCGGAGCAGCTGTTCGGCATGTCTTCTGACTTCTCGGCTGGCGAGACGATCGTAGGAAGGATGGGCAACGAGGTCCTGGAAAAGCTCCTCGTCGAAGGCGGGTTGGGGGTCGAGGAGGTCTACATGGGCAACCCACCCATGACCTACAGCGCGCGCGTGGTCGACGTCGTGCTCCCCACCGGGCCTCCGGGGCGTGTTCTCGTCCTCGATGATGTCTCGTCGGGTCAGCAGACGGCGCAGACACACCGCGACTTCGTCGCGATGATCGGTCATGAGCTGCGGACACCGCTCACCCTCGTGAAGGGGTTCGCCCGAACATTACTGAGGCGCGCCGAGAAGGGAACCCTCGATCAGGAGGAGGCACGTGACGTTCTGCGCACCATCGATGGTCGCGCCGGACAGCTGGAGCGCCTCATCGAAGACCTTCTGTATGTGTCCAAGATCGAGACGCGTGAAGCGACGCTGCGCATCGAGGATGTCAAGATCCACGACCTCGTAGAGGAGGCGGTCCAGGACCTCACGCACGACCATCCCGACCGTGACGTTCAAGTCGATATCCCTTCAGAGCTGACGTGGTACTGCGATGGGACGAAGGTGGGCCTCGTCATCAGGCATCTCATCGAAAATGCACTCAAGTACTCCGAGGCGCCCGAAGCGGTTACAGCCACCGCGAACGAGAAGGACGGCGAATTGATCGTCGAGGTCGCCGACAAGGGGATCGGGATCCTCTCCAGCGACGTTTCCACCATCTTCGATCGCTTCCGTCAGGTGGACGGTACTTCCACGAGGAAACACGGGGGGACGGGGATCGGTCTCTATCTGTGCGCAGAGCTGATCAACATGCACGGCGGAAGGATCTGGGTCGACTCGATCTGGGGCAAAGGGTCGCGCTTCTTCATCGCACTCCCTCAGCGGTCTCGCATCGATGCTCTGGCATCGTTGCCCGCACGCGACCAGGGGCTCGTTTAGGCCTCGGCTTCGCTCAGTCGTGCCGAACGGCGACAGCCGCGGCGAGTTCGCGCGCTGCCGACGCAACGACTTCTGGCTCGACTTTCCGGACACCGGGTCCAAGACGTAGCACCAATCCCGCCGCCCAACGCGCGCTTCCGGACATCACCGTGACCTTGCGCCATCCGTCTTTGAGCTCGGAGGAGGACGTCACCGGGTAATAGTCCTCGAACCACCTCGCCACTCCCTCCGAGATCTCCAAGGTGACCTCGGTCTCGTCACCGCTCGGGCGGAAGATGCCGCGATACGTGCCAGGGTCGAAGTCGGCCGGAATCTCTGCCTCCTCGTCGAGGACGCCCGCCGACTTGATGCGGTCGGACCGAAAGATCCGTTCCTCCCCGCTCGAGTGATCGAGACCGACGAGATACCAATGACCGAGGGCCGCTACCAACCCCCAAGGATCAACGTCGCGGTCCGTCATCTCCCTTCGCGACGCGGCCCAGTACTCGATGTGGATGCGCCGTCCTCTCGTAAGTGCGTCCTGGATGACCTCCAGATGTGCGACGGCCCCGGCGACCTCGACATCCAGGCCGCCAGCCTCGTCGGCTTTCGACAGGCCGAGCGCGCGACCGAGCTTCGCGAGCGCGCGCTTCAGCGCATCGGCTTGATCCATCCCAGGGAGCGCAGCGATGGCAGCGGCGCTCGAGTAGAGCGTGATGGCCTCGTATGGCGTGAGCCGCAGCGGCTTCGAGAAATAGTCCGCCATCCTCACGTAGACACGGTCGCCCGCGAGCTCGACATCGATCAGATCGCCCGGTCCATAGCCTGGAAGACCGCAGAGGAACAGCAGCTCGAGATCTCGCCGTAGCTCCGTCTCTTTGATGTCGAACTTCCCGGCGAGCTCGCCGAGCGAGCAGCCCGGATGATGGATCGCATACGGGACGAGTAGAAGGATGCGTCGTAGTCTCCGTCCGACCTGCCCGCCGCTCATAGGATCTCCGACACCGCGGCCGCGTGGTCGGCGACGGCTCGACGAGCGTCCTCCGGGGCGACGACTTCGACCGCCGGGGCGAACCCAAGTACCCACGACACGAGGGCGTCAAGGTTGGAGACCGCGAGCTCGACATCGACCGAACCGCCCGGTCCCTCCGATACGGTCGTGCCCTCGAGATGCTGCTCCGCCCACCACCGCATCGAGGAGTCGAACCGCACGGTCGCGGTTTGAGACTCTGCGTCACCGATCTCCCACGGTTCTGCAACGAGGTGATCGTCGGCACGAAAATCATCGGGGAGCCCGAATCCTTCCTCGAAGGTGGCGATGGGCTCTTGGATGCGGTCGAGTCGGAATGACCTGATCGCATCGCGTTCCGCATCGCGTCCGACGACGTACCAGCGGCCGCGACGATGAGCGAGGGCGTACGGCTCGACGAGGCGCGTGGCGCCCTCCGACGTACCGCCCCCGTAGGCGAACGTGACACGCCGGCGTTCGACCACCGCCGAGAACAGCACGGGAAGATGCGGCTGTTCGGCGGTCAGGTCGGCTCCCCAGCGCGCGTTGCCGGTGGTCCAGGTGGCCCCAGGATCGTCCAGCGCCACCTTCATCAGCCCTGCGAGGGCTTCATCACCGGTGCCCATCATGCTTCCCGCAGCGAGCTTCAACGCGGCTACCTCGTCGGGCTCGAGATCGAGTTCGGGTAGGTAGTACCGCTCCTTGGGGATGAGGTATCCCTCTGTGTCGGACAGCGCGTCGATCGTGCGCAGCTCGATCGGGATGCCGGCGGCACGAAGGTCGGCCTTGTCACGTTCGAATTTGCGTCGGAAAGCCTCCACGTTCTCCGACTCGTATCCCGACACCCGGTCACGTATCTCTTCGGCCGGTAAGGGACGCGTAGTTTCGAGAAGCGCCGCGATGAGATTGATGAGTCGCTCTATCCGTCTCATGTAGTGAGGCTACCGAGACGGGCGGCAACCGCTCCAGCGGCGGCGGCAGCAAGGTGTAGCTCCGGCACATCCTCGAACGCTCGGCCCATCGAGCGCGGACGAGGTCCCATGCGCGTCAGCAGATCGACGCCCTCCGTACCGCGTTCCATCACGATGTCGTGACGTTTCTCGAGCGCGGCCTCTTGGAGCTGAGCGAGCAATGCATCGGTACCGTCGTCCAGCAAGGGCACGACGACTGTAGCCCGCGACGATGTAGCGCGCTGCAGGGTCGTGATCGCGTGATGGCTCACTCCGCGGTGCCTTGCCCGGGCATCCGCGAATGAGATGCGGAGACACGCTACCGGCGTGCCTTCCAGCGCGGAAGTGGCATCGAGCAGGGCGCCCTGCTCGATCGCGCTGAAGCCGAAAGTGGTGTCCGTTCCCACCACCCCTGGGCCGGGTCCCGCGATGATGACGTCGCACCCCTCGACGAGCTTCAGTGCCAGCAGCCCGGTGAACGCATTCACAGTTTCGAGGTCTCCGCCGAACGCGTGACCGCTGGTCGCTGTCGCTTGGATCAAGTCGGCCTCTTTGAGGGCACGCACGAGGTCGCTCCACGCAAGGGGAAGGGCAGCCGAGTCGGTCATCAGATAACCGATGCGGGCTGCCGGAGCGGCTACGCGGATCCCCGCTGCGATACCGGCGATCTGGGAGTGAAGGCCACAGGACACGACAGGCGTTCCGCTCAACGACGTCGCATGAGAGAGGAGCTCATGGTGGGGGCTCTCGGGTGATTCGGCAGCCAGCACCTCGGTTTGCCACGGCGTATAGCGAAGCTTGACGATGTGTCCTTCGGAGGCCTCGACGGCTCCCGAGCCGTCGAGGTTCCACAAGATGAACGCCGCACCGCCCGTGCCGAGGTGGAGCTCGAGACCGGTGGTGTTGACGACGATCCGGTCGTCCACCGCCACGGCGCCCAGCATCGACGGCCATCCCACGGCGCGCACAACGACTCCGTCGTCGAGCAGAGCCTCGACGGTTACCAGGTCGGGACGTGCCTCGAGGACCGCGGCGATGGTCGCCGTTCTGAACGTCGCCATGCGTTAAAGGGACGCGATCAGCTTGGCCACTCGCTCGTCAGTAGACCTGAACGGGTCCTTGCACAGCACGGTTCGCTGGGCCTGGTCGTTGAGCTTCAGATGGACCCAGTCAACCGTGAAGTCTCGACGCTTGCGTTTCGCGGCTCGGATGAATTCCCCGCGCAGCTTGGCGCGTGTCGTCTGAGGCGGTTCTTGCGTCGCGCGCTCCACATCTTCTTCGTCGCAGATCCGCTCGGCCATGCCTCTTCGTTCCAACAAGTAGTAGAGCCCTCGCTTGCGATTCACATCGTGATACGCCAGATCCATCAGCGCGACGCGTGGATGTGCCAACGGGATGTTGTGACGCTCGCGGTAAGTCTCGATGAGGTTGCGCTTGGCGACCCAATCGAGCTGTGTAACGAGCTTGTCCTGATCTGATTCCAGGTTCGTGAGCGCGTGCTCCCACATCCCTGCGATCTCTTTGAGGATGTGGTCATCGCGGTGGTCGACCCATCGCAAGGCTTTCTCGAGATACTCCTTCTGCATGTCGAGCGCCGATGCTTCACGGCCGTTGGCCAGCCGGACGCGCCGCTTGCAGGTCGTGTCGTGAGAGATCTCGCGGATCGCTCGGATCGGGTTCTCGAGGGTCATATCCCGGATCTGCACGCCTTCTTCGACCATCCTCAGGAGTAGCGCGGTTGAGCCGATCTTCAGGTACGACGCCCATTCGTTCATGTTGGAGTCCCCCACGATCACGTGGAGCCGCCGGAACTTCTCGGCGTCCGCGTGCGGTTCGTCCCGAGTGTTGATGATGGGGCGCGAACGCGTCGTTGCGGATGACACACCCTCCCAGATGTGCTCGGCCCTCTGCGACATGCAGAAAAGCGCGCCCCGCGCGGTCTGCAGGACCTTCCCGGCACCGGCGAAGATCTGGCGGGTCACGAAGAAGGGGATCATGACCTCAGCCAGTCGTCCGAACTCTCCGTAGCGGGACACGAGGTAGTTCTCGTGACTCCCATACGAATTGCCGGCCGAGTCGGTGTTGTTCTTGAACAGATAGATGTCTCCGGAGATGCCCTCCTCCCGGAGCCGCGCCTCGGCTGCCTTCAAGAGACCTTCGAGGATGCGCTCCCCTGCCTTGTCGTGGACGACGAGGTCGTAGACCGAGTCGCACTCGGGTGTTGCGTACTCGGGATGGGAGCCGACGTCGAGATAGAGGCGCGCCCCATTTTCGAGGAAGACGTTTGACGACCGACCCCACGACACGACACGGCGGAAGAGGTAGCGCGCGACCTCGTCGGGAGACAAGCGGCGCTGGCCCCTGAACGTGCAGGTGACCCCGTACTCGTTCTCGGTCCCGAAGATGCGGCGCTCCATATCCCCAGGATATGGGCGCTAGCTGGAAGCTGTGAGTTCCTTGGCCGTGAGCCGCTTGAACTTCCGGCGCGCCCTCGTCCGGTCGAGGATGGCGACCTCGAGGACCTCGGGGGGGACATCCCGGGCTTCGACCGACTTCACCGCATCGCGGCCGAGCTTCAGCGCGGCGGCGAGCGTGGCCGGCTTCTTGGGGAACTTCTCTTCGAGGTAGGCGCCCAGCGCCTCGGCTTGGCCACCCATCGCAACCCAGCCCGACCTGTCGGTCACCGAGCCGTCGTAAAGGATGTGGAAGAGCTCGTTCTTGCGGTGCTCCTCCCCCACCGCTGCCACGAGGACCTCGCACTCGTAGGGCTTGAGTTCCGATGTGAAGATGTTGCCGAGCGTCTGGGAGTAGGCGTTGGCGAGTCCCTTCGCGGTCACGTCTTCGCGCGAGTACGAGTACCCCTTGACGTCGACGAGCCTGATACCGCCGATCCGCAGCTGCTCGAACTCATTGAACTTGCCCACGCCGGCGAACGCGATGCGGTCATAGATCTCCGAGATCTTGTGGAGCGTCGCGGATGGGTTCTCTGCGATGAACAGGATGCCGTCTTGGTACTCGAGAACGATGACCGACTTGCCGCGCGCGATGCCTTTGCGCGCGTAGTCGGCCTTGTCCTTCATGAGCTGCTCGGGAGACACGTAGAACGGCTGTGGCATCGGCTATCCCTTGGTCTCTGGAGTCTCTGGGTCGGCCCGCCGCACGTCGACGGTGTGGGTCTCGGGCAGCATCATCGACTCCCTGCGCTCTCGGATCAGCTCCTCGAAGAGCCGGCGGATCTCGTCTTCGGAGATCTCTACGGTCCCCGCTTCCGAGATCGCGACGACGGTCGGGAAGATCCCCCTCATGAGGTCCGGTCCACCGGTGCCGACATCCTCGTCGGCTGCGTCGAACAACGCTTCGATCCCTACCTTTACCGCTTCGTCGCGGCTGAGGTCGGCGCGGAAGCGCTTCTTCAGCGAGGAGCGCGCGTCCTTACCGCCCGAACCCGTCGCGTGATAGTCGTCCTCCTCGTAACGGCCGCCGGTGACGTCGTACTTGAAGATGCGTCCCAACCCACGGCTGTCGTCATAGCCGGCGAACAGCGGAACCACGACGAACCCCTGCATCGCGGCGGGGAGGTTGGCGCGGATCATCTGCGACAGCTTGTTGGCCTTGCCCTCGAGGCTGAGGCGCTCACCCTCGACCTTCTCGTAGTGCTCGAGCTCGGTCTGGAAGAGCCTCACCATCTCGACCGCCGGCCCCGCGGCGCCTGCGATCGCAACGGCCGACATGTCGTCGGCCTCGAACACCTTCTCGATCGAGCGGTGGGCGATCTGGAAGCCCTCGGTCGCACGCCGGTCACCGGCGACGATGACCCCGTCCTTGAACCGCAGGGCGAGGACGGTGGTTCCCTCGGGGAAGTCGACGTGGCCGTCGGAGGTCTCGGGGCCCAGCATCTCGGGGCTGTGGGCTTTCAGGACGTCCGAGAACGACGACCCGGGGCCGTATAGGGGCATGCGTATGAGGTCACCGGGCTCCATCATGGCGTGCAGTATGCCTCCACATCGAGTGGTTCGAGATATTCGATGGCATAGAACAGCAGCTTCTCGCTGTCCTGAAAGTACCCGAGACCTCGATTGCAGTTGAAACAGAGGATCCCCCGGACGCGCCCCGTCCGGTGATCATGGTCCACATGCTTCGCCTCGGTGACTCTGCATAGAGCGCAAACACCACCTTGCTCCTCAACCATCCGTTGAACCTCAGCCGAGTCGATCCCGTAGCGTCGCTTCAACGCCAGGTCCCTGAGGCTTCCGTGGAGTCGCTCACCGCTTTCTCGGTTCCGGGCACGCCAGCAAGGCTTGCAGTACGAGTGATAACCATCCTTGGACGACCGATGTCGAACGAAGTCAGTGAGCTCCTTCAGCTGACCGCAGTCACAACACCGCTTCACGACGCAGTGCGCTTGAGATAGTCAAGAGCCGAGTACATCCTGTGGACGCTGTCCCCGAACGCGCCCATCCCCGCATTGCAGTTAAGACACAGGATTCCGCGGACGCGCCCCGTAGCGTGATCGTGATCTACCTGAGTCGCCGGGTTCTCTCGACAGACGCGGCAAACCCCGCCCTGTTCAAGGATCATCGCCTCGACCTGGTCGGAGCCCAACCCGAACCGCTGCTTTAGGTGATAGTGGCGGCTTGTTCCCCTAGCCTTCCGCACGGGCATCTGCGTCCGTTCGTTATGGCAATGGCTGCAAGAGTTGTGCCCGCCGCTGGACATCCGTTTGTTGCTTGGAAAATGCTCCGCGGGCTTCTCCTCGCCGCAATCGCGACACCGCAAGACGTCCGTCTCCTCCTGCGCGGCTGTGTCTGAATACTATGTACTAGACTGCATAACTATTCACTGACCGCCCTTTTGGATATAAGAGCGGACGAATTCTTCTGCATTTGCTTCGAGGACGGAGTCGATCTCGTCGAGGAGCTCGTCGACGTCTTCGGTGCGCGACTCGGCTTTCGTGGTCTCTTCGGCCTTGGCCTGCTCTTCGTCCTTCTTGGGCTTCGGCTTCTTGCTCTGCTCACCACTGGGGCTCATCGGTCACCTCGTAGTCGTCGCACCCGGCAGATCTACTACCCCAATCGTATATGGGGAGGAGGACACCTCTGGGGATAAGCCCCCGGCCCAGAAACGCTAGGAGCTGAGGTTGCGGAGGAGGGTCGAGGCGTCGGGGCTTGCGTCGAGGAGTGATTGCACGCCCTCTTTCGTGCCCCGCAGCGGGTCCAGGGTCGGGACTTTGCGCAGCGGCTCGTCGCCGGTGTCGAAGATGAGTGCATCCCAGGACGCCGCGACGATGCGCGGAGAGAAGCGTCGCAGGCACTCGCCGCGGAAGTACGCGCGGGTGTCCTCGGGTGGATGATCGACCGCCCACTCGACGCGCTCCTCGGACACGAGGCGGTCGATCTTCCCCGACCGCACCAACTTCCAGTAGAGACCCTTGGTGCGATCGACATCGTGGTACTGGAGGTCGATCAGTTTGAGCTTCGGGTGATCCCACTCGAGGCTGTCGCGGTCGCGGTACGCCTCCATGAGCGACATCTTGGCGACCCAGTCGAGCTGCTCGCGCGGCCCCGACCCGCCGGACTCGAGCGACTCGAGGATCGCCTCCCAGCGCTCGAGCACGTCTTCATTGCCCTCACCGGGATCGACGTCTTGAACGTACTTGCGAGCGAGACGCAGGTACTCCCACTGCAGCTCGATCGCGGTCAACGCGCGCCCGTCGGAGAGCTCGAGCGTGGCCGTGCATGTCGGGTCGTGCGAGACGATCCGCATCCCCCGCACGGGCTCAGCAAGCGTGAGGTCGTCGGTGATGAACTCGTCCTCGATCATCTTGAGGACGAGAGCCGTCGTTCCGACCTTGAGGTAGGTCGAGAGCTCGGACATGTTGGCATCGCCCACGATCACGTGAAGTCGTCGGAAGCGCTCCGGATCAGCGTGCGGTTCGTCTCTCGTATTGATGATCGGACGTTTGAAGGTGGTCTCGAGCCCGACCTCGACCTCGAAGAAATCGGCACGCTGTGAGATCTGGAAGCCGGTGGCCCCAGAGCCATCCTCGGTTCCGACCTTCCCGGCGCCGGTGAACACCTGGCGCGTGACGAAGAATGGCGTGAGCTGCTTGACGATGTTCGGGAACGGCGTGTTGCGATCCATCAGGTAGTTCTCGTGACACCCGTAGGAGTTGCCCTTGCCGTCGGAGTTGTTCTTATAGATGGAGACGGCGGCGGGGGCGATGTCACGCGCCGCGGCGATCGACCGCTCGAGGATGTACTCCCCCGCTTTGTCCCATGTCACCACATCTAGTGGATTCGAGCACTCGGGACTCGAGTACTCGGGGTGCGCGTGATCGACGTAGTACCGCGACCCGTTCGGGAGGATGACGTTGACCAGCCCGGTGTCGTCATCGGTTGTCGCGCCGTCGGGGATCGGACGCTCGAACCCACGCGCGTCCCGCAGCGGGTTCTCTTCTTCGTAGTCCCACTTGACACGCCGGAACGCAGGCTGTGCGTACGCGTTGATCAACAGCGATGACGTCAGGATCGGATTGAACTCGTTCGAGTTCCGCACGGAGATCCCATACTCGGTCTCTATGCCGCAGATCTTCGGGATAGCCATGTCGTGGTCGCGCCGCCAGCCGCCGAAGCGATCCTAGAGGTACTGCCCGGTCTGCACCCGCTCGACCTGGCGGCTGCCCTCCCCGTCCTTGTGCTCACCGACGAGCGTTCGGATGTAGACGATCCGTTCGCCCTTCTTACCCGAGATCTTGGCCCAGTCGTCGGGGTTGGTCGTGTTCGGGAGATCCTCGTTCTCGCGGTATTCCTGGTGGATCGCGTCGATGAGGTCCCCTTGGTTGATGCCCTTGGCCTCGCCACTGATCACGCGCTTGATGGCCATCTTCTTGGCGCGCCGCACGATGTTCTCGATCATGGCGCCTGAGGCAAAGTCCTTGAAGTAAAGGACCTCCTTGTCCCCGTTGGCGTAGGTGACCTCGAGGAATCGGTTGCTGTCGTCGTCGGAGTACATCTGATCGACGGTCTCGTCGATGATCGAGGAGATCGCTGCCTCCGTCGAGCCGTGCGTCTTGACCTCGTCCTCAGAGATCGGGATCTCGGGGTGCAGGTACTTGTGGAAGATCGCGCGCGCCGAGACCTCGTTGGGACGCTCGATCTTGATCTTCACGTCGAGGCGACCGGGCCGGAGGATCGCGGGGTCGATCAGGTCCTCGCGGTTGGATGCGCCGACGACGATGACGTTCTTCAATGCTTCGACCCCGTCGATCTCAGCCAGCAACTGGGGCACGATCGTCGACTCGATATCGCTCGAGATGCCCGAGCCGCGCGTCCTGAACAAGGAATCCATCTCGTCGAAGAAGACGATGACGGGAACGCCTTCCTCGGACTTCTCCTTGGCGCGCTGGAAGATCAATCGGATCTGACGCTCGGTCTCTCCGACATACTTGTTGAGTAGCTCGGGACCCTTGATGTTGAGGAAGTACGAGCGGCGATCCTCGCGTCCCATCATCGACGCGACCTTCTTCGCGAGGGAGTTGGCGACCGCCTTCGCGACGAGGGTCTTACCGCACCCTGGAGGGCCGTATAGCAAGATGCCCTTGGGCGGGTCGAGCTGGTGCTCCTTGAACAGGTCGCCGTACAGGAACGGCAGCTCGACGGCGTCGCGGATGATCTCGATCTGGTCGTCGAGACCCCCGATGTCCTCGTAGGAGATATCGGGGACCTCTTCGAGGATGAGCTCCTCGACTTCGGGCTTGGGAAGCTTCTCCAGCGCGTGACCCGACTTGGGCTCCAGCAACAGGCTGTCGCCCGAACGGAGCTTCATCCCTTTCAGGGGCTCGGCAAGCTCGACCACACGCTCCTCGTCGCTGTGCGCGATCACGAGAGCACGATCGCCGCCCTCGAGGACGTCCTTGATCGTGACGACCTCGCCTTGGATCTCGAAATCGAATACCCCGATGATGTTCAGCGCCTCGTTCAGCATCACTTCCTGGCCTCGCTGGATGGAGTCGGGCTCGATATCGGGCGCGATGTGCACTCTCATCTTGCGACCATTCGTGAACACGTCGGCCGTGGCGTCCTCCTGGGCCTCGAGGAAGATGGCATAGGTGGCCGGCGGGAGGCTGAGCTTCTCGACCTCTTCCTTCAACATCACGAGCTGCTCGCGCGCCTCTTTGAGGGTCTCGGCGAGTTTCTCGTTGCTGTCGCGCGCAGTGGCAAGCTCGGCGCTCGTAGCCGAGAGCCTTTTCTCGAGGTCGTGGATGCGCCGAGGGGCGGCTTCTAGCTTCCGGCGGGTGAGCGTGAGCTCTTCTTCAAGGAGCTTGACCTGCCCTTGAAGCTCTTGGACCTCGCGGTCGTACTCAGCGATCCTGCGCTCGAGACCCTCCACCGGTGCCACCCCCTCTCCGTGCTCGATCTCCGTGCTCGATCCCCGTGCCCAGATATGCCGAAAAGCCTACTCCTATCCCTTTGTAACGCTCGTTTCCTCCTCTTGGTGCACAAGCGGTGCGAGTTTCCTACCCACGACTATGAAGCCTGTGTGGGCCACCATCCGGTGATCGGGCCGCACCGAACGGTCGTCGATGTTCCAGGTCCGAACCAAACCTTCGAACGTCGAGATGAGAGCGAAGCGCGCGCGTCGCATGGTCTCGACGATCTGAGACACCTGCGGGATCGTTGGGAGGTAACAACACAGGATGCCTCCGGGTGCGAGAGATTCGGTGGTAGTCCCGATCGCGTGCCACGGCTCGGGAAGGTCGAACACCATGCGGTCGACAGCTTTCTCGGGGATGCCTTCGAAGATGTCGCCGACGCGAAGCTCGACGTTCTCCGGTTTCCCCCCGGAGCCCGAATACCAGTCGCCGATGTTGCGCTGAGCGTCCTCATGATGGTCGGGACGAACCTCGTAGGAGATGACTCGGCCTTCTGTTCCGACCGCGCGCGCCAGCCCGAGCGTCAATGAGCCAGACCCGCTACCGGCCTCGACAACGGTCGCCCCAGGAAAGATGTCCGCGTAAACGATCATCAGCGCGATGTCCTTCGGGTAGACGACCTGCGCGCCTCGTTTCATCTTGAGGACGTAGTCGGCGAGTGTCGGTCTGAACACCAACAGGGTCGCACCGCTTGTGGCGCGCACGGTGGTCCCTTCCGGAGCGCCGACCAAGTCATCCAGATCGATGCTGCCTAGGTGAGAGTGGAATTGCTTGCCGGTCTGGATGGTGACGAGGTAGCGCCGGTGTTTCGGATCGATCAACAGGACGCGCTCGCCGGCCTCGAGCAGCCTGCCCTCGGGCGTCATCGCCGTCGCCGCCGACGGGAGCGCGGAGCGGACTCCCCTGTCTCGCGCCGGTGTAAGGCGAGCTCCTTCGTCTTGCAGAAGGAGCACTTACCATCGCCCATCGTTGGCGCGCCGCACGCAGTGCACGCGACGACATCGTCGCCTCCGGCTTCGTCGGCAAAACGCGACGCGGCCCGCTTCAAGAACCCGAAGTACATCTGGTGCTTGGTTCCCGGTGACGACTCCTCCAGAAGCGTTATCGCTTCCTTGTATCGATGTTGGGTGTTGCCTTCGACCATCGGGCATTCCTCGACGATGTAGTCGATGCCCGACAGGAGCGCGTAGGCCGCTGTCTCCCGCTCTGCGAGACGGACGAGCGGCTTCACCTTGCGGACCAACACTGGGATCGAGGCGGCCCCCTCCCCGAGGAGGCGTTCCTCCAGGACGGGGGCTTGCCGGCCGAGCATGTCGGTATTCCAGTGAAGGACGTTGCCAAACAGCGTCGCGACCTCGTCATCCAAGTTGTGGCCGGTCACGAGCACCGAGAATCCTTCCTCTAGTGCGGCGCGGTTGAACTCGTATCTCTTGTTCAGGCCGCAGCCCGAGCAGGGCACTCTCCCCGTGAGGCGCGATAGCTCGGGCACCGTGAAACCGTGCTCTTCCGCCAGGCTCCGGACGATCAACTTGGCGCCCTTGGCCTCTGCATACGCGATCGTCGCCTCCTTCGAGCGCGTCGAGTACCCGCCGATGCCGAGGTCGAGATAGAAGCCGGTCACGTCGTATCCGAGGTCGATGAGGATGTCCCACAGCGCGAGGGAGTCCTTGCCACCCGATACCGCGATCAGCAGACGGTGGTCGGGCTCGAACATCTTGAACTCCTTGATGGTGCGCGCTACCTGGTTGCGAACGTGCTCGATGAAATGGGGTCCGCAGAACGCCGCGTTATGCCGGCGGATGTCGACCGAGGCATGGGCCTTGCAAACCTTGCACTTCACGTCTTTTCTCCGGCGGGGAACGATGCCTGCGGCAATGGCTCCGCCAAGTGCGGAATGGATTTCTCTCTGGCCGCCTCGGGGGGACGCATGGCTCCGCCAGGTGCGGAATCGGGATTCCCTCTCGGCAAGTCGTCGCTACCCCCCCGGGCCCCCCTTGGTGCCTGGTTTCTCGCTGATAGCGAACCGCCTGACAACACCGGGCGGACCTCGAGCTCGTCTTCTTCTCGCAGCGCTTCGTCGCGCGTCAGGAGGGTGCGATCGCGGATCACAAGGACGGCTTCAGGCACGATCGCGAGCTCTCGAAGTAGCGCAACAACAGTGGTTGGGCCCGAGATCTCCACGGTTCGATCGGGGTTACGCAGCTTGACCTTCAATTCAGCAGTCCAGGAGTGTTGGATCACCGGGGCGCGCGCCTAGCTCGACCTGAACGGTGAACGGGCCCGCCGGGGCGACGATCTCGATCGTCACGCGCTCACCGGGGCTGTGTTCCGACAGCACCTCGGTGAGGTCCTCAGACGACTCGATCGTGTCGCCCTCGATGCTGGTGATCACGCTGCCGGGCTCTATCCCTCCCCGCTCGGCGGGCGAATCATCGAAGGTATCTGCAACCAACGCCCCCCTGGTCTCGCCGTCGAGGCCGAGCCGAAGTGCTTCGGCGGCCGAATCGACGGACGATACCGATACACCGAGCCACGCCCGCTCCGAGGCGGGTTTGGTGAGGATGTCCTGCACGACGGGGAGGGCGGCGTCTATCGCGATAGCGAACCCGATGTTCTCCGCGGCGCCGGCTGAGGCGGCCGCGGTGTTTATCCCAACCAGCTGGCCCTCGCGGTTTATGAGCGGGCCCCCTGAGTTGCCTGGGTTGATCGCTGCGTCCGTCTGGAGGAGCCCACTCAGGGGCTCGCCGCCCCCGCCGGTGTCGATCGACCGATCGGTGGCCGACACGATGCCCTTGGTTACCGTTGCCCCTCCGAGGCCAAGGGGGAAGCCGATCGCGATGACGTCGTCTCCGAGGCGCAACCGTGACGATCGGCCGACGTCGATCGGATTGAGGTCGTCGGCGTCGACGCGCACAACCGCGAGGTCGCGTTCGGGATCCGAACCAACGATCGCGCCGTCGAGGCGCCCGTGACCGTCGTCGAAGACGACCTCCACATCGACGGCCCCCTGGACGACGTGGAAGTTCGTAAGGATGACGCCGTCCTCCTCGATCACGACCCCGGAGCCCTCACCCTCACCCTCGATGCGGCCGCCGAGATCACATCGGACGGACGTCACTTTGACGTTGACGACGGAGGGGAGGACGCCCTCGATGACGTCGGCCAGGTCCCCGGCTTCGACGGTGGGGTCGTTCTGCTCGATGGTGACGTCGGGATCGGGGTCGTCGCCGCCGATCTGGTCCGGAACGTCGACCGAACACCCCGCAAGCAGGATCAGCCCGGCGAGCAGGCAGGCGCGCAATCGCATACTCATGGCGCCAGGATAAGTCGGGGGGAGAATAGAAGAGGCCGGCTGCTGGGGAAGGCCGTAAGGGGAAGCTCCGGCCAGTCCTCAGTAACCGGCTGCGTCAGTGTGACCGAGGACACACCGGCGGTCAATACCCGCTAGGTCGCCTTGACCTCGAGCTCGCCGCCTCGGATCCCGCCCAGCGCGAAGACGACCAGGTAGCTCCCGGGGGGTAGAGCGATGGGCGCCACTACCTCGGTCTTGAACTCGGTCAGGCTCTGGAGGCCAAAGACCCGGACGTCACCCGAGTCGCTCTCGTGGAGCACTTCATTCGTGTCGGGGTGAACGAGGTACCAGCTCTCGGGGTAAACCCCCGCCGGCGCCGACCAGGACCTCCGCACGACGAACGGCAACGTCCGGCCCTCCGCAAGCGCGATCCCTTCGGCGCCGTCACTGAGACGCGTCGGCGCAACCCACGCGCCGAAGACCTTGCGCTGCGTCCCGGTGATCTGGGCTTCCAACTACCCCTTCAGCTCCGCACCTGGAGGCCGACGATCTTTGCCGCGCCATCGCGGTCCGCCCATCGCGACTCCACCACGGCCTCCCCGCTCTCGCCTCGATAACGGATCTCGACGAGATATCCGTCGTCGGCCGGCTGGACCGTAGTTACCTCGCACGCATTGAGGTCGCGCGGCATCTGCTTCATCACACCGCCCGCCTGGGCTGCAGCCTCGGAGGTTAGGTAGCTGCCGGCGACCTTGAAATCGCCCGCGACGGTCGCGTCCGCATGCGTCTGGGCGTCGGCGCGTACCGAAGATTCGTCCAAAGGTCCGTCAGGGTCAGAGTGCTGCTTAGAGAGTGATCGTCCTCGACCTATCGGCAGGGCACGTGTGGGTGTGTCCGTAACCACCGAAGGTCTTGCTGGTGACCTTCGCGTAGACCTCGCCCGTGATGTCGCTTGCATCGAGGGTCCACTCTCCGCCCGCGAATTCGGCCTTTCCTACCCTGTCGTCCTTACCCGCGCCCGGTGTTACCCGGAAGACCGCCACGTCGCGGCCCCTGGTGCATGCCGCTTTCGGAGAAGTCACGCTCCCGCTTAGGGAGCCGCCGTCGTTCTGGATCGTGACCTTGTTATCGAAGGTCTTTACGTGCGCTGCGCTCGGGAGTGCCGAAAGAACGACTGATGAGGCCGCCACCGCGATCACGATCGATACGCGCCATCCCGCCCTTCTGCGAGCACCATTCATTCTTCGCCCCTTCCAACACCCAGTTAGGTCTAAGGATCCTCGATCCAGTCGCCAATATATGCCCCAAGCGTGCAAGAGGCAACGGATTGACCAGGGAAGGAAGGCTGGGTGACTAGTCTCTGAGCGTCGACGCGAGGTCCTTTCGAGCCATTGGGAGAGAGGCCAAAGGGCCGATTCAGTATGTATGCCGCTTAGAAGATCCCCCGCACCCTTGAACAAGGTCCTGGATCGCCTGGATGCCCAGGTCGACAGGAGAAGCATCCTGCGTCTGGCCGCGGTCGGGACCGCGGGGGCCGCCGTGGCCCTCGCCCACGCAACGCCCGCATCGGCAGGACTCATCTCGGGGTCCGAGGACCCATGGATCAACGTGAAGGCTCTCGGGGCCCTCGGCGACGGCTCCACGAACGACACCTCGGTCATCCAAGATGCCATCGACTCCGCTCCGATCGGTGCCACGGTCCTTATTCCAGATGGGACCTTCTCCGTCGGCTCGCTACGCCTGACGAAGAGGATCCGACTCCAGGGCGCGGGGCCGGGTCGCACGATCCTCAAGGCGCGGCCGGGGTCGGCATCTCCCCTTGTGGACGTCGCGTTTCCCGGGCTGACGCAATTTGTGGACGTCTCCGGCATGACATTCGACGTCACTGGCGCTGGAGCGATCACCGCGATGCGCGTGCATGCGGTCTCGCAGTCTTTCTTCCACGAGCTCGAGGTTCTCGGCGGGTCGATCGGGATCGACATCGAGTCGTCGGGCGCGACGGTGTTCCGCGATCTGGTGATCCGGAACCAGAGCACCGCCGGTATCCGACTGAATGGGGACGATGGCCTCGAGAACTACTTCGAGAACATCAGCATCGGACGCGACCAGGCCGGGACCACCGACTCCGGCTTCCTGTTGACTAGAACCACGGCACGTGACACGGGCGGCGTCTACATGCGTCAGGTGCGCGTGAATCGTTGGGGCGGGTCGATCTCGACAGGATTCCGATTCGTCGGGAGTGTTCCGGTCGGCATCTTCCTGTTCATGGACCAATGTGTGGCGGACAACATCGACGGCCGGGCCTCTCTCCTTCTCGAGAATGTCGCCAACACCCGGGTCATGAATTCCTTCTTCACGGCGGTGAATCGCCGGGCCATCGAGATCAGCGGCGGGCAGGATCACACCGTGATGGGCAACTTCATCGACGGGGGACCCGGCGGATCGTGCATCGCATTCGACAACTCCCCGATCCACATCACAGCGACCAGCAACCGACTGAATCAGGGCACCGCTCTCCTGCTGCCCGGAGCCGGTAAGCCGTTTGGCCTGGCGCTCTCGCACAACAACGTGGAGGGTGCCACACTCACGAACGACCCCTCCGGACTCGCCAACGCAGCTTCGAATAACGACACGACGCTCGGTCTGCAGGTCCTCGTAAATCCCACAGATGGCCGACTCCAGACGTTCAGTATCAAGGATGCGGTAGGAGGGTCAACGAAGTCCTTCCGCGTAAGCGATGGAGCGCTCGAGATCATGAACAACGATTTCGACGCACCCGTCATGTCGATCAGTGACGACGGAGATGTGCGGGCTCACGGCAGCCTGACTATCGGAGCCGGCCACGCGATCTCAGGCCACCTTTCCGGCACGACGAAATGGCGGCCGGGAACCGTGGCAAATGGGACGGCGAGGACGAGTCAGGTCGCGGTCGCCGGTGCGGTTGCCGGCGACACCGTGGCGATCGGGTTCTCGCAGCCGATACCGCCGGGAGTCCTCATCTCCGGCGCGGTCTCTCAGGCCGGGGTCGTTGGGGTCACCCTCCTCAACATGACCGGAAGATCGGTTGTTGTGCGCGCGGGAGTACTCCGCGCCGACGTCTGGAAGCACTGACCTTCTAGTATCCAGCCATGTTCGTTGAGCCCCTGGAAGCACTCGGCCTTCTCGCCTATCACCGGGCGATGCTGCGCTCCGGGCCCAGACTCGAAGGGTATCGGCAAGCTATCGAGGAGACCGTCCGTCCCGGGGACGTCGTAGTGGACATCGGCACCGGGACGGGGATCCTCGCGCTTTTTGCAGCTCGGGCGGGAGCCAAGAAGGTGTACGCGATCGAATCGTCCCCCAGCCTCGATCTCGCGCGCGAGATCTGTGCTGCTAGTGCCTATGGAGACCGCGTCGAGTTGATCCGGGGGGCTTCAACGCATCTCGATATCCCGCCGGTCGATGTCATCGTGACGGACACATTCGGAGGTTTCGGCATCGACGAGGGCCTCCTCGGCGGATTGATCGATGCGAGGACTCGCTGGCTCCAGCCTGGTGGAGCGATCATTCCGAGCGCAGTCGAGCTCAGTGTCTTCCCGGTGGAATGTCCCGACATCTACGACCGGCTGTTCTTTCCACAAGACGTCGAAGGACTCAGCGTGGCGATGCTGAACAAGCTCGTCGTCAACTCCCTGTACCGCATGAGGCTCGACGACGCCGTGCTCTTGGCTCCGCCGCAGACTCTCGCCAAGTTCAACATGTACGAAGTCGTCGATCCTCATACGCAGGGACGAGCGACCTTTCGTCCCGAGCGGCACGGGACCATGCACGGTGTAGGCGGGTGGTTCACAACCGAGCTCAAGCCGGGTGTCTCGCTAACCACCGCGATGCCCGGGTCCAGCCTTCGTTGGAACCACGCCTTCTTTCCGCTGCCTCAACCACGCGAGGTCCATCCAGGCAACGTGATCGAGCTCGACATCCGTGCAGCCTCCAACGGGACTTTCTTCCGGTGGTCGGTGACTGTCGACGGCGAGGCGTGGGCGAACCAAACGACGTTGGATGCTTGGCCCATCGACCCCGCCCAGCTTCGCGCTCTTGCGCCTGGGTACCAACCTGGCCTCACCGCGGAAGGTGAGGTTATGAAGTCCGCACTGAGCCTGTTGGATGGGACCCGAAGCAGCAGCGAGATCCAGGCCCGATTGCTCGCGTCGTGGCCGGACTTCTTCCGAACGGAGGAGCAGGCCGCAGCATTTGTCCGTGATCTCGTTCGTCGGTACGGATGACTCATCCGCCCATCGAAGAAGGGCTCCTGTTCGACCAGCTGACGCGGGCGTACGGAAGTCGCACGGTGATAGATCGACTCGACCTGCACGTTCCGCGAGGTAGCCGGGTTGCCCTATTTGGACCCAATGGATCTGGCAAGACAACCCTGATCCGGTGCGCCGCCGGCAGCCTTACTCCAAGTGCGGGGCTCGTGCTGGTCGCAGGGCAGCCAGCCGGCTCGTATCAGGCGCGATTGGAAACGGGCGTGGCTCTCTCTCAGGAACGATCCTTCTACCTGCGACTCTCAGCGCGAGCCAACCTTGTCTTTTACGCCACCGTCCGACTGAGAAAGCGCCCGCTTGCCCTCCGCGCGGTTGCCGAGGTCATCGAGGAGCTGGAGCTCGGTGATTTCGCAGACGTCAGAGTGGACCGCTGTTCGAGCGGCATGATCCAACAGATCGCCTTCGCACGGGCATTACTTGGTGAGCCCCGCGTCCTGTTGCTAGATGAGCCAACCCGATCCCTGGATGACGCCGCGAAGAACAGATTCTGGAGAGCACTCGACGACCGACCGGACCTGTCGGTTCTTCTGTCCACACACCACCCGGATGACCTGACCCGCTGTCAAAACGTCGTCGAGTTGACGTGAGGGCTATCGCCGCGATAGCTGCGCGCGACTACCGTCTTCTGCGCTCGTACAGAGCGGCGCTGACCCTGGATCTCTTGTTCGGGTTCCTGAACCTCGTCATCTTCTTCTACATCTCTCGGACGTTCGATGACCCGGTGAACCTCGGGCCCGCGCCGTCATACTTTTCTTTCGCTGCCGCCGGTATAGCACTGACCCTTGTACTGGAAGCGGGAAGCACGGGGCTAGTCCGGCGAGTCAGGGAAGAACAGCTGACGGGCACCCTCGAGGCTCTTGTGGTGCAGCCCATCCGGGACCATGAGATCGCGTTCGGCCTCAGTGCCTATCCTTTTGGATTCGGCGCGGGACGAGCCGTGATCTACCTATTACTGGCCGCCGCCTTCCTGGGACTCGACCTGCAGCACGCCGATTGGTTCGGGGTGGCATTGATCCTTGTGACGTCCGGCGTTGCCTTCGCCGCGATCGGGATCGCGCTTGGGGCGCTGGTCCTGGTTGCAAAGCGGGGTGAGATCGCGGCAGCGATCACATCGCTGGTACTCGGCATCCTGGGTGGCGCCTACTTCCCACGGTCGGTTTACCCGACGTGGCTTAGAGACCTAAGTGGTCTCATTCCCATCCACAACGCTTTCGATGGTGTGCGTGAGGCCCTGTTCGCTGGAAATGGCTATGGAAGTGATGCGTTGGGCTTGCTCCTATTCGCATCGATTGCGCTCCCGTTGGCAACATTGGTCTTCTCACGGGCCCTTCGGCGGAGCCGAAGGTACGGGTCTCTGAGCGAGTACTGAGGCACATGCCCGACTATCCTTTGAGCTTGATGCTGTCCTCAATCTCGCCCTCCGATGCGGTTCGTCAGGCGACTCGGTCCCTAGCACTTGATGTCGCCGCTGTTGAGGCGATCGAGGCTCTGAGCGCCGCCGGCATCCAGTCGGTGCTGCTGAAGGGCCGGTCTATCGCCGACTGGCTGTACGACGATGGGACACCCAGGCCATATGTGGACATCGACCTTCTTGTCGATCCCGGCGTCGAGGCCCGGGCTCAGGATGTCCTCCTCAACCTCGGTTATGGCAAGAACGCGCGCGACACGATCCCATTCGATCGTCCGCCCCATTGCACGTTATGGGTTCGGGGCGTCGGCCACACCGCGCTCGAATTGCATACAACCCTCGTCGGGGTCGGAGCTCCGCGAGAGTCGGTTTGGCGCACGCTGTCATCTCATAAGGAGACTCTCCATGTCGCCGGAAGGCCTCTTCCTGTGCTGTCCCCCGCAGCGATCGCTTTTCAGATCGCCCTGCATGCAGCTCAACATGGCCCTACCAGCCCCAAGGCTCTCGAAGACCTCAACCGCGCGCTCAAGAGGGTCGACTTCGAGGGCTGGCGCATCGCGGCATCGATCGCCGAAGGTCTCGATGCGATCCCTGCATTCGGCGTCGGTCTGAGACTCGATGGAGAAGGCGTCGAGCTCGCCGACGAGCTGGGCCTACCTTCTCGTCCAACGGTTGAGCTGATAATCAGATCGCGGGGTCATTCTCGGGGCGCCCTCGCGCTCGACTGGCTCGATGCAAGACCTGGCGTTGCTTTCAAAGCCCGGTTTCTTCTCCGTAAGATCGCGTCGCCCCGTCGATTCATCCGGGATTGGGATCCCCGCGCAACGAGGGGGCCCGGCGCTCTTGCGCTTGCCTATGTCCGACGCTGGATCTGGCTGGCCCGAGAAACGCCTGGGGCCATCCGAGATCTGCGGCGCGCTAAAAGGGAGGCAAGATGGAATCCTTAAAGCTTCGGGATGCCGACGTTGTTTGGCGTGAAGTTGAAGGAGAGGTTGTCGCGTTCGACATGCGTTCCTCGAACTACCTATCGGTGAACCGGGCCGGCGCCTGCCTGTGGCCGATGCTCGCGAAAGGGGCTACGACGGAGAGCCTCGTAAGCCGCCTCGCGGAAACATTCGGGCTCACGGATCTGGAGGCTCAAACCGACGTCGCGGCATTTGTCGCAGAGCTCAGATCGAAGGGTCTCTTAGAAACCGAGTGATGAAGCATCTCCCCGATCTGGCCGAGGTGAGAGCTGCGCTATGGACACTACGAGCCGCGCAAAGGGCGCGACATGACCTCGAGCGGTCAGGTCTTAACAGTGTTCATCTCCCGCCCCCCCCGGACGTGTCGCCCCAAGCGGCAAGAGGGATGAACGGCGTATTTCGTCGCACTAATTACACGTGCCTCGTAAGAGCATTGGTGCGGCAAGCATGGGCGGAATCTTTCGGTGAGCACCGAGATGTCGTCATAGGTGTGACGGCCCCCCAATCAGGGTTCAAGGCCCACGCGTGGCTCGAGAACGAAGCTCCCTGTCACGAGGAGCGCTACCACGAGCTACTCCGATACCGCGCTTGATCGTCCCCGACCGCTATGAGTTCGCTGCGGGGACACTCATCGGAACCGAGCCCCACAGCCGAGACTTGCCACCTTCGAACATGGATCCAGCGCGGGCGCTCGAGGACGCCCTGATCCCCGCCCTGGCCAGGGGAACCCTTGCAGTCGCATTTTCAGGCGGGCGAGACTCCTCGATAGTGCTCGCCGCGGCAACCAGAGCCGCGCGGAGAGAAGGACTTCCCGAGCCGATCGCGGTCACCACGAATTACCCCGGGGATCCCGGGGCTGATGAAAGTCGGTGGCAGGAGTTGATCATTCGGTTCCTCGGGCTGCGCGAATGGCAGCGGTCGACGGTTGTGGGCGGCGAGCACGAGATCATCGGCCCCGTGGCCCTGCCGGTCCTCAGGAAACACGGCGTACTCCTCCCCGGCAACGCCGCATCGTGGGTACCGATGCTCCGGGAGATGCAGGGCAGCACTCTTGCTACTGGAGCAGGGGGTGACTCGCTGTTCGAGGCGCGCCGGTGGGGTCCCTTCGGAGATCTCAGGTCTGGTAGGTCAGGCCTAGGGCCACACGAGGCCCGTAACACGATCCACGCTGTTTCACCCCTGCCGATCAAGAAATTGGTAGCGCGAGCGCGGCTGCGTCGATCTTTCCCTTGGCTACAGCCGGCGGCCCGAACGATCGTCACGCAACGCCTCGCCAAACAACACGCTACCGAACCGATCAGGTGGGATCGCCGCGTCGCCTGGTTCCGACGGCTACGGAATGAGCTCCTCAATAACTCGACGCTCGACCTGCTTGCCAGGGGCGAAGGTGTGACTATGCGTCATCCCCTTTTCGACGAGGGCTTCCTTTCCGCCCTTGCGACTCGTGGCGGTCGGGACGGGATGGGGACTCGAAGCCAGGTCATGGTGAACGTGTTCTCGGGCTGGCTTCCGGAGGAGGTCTTGAACCGCTCGGATAAGGGCCAGTTCGGGGAGGTCTTCTGGGGGCCTCGGTGCAGGTCATTCGTTCGCCGCTGGTCGGGGGCCGGCGTCGATGCCGAGATGGTCGATCCGATCGCCCTGGCTAACGTTTGGGCCCAGCCGCAGCCCGATGCCCGGACGTATCAGTTGCTACAAGCCGCGTGGCTGGCGAGCGATCACGTCGAGGATCAAGGCGAGACTCTCGGCCGCTAGACCATCTTCGGGCCTCGACACCACCCAGGCCGGAAAACGCGCAAGGTGAACGAGTGCACCTGGATCGAGCGGGGCCCAATTGGACCTCCTGTTGTCGGCGAGGTATCTGATCCGCTCTGGCGGAGGAACGGGCTCTGCTTTGAGTGTTGAGCCCCAGCGCAGATAGAAGAAGCCGCCTAGACCAGCATCGGGCACCGACTCGTCGAAGACGATCCGTTGTCGAGTTCCGCGTCGTGCGGGGATGCCCGATTCGATCTCCGGAGGCGACGACCTAAGATCGAGGCACAAAGGGCCGGCAAATACAGTCCGATCCTCCACCACGACGAGATCGTCGGTCAGGATGGGGTATCCCTCGGCATGTAGATGGGCCAACAGCGTGCTCTTCCCGGAGAGGCTCGGACCGACCAGGCCCCACGCGGCACCACCATGGATGAACGCCGCGGCGTGGAGGGGCTCGCGCCCCATCCACTGGGCGAAGATGGCCCCAATCGGACCCAGCAGAGGGTGCACGATCTCCTCCTCGGGGATCGACGAGTCGGGATGGAAGGTCACCGCTCCCCGCCTCTCCAACACGACGTACCCCCCTTCGGGCATGTAGAGCACACGGGTGTCTTCATCCTCAGAGGGGGGGGCCTTTCGGGCGTTCCCCATCACGGTGACCTCGACCAACGGCCATGCCGGATCTGCACGAGGGAGGAGATGCGACGCCGCCGACAAGCCGCCAACCCTCAGCCCGTAGGCGCCACGGACCCCTTCAGGCACTACGTCCGGCACGACGTCCTCCGAATGGTTGCCCGGAAGACAGTCTCCCGGTAGGCTTTGGCCGTCCCTATAGTGAAAGAGAAGCCAATGACCGATACGAAGCTTGGTTACGAGCCGCCGACGATAACGGTTCTCGGCTCCGTGGCAGAGATCACCCTCACGGGAACAGGCGCCAAGCCCGACAAAGTCAACACCAACACCTAGCCGATCGGCTGACCCCTAGTCGATCGGCTGTGGGAGGGTGATTTTGCCGCGTGCACTCATCACAGGGATCGGCGGCCAGGATGGCCGATATCTCGCAGCGTTACTCCACTCCCAGGGCTATGAGGTCTTCGGCCTCGTCCACGGCCAGGACCCCGGACGCGCCGAGCGGCTCGTCGAGGAGTACCCCTTCATCACGCCGATCACAGGCGACCTGCTCGATCTCCATTCTCTGATCGCCGCCCTCGAGCTCAGCCAGCCGGCCGAGGTTTACAACCTGGCCGGAATCTCCTTCGTTCCCCTGTCGTTCAGTCAGAGCGAGCTGGTCTCCAACGTCGTGGGGATGGGGGCCCTCAGGCTCCTCGAAGCGATCACGGTGTTCACGCGCGGCGGAGCAACCACGAGGTTCTATCAAGCATCCTCGAGCGAGATGTTCGGGCGTCCAACGTCAAGCCCGCAGGACGAGACCACGCCGCTTCGCCCCCTCAGCCCGTACGGCGTAGCCAAGGTCTTCGCCCACAACATGACGGCAGCATTCCGGGTCAGTCAGGGACTCTTCGCGGTGAGCGGGATCGCGTACAACCACGAATCGCCGGCTCGAGGACTGGAATTCGTGACGAGGAAGGTCACGAACGCCGTTGCCAAGATCAAGCTCGGGCTGAAGAACGAGCTAACGATAGGGAACCTGGACGCGCAGCGCGACTGGGGCTACGCAGCGGACTACGTCAAGGCGATGTGGTTGATGATGCAGCAAGACGAACCCGATGACTATGTGATTGCGACGGGAACCCTGCATTCGGTCCGCGATCTGGTCAGGACCGCATTCGCGGCCGCGGGCATCGAAGATTGGGAGCATCACGTCCGGATCGACGAACGTTTCCTCAGACCTGCTGAGGTTGGGCAACTCGTAGGCAACGCGTCGAAAGCGCGGGCGGAGCTCGGCTGGCAGCCCTCCATCAGTTTCGAGGAACTGATCGCGATGATGGTCGAGCACGATCTCAAGATCGAGTCGGAGCGGAGCGACGAGCGGTCTCGCTAGGCCTCAAGCGTTATTTCGGAAGCGTCGCAGGCAGATCGGCATCGCCGCGCTGCTCGCCATACTCGTTGCCCTCGGGTATGGCGCTCGCTCTGTGCAAGTCGTCCGACAAAACCTCGAAGCGGCCGCTCGGAGCCTTGAGGCTGGGCGGGCTTCGCTCAGGGACCCGGGACCTACCGGCGCCGAAGGAGAATTCCGTGCTGCTTCGTCCCTGGTCGCACAGGCCCTAGAGGCCCTCGATCGTCCGATCCTGGCGGTCCTGACCAGATCACCCTGGCTCGAGGGGGACGTCGCTTCGGTTCGGGCACTTGCAGACGTCGTCGACCTGCTCGCTCGCGCGGGTGGGATCGCGGCAAGGATCGTCGGAGAGCGGGGGGACGTCGAAGGCGGCGCCTTCTTCACGCGTGGTCGTTTCCGTTTCGACGAGCTAGACCGTCTGCTGGGCGATCTCCATGCCATCGAGGCCTTGGTGGGCGAGGCCCAGGGGCAGCTTCGAGATCTGCCCCATCCCACGCTAGGGACCGTTCAAGCAGCGGTGACCACCGCTCGCCGGATCGTCGATCAAGCCGCGGCTGAACTTCGACGAACCGCCCTGCTGGGCGAGACCCTTCCCGAGCTCCTCGGCCGGGACCGCCCCCGTCATTACCTGCTGATCTTTCAAAGTCCGAGCGAGGCCCGCGGAGGTGGCGGCCTCATGGGTCTCTTCGGCGTCGTCACGATCTCCAAAGGCGAAGTCCGGCTCGACAACGTCGCGTCATACGCGGCCCTGGGGGACAACGATCGCGTTGCGGCACCCGGTTGGTTCCGCCGCTACTACGGACCTTTCCTTTCAGACCGGCAGTGGACGCAAGCCAACATGTCGCTGCACTTCCCTACGACGGCCCGAGTCGTTCTCGCGATGTACCGCTCGACGCGTGGGCGGGTCTTGGACGGAGTCATCGCAGTCGACCCGGTAGCGCTCCGATCGGTCCTCCCTGCCTTCGATGAATCACTGCCGGCTGGGCCCGGGCAAGACCCCATCACCGCGGACGACGTCGCGGTGCGACTTATGCACGATTCATACGTCGACTTTGAAGATCCGCGTGATCAGGACGCGTTCCTAATCACCCTCGTAAAAGCATTCTTCGAACGATTAAGAAACGGTGCTTTCAACGCGAGGTCCCTCGCCGCGGGACTCAGGTCGGCCATCGACGCTCAACACCTAAAGATGTACGTCGTCGATCCCGGTCCGCGAGCGGTACTACGCGACCATGGGGTCCTCGGTGACTTCACTGCGCAAGGTCCGAACGTCCAAGCCGTCTTTCACAACAACGTCGGAACCAACAAGGTCGATTTCTTCCTTCACGAGAAGGTTCAAGTCGACGTGACCATCCAGGAGGATGGAAGCGCTCACGTAGAGACCAAAGTTTCCTTCTCCAACGCGGCCCCACCCTCACCGCCATCCTTGCTCTTGGGGCCCGCGCGCGGATTCGGATCCGATCCACCGGGCACGAATCGCATGTACGCGAACATCGTTTTGCCCAAGGGCGCCGTGCCCTCCGACGATCGCCGCCTCGACGCCATGACGGTCGAAGCCGAGGTGGACCGGATCCGGCTTTGGAAGTCTCTGACGTTAGGACCGGGAGAGGTGGCCTCCATCTCCGTTGGCTACGACCTGCCCGAAGCCGTGGACCTGGGTGGGGACACGGCGTCATTCGAGATGACGTTGTTCCCGCAGGGGCTGGCCACACCGGCTGAGTTCGAGTTCCAGTTAACGGCACCCCATGACCGTCTGCCGTCGATGTCCTACAACGGTCGGTTCTACCGAGCCGGTTCTTTGGATGTTCCAGTCACGATCGACGTGAGCTTCGCGAACTAGATCCTCTCGAATCTGTCTTCGGGCTTGGGAGCGGGAGGCTGGGTGAAGGGGGCATAGCCGTATGCGTCGATGACACCGTTCCTCTTGTCGAACCGGTTCAACACCACTCCGATGATCGTTGCGTGCACCTGTTTCAGGAGGCGGCGCGCCTGCGTCACCTGAGGCCCGGTGGTCCGAGTCCCGTCGGTCACAAGAATGACGCCGTCGCAGTAGTACGCCATCGTCAGCGCATCTGCGACCGGCAGCAGCGGGGGTCCGTCGATGATCACGTAGTCAGAACGTCGGCGCAGCTGGTCGATCACAGCTGCGATCTTTGATGAGGCGAGCAGTTCGGCGGGATTCGCGGGAAGAGGGCCACTGGCCATCAGGTTCAAGCTTCCCTTCTCGGCCGCGGGGCCCCACCACGCGGGATGAGCGGGGGGGCTCGACGTAGTGGTCTCGGAGTTGCCGAACGCCTTCGAGCCGTTAAACGAAGCTGGGGTCAGAACAGCCTCCGTCGAAAGGTAACCAAACAGAACATCGCTCAGCCCCCGGTGGTTGGGCACCTTGAACAGCTCCTCCAACCTGGGCTTCCGAAGATCTGCTGACACCAACGTGACCTTCTTTCCGACCTGCCGGAGTGCGATCGCGAGGTTGGCGGCAACAGTCGACTTGCCCTCGCTCTCCACGGCGCTCGTGATGAGGATCGTCCCTACCTCACGTCGGAATGCCACCAAGCTCACTCGCTCCCGAAGGATCCTGTAGGCCTCCGCGATCTCCGAGTGAGGTGCGTCGAGCGTGGGCAGGACGGGCTTCTTCCTCCCGAGGTTTGGGATGGCCCCAAGCAGTGGGGCCCCCGACAGCTCCTCGAGTTCGTCGGTATCGACGATCCGCTGATCCAGACGCTCCCTTACGAGAGCTCCCCCGCTACCCAGAGCGAGGCCCATGATCAAGCCGAGCAGAGCATTCCAGCGAAGGCTGGGAGAGACAGGTGCGGTCGGTCGCCGGGGCGGCTCGACGATGTGACCGGTCGCCAGCTCGTCGCTCGGTCGCATCTCGGCCTCTCGGTTCCGCAGGATCCCGATCTCGTCGGCTAGGGCCTTGGCCTGAGCTCTCAGGGCGAATCGATCGTTTCGGGTCTTCGCGTCGTCTAGATCGGCCCTGACATCTTGGAGTTGACCTTCGAGATCTGCGGCCTGCTGGCGGATGGTCCGAGCGGACGCCAACAACGTTTGGATATACGTGACCCGCCGGTACTCCAGATAGGACTCGGCAAAGATCCTCGATCCCTCTTGAGCCGAGACCGGATCGGGCGCTGAATAATTGAATACGAGGATCTGCGTGTTCGGAGAGACCCCGACGTCGAGGTTGCCCAACAGCTCGAGAGGTTTCTCGGCGGTGCGAAGGCTGCGGGCGGCAAGCGTCGTCACTGCGAAGGACTCAGCGAGCTCCTTCTCCGATTCCATCGGGACAAGGCCCTGAACATACGTCTGCGGGGACAGCGCTCCGAGTGTGACGAACACGCGCGTGGTGGCCTGATAGACGGGCGTTTGTAGGAATGAATAGGCGATCGCGAGGCCGGTCACCGCTGCCGTGACGGCCGCAACCACCCATATCCGTCTGAGTAGCACGGTGAGGAGCGGCCGTCCGAGTCGTTCCCCCGGCGGGTTAGAACGGAAAGGATCAACACTCATCTGATGGCTTAGCTCCGCGGGCGATCGGCTCCTGGAAAGTGATCACAGGGTATCAAGGTGCTCGAGAGCGCCCGTGGTCATCTCGGGAGGAGCTAACTCTGCGGCCGTCCCAGCGTCCCATGGCGCCTTCAGAAGGGTTCGCCACCAGATAACCCCGCCGATCCAGAACGCCGCGGAGAGACCCCAGGCGGCGGAGACTGCGCCTCCTACCGCTACGCCCATCGCCGCCCCGATGAGGATCATCGGCGACACCAGGAGCTGAGCGCGCAGGCTCGCCTTAGCGGCCGCCACGGCTCGGAGCCCCGTGAGTGCTCCGACCCACACACCGAGACCTGCCATCGCGGTGGCCCAAGGGAACACGACGGCTTGAGCCCCCGCCCACGACGACCCCAGCAGCGCGATACCCAGTGCGTCGGGGAAGGACCGCACCAAGAATCCCCACATCAGCGCGCTGGAGGCGAGCGCCAGGCTCAAGAACAAGCACGGCCGAAGGATCGAGGTCCCTGCCTTTCTCGCCTTGATCGCTTCCGGCACGGCCACGAGACCCGCTGCCATAAAGAGGACGTTGAAGGGACCCAACAGAAGCTGGGCCCCTCGGAGGGCTCCTGTTGCATGCAACCCTTCGAATGCCGCAACGACGTAATAGGACAGCTGGAGGGCACCGGTCATAGCCAAGAATTCGGCGAAGTAACGCCCGGCAAGGTCTTGATGCTCCTTCCACCACGACACGGAATGTCCCATGTGTGGCACGACGGAGCTTTGGAAGATCCCAATGAACGCGGCACCCGTCGCCGCTATGCCCCACGCCAGAACGAGCCACGTGATCCCTCCTTTCCCCGCGGCGAGGAGCAGCCCGAAGCCCGCCAACAACAGCCCGGCCCAACTTAGGTCGTTGATGAGCGCCTTCGAGCCACGCCCCTGAGCGAAGAACGCATGACGCCATGCGTCTTGGAGCAGCAGCCCCGGAAGCGTGAACCCCAGAGCCACCAAAGGACCGCTGAGAACCACCGAGGACCTGAGCCCTAACAGGATCATCCCGAGGCCCGCGACACACCCGACCACGAGGGTCGCGCCCGTCGCCGACCGCACGCCTCCCGCCCATGAATCTTGCGAGCTCCAGCTGAGACGAGCAGTGAAGGCCTCAACGTTCAATGCTCGACCGAGTCCCACCAGGATCGTGTAGGTGGCGATCACGATGCTGAACACGCCGAAGTCCCGAGCGCTTACCGTTCGGGCCAGTACCAACCCAACCCCGAAGTTGGTGAGGCTCGAGACCGACTGGTCGATCAGGCCCATGGTCGCGCGCCGCGCGACCCGACGGCGTCCGCTTCCACCGTGAACGACATCCATCGCCGGACTCTAATGACATCCAGCCGGGTGCATCAGGGATTCAACCTATGCTGCGGGCCGATGAGTTCGATGAGTTGCCCGATCTGTCTCGGGGCGATGACGGATCGTAAGAGAGGCGGGTTCTCTTTCTCCGAATGCTCGGGCTGCGGGTTTGGGCGACTGCTCGATTCACCGGGCCGCGAGGACTACTGGGCGGCTCCCGCCGAGGAAGATTCGGTGGACTCCTTCTGGATCGCATCCAAGTCGAGGTACTTCTCTTCGGCGCTCGACATCCTTGAACGCCGGGTGCCCGACCGGCGCCTCCTCGACATCGGCGGAGGCATAGGTTTCTTCTCTGAGCTGGCGCTTAAGCGCGGGTGGGATCCCCTTTCGTTGGACGTCTCTGAGAAGGCGGCTGAGATCGCGGCCGAGCGCGTCGGGGCGCACAGGTCGGCCACATCCTTCCCCGAGGATCTCGAGGGCTCGTTCGACGTCGTAACGCTGTGGTGCGTCGTCGCTCACACGCACGAGCCGGAAAAGGTCATCGACCTGGCACGCCGAGCACTCACCCCCGGAGGGATCGTGTGGCTCACGACGCCGAACTACGCCTTTCAGAAAACGTACATGCGTGTGCGTGCCGGACTAGGCAACCCCCTGGACGTCGCGGACCACGATCACGTGGTCCATTTCACGCCTACCGCCATCCGAACCCTCCTCGAGTCGGGCGGATTCGAGTCCATCGACTTCGTCTATCGAGGGATCACGGAGACCTGTATCGCTGCGGAGTCCACGAACGCCGGGCTTCTTGCCGCGAAGAAAGCATGGAACGCTGTCGCGCACGCGGCCACACGCGTGGGTTTGCCGAATCGCATGTCGGAGCTTCAGGTCATCGCTCGCAGATCATCGGGATCCTGAGATGAAGGTCGCGATCGTCCAAGATCACCTCGTGCAACGTGGCGGTTCGGAACGCGTGGTGCTGTCGATGCTCAAAGCGTTTCCAGGGGCCGCCGTGTACACCTCGATCTACGACAAGGACAAGACCTTTTCGGCGTTGAAAGACGCCAATGTGATCTCAGCAGGCCTGGAGAAGAAGATCGTGCTGCGCAATAACCATCGTCTGGCTTTTCCCCTCATGCCACGGATCTTCTCCAAGATGAAGATCGATGCCGACATCGTCCTTTGTAGCTGCAGCGGATGGGCTCATGGCATCAAGACGGACGCATCGATCATCTCCTACTACCACACGCCTGCGAAATGGCTCTATCAAAGAGAGGAGTATCTCGGTCCTGGGCATCCCATGACGCGCGCCGTGCTAGCAGCGTGCACGCCGGCACTGAAACGGTGGGATCAACGAGCAGCCCGCCGCGTGGACATCGCATTGGCGAACTCGCTCTCGGTGCAACGACGCGTCGCCGAGATCTATGGGATCCGCGCTGAGGTTCTGCACCCTCCGCCGGGGCTCGAACCCTCGGGCCCGTCGGTTCGGCCCGCGGGTGTTCCCGAGGTATTCGACCTGACCGTAGCGCGCTTGGTTCCGCACAAGAACGTCGAGATACTCGCGGGGGCTTTTCGACTTATGCCCACTCGTACCCTTGTCGTTGTGGGCGACGGTCCGCTCCGCGCCGAGCTCGAGAGCTCCCGCGCCGAAAACATGGTGTTCGTGGGCAGTGTGAGTGACGAGTACCTACGCTGGCTCTACGCCAATTGTTCGATGGTTCTGTGCCCTTCGTGGGAGGACTACGGATTGACTGCGGTTGAAGCTGCCTCGTTCGGCAAGCCCACGCTCGCCCTGCGTTGGGGGGGCTTCCTCGAGACGATCATCGAGGGTGTGACGGGGAGTTTCTTCGATCAGCCAACCGGTGAAGATGTCGCCCGCGCTGTCGTTGAGAGCTCGTCGAACACCTTCGACCCCTCGATCTTGAGACGGCACGCGGCGTCGTTCTCAGAAGAGAGCTTCATCCACAGGCTTCGTGAAGTAGTGGCGGAGCGGGCCATTCCCTCCGATGTCTGAGCGCGCCTCGATCTTGCTCGACGCCCGGTGGTACGGGAGGGGAGGCCCAGGGCGCATGACCGAGCTCCTTCTTCGAGGGCTCTCGAAGGTCCGCCCGGAGGGTTGGATCATCTGGGGCTCCGATGTGCCGGACGCGCTCGTCTGGCCGGGAGCGCGCAAGGTCCCCCACGTCCATTCCCCTCGGGCACTGTCTGGTCAGCGCGACATCACCAAGGTTCCGCCAAATGACCTCGCGATCTATATGCATCAGATCCGTCCACTTAGAGCTGGGCGGTCGATCCAGGTGATCTACGACACGATCCCGCTCCACTTCGGTGAAGGGGGGTACCGGCGGTGGATGAAGATGCGCTTCAATCGTGCCGTCGCGCGCCTATCGACCAAGGTCGTCACGTTCTCCGAGTTCTCGCGCGGTCGAATAGCGACCGACCTGAAGGTCTCCGACGAAGACATCGCCGTCCTCCCGACCCCGATCGATCACGAGCTCGCCGCCCGGGTACGGCGCGCCCGGCTCGACCTAGCTCCGGAGATGGTGGGGTTCTTCGTGGGGCGATTCGCACCTCACAAGAACCTCGAGCGCTTGGTAAGGGGCTTCAGGGAAACCGCATTCGCCGCAGATGGCGGGAGGCTAATGATCGTGGGGGGTACACCCGAAGAGGTAGACGCGTTGACGGCCTTCGTTTCCACCGCGAAGGTCCCGAACGTGGAAGTAAAGGGCGCGATCTCCCAAGAGAGGCTCGAGGCTCTTTACGCCACCGCCCGATTCGTCGTTATGCCTTCGCTCGAGGAGGGCATCGGTCTCCCGGCGTGGGAAGCGATGTCCTGCGGCCTGGCGGTCTGCTGTAGTCGGGGCGGCTCGCTTCCGGAGATCACGAAGGGAGCGACGGAGACCTTCGACCCATACTCAGAGGTTGAACTTGGCGCAGCGATCGATCGAGCGGCGGCGGTCGGGTGGGGCCGCCAGGGTGCTTCCGTGATGCTGAAGGAAGCACCCGACGTAGCCGCCTTCGCACTGCGCTTCGTCGAGCTCGCCGACGAGGTCCGAACGCAATGAACTTCGCCCTCGAACGGGTCCTTCGCCCACATTGGCTGGCGCTCATCCCCGTTCTAGTGAGCTTGGGTGCATGGATCGTCCCGTGGGGACCAAGCGTTAGGCGAGGATTCTCGGACCCCGAATCGCTGACGCCCTTTGCCGTGGCTGTGTTGTTCGCCTGGTACGGCGGGATAGCCGCAGCGGCCGCGCTCGGCTTCTCCATGGGCCGGCGCTCTCGGCCTCTGAGCTCCCTATCGACCGCCAGCGACCGGTCGTACTACGGATTCTTCAGTGTCGTCGCTTTCATCGGCGTGGCCTATACCTACTTCTCCGTGTTGCGCGTCGACCCCAACGCCGTTGCGCGCGGCTTGGAGGGAACGACCTTCAATCAGGTGCGTTACCTCGTGCCGTATTCCTCGGGCCTGCACACATTGCGCTACGCGACGATCCTTGCGGGGGGGGTTGCGCTCCATCGGCTCTTCTGGCGACGGGAGGTCCGCGTGTTACACCTGCTCAATCTCGCCCTTCTTTTCGCGTCCGCCGCGATCGCCTCTCGCTTGTCCCTGTTGGTGGCGGGGTTCATTGCGGCCGCTCTGGTCGTCCGCGATCGCCCCAGCCTTCGCCTAACTCCGAAGCTCGTAGTCGGAGCAGGCGTCGCGCTCTTCCTCGTGACGATGCCGCTGAGCTATTACCGAACCGCATCCTTCTACGCGCTGTACTTCAACACGTCGAATCCTGTGATCATCAACCTCGGCGAGATCGTTGCTTATGTCGGCGCGCCCTTCCAGGTGTCCGTGGCCGTCGCCAACCATGGCACGGTCGCCGGTGCCCCCGACGGCGCGCTCGCACGCAAGGCGGCCGCGACCTACATCGCTCCGAGCTACCTGAAGGTCTCCTATCCGGAGGTCGTGGAAGCCGAGAGTGCCTACGCGGAGTACACCGACATAGATGGGGCGGGAGACATCGGCCAGCTCCTCACCAACTCGGCATTTGCCCAGATGTTCGGGTCGATGGGGCTCGCCGCGTTTCCCTTGATGATCTCGATCGCCTACGCGTCGGCGATGCTGGCAGGCCATGCTTCTCACTACCCGAGCTATTTCTCCCTCACGTCGATCGTCGTGGGATATGGGTTCGCAGAGCTCTGGCGGGTTTACATCTTCAATCTCGGCCTGTTGCACTTCTTGCTGATCCTCCTCACGGTATGGCCAGTCATCCACAGCTTCGTCTTCGTCACCCGTCGCGGGCATGAGCGAGCCAGAGCCTCGAACGTGGAGGCCCGGTCGGCTATCCTTAGCTCCGAGCAGTAACCCCAGGCGGGGGGCGAGAGGGGGCGGCGCGTGGTTGGTGTGGCGGAATCGCGGGTTATCGAGGCTCCTTCGGCGCGGCGTTTCTATCCCGGGGCCGGCAAGAGGATGCTCGATCTGGGTCTAACCACCCTGCTCGCGCTCATCTGGGTCCCGCTCTACCTGCTGATAGCTCTAGCGTTGTTGATCTCCCAAGGGCGCCCGATCCATTACCGCTCGGCGCGCCCGGGACGTGACCTCGAACCGTTCACGATGTTCAAATTCCGGACGATGCGACCGGGTTCCGACGACGAGCTAGACGAGATCCTGCGCGCGGACGAGAACCTCCAGGCCGAATACATGATCTCAGGGAAACTCAGATCCGATCCTCGCGTCACCCCCTTCGGAACATTTTTGCGGAAGACGAGCCTCGACGAGCTTCCGCAGCTGCTAAACGTCCTGCGTGGGGACATGAGCCTCGTCGGCCCACGGTCTCCCGCCACTTACAAGGAACTCCATGAGTTCTACGGCAACGACGCGTTGACGGTATTCCAAACGTCACCCGGGCTCACCGGTCCCTGGCAGGTGTCGGGGCGCGCCGCCCTCCCCTACACGACGAGGATCCAGCTTGACCTCGATTACCGCGATCAGTGTGGGCTCAAGACGGACCTCGTATTCGTCATCCGCACCATCCCCGCAGTTTTGCGCGGGGATGGTGCCTTCTGACAAGGGGCGCCACACCGCGTCGGTAGGACGCGTAGTCTCGCCACGACGATGTGTGTCTTTTGCGCTGTCATCGAGGGAACGGCCCCGGCCGAAGTCGTCTACGCCGATGTGGCGACCACGGTATTTCTCGACAATCGCCCGGTGTTCCATGGACATTGCCTCGTTGTCCCCAAGGATCACTACGACACGATGGATGACCTACCCGACGGCCTCGTCGCTCCGCTATTCGCAACGGTCAAGCGCGTTGCTGCGGGTGTCCAAGCTGCCCTCGGCGCCGACGGAACCTTTATCGCCGTCAACAACAACGTGAGCCAGAGCGTCCCTCACCTCCACGTCCACGTTGTGCCGCGGAGGTTCAAAGACGGGTTACGTGGGTTCTTCTGGCCTCGCTCCCGCTATGGCGCTGGAGAGATGGCGGCCATCGCCCAGCTCATCCGGGAACAACTCGAAAGCGCGCCCGCGCGATGATCACCGAGCACGTCCGTATCGAGACCAACGACGGGATCGCTATCGAAGCTTCCTTCGATGTGGACAATCCCGCGCGGGCGAGCGCAATTCTGTGTCACGCCCACCCCAAGATGGGTGGAACGATGAATGCTCCCTTGCTGCTGGCGGTGCGTGACGAGCTCGTCCGGCGCCGGTGGGCGGTCGTCCGCTTCAACTTCCGTGGGGTGGGGTCGTCAGAGGGCGAATCTTCGATCGGGTTCGACGAGAGCGAGGACGCGGCCGCGGCTGTTGCGTACGCTCGTGAGCGCCTACCGGACGCGCCGGTGGCACTAACAGGATGGTCCTTTGGAGGCGGCGTGGCGATCCGCGCGATAGCCGCCGACGCCGAGATCGCAGCGTGCGTGGCGATCGCGCCCGCAGTTACCGAGCGACCCGGCCTCACCGCCGGGCTCGAGCCGGGTCGTGACCTTCGGCTGAGCCAGCCGGTCCTGGTGATCTGCGGATCGAACGACGTCCAGGTATCACCTGACGAGTGCCGCGCCTGGGCGCGCGACGTCCCTTCAGCTCATTATGTAGAGGTCCCCGGAGCGAACCACTTCTTCTGGGCTCGTTACGACAAGCTTGCCCGCATGGTGGGCGACTGGCTCGACGCTCAGGTTTGATCGGCAGCCAGACGGCCCGCGACCGCGTGGATGAAGATCGCGGCGGCGGTCGCCACGTTGAGCGATGAGATGGCTCCCCCAGTCTCGATCCTCACGGACTCATCTGCCTGTTCGAGGATCTCTGCCGGGAGCCCAAGGGCCTCACTGCCCAGCCACAGCACGCACGGCGAGCGGAGGGCCGCCTTCTTCAGCCCGGTGCTTCCGTGCTCGGACGTCGCAACGGTTGAAATGCCACCCTCTTCCGCCCAGTCCAGCGCGTCCTTCGGATCGGTGAGGCGCACCAGCGGGGTCCGAAAGACGCCACCCATGCTCGCTTTGACGCATTCCGGGTGCCACGGGTCGGTGCCGGAGCCAGCGATGATGACACCGCCTCCGCCGAACGCCACCGCGGTCCGGATCACGGTTCCGAGGTTTCCAGGATTGCCGACGCCGTGCACACCAACGGCGAATGGAGTGGGATCGACCTCTCTCAGCGACGACGTCTGCGCTCTAACCACCGCGCCGAGCCCTTGCGGGTTGTCTCGACTCGAGATGCTCTCGAACGCGGCGGCCGTCGTCTCGACGATCTCGACATGACCCGAGCCGATCTGGGCCACCCGTTCCGCAGCGCCCGGACTGGTGAGGAGATCTGGAGCTACGAGTATCGTCTCGACCTCGAAGGACGAGTCCAGTGCATGCCACACGGGTGCTATCCCCTCGACGAAGAAGCATCCCTCAGCCTCGCGAGTCTTGTGGGATCGAAGTGCCCTCACCCGCTTCAAGATCGGGTTCGCGGGGCTCGAGATCATCCGAGCGCAGCCGCGTCGCGCGACGCCGCCTCCGCTTCGATCCTCCTCCTCTTTACGAGAGCCCAAGCGAGGGCGATCACGAGGACGTTGCCCACACCGGCGCTCAACGCGAGGCCGGCAACGCTCTGTGTCTCGTCACAGCCCGAGATGAAGGCGCCCGAAGGACCCTCGCGCAAGAACGGCGCGACACACGGCGGGTCCAAGAGCAGCGAGGCGACGAAGAGGTCCGCTGCGATGAAGAGGCCGACGACAACTGCCGCGCGGCCCTCTGCCTTCACCTCGTAGAGGACGAACAGGAACACTGCGAGAGGAACAACAACCGGGATGATTACGAGACCTACGGACGCGGCCACGAAGAACACGATGCCGCAGAGCAATCCAGCGGCAAGCCACAAGAGAGAGCCCCATCTAATGCGCGGTGCAGATCGCTCCGGGTCAAGGGCGCCACCGTTGCTTAGGTCGGTGTTCTCGATCGCATCCACGACGGCATTCTAGTGAGGGTCGTCATGGGCTCCATCGTCTGCGTCCGGGGGCACTGGTTCTGCGGGAGCACCCCCCTCTGCGGGACCGTCGGAAGGGTCCTCTGTCGATGTCGTTTCGCGCGCCGCCGCCTCGCGGAGGACGCGTCGCTCTATGAATGGATGGATCACGAGTGCCCTGCCCGCATCATGTCGTCCTCCCGCCTCCGCCCGAACGGTCTTGAATCCTGTCAAGGATGAGACCCGGTGTCTGTCGGGTAGCCGACAGCGTGTCTGTCTGCTGCACGACACCCCCAGATCGCCCGGGGCGTAAGAAAAGTGTCGCGAACGACAAAAATCGTGCCCAGATATTTCAAGGATTCCGCGGGCCCTGCCGATACTCCAAACGTAAGCAGCTTGGGGGAAACAGGGGACTCAGGGGATCATGAAACTGATCACTTACTACGGGAAACTCGAGCCGAAATCTCTCTTCCGGGTCATCGTTGACGGTGACAGGGTCCAGGGATACGTCTCGACGCCGGCCACCCCTCGGTGGAAGAAGTCAGGCGCCGTGGTGTCCGAGGTCGAGTTCCTGTCGGGCCACGAGGCCCTGCCGATCAGCTCCAAGGAAGCCCTCCTTGTCCTCAATGCATGGGGTGGCGCTTTCGACGCCCTCGACGACACGACTCCCGAGCACGAGCCGGTCAACAACTACGAGGCCGAGATGTTCGAGGAGTTCGGCGAGGATCTGCTGCTGGCTCCGCTCGAGGTAGAAGACGTGGAAGTCGTCACCATCGACGAACCGCAGCCGGTTGCGATGCAGTCGACGCCTCCGCCCGCTCCGGACCCGGTCTGGACGACCGAGGTCGACAGCGTCATGGATAGTTTCGACCTGTGGGAGCCCCCGGCTCCGGTCTTCGAGCCCGCTGGCCAGCCTCACTACGCAACCTCAGAGCATCTCTCGGCGATCGAGGAGCACCTCCTAGACGTCCCGGTCGCCCCTCCGCCGCCGGCGCCGCCGGCCGAGCCCCTCACTGTGCACTTCGATGCAGTCGAGGAAGAGGTAGTGGAAGCTCCCCAGGTCTCCCAGGCCTCCGAGCGAGACGTGAAGCTGAACAGACTCGATGCTTACTCCGCCCTCAGGGACCTCGCCGACGGCCTCTCGAGCCTTGGCCGCCCCGGGGTCGGTTGGGCCTAGGCAAGGAGACGGATCATGGCAGGACCGTTGACCACTTATGTGTGGTCCGAGATTAGGTCTAGCTGCGGAGTGCCTGCGAGCACGCCGGCATCGCCCGCCGTGCGTCCTGCCTGACAAGCCTCGAACCCACGACATTCAAGTCGCGCGATACGCGCGACGTATCCTTCGTCCTCGAACTTCTCCCATCGGTGGAGCATCGGGCTGCATCGGTCACTCGGATCGGGGCACTGCATGCGGGCGCGGTTCTCGATAGACCTCCCGGCGGACGCTCGCAGCGCGTCGCTGGCACGGGGGACCCTTCGTAAGGGTCTCGCCAGACTTCCCGCCCGCACCCTCGAAGAGAGTTGCCTGCTCACATCCGAGCTCATAGCGAACAGCCTCCGTCACTCCGACCTGGCCGAGAACGACTCGATCGCCCTCGAGGTGTGGGTCGACGAGGATTGCGTGCGGATCGAGATCTGTGACCCCGGCTCGGCCTCCGGGTCGACGCCCGTTCTGCGGGTCGCCGAGGACGAGGCAGAGGGAGGGCGCGGGCTCTTCATCCTCGACCGGGTCGCGCGTCGCTGGGGTGTGAAGCGCGAGGGGCGCACGTGCGTCTGGTTCGAGATCCCCGTCGGCGGACCCGAGTAGCTGCGGACGATGCGCCTCCACGACGAGCTCCTCCTCTACCGCCGAACGAAGATCGTCGCGACGCTCGGCCCCTCATCGTTGGAGCGCACCACCGTGGAGCGGTTGATCGACGCCGGCGTCAACGTCTTCAGGCTCAACATGTCCCACGGGGACCAGGAGAGTCATCGATCCGCGTATGAGCTCGTTCGAGCGGCCGCCGGGGATGCGCCTATCGGCATCCTCGTGGACCTATGCGGCGCCAAGATCAGGGTCGGGAGATTCGCGGGTGGGGAGATCCAGCTGACTGATGAGGAGCAGGTTGTCGTCACAACGAGGGAGATCCTCGGCGGACCTGGACTGATCCCGTCTCAATACGCGGAACTTGCTACCGACGTGCATCCGGGCGCAAGGATCTTCCTCTCCGATGGGTTCATCGAGCTCGTGGTCGAGGAGGTACGGGAGAGAGACGTCCACTGCCGGGTCATCCATGGCGGCGTCCTGAAGGATCGCAAAGGGATGAATCTGCCAGACGTCGATGTGACTGCACCCTCTCTAACGGACAAGGACCGGGACGACGCGGCGTTCGCCCTTGGCCTCGGGGTCGACTACGTCGCACTTTCGTTCGTACGAAGCCCAGACGACGTTCGGGAGCTCAAAGCCCTGTTCCCTGAAGATCATCCAGTGAAGGTGATCGCCAAGATCGAGCGGCCCGAGGCGCTCGACTGCATCGACGAAATCCTCGACGAATCCGACGGCATCATGATCGCCCGGGGCGACCTCGGGGTCGAGTTACCGCCGGAGATGGTGCCGGTGGTCCAGCGCCAGCTGATCGCAAGAGCGCGCGCCCGGAGCAAGCCATGCATCGTGGCGACCCAGATGCTTGAGTCGATGACCGAATACGCGCAGCCCACCCGAGCGGAAGTCTCCGATGTTTCAACGGCGGTGTTCAGCGGAGCCGACGCGGTGATGCTCTCAGGTGAGACCGCGGCCGGATCCTTCCCTGTCGAGGCCGTCCAGATGATGGATCGCATCGCACGTCACGTCGAGGCGCACCTCTGGAACGCGAGTGGGTTCCGCATCGACGAAGACACGTCCCAAGCCATGCTCCTCAACGAGGCACTCGCTCGCTCTACCGCCCAGTTGTCCCGCGATGTGCGCGCTCGGGCGATCGTGGTGTTCTCCCGCACCGGAGTTACCGCCCGGGTCGTTGCGTGCGCCCGTCCCGCGGCTCCGATCATCGCGGTGACGTCGTCTGAGTGGACCGCGCCTCAACTGACGCTCCTATGGGGCGTTTTCCCCCAACAGGTCAAGGAGAACGACCTCGCTACACCCAACGACCTCGCTCGCGCTATCACGCGTGAACGAGGACTGGCCATCGAGGGTCAAAGCATCCTGACCGTGGCCGGGTTCGCGCCCGAGCTCGGTGAATCCTCCCCCGCCATTACCGTCCTGACGCTCTAGGACGGTCGTCCCTATCGCCGGCTACTAGCGGCGGCGGGAGGGGCGGGACCGCATGCTCGAACGGCGGCCCCTGTGCGAGGAGTACACAAGCGCCGGAGGAGCAACCTCCATGCCGCCGTCCTCGAACTCCTCGTGAAGCTTCAAACGAGCTGCCATCCTGCTGATGTCTGCCTGCTGCTCGGGCATAACGAGCGTCGTGCCGATGCCCGCTTTGCCGGCGCGCGCCGTGCGGCCGACACGGTGGACGTAGCTGCTGTCATCGCCCGGCGGATCGAAGTTCACGACGTGGGCGATGTCATCCAGGTCGAGGCCGCGCGCGGCGACGTCCGTGGCGACGAGGACCTGCGCCTTCCCCGACATCAAGCGCTCGAGAGCGCGCGTTCGTGCGGGCTGGGTGAGGTCACCGTGGAGCGCGACTGCGTTAACCCCCTCTTTGGTGAGGCGGTGCGCGAGGCGGTCGGCACCTCTCTTGGTGCGGACGAAAACGATCGCGGTACCGGGCTCAGCTTCGAGCACGGAGATCAGCGTCGCGACCTTGTCGCCGCCTTTGACTTCTACGAAGCGATGGTTCGCCGATTCGACGACCTCGCGCTTGGATTCGACCTCGTGGAGGACGGCGTCCTTGGTGTAGGCGCGGGCAAGGTGACCGACGACTCCCTCGAGGGTCGCGGAGAAGAACATCGTCTGGCGGCCTTCGCGCGGGACGTGAGAAACGATGCGGTCTACCTGCGGCTGGAAGCCCATGTCGAGCATGCGGTCGGCCTCGTCGAGGACAAGGGTCTTGACATTGTCGATCCTCAGCATGCGGCGATCCACGAGGTCCTGGAGCCGCCCGGGTGTGGCGACGACGATGTGCGCTTTGGCGGCCTTGCGGGCCTGGTCGGCGAGCCCCACGCCGCCGTAGACAGCGGCGAGTCGAACTCCGCGCGCCGCCGCGACGTCGGACAGCTCCTTGACGACCTGCACGGCGAGCTCACGCGTCGGCACGAGCACGAGTGCGCTCGGCTGCTTCCTGGTGAGGTCGGTCCGCTCGATCATCGGCAGGCCGAACGCGAGGGTCTTGCCCGAGCCCGTGCGGGACTTGGCCAGGACGTCCTTGCCGGCGATCGCATCGGCGATCACTAGGCTCTGGATCTCGAAAGGCTCGAGGATCCCGCGTGTGGTCAGCACACGACAGACGGGCGCGGACACGCCCAATGAGGCGAATGGTTCCATTCGAAACTCCTTCTTCTCGGTGGCGAGACGCCACCTCTACATCACGGAGATTTCACAACCCGTAACGCCTGAAGGAGGAACGGAAGAGGAAATCCCACGAGCAACACCGTGTTGCTCTGTTAGTCACAATAACAGCCTTAAGCCCCAGAAGCTTCCCATTTAGAGGCGGATTCCAGGCGGAGCCTCACGCCAGCATGACCTGAAGATGGTTCTGCGAAAAGTGATACGTGTCAGAAAACGTGTCATAACCCCGCCTGCCACGATCGGTGACATGGATGTCGCTCTTGTGGACCAAGCCAGAGAGCTTCTCGAGGGAGAGCTCGTGTTCTTTCCGCCGATCGAATGTGATGCCTCGTTGGGCATTGGAGATACTGGGTCGATGGAGTGCCACTTCGTTCCGTTCGTACCAGGCAGGCGCCCTACGGACGAGGACAAACATCCCGGCTTGGGCTCGAGTGACAACGCGATCCTCATCACGAACGACGGTCTCCACAACCGCGCGGTCCTCCTCTTCGAGGTATCCGGTAGCAGAAGACCCACCTCTGCCTACGCCACGGCGACGATCGACGGACGCCCCCTACCGGGGTGGGAAAGGCGCCGCGTGGAGCTCGCCGACTCTGAGCGACAGCGACTCGAGCTGTTGCCCCAGCGCGACCTGGCGGGCATCGAACTAGGACTGGCGACAGGTCTCCTTCGAAAGATGCGGGTCGAGATCAGACTCGACGATGACAACGGCTCGGTCGCCACCGACGAAACGTGGCTCGACGTCTGCGATGCGCGCAGCTTCGGCTCCCTCTACAAGCGCATGCTCGACGAGTTGCTGCCGCTCGACACCGCTCGTCAAGCGCGCAAGGCAGGACGGGACGATCCAGGTGTCGCTTACCACCCGTGGTATCCGGTGTTGAAGATCGGCAGTGACAAGGCCTACCTCTACAACTCAGCTCTGATCGCAGATATCGTTGGCAAGGAACATCACCTCACCGACCCCGCGTGGCTGCTGCGTGTCGGTGTCTACCTCGAACTGATCACGTGCATCGCGATCTTCACGGCAGTGAGGGATGACGTCGGCGACCTGCTTCGACCCGATGAGCGCGCCGCATTGGAGGACGGCACGTACACCGATATACGCGATCGGATCGATGTGGCCGCGTGGCAGCACGTTTGGCAGATGCGAGGCATCGTCTTTCCGAGCTTTGGTAGTCCCCGCACGGGCCCCGTCTCAGCCCTCAATCTGCTACGCAAGAGGGAGGTGACCCTACAGTTCCTGCATGTGCACCACGAGGATCTCAAGCATGCGATCGAGCTCGCCGGTCCGAACGCATCCAATTCTCAAGAGACGTGGCAGAGGGTGTTCCGTGATGCAGAAAGGGCTGTGCTTCGCCAAGCCTCCGACGCCTTTCCCGAGATCGCGTTCCTGCCCACTGCGGCGCGAGAGATCGTCCTGTGGCAACGCTTCGGTATCGGAGGTCAGAAGGGCATCTATCCGACTGCCTGCAGCCAGTACCGATCATCGATGAACGCGGTGGCCGAATGGGCGAGAACGAATCGGCTGATGGACTACGCGGGCACAGAATGCATCCCGCCTGAGACAAGCCTTCTCGAGGCGCACCTTAAGGGCGACCGGCGTCGCCTCGAGCTGCTCCAACGCCAGGACGGTCTTGGCCCCAGCATGACGGCCCCTGAACCCGTGGATGCCGCCGAACCGACGACCGAGGAGATCGAGCGGCTCTTGGCGAGTGTCGCCATCTTCAAGATGCTTTCGCCCGAAGATGTCCACTCCCTCGCCCTTACCGCGCGCCCTCTGTTCCTCGGGCCAACGCAGCGATTGCTCATCCAAGGGCAGGAAGGGACATCTCTGTTCCTCGTTGGGATCGGAGAGGTCGAAGTTCGCTTGCGAAAAGACGACGACACCGATTGGTTGGTCGAGAAGCTCGGGCCCGGCGAGGTCATCGGCGAGATGGCCCTTCTGACCGGAGAGAAGCGTGCGGCAACCGTGCGCTCGGTTGATGAGACCGTCGTCTACGAGATCGGCCGCGAGGCGTACAAGGCCGTCGTGGCCGCGCATCCCGAATGGCTCGACGAGCTGGCCGCGATCATGCGGTCTCGACTCGAGCGCCGCCGGGAGCGGATATCAGAACTGGAAGCCACACCAGAGACTGAATCATTGCTCGAACGGATCCGAAGCAGCTTCTTCGCCTCGGGCTAATGCCCCTCGCAGGGCCCATCGTGCGGTGGGGGGGATTTGAACCCCCACACCCTTGCGGGCACCAGCCCCTCAAGCTGGCGTGTCTACCGTTCCACCACCACCGCAGGTGATCCTGACGTACAGAAGCCCCGGACAGAGCTCGCTCTGACACAGGGCACACCCTGATTATACGAGGCGATCACAGCACGCATCATGGCTGTCGATCGTGGCCGTCGATCTGGCCGTCAACCCTGGCTCTCTTCGAGAAACCACTCCTCCACGTTCCATAACGGGCCATCGAAGGTCGGATTCGCGGCAAGCCCGGCGACGTCGCCGGTCCACGCAAGGACGGTTTCTACGTGCGCTAGAGGCAAGATCGAGGCGCGGCGGAAGGCCGCCCCGGCGCCGCCAAGCTTCGGCGCGCCCGACGCGCGCACGACCAGAACGTCTGCCGGGGCGTCGCGTTGCCACCCTCCGTAGAAGCGGGCGGCCTCAACCGTGAGCAGCTCCAGCTCGACGCGTTCGTTGAGTTGCTCCCAGAGTGCGCGCTGGATGAATCCGAGGAGCTCGTCCCCTACGGGAGCCGCGATCGAGACCGTCGTCGGGTACGAGCCCGGCGCGCTCCTCTCCTCCCAGGGGCCCGCGGCTCCCGCCGCGCCCGGACGTGGATGAAGGGCATTCGACAGCCGGCCCTCGTCGCGAACTAGACCCTCGACGATCGATCGGCGATCTATCGCGGCGGAGAACCATCTCCGCTCGTCGAACGTGGTGGTGTCCACCCCGAAGGTCAGCAACACACTCTCCCACCCGAGAGCGGCATCGAACTCGAGGCCCATCTCGTCGAGCCGGGCGCCGAGGTTCACCGACGAAGGAACGGCGGCCACATCGAGCCGGCCTTCGTCGAGAAGCTCGATCATGATCTCGACATTCTCGATGAACTGGACCCGTACCCCGTCGAGAGGGATATCGCCCCCGAACCATCGGGGGTTGGGCGCGTAGGCGATCTCCAGACCAGAGGTGAGGGACGCCATCTGTAATGGTCCACCGGCGATCTCGCGCGAGGGCCTCCCGTCTGGCAGAACATACGCGGCGGTCGCAAGGGCTACCTGCCAGTCTTCGCCCGCGCCGTGGAACGTGATCGTGCCATCGTCGGTGGCCTCGACTCTGCTGAAACGCGCGAACCCTGACGGCGAGAGCGCGCGTCGCGCACTCGCGACGACATCCTGCGCGGTGATGTCCGAGTCATCACTCCACTGCGCGTCGATCAGGGTCACCCGCACCGTGTCGCCTTGATGTGTCGCGTTGTCCGCGAGTGAGGCAACAGCCGTTCCGTCCGGAAGCAGCCTGTAGAGCGATGGATATAGAGGTCGAACTAGGGCGCGCGTCAGATCGGAGGCCTCCGGCGCGAACGGATCGAGCGTCGCGGGCTCACCGAGCACGCCCATGGTCACCGTGCCACCGCGAGGCAGTGCTTCGATGTCTACGGATCCCGGGATCGCGGGTGGTGCTTCCGGAGGGCTCGGCGAGGTGCAGCCCCCGAAAATAACTGCGCCTGCGAGCGCGATAGCAGCCAGACGCGGTCTCCTAGCGCTCGGCATCGCCCTCCACCGATACGTCGAACGCGTCGAAGCCCCCCATCACGTCGAACACGATGCCGTCCACCGCACCCTGAACGGCCCAATGTGTCTCGTACGACCCGATGGGCACGATCGGCATCTCCTTGAGGATCGCCTTCTCTGCCGCGATGTAGAGCTGGGCGCGCCGGCCGGGGGACGGCTCCGCGTGGGCTTCCGTCAGGAGGCGATCGACCCTTACCGATGAGAACGAGGAGTGGTTGTCCGGAGACTTGCCCGAGAACAGCGGGGTCAGGAAGACGTCGGCGACGGGGTACTCCGCGAGCCACCCCATCCGATACATCGTGTGGAGATTCGCGTTCAGGAGGTCGACATAGCGCGAGAACCGGAATCCTCTGAGAGTGACCTCGAGTCCAACCGCCTCGAGGTCTCTCTTGACCATCCGCGCGACCTGCTCGTGAGGGTCCCCCTCGGTGTACTGGATCGCGACTCGGCGTTCCGCGCGCGGAAGCAACCCGATGACCCGCCGCGCCGCGTCGGGGTCATAGTCGCAGATATCGACGCACACGTTCTCCTGGAATCCCGGAAGGCCTGCCGGAACGATCCCCCGCGCTGGCGACATGCTGCCGGCAAACACATCGCGGGCGATCGCCTCACGATCTATCGCTCGGTTGATCCCCGCTCGCAGGCGAGGGTCACGAAGGTCCGGCGAGTCGAGGTTGAAGCCGAAGTAGTACCCGCTCGCGAACTCGGTGAAGCCCTGCTCACCGAACATCGCACTCGCATCCTCGGTCTGACCGGCCGGGACCTCCGCGACGTCGATAAGCCCGTCGCGGAACTGCAACCACGAAGCCGCCGCATCCGGATACGGAAGGAACCTGATCCCATCTGCCTCTGGGGTCTCGTAAAAACCTGCGAAAGCCATCAGGGCCACAGGACCCCCCGGGATCCACGGCGCCGCCATGCGAAAAGGCCCATTGCCCACGGGCTCCGCAAGGAACGAGTCGTAGTCGGCGACCGCCGCCGGATGAAGCGGGACGAGCGCGGGATGAGTCATCACCGCGGGTAGCTCGTGATACGGAGCAACAAGCTCGATCGATAACGTCAATGGGTCCGGGGTCGTAACCCCGGCGAGGTGCGAGGCTGTCCCGGCCCCGTTGACCTCGTGGAAACCTATGATCCCCTCCAACGCGTACGCGATCTCCGACGCGTTCTCTTTGAGGGCGATCCGATCGAACGCGTACGCGAAATGCTGTGCTTCTACCGGTGAGCCGTCGTGGAAGGTCATGCCGGCACGCAGCTTGAATACGAACGTCCTGCCGTCAGATGTCGACCACGACTCCGCAGCCGCGGGCTGAACTTCTTCCGCGAGAGGATCCCAGCGCGTCAACCCCTCGTAGAGTTGCCTCGCCACGAGCATCGAACCTGGGTCGCCGATGCGCAATGGATCGAGCGTCGCGGGCTGCCTGATGGCGACGTCAAGGATCTCCGCTCCCTCTTCGAATATCTCCGGCGCGGTCGGCGTCGCATCGGGTGTCGATACCACGGTAGAGCCCGACGGCACGGTGGTAGTGGGCGCGTCCGTAGGGGTCGTGCAGCCTGCAAACAGGAGAACGAGACCTGCGCCCACCCAGTGAGGGGCGGACAAGCGCAAGGAAGCTACGGCTGGAGGCGGAACGCGAGCAGGACGGTCGTCCCCGTGAAGATGATGGCCGTGATGACCGTGATCCGGTCCAGGTTCTTCTCCATCACCGTCGAGCCCATCGCCTGGCTCTGCATCCCGCCGCCGAACATCTCCGAGACGCCGCCGCCCCGTCCTGCGTGAAGCAGGACGAACAGGATCAGCGTGGCGGAGGCGAGTATGTGGATCACAACCAATATCCCGGTAAGCATCGAAACCCCTCTTCTGATAGATGCCAGTTTCTGACAGTGAGCTGGTGTCTCTTCAGCCCTGCGGGACGACCGTGCCCAAGATCAGGGCCCGGCGCCCTCCCAGCCGCTGAGGTCGCTCAAACGATAAACCCTGATGCCCACGCCGGGTTCCGAGTAGATCGGCACCATCTGCCAGTCCTGGCGCCCCTCCCACCTCAGCGAAGCAGGCGGGACACGGCGTGCCCTGTGGGTCATCCACCGCAGCCAGTCAGCGACGTTGCGCTCACGCAGCGACAGCCCGGCGACGAACTCCGGATACTTGAACGGCCGCTTGGCCTTGTTGGCCGCCTTCGCATTGCGCGCCGTTCGTTGCGCCTCGTGGACCTTGTGCTTACCGTTCGCAACACCGTGATGCTGGCGGGTCGACTTGGGCGCCCACAGGTCGCCCGTGTCCTGATAGGTCGTTGCTCCCCACACGATCGCGAACCCTCCCAGGTCCCGATCCGCTATCGCCGCCCCCGCGCGCAGCCCGAGGACAGCGACGGCTACGCCGGCCACGACGTAGAGCATCCGCCCGACCCGATCTCCTGCGATCACCCCTCTGGGGCCGGAGGCCGACCATGTTCCACCGTCGGCCAACGCGAGGAGATTCGACACGCGGCGCTTCACGTCCCCGCGCCCGCCCATGAATGCGAGGCCCCCGCGCGGCACAAGCCGGTTGCCGACACGCATGAGCTCGCACACTTTGAGCAAACCAGACGCGACATCGAGTGGGCGGCCTGTCACCGCAGCCGCCTGCCGGTCGGCCTCGAGCTCACGATCTGCCGCGAGCCGGCGGAACGCGATGTGACCGAGCGGGTTCCACGCGACGAGGTCTCGCAGCAATCCCGCGCTGAAAACGACCTGCACGTCGCGCGTCCTGAGATGGGCGACCTCATGCGCCAGGATGCAACGCAGTTCGTCGTCACTCAGGGCCTCGATGACCTCCGTCGACATGAGGATGCGTGGTCGACGAGCTCCCGCCACGAATGCTCCTGAGAAACCCTTCCCCGCGAGGACGCGCAGTTCCGGGACATGACTGAGGCCAAACTCCCGTGCGAGTCCTCGAACGTAGGCGCGCGCCTCGAACTCACGGTTGGAACGAGGACGCCGCGACCGCGTGATCATCCTGCGTACGAGCACGAGGCCGGTGAACCTTCGGACGAGCATGAAGATCGTGACGCCTCCGCCGATGAGGACCAGCCAGGGTCCTGCGGAACCGGTGAGGGTGTACGGCGTGACGACACCACTGCGACCATCGCGGAGGAAGAGAAGATGCAAGAGGCCTGTCGACTTCTGAAGCAAGGACGGTGATGCCGGACGCAGAACCGAGAATTCAGGAAGAGCGCCGTGGGCGAAAAGGGCCGCGGCTATCACCGGTAACAAGAGCGGCAGAACCAACAGGATGCCGGCGGCAAGACCTCCGGACCGGCCTATGAGGCGCCGAAGCACGAGGGTGGCGGCGAGCGTCACGAGCGACACGACGAGGATGACGATCCACGCGGAGTCGGTCTCGAGGGCAAAGATGGTCGGCGGTGGGTTAGTCACCTTTTCCTTGTGTCCTCCGCTGCTCGATCGCCTCTCTTAGACGATCGATGACGTCCTCGTCACCCTTCTCGACACGGTCGACGAAATAGGCCACAGCGGGGTCCGGGAAGTGGCTCACCAACCAGTCGACGACCGACTTCACGGTCGTCCTCGCGTATTGCTCCCGGGATAGGAGAGGGGTGTAGCGATGAGCGGGCTGGTCGTCGTCGCGCCGCAGCAGTCCCTTGTCGGCAAGCCTGCCGAGCGTGGTCATCACGGTCGTGTAGGCGATGGGTCGGTCGGCGTTGATGGCGCGGTGAACGTCGCGCACGGTGACCTCACCCTCGTTCCAGACGACGTCCATGATGTCCGCCTCGAGGGGCCCGAGGACATCTGCGAGGCTGTGCTTACGGCGAGCGGTCACGGGTCAAGCGTAGCCGCAACCAGGGGCATTAACTAGCCTCTTGCCAGCCGGACGAGGTTGGGCATGATCTCTACGCCCATGAGATGACCCATCGACCCCCTGCGCGACGCGGTTTCGCCGTAGGAGTCCACCCGGTCGGAGGACACACCAGCTCCCGATACGACCAGGGGTACCGGACCGTCGGTGTGGGCTTTCCGGACGCAGCTGGTCGAGTGGTCTGCCGTCACCGCCACGACCGTGCGCTTCATATCCAGGTCATCGAGAAGCCGGGCGAAGAAGATCGAGTCGATGTCCTCGATGCTCGCGATCTTCGCTTCGGCGTCGCCGTCGTGAGCCGGTACGTCGGGTCCCTTGATGTGGATGTACAGCCCGTCGAAGCCCTCGATCGCCTCGAGGGCGAGGTCTGCCCACTTCTCGTATTGCTCGGCGGGAGGGATCCCCGTCGGCGCCTCGACGATCCCCATCCCGGTCAGGCGCGCGATGCCGAGCTCCACCGGCATCTCAACGAAACAACCCATCTCGAGGCCGAAACGCTCCTTGAACGGCACAAGTGCGGGAAGGTGGTCTCCACCATCGCGCGTGAGGACAAAGTTGCCGGGCAGCTTGCCCGCCGCTCTCCTTCGGACGTTGACCTCCGAAGCATCGAGGACGTCGAACGATGCCTCCAGCCAGCGATTCGTGAGAGCGGCGGCTCGCTGAGCGCGCTCCTCACCCTCGTGGCCATCGACCGGCCCGACGCGGACAACGTGGTTATCGAACGTTTCGAGCGCGACACCCAGCGCCCCCTGTCGACCGTAAGCCGGGTCCGAGTTGTCGACCTCCGCTGACAGTGGTCCCTCGTCCGAGCGAAGAACAAGAACCCCCCGGTGCCCAATCGTCGCGCGGAACTCGAAGGTCGCTTCTGGCAACACCACCTTTTCTTCGACCTCAGCGGCGAGGGCACGCGCCTCTTCGGAGGTCAGGTCGCGACCTACCCTGCGATCGAGGATCGCCCATCCCTCTCCGTCGCGCTCAACCGTCGCGAAGTTCACGCGGTACGCGAGATCACCGTCGCGCACCTCGACACCCGCCCCGACCGATTCCAACGGGCCGCGGCCCGTGTGGTGCTCGTGTGGGTCGTATCCGAGGATGGCGAACACCGCGATATCGGACTCCGGAGCGATCCCCTCCCCCACCGTGGTGACGTAACCGTTGGCTCCGGTGCGCGCGAGACCGTCAAGAAACGGGGTGTTCGCCGCCTCTAGCGGCGTACGCCCACCGAGGCCTGGGTTCGGATCATCACCAAGGCCATCGAGGATCACATAGACGATGCGGCTCGGCATCAGTGGACCCCGTGGGCCACTAGCTCGATTTCACGATCGACGCGAAGTCGGCCGCGACGAGCGATGCGCCGCCGACGAGAGCGCCGTCGATGTCGGGTTGGGACATCAGCACCGCGGCATTGCCGGCCTTGACGCTTCCCCCGTAGAGGATCCGGATCGCGTCGGCGGTAGGCGCGTCGAACATCGATGTGAGAACCCCCCGGATCGCGCCGATGGTCGCCTGCGCGTCTTCCGGTGTTGCGGTCTTACCCGTCCCGATCGCCCAGATCGGCTCGTACGCGACGACGAGCTCTGCCACCTGCGCCGCGTTGAGACCTGCGAGACCCTCGGTCACTTGCCGCTCAACCTTGGCCTCAGTTTCGCCTGCCTCATGCTCGCTCTCGGTCTCGCCACAACACATGATCGGTACCAGGCCATTGCCGAACGCGGCCTTGACCTTCGCATTGACATCAGCGTCGGTCTCGCCGAAGAGCTCTCGTCTCTCGGAGTGGCCGAGGATGACGTACTTCACGTCGAGGGCAACGAGCATCGTCGGCGATACCTCGCCGGTGAACGCGCCCTCCTTCTCGGGGTGCATGTTCTGCGCGCCGAGACCGAACGAGTAACGGTCAGAATCGATCAGCGTCTGGATCGTCCGCAGCGACGAAAAGGGCGGGCAGACAACTACCTCCACGCGCCCGAAGTCGTGTGATGCGAGCTCATGGGCGAGCGCCTGCACGAGACGCATCCCCTCGAGGTGCGTGAGGTTCATCTTCCAGTTCCCCGCGATGAGCGGTGTTCTCAATTCCAACCCCTTCCTGATCGGGTCACGATTCCCGCCGGAGTGCTGCCACGCCAGGGAGCTCTCGTCCTTCGAGGAGCTCGAGCGACGCCCCGCCTCCGGTAGAGAGGTGGGACACCGCATCGGTCATCCCCATCTGCGCAAGAGCAGCGGCAGAGTCGCCGCCGCCGGCAACGGTATAGGCACCCGCCGCAGTAGCACTCGCTACGGCTTCGGCTACGGCTCTCGTGCCCCCCGCGTAACGTGGCTTCTCGAAGATCCCCATCGGTCCGTTCCAGAGGATGGTGCGCGCGTCTCTGACAACGTGAGAAAACTCTGCTGCGGTCGCAGGGCCGATATCGAGGCCCATGCGATCGCCGATGTCGGCAAGCGGGACGTCCTCTGCCGTATCGGCGTCGGGAGAGTCCGCTGCGACGACGTCGCTCGGAAGATGGATCTCGACCCCCGCCGCCGTTGCGCGATCCATCACCTCCCCTACCTCTTCGATGCGCTCTCTCTCCACCAGTGATCTGCCGACCTTCTCACCGCGCGCTACTAGCAACGTGAACGCCATCGCTCCACCGATGCATAGAGCGTCTACACGCTCGAGGAGGTTACCGATGACAGAAAGCTTGTCGGACACCTTCGCCCCGCCGAGGATCGCAACGAACGGTGAGTCCGGCGCGTGCAACAGGCGCTCGAGTTTCTCGACCTCTTCCGACAGCAGTCTCCCCGCAGCCGAGGGCAGGCGCTCCGCCACCCCCACGATGGACGCATGGGCGCGATGGGCCGCGCCGAACGCGTCGTCGACATACACGTCGGCGAGGGCTGCGAGGGCGTCCGCGAACGCTGCGTCGTTCGCCTCCTCCCCGGCCTCGAACCGAAGGTTTTCGAGCAACACAACCGCGGCGGGCGACTCGCACAGGGCGCGCGCTCCAGGTCCGGCGACATCAGGGGCCATCTCGATGTCACGATCGAGTAGCTCCCGCAGGCGAGCGGCGACAGGGGCCAGACTCAGCTCGGGAACGACCTTGCCTTTGGGGCGTCCCAAGTGCGAGCACACCACGACGCGGGCGCCGGCCTCGAGCAGGAAAGTCATCGTCGGAAGAGCAGCCCTGATCCTGAGGTCGTCGGTGATGACGCCATCCTTGATAGGGACGTTGAGATCAGAGCGCACGAGGACCCGCCGCCCGGCCACATCGAGATCCTCCAGCCGCGCCAGCTCCGAGCCCATCACCGCCATTTACGCGCCGACGGATCGAACGTGTAGAGCGACGGGTCGATGTAATCCTCGGGGTCATACGCGTACAGCAGCGCGGGACGCTCGGACTCGGGGATCCGCTCGAGTTCCTCGACAACCAGAGGTTCGAGGTCCCTCGCGTTCGCCCCGATGAACCAGGTGAAGTTGTCGTTGTGTGACGACGCGAACACTTTCGGGGACAGGGCCTCGATGTACATCGCAAGGCTTCGGAAGCAATTCGTCACCTGTCCGAACGCGAGGATCGCCCCGAAGTGGATATCGGTCGGCGGTAACGCCTTCAACGCATCGATGACCTGAGGGGCGTCCTCGGCCAGCTTGCCGGTGGTGTCATGCCAGGTGATCGCCAGCGGTCCGACCCGGAACTGGTAAAGGATGTTCCCGCCGCGCGCGTCCGGCAGGTGCCGAAGGAGGTGCTCCATGTCTTCTGGCGTCGGGGGGTTCTCCGCGGTGTCTACCGCGTTCCATAGGGGGATGCACGGTAGGCGACCTCCGTCGGCCTGTTCCGGCTGCTCGACCGATGAGTGCACATGACTGATCGCGGTGATGCCGACGCCCGGTAGCAGCTTCAGCTCATTTACTACTCCCGGGGGTGCCCCACGGGGGATCGCTTCGACGCAGCTGATGGACGCATCGGCTCCCGCTTGCCCGCGGACGGAATCACAATGCTCGGGACTGCCGACGAGGGTGGCTCCAGTCGCGGCGGCGATCTCGGCTGCGTCCGCCAGATGATCGAAATCGCCATGGCCGGCAAAGATGTACTCCGGCTGGAGCGCGATCAGCTCTTCGGGCGAGGTAGGTACGTAGCCGGAATGCGAGCCCCGAGCGATCCACGCATCGAAAAGGACGATGTGTCCCCTGATCGCCACCGCGTAGTTCGCGACACTGAACCACGACATGATCAGGCGATCCGCCCTCACTTCACCCGTGATCGGATCGACGTTCCCGGGACCGAAGAACCGCGTGCGGGCTTCGATCATCGAAGCGTCCGCCGCCTTCCCTTGGCGAGCACTTGCGACCAGGGGGGTTCCTGGGACCGCCGAGCCAATGATCGCCAGCGCCAGGAGTACGCGCACTACCAAGGTTTTCACGAGGGGAAGCTATCCGACGGGACGCGGCTACAGCTTGGAGGCGACGAGCTCCGTCAGGTCGACGAGGCGGTTCGAGTAGCCCCATTCGTTGTCGTACCAGCCGAGGACCTTGACCATGTTCCCGTTCGCCATGGTCGAGAGCCCGTCGATGATGCACGAGTGGGGATTCCCCACGATGTCGGTCGAGACGATCGCGTCCTCGGTGTACTCGAGGATGCCCTTCATGCGCGACGACGCCGCGGCCTCGCGATAAGCGTTGTTGACGTCGTCGGCCGTCACCTCCGAGCCAAGGATGGCGACGATGTCGGTGATCGAGCCGTCAGCCACGGGCACCCTTAGAGCGAGGCCGTCGAGCCGGCCCTTGAGCTCCGGCATCGCGAGGGACGCTGCCTTCGCCGCGCCGGTGGTCGTGGGGATGATGTTTATAGCTGCGGCGCGCGACCGTCTGAGGTCGTCACGCGCGAGGTCGAGGGTGTTCTGGTCGTTCGTGTACGCGTGGCACGTGGTCATGAAGCCCTTCTCGATCCCCCAGTTGTCCTGGAGCACCTTGGCGAGCGGAACGACGCAGTTCGTGGTGCAGGAGGCATTCGAGATGATCTCGTGCTTAGACGAGTCGTAACCGTCATCGTTCACGCCCATCACGATGGTGACGTCTTCGTCCTTGGCGGGGGCGGAGATGATGACCTTCTTGGCACCGCCGCTGAGGTGCTTGGCGGCATCGGCCCGCTTGGTGAAGAAGCCTGTCGACTCGATGACGATGTCGACCCCGAGATCGCCCCACGGAAGCGCGGCAGGATCCCGCTCGGAAAGAACCTTGACGTCGGCCCCGTCCACCGAGAACCCTCCGTCTGAAACCTTCACCTCATTCGGCAGCCGGCCGAGCACCGAGTCGTACTTCAGCAGATGCGCCAGCGTCGCCGGGTCGGTGAGGTCGTTGACCGCCACGATCTCGAGCGGCGCGCCTTTGGCGGACAGGGCGCGATAGAAATTGCGGCCGATGCGGCCGAACCCGTTGATCCCGATGCGCGTGGCCATCGTCAACCCCTCCTCCGTGGTGCTCCGTGTCGAGTTGAAACCTCCATCCTAAGCACTACTGCGCGAGCGGCTCTAGCTACACGATGGCGCGCAATACATCAGCAAGCCGCTCGGGATCGTGCGCGCCATCGGGCGTCATGACGTCCGCCTCGACCACTTCGATCCCCACCGAAAGCAGGGCCTTCATATCGACCGGAACGGCGTCCTCGGTGGCAACCGGCGCCTGAACGACGACGGCGTCCAGGCAATAAGCCCCCGCATGGGCCATCAGTGCATCGACATGAGCGGCCGCATCTAGTCCTTCCGTCTCGCCCTTCTGCTGTCTGACGTTGCAAACGAACACTCGCTTCGCCGAGGTCTCCTGGACCGCGGTGCGGATGGAGGGCACGAGAAGCGTCGCTATGAGGCTGGTGAACAGGCTTCCCGGACCAAGGATCACCTGGTCGGCGCTGCGGATCGCTTCGACCGCAAGCGGATTGCCCGGAGGGTCCGGCGGCTCGAGGTACACGGCTTGGATCGGAGCCGTCGTCTGGGCGACTGCGACCTGGCCCTTTACGACTCCCCCTTTGACCCGCGCGCGCATATCCACGAGGGCAGTGGTCGCAGGGAATACGTCCCCGGTCGTATCGAGTCTACGGCCCGCCTCACGAACGGCCTCGGTAAAGTCGCCGGTCATCTCCGTCAGCGCAGCGATGATCAGGTTTCCGACCGTGTGGCCCGTCAAAGCGCCACTTTGGAATCGATGCTGGAACAGCGCAGCCGTCGCTTCGTCGCGCGCTAGGGCCACGAGACAGTTGCGGATATCGCCAGGCGGTGGGATCCCGAGCTCGGTCGTTAGGCGTCCCGATGACCCGCCATCGTCCGCCACGGTGACGACCGCGCAGACCTCCTCCGCATAGCGGCGCGCAGCGCGCAGCGTTGCGGCAAGTCCGTGGCCGCCCCCGATCCCTGTGACTTTCACCTGGCGAACCGTGGCAGCATCGCCGCTGTCGTCCGGGCGGCGACCACGCCTCCGGCGTCCCGGTCGACGCTCATGGAGCCACCGGGGCGCGCTCGACATCGCGGTGGATGACTTTCGCTGCGAGACCCTTTTCCTGGATCAGCTCTTGGATCCGCCGGGCGAGCACCACTGACCGGTGGCGTCCCCCGGTGCAACCGATCGCAACAGTCAGGTAGTGCCGGCCCTCGGCTTGGTAACCGGGGAGCAGCACTGCGAGCAGATCGCGCGTGCGATCGAGGAACTCCCCCGTCACATCGTGATCGAGGACATAGTCCTTGACGGGTTCGTCCAAGCCGGTCAGCTCCCGCAGCCCTTCGACCCAGTGAGGGTTGGGAAGGAAACGAACATCCAGGACGATGTCGGCGTCGATCGGGATGCCGAACTTGTAGCCGAAGGAAACAACCGTTGTCTTGAGGCCTTCGGCCGGCGTGCCACCCTCGAAATACGCCGCGATCTTGGTTCGCAGATCGCGCACCGATAGATCCGAGGAATCGATAACAAGGTCGGCACGCTCGTGGAAGACCCTCATCAGATCGCGCTCACGTTGGATACCGACGGCGACGCGATCGTTGGTTGCGAGAGGGTGGCGCCTCCTGCTCGCGTCAAACCTGCGCACGAGCGCATCGTCAGTCGCGTCGAGGAACACGAGACGGAACTTGGGCAGTTCGGCGCGCAGCTTCTCGAGCGCGGTCGTCGCCTCCGCGAAGAACGCCCCTCCGCGCGCATCGATGACCAGGGCTATCCGCTTGAGGTCGTTGCCCGGAGCGAGCGCGAGCGCGAGCATCTTGCCGATGAGGGCGGGGGGGAGATTGTCGATCACGAACCAGCCCAGGTCCTCGAGCGCCTTGGCGGCCTCGGACCGCCCCGCGCCCGAAAGACCGCTGATAACGGTGACCTCGACGTCCTCAGGCCTCTGCTCGTTCACGACGCTTCCCATTCTCCCTTTCAAGTGGATGAAGCTCGGAGAAGATCCTCTCGGCCACCGCCCGGGGGATACCGGGGACCGCGGCGATCTCTTCAACGGAAGCTTCGCGCACCCGCTTGACCGAGCCGAACTCCTTTAGAAGCTTCTTCTTCCTCGACTCCCCCAGCCCGGGGATCCCGTCGAGCGCCGAACGGGTCATGCGCTGTCCGCGGCGCAGGCGATGGTAGGCAAGCGCGAAGCGGTGCGCTTCGTCCCTGACCCGCTGCAGGAGGTACAACGCCTCGGACCCGCGGGGTATCCGGAGGGGCTCCGGTTGCCCTGGGAGATAGACCTCCTCCATGCGCTTGGCGAGCCCGATCACGCTCACGCCGTCGATCCCCAGCTCGTCCATGACCTCAACGGCGCGGTTGAGCTGGCCCCGCCCGCCGTCGATGACGACCAGGTCTGGCGGGTAGGCGAAGCGCCCCCTGCGGCCCCCGCGGTCCTCGTCCTGCCATCGCGCGAAGCGCCGCCTCAGGACCTCCCCGATCATGCCCACGTCGTCAGGCCCTTCGGTCCACTTGATGGCGAAGCGACGGTAGTCGGACCGCTTCGACAGTCCGTCCTCGAAGACGACCATCGACCCGACGGCCTCGGTTGTGCCCGTGTTCGAGATGTCGAAGCACTCGATACGCAGCGGCGCTCGGCCCATCCCCAACACCGACTGGAGCTCGTTGAGCTGCAGAGAGCGCGCCGCGAAGTCACTCGAGCGCTTCATCTTGTGCTGCTGGAAAGCCGCGCGCGCGTTCTCGGTGACGGTCTCGAGGAGCCTGCGTTTCGATCCCCGCGATGGCACCTTTATCGCGACCGGTCCATCGCGCAGCATCCTCAGCCAGGTCGCCAGCACGTCGTGCTCCGTCGGCAGCTCGGGGACGAGCACCTGTCGAGGTACGTCAGCGTCCGAGTACAGCCTCTCGATGAACCCCGCGACGAGCTCCTGACCGGAGATGTCTTCGACCTTGTCGACGATGAATCCCTTGCGGCCGGTGACGCGACCACGCCTTACAAAGAAGACCTGGAACGCGGCCTCGAGGTCGTCCTCGACGAAACCGATGACATCCATATCCTCCTGGCGCGCGGAGACCATCTCTTGTCGTTCGATCGCCTTCTTGAGGTTGTGAAGCTGGTCGCGAGCCTTTGCGGCACGCTCGAACTCTTCACGCGACGCGGCGGCTTTCATCTCGGCCTCGACGCGGGCGATGAACGGCCCTGTGTTGCCGTCGAGGAAGTCACACAACTGCAGAGCGATCGCGCGATGTGCGTCCGCGTTGACCGCGCCGACGCATGGCCCCGAGCAACGCTCGATGTCGAACAGCAGGCAGGGCCGGTTACGACGCTTGCAGCGATCGAACACACCCTGGGAGCACGTACGCATCGGGAAAGTCCTCAGCAAGAGATCGAGCGTGTCGCGGATCGCGTAGGCATGAGCGAATGGTCCGTAATAGCGGACACCCTTGCGCTTGGTCCCCCGCATCACGCGCGCCCGCGGGAACTCCTCGTCCAGGGTTATCGCCAGGTAGGGATAGCTCTTGTCGTCGCGATAGCGGACGTTGTAGCGGGGACGGTGCTGCTTGATGAGGTTGAGCTCGAGGTGAAGAGCCGCGACTTCACTGTCCGTGACGATCCACTCGACGTCGGTCGCTGCTTCAACCATCGCGCGCGTGCGTGGATGAAGGTCCTGAGCGAAGTAGTTCGAAAGCCTGCTCCGCAGGGACTTCGCCTTCCCCACGTAGACCACACGTCCCGACGCGTCCCTGAACAGGTACGCGCCCGGACGCGTCGGGATCGTTCCGGCGGGTGGGCGTTGAACACCGGCTCGGGTTCTAGGCATCGGGCGGGGCCATCAGGTCGGGACGGCGCGCACGCGTCAACTCGTGGGAGCGCTCGGTCCGCCATCGCTCGATCGCGGCGTGATCACCCGACACGAGAACCTCTGGGACAGCCCATCCCCTGAACTCAGCGGGCCGTGTGTACTGCGGGTACTCCAAGAGCCCATGCGCATGCGATTCGCTCTCGAGCGACGCGGCGTTCCCGACGACGCCGGGGACCAGACGGGCTACCACTTCGATCGTCACGAGGGCGGGCAGCTCCCCTCCGCCGAGGACGTAGTCACCTATCGATATCTCCTCGTCGACGAGATGCTCGACGACGCGCTCATCCACACCTTCGTAACGACCGCACAAGAGGACCAGATGGGCGCGCTCCGCGAGACCCGCGCCGACGGCATGGGTGAGTGATGTTCCGCGCGGCGACATCAGAACGACGTGACTCCCCGGCGATGCGATGCCCTCTACCGCTGCGAATAGGGGCTCTGGGCGCATGACCATCCCCGCTCCCCCGCCGTACGGCTCGTCATCGACCGACCGGTGGCGGCCGAGACCGAACGCGCGCAGGTCGTGCACCTCGACCTCGACGACGCCATCTCGCACCGCACGTCCCAAGATGCTCGTACGCAGTGGAGCCTCGAAGAGCTCGGGGAAAAGAGTGACGACGTCGATGCGCATCAGTGGGACACCACTAGTCGAGCAGACCTGCCGGGGGGTCGAGGACGACACGACGCGCGGCGACGTCGACCTCAACGACGATGGCCTTTACAAGTGGGACGAGCCGCTCGCCCCGCGGCGTGTCCAGAACGAGGAGATCCTGGGCCGCCCCGCTCATGAGGTCGCGCACAGTCCCCACGGGCGTGGGATCGTCGACGGTGAAGACTTCACATCCGATCGCGTCGTGGGTCCAGAACTCGTCATCATCGAGGGCGCGCAGGGCATCCTCGGTGACGTAGAGGGGACCCTTCATCGTCGCCGCCGTGTCGCGATCGTCGACGCCCGCGAACTTGATGAGGAGGCGATCGTTGTGTCGCCGCGCCGATTCGATGAGGAGCTCCTCACCCTGCTCGTCGAGGAGGCTCGCCCCAACGTCGAAACGATGCGGGTCATCCGAGATCGGAACCACGTAAACCTCGCCCCCGAGTCCGTGGGGCTTGCCCACCTGTCCCGCGAGCAGCCTGCCGGGAGCAGGCGTCAGTCGACCACCTCTACAGATACGGAGCGGCCATCGTGACCCGCAGCGGCGCGTGCCAGGACACGGATGGATCGGATGATGCGCCCGCGCTTGCCGATGATCTTGCCCATGTCCTCGGGGTTGACGCTGAGTTCGATGACCAGCTCGTCACGCTCACCCTCGGTCTCGGTGATCTCGACGTCGTCGGGATAGTCGACGAGCCACGGAGCGACGTACTCGATGAGCGCGCGGCTCACGATTCGGCGCTGTCCTCAGAACCCGCAGGGGTCGGCTCCACAGGGGTCGGCTCCGCAGGGGTCGAGGACGGATCCTCGAGGGTCTCGGTGCTCGGCATCTCCTGCTCGGCTTCGTCTGCGTTCGCGTCCTCGATCGCGGGTTCGGCCTCTCCGGGCGTCGTGTCCTCAGAGATGGACGCGGCCGGCGTGGCCTTGACCCCCCCGGCGGGGGTCGCTTTACGAGGCGATGGTGCAGCGGCCACCTCACCGGTGAAGGCCGTCCACGCGCCCGAGATCCTCAGGAGGTGGCGGACCTGGTCGGATGGCTGGGCGCCTCGCTGCAACCAATGTAGGGCGCGGTCGTTATCGATCACGACCACAGAGGGATCCTCGCGCGGCTGGTAGTGCCCGATGGCCTCGATGATGCGGCCGTCCCTGGGGCTGCGCGCGTCTGCCACTACGACCCTGTACGAGGGCTGCTTGCGCTTCCCGACGCGCATCAACCTGATCTTGACCACTTGTGCTCCTTCTTGGGATCGGCCCCGGATTCAAGCCGCTGGGGCTCCGGGATACGAAGCTGGACGAGGAATATTACCAGGTAGCCCGACCTCTGAGCCCGGCTAGAAGCCGGGGGGGAGCTTGAGGCCAGGGGGGAGGCGCATCCCCTTCTTGCCCTTGCCGCCCGTCATCGACCGCATCAGCTTGCGCACCTGGTCGAACTGCTTCACCAGCTGGTTGACGTCCTGGATGGATGTCCCCGATCCCAGCGCGATCCTCTTCCGGCGGCTGCCCTTTATGAGGGCCGGATTATTGCGCTCCTCGAGCGTCATCGAGCGGATGATCGCCTCAACCCTGGGCATCTGCTCGTCGACGTCCGCGCCGCCCACCGGAAGCTTGCCCATGCCCGGAAGCATCCCGATGACCTGGGACAGCGGCCCCATCTTCTTGATCGCCTGAAGCTGCGACAGGAAGTCGTCGAAGGTGAAGTCCGCCTTGCGGAGCTTCTCCTGCATCTTCTGGGCCTCATCGGCATCGAACGCCTGCTCTGCCTTCTCGATGAGGGTGAGCACGTCGCCCATGCCAAGGATGCGGGACGCCATCCGGTCCGGATGGAACGGCTCGAGATCCCCGAGCTTCTCTCCCACGCCTGCGAACTTGACCGGACGCCCCGTCACATAGGACATCGACAGCGCCGCGCCTCCACGCGCGTCACCGTCGAGCTTCGTCAGGACGACGCCGGTAACGTCGACCTCTTCAAGGAATGCCTCCGCTACATTGACCGCGTCCTGCCCCGTCATGGCATCACATACGAGCAACGTTTCGGTCGGCTCGACCATCTTGGCCACTAGGCCCAGCTCGGCCATGAGGTCGGGATCGACGTGCATGCGCCCCGCGGTGTCGACGATGAGGTCGGTATGTCCCTCGTCGATCGCTACCTGCTTGGCGCGACCCGCGACACCGGGCGCGTCCTCGGGCGGCGCATCGAGGTCCGCGAACACAGGGACGCCGATCTGCTCCCCGAGGATCTGGAGCTGCCGCACCGCGGCAGGGCGGCGCAGGTCGCACGCGCTCAACAGCGGACGGCGGCCTTGAGATTTCAGAAGCCGCGCGAGCTTTGCGGCGGCGGTCGTCTTACCCGAGCCCTGGAGACCTGCCATCAGGATCACGCGTGGTGGCTTCGGCGATACCTCGAGCCCCACCGCCTCGTGCCCGAGGACATCGATCAGCGCAGCGTGTACGAGCTTGATCACCTGCTGGGCTGGCGTGAGGCTTTTGTGCAGCTCTGCCCCCGCGGCTCGCTCTCTGACGTCGGCGACGAAGGCCTTGACGACCTTCAGCGCTACATCCGCTTCGAGCAGGGCAAGGCGTATCTCGCGCAGCACCTCGTCGATCTGCTTCTCGGACAGGCGACCGCGCGAACGGAGGCGCGTGAAGATGTCGTCGAACCGGTCGGAGAGTGAATCGAACATCCTCGAACCCTAAGGGAAGCCCTCGCGATGGGAGAATCTCCTCTAATGAGACGTCTCGCAGTGGCCGCAGCGCTCGTGATGATCGCGTCGATGGCGGTCCCGGCAGCCGGACGCCAAACGCTCGAAGCCTGCACCGGCGAGGGCACCCCGACCCTGTCGTTCGGCGGCTCGCTCTCCGAGGACTACGAGGGGTCGTACCTGATGGTGCCTTTCAGGGTGCCGAGGGGCACAACGAAGGTCACGGTGAGGTTGTGTCACGACCAGCCTGACTCGCCGACCTCGGCCGAGATCAAGCACACGCTGGACCTCGGGATCTACGACAAGCGCGGACCCAATGGGTTCTTCGACCGAGACGGATTCAGGGGGTGGGGCGGTTCGAGCAGGCTCGACGTCTCGATCTCACCCGAGGCTGCGACCGTGGGGTTCATCCCCGGAGTGATCCCTCCCGGTGAGTGGGCCGCCGAGATAGGCATCGCAGCGATCGTCGGGGTCCCCTTCGGCGACCCCGACGGAAGCGTCGAGTGGCGTCTCGACGTGTTGCTCGGTCGAGACCCGGCCGACGCCATGCCACGCTGGAGACCGGCCGCGTACAACCCCACACCTGCGTCGACCAAACCCGCCTGGTATCGCGGGGACTTCCACGTGCATGCCGAGCACTCGAGCCCCAACGACGCCACGATGGCCGAGACATTCGACTACGCATTCGGGGCGCGACCCGAAGGTGCCGGCCTGGACTTCATCGCATTGTCCGACTACGTCACACGGCGGCACTGGGCCGAGATCGGTCGCTACCAAGCTGCTTACCCCGGGAAGCTCATCATCCGCAGCGCGGAAGTGATCACCTATCGGGGCCACATCAATAATCACGCGAGCGTGCGCTACGTAGATCACCGCACGGGACCGATATTCGAGCTGCGCGGCGACTCGATCGAGCAGCTCCGGGACGCGCAGCCGGCGAGTCGCATCTTCGACGCGATCCACGCCGCTGGCGGTTTCACCCAGGTGAACCACCCCACGATCTTTCCGTCCGTGATCCCAGGCTTCAACAACCTGTGCCGTGGCTGTCCCTGGGACTACACGGACGCGGAGACCGACTGGAACAAGGTCGACGCGTTCGAAGTGTCTACCGGACCCGGTGGAACGTCCGAGCCCGCCGGGCACGAGCTCGGCCCGAACCCATTCACGCCTCTCGCGATCCAGATGTTCGACGAGCTCCACGGCGAAGGCTTTGATATCACCGCCGTCGGTTCGAGCGACTCGCATCACGCGGGTGGCGGCAACGGCACCACGCAGTCACCGATCGGCGAAGCGACCACCGTCGTATACGCGCGCGAGCTGAGCGAGAAGGGCATCGAGCGCGCGATCCTCGCGGGACGGGCGTACGTGAAGTTCTTTGGCGCGGACGGCCCGGACCTCAGGTTCTCAGCAGAAGGTCCCGACGGGTCGACCGCGATGATGGGTGGGTCGATCGCTGCGTCGGAAGCCGCTTTCACCGTCCAGGTCCTGGGGGCTGCGCCGGGTCCCGAGGTGAGGACGTTGGTGATCATGCGGGACGGCCTTCCCTACCTCGCGGTTCCCGTCACCGGAGCAGAGTTCACCTACGACTTCAGATCATCGGGGCCCGGCGACTACCGGCTTCAATTGCAACGAGGAAGCGCGATCGAGGCGCTCAGCAACCCGATAACGGTCAGCGGAGATACAGATACGCGCCAACAGCGCTGAGTCCGATACCGAGGATGACAAGGCCGACCTCCATGAGTCCTTCGCGCTCATCGGGCCACAAGGTGAGCCGGTCGACCGCCGCCCACAGCAGGATGAGACTCCCGAAACCCGCGAACAGACCGGCCCCGAAGCTCTTGGTCTCGACGACTCTGTAGACGAGATAAGCCACTAACACGGCGGCGACACGCAACGGAAGACGGAGTGCCGAGTTGAATAAAGGCTTTGGGCCCTCCCGCGTCATCGGCCGCGCCGGAGGTAGTGGAGTCCCTCTTCGAGGGACATGGGTTGGACGCCAAGGGATTCGATCGCGGAGTTGTCGACCACTCCGTCTTGGATCGCGAACTCGATGCCCTGCGGCGTCATGAAGGGGCGCGGCAGCAGCGTAAGTGGCAGCGTCCCGACCTTTGCAAGTGTCGCAGGAAGCGGAACGACGAGCCGTCGGCGACCCGACACGCTCAGCATCGTCTTGATGACCTCATCCATCGTAAGGATATCGGGCCCACCGATCTCGAACGTGCGGCCCCACGCGTCTTGCTTGAAGATCTCCGCCGCGGCGCGTCCGATGTCACCTGCGAAGACCGGTTGGATGCGCTGCGAGCCGAATCCCAGGCGAGGGACCACGGGAGAGAAGCGCGCGATCTTGACGAGTTTGTTGAGCGCCTTGTCCTCGGGGCCGTAAGCCCAAGACGGACGAAGGATCGCGTACGCGAGCCCGCTCCCACGGATCGACTCTTCCGCTCGGCCTTTGGCGCGGTACCAGCTCCGGTCGCTGAACGGCGTCGCACCTGCACCACTCACGTAGAAGTAGTGGTCGACGCCGGCCTCCTTGGCAGCATCGAGGAGTCTCTCCGTCCCCAACCGGTCGAAATGGTCGTAGGTGAGGCCTTTACGCGGAACCTCGACAGGATGGTTCGGGAATTGCACCGCGCCCACGACCGCGTCGGCCCCGTCCATCGTCCCCGTCAGGGTGCGCGGGGTCGTCACATCACCCTTCACCGAAGAGGCGCCGCGCAGCTGTGGGATCGAGGCCGCTAGTTCGGGGCGGCGAGACAGAACGGTCACCTCATGCCCGTCGTCCAGAAGCGCCCTAGTGATGTACCTGCCGAGGAAACCGGTCCCCCCGGCGACGAGGATCTTCACCCCAGGAGCGCGTCTACGAAGGTCTTGGGGTCGAACGGTTCGAGGTCGTCGATCCCCTCACCGACACCGATGAGCTTGATAGGGATCGAAAGCGTGTCCTCGATCGCGAGCGCGATGCCCCCCTTGGCCGTGCCGTCGAGCTTCGTCAGAACGATGCCGGTAACCCCTGCGGCCGCGGCGAACTCCTTGGCCTGGACGAGGCCGTTCTGGCCTGCGGTCGCATCGATGACGAGCAACGCCTCGTCGATCTGAGTCTCCTTCTCGAGGACGCGCCTCACCTTCGACAGTTCGTCCATCAATGGAGTCTTGGTGTGGAGGCGGCCGGCCGTGTCGACGATCAACACATCGAGCCCGCGTGCACGTGCGAACGCGTGCGCGTCGAAGGCAACCGCTCCGGGGTCCGCCCCCGGCTGATGCTTGACGACCTGGGCACTCGAGCGTGCAGCCCAGACGTCCAGCTGCTCGTCGGCGGCGGCCCGGAAGGTGTCGGCCGCGGCCAGCGCCACGGTGCGGCCGCGTTCCTGGAGGTCGCGCGCCAGCTTGCCGATCGTTGTCGTCTTCCCCGTCCCGTTCACGCCGACGATCAGCCACACCGTCACGCCCTCAGGGGCGAAAGCGAGGCCGCGGTCGAGGTCGCGATCGAAGAGCGAGACGAGCTCTTGAGCCAGCAATGCCCGGACGTCGTCCTCGGTCTGGACGCGCTGCTCCTTGGCCTTGCTGCGGAGGTCTTCCACGATGCGCGTGGCTGTACCCACGCCGATATCCGCTTGGATGAGAGCCGCTTCGACGTCGTCCCACGTCTCCTCGTCCGGCACACCCGAGAACACACCGAGGACCCGGTCCGCGAAGAACTTGCGACTCTTACCGAGCCGCTCTCGCAGCGTCGGCCTCGGGGGGGCTTCGACCTCAGGGGGCGCCGCTACCGGCGGCTCGTCGAGGACGATCTCTTGGGGTGGGGCGATGTCCTCGCCTACATCCGGGCTCGGCTCGAGTGTCGCCGTGGCCTCGTCTTCGACGACCGCTTCGGGTGGAGCAACCACGAGAGGTTGCCCCGGCGCGTCCACGCGGCGCGTACCGTCGTCGTCGGGGGGTGCACCCCCACCGCGCCGGCCAACGAAGAAGGCCGCGACGATCACGGCCAGCAGGCCGGCGACGATCAGAAGCTCTGGAGCTATCCCTTCAGGCATAGGGGAAGGCTACGGGTTCACGGGCTGATACAGGTCACGGACCTCAATGGGGGGTCCGCGCCGTAACAAACTTCGTCGTAATAGCGGGGATTTTCCACGATCGGGAGGTCGAAGTACGTCGGATCGTCGCCCCCTACGTGCACGAGGACCGCTCCCCCGGCCCCGAATGTCGGCACCTTGTCGGAGTTGTAGGACGACACGACGAACCGCAAGACGTGGCCCTTCTCGAGCACGTGTGCCTGTGCCATCGAGGTGAGGTCCATAGACATCGGCAGCCCGGGGACGGCCGGTTGAGGGTTGCCGATGCCCTCGCGTAGCTCAGGCTGGATGGCCCAATTCGCCTTGCCGATCGCGTCGGCGGTGTCACCATCGACGTCGTAAAGCGTCGCGTTGATGTGCAGGAAGGGGCTCGTCTGCGTCTCGACCAGATGCAGCTTCGGCAACCCCACGATGAGCGTGTCCTCTTTGAAAGGCTTCGAGTCGAACGTCGCCGCATAGTTGCCCGTGTCCTGGGGACCGGCGATGTACTGAACAGTGCCGGCCGCTCCCGACGAGGAACCGAGCGAACCATCCGCAGCCGGGTAGAACCGGATCTTCTTGTCGGGGGTCGGAGGCCACACCGGTGCCGTGTAGATCTTTCCGTTGTTGAGGAAAACCTCGACGGGCGGACCCGTGTCCACATCGCGCTCCTGGAGCCACTTGTCGAACCACGCGTGCAGTGCCTCGGTCCATTGATCGTTCTCGCACGGCGCCTGGGACGCGGCGGGGCAGGTGCGGCTGTTCGGATAGCGCCCGACGCCGTGATCCCACTGCCCGATCCACGCCTTGTCCTGCGGCTTGCGGCGCTTGTTGAACCAATCGGCGGCCGCGATGCGAGCGGCGTTGTCGTTGACGCCATGGACGAGGAAGACCGGCACATCCGACTTAGTGGCGCCCTTGGCGAAGTCACGATCGCGATCCCACTGCGTCTCCTGGCCCCGCATGTACGCGTCCCCGGTTACGGCGGTGCTCTGAGGCGCGCCGCATCCGATGTATTGCGGATCGTTGCCGAAGTTGTCCCCGGTGTTGCCGTCGGTAACAGGGTCGGATGTCCCGGGTGGGAGGTAGCGGTCGATCGCGAGCGCCTCGTAGGCGAACAACGGACCGGCCCATTGCAGGTTGTAGGGCACTCCGTTCTGGAACTTGTGGTCGTACATGCGCGCGAGGCCCGCGCTCGGGACGATGGTCACGAGGTGAGGCGGCTTCTGGGCCATCGCGAGCTGCGGCGTCGAGCCGACGTAGGAGTGCCCGGTCATGCCGACGCGGCCGTTCGACCACTTCTGCTTGGCCGCCCATTCGACGATCTCGTAGGAGTCGCTCGCATCCGCGGGTCCCAGGTGGTCTAGACATCCCTCCGACCGGCCGGTCCCACGCAGGTCCACGAAGACCACCGCGTAGCCTCTGGGCGCGAAATAGCCGGACAGGCCCACGTGCTTCCCATCGACGACCGGACCCGGGAGGATCCTCGTCCCGAGGCGGTCTGCAACCGTCCCGTGATAGGGGCTGAGCTCCAGGATCACCGGGAAACGGCCCTCCGCCTTGGGGCGCTCGACCTCCACATAAAGGTTGATGCCGTCCTCCATCGGGACCTCGAAGACCTCGCGCACGGTCTCGTACTTCGGTTGGGACAGACCCTTGAGCTTCACGTAGTCGACCGGGCGGCCACCGTCCGGCGCCGAGGAGCGACGGGCGCTTGCGGGGCTGAGGGCGCTCATCAACAACATGGCTCCGGTGAGCAAAGCAAGGAGCTTCTTCACGTGGATCTCCTGAAGGTCGAAGGTGTTCTGGGCGTGGCTCAGTGATTCTCCGGGGGCCTGTCCGCCCCTTCGAGGGGCCCCAGGCGAGGGGTCCCAGGCGAGGGGCCCCAGAGCGGCCTCAGGCCTCCACTGCCTCGAAAAGCTGCCACGGCTCAGGAACGCCCTTGAGGGTGTGCTCACCGCGGTCCCTGAACACGATCCCTGAGCCCACGGTCAGGTCTTTGACCGTTCGGGAGACAACGACCTGATCGGCGTCGGCGATAGACATCACCCGGGCCCCGATATGAACGGCCATCCCGCGCACATCCTCGCCATGGACCTCGAGCTCGCCGGTGTGGAGCCCGCACCTGATGCTGATCCCGACATCGCGGAGACCGTCGCGGATACCGAACGCGCTGCGGATCGCTCGCGCGGGGCCGTCGAAGGTCGCAAGGATCCCGTCTCCTGTGGTGTTGACGAGTCGCCCACGGTGCTCATCGAGATTGCGCCTGATCACATAGTCATGCGTGTCGAGAAGCTCCTTCCAGCGGCGGTCCCCCACTTCAGAGAGTGTGGTCGTCGAACCGACGATGTCTGTGAACATCACGGTCGCGAGCACGCGATCGGGCTCACTCACTGCTCTCACACCCGTGATGAATTCTTCGATCTCGTCCTGGATGTCGGGCGCACCGATGTAGATGAAGTAATCCGCTCCGGGAAGCTCCACATAGCGAGCCCCGGGGATGTTTTCGCCCAGATAGCGGCCGTGCTCGACCGGAACCATTGCGAGGTCTTTCCGTTGGACCACGAGCGTGGGCGCCTGGATCGTCGAGAGGAAGGGGCGGACGTCCATCTGCATGATCAGCCTGGTGACCGCCGTGCAGTTGCCGGGGCTCGCCGACATCCGCTGGTACTTCGCCCACCACTGTCTGTATCTGTCGTCGTTGGCCTTGCTCGGGCAGAAGATCTCCATCATCCCCCCGGTGCCCCAGTTCTCCTCCTGGCGCGCGAGGAACGCCTCTATCTGTTCGGGCGCCCGGCCCGGGTAATCGTTGTCGGCCGTCAGCTTCGCAGTGGTATTGGCACACACGAGCGCCGTCACCCGCTCGGGATACGTCGCCGCGAACAACATCGCTATAGGCCCGCTATCGCCCACCCCCACGATCGCCGCCTTCTCCGACCCCACCGCATCCATCACACACCGGATGTCGTCGGCCCAGTCCTCCCACGTGACCGCATCCTGCGGGAGGGGATCGGACGCGCCGCTTCCGCGCTTGTCGAACACGATCAGCCGCGCGAACGTCGAGAACCGCCGGAGCATCCGCGCGAACATCGGCTCTTCCCAGCGCCCGTCGATGTGGCTGAACCACGCCGACATGAACACCATGTCGACCGGACCGTCACCGAGCACCTGGTACGCGATGTGGCTCGCGCCCGAGCGTGCGAAGCCTGTCTGGATGTCCACGCCCTGAGGTTGGAGCATCGTGCGCTGTGGGTCAATCGCCGGGAACCTTTCAGCGCACCCCGGCCGTCTATCGGAGGACGGCACGGACGGATACGAGGGGGACGGCATGCGCAAGCTGACAGTCTTGGCGATCGTTGCACTGACGATCCTGACGGCGGCCCCGGCACTCGCGTGCGGCGGGCTCGTCAATCCCAACGGGACGGTGAGCCTCCTGAAGACGTCCACGCTCGTGGCCTACGTCGACGGCGTCGAGCACTACATCACGTCGTTCGAGTTCAACGGGGGTGGGGGCGAGTTCGGCTCGATCGTGCCGTTGCCGGGCGTCCCCAGCGACGTGAAGCGCGCGGGTGACTGGACGCTGCAGCGCCTCGCTCGGGAGGTCGCACCGCCGGTTCGGGACCTGACGGCTGAATCGGCCGCACTCGATGCTGCTGCCGCGCCTGAGGCTGAAGTACTCCTCGAGACACGCATCGATGCGCTGGACATCACCGTGCTCAAAGGTGGAGCGCAAGAAGTCGGCACGTGGGCCAAGGAGAACGGTTTCCTGCTGACGCCCGACACTCCTGAGGTGCTCGAGTTCTACGCGCGCCGCAGCCCGATATTCATGGCTGCGCGTTTCGATGCGAGTGCCGCGCGCGACCTCGGTCAGGCGACGGGCGACGGCACACCGATACACGTCACGATCCCGACCCCGAACCCATGGGTCCCTCTGCGCATCCTCGGCCTCGGTTCGGGACCGGACGCGCCGATCGAGGCCGACGTCTTCCTTCTGACGCAGACGAAGCCCGCACTACTTCCCGCCCCGACCTCACCTGAAGAACGCGAGGGCATATTCCTCGACCGCAACGAGCGGGCGTCGGGATCCCTGCTGCGCGATCTCGCGTCGGACAAGGGGATGTCGTGGCTTCCCACCTCGGACATGTGGTTCTCGTACCTGCGCATCGACGAACGCGCCGGAGATCTCACGCACGATCTGGCGATCGACGCCAGCGGGGTGGGTGCACCTTCGCCGATCGCGGCCGGGCTGCAGCTGCCGGCCCGTGATCTTCCGGATGGGACACCTGCGTGGGTGTGGTGGGTCGTCGCCGGGGCTGCGGTGGCGATCGCGGTGACCGTCGCTAGATGGGGACCTCCGAAAGGCGTTTCGCGATGACGTGGGAGATTCCGTCCTTGGCCATGGAGACGCCGTAAAGGACGTCGGCAGCCTCCATCGTGCGCTTTTGGTGAGTCACGATCAGGACCTGGGCGTGTTCTTCGAGCTCGTGTATCAGCCCGAGGAAACGGCTGAGGTTGACGTCGTCCAAGGCCGCCTCGACCTCATCGAGGAGGTAGAACGGGGAGGGGCGCGACCTGAAGATCGAGAACAGGAACGCCAGTGCGACGAGCGACCGCTCACCGCCCGATAGCAACGACAGCTTGCGGACGTTCTTTCCGGGCGGACGCGCCTCGATCTCGATCCCAGTGGTCAGCATGTCGTTGGGATCTGTAAGTTTCAAGCGTCCGCTCCCGCCCGGGAACAGACGGGCGATGACGCCCTCGAACTGGCGCGCGACATCCTCGAACGCTTGGTTGAACACCATCTCGATGGTCTCGTCGACCTCGCGCACGACCTTCATGAGATCGCGACGTGAGGTTCGGAGGTCCTCCATCTGAGTCACGAGGAAGGCCTCCCTTTCGGAGAGCTCGACGAATTCCTCCGCGGCGTGGGGGTTCACGGTGCCAAGCCTCTTCATGTCGCGCTCGAGCCTCTCCGCGCGCGTACGTGCAGCTGGCTCTTCCTCGACCGGATAGGGCTCGAGGGCCATGAGTGCGTCTAGACCCAGACCCCATTCGTCCATAGCGCGCTCGGCGACCGCTTCAGAGCGGGCCCGCGTTTCGGCGCGTCTGACCTCTGCGATGTTGCGCGCCTTGGCCACGTCTTCGAGATGGCGGGACAACTCGGTCTCACGCGCTCGCATCGAAGTGAACCGGGCGTCGGCGGCATGGGCTTCGGTTCGAGCCGCGGTGGCGCGATCCGCCGCTTCCTCGCCCCAGCGGGCCGCGACACCTGCCGCGGTCAGCGCGGCGTCTGCAACCGCCGCGGCGCGCTCAACTGCCTCTGACAACTGGGCGCGTAGATCGGCGAGGCCTGCGAGCGCCTTCTCGGCGTCCGCCAGTCCGGCTTCGGCCTCCTCGAGTCGCAACCTTGCGGCGAGCACTCGTTCCTCGGCGGCGCGGGCGTCGAGCTCCGCTGCCGAGGAACGCTGAGCGATCGCGGCGGCCTCGGCTTTGGCCTCTTCGAGCGCCGACTCACATGCCGCACGCGTGCGTTGCGTCTCCTCGAGGCGAGCGCGGTGCATCGGGATCTGAGCACGCTCCTCGGTGGCGTCTCGCTCGGCCGCGGCGAGCGCGTCGTTGGCGCGAGCGAGCTCTTCGTCCAGGGCCGCAAGCTCGATCTCGCGGGTCTCGCGTTGACGCCGGGCTCCCGTGAGCCGTTCGGCTGCTCCGGACATGAGCGCGTCGAGTCGGCGCAACTCTTGGTCGTGGCGCGCGACGTCCTGCCATCTCTGCTCGACGAGAGCGTCTGCTTCGGCCACCAGACGTGCGGCCTCATCGCGGCCCGCTTTCGCGACGTCGCCTGCGGCTCGAGCGGACAGCAACAAGGGCGCGATCCGCGCCTTGGCCTCGTCCAGACCGTCGAGGAGATGATCGACCTCTTCGAGCGCGTCCGAGCGCGCAGCGGCTGCGCTGCGGCCGGCCTCGCTCGTGTTCAAAGCTCTCCGCAGCTCGTCCGCGTGCTCGCGGGAGCCTTCCAGGACCGACTCGGCCTCAGCTGCTGTTCCCGCGGCAACATCAAGCTCGGATTCCAGAGCGCGCACTTCGGCCTCGGCCGCGGCGACGCGCTCTGCGTCGGCTGTGAGCTCGCGTTGGGTCACATCGCGGCGCTCCTCGACCGCCTTGACGCGCGCGTCGATAGCACCGAGCGTGGCACGGCCCGCAGCTTCGCTGCCCTCCGACCTGACGAGAGCCTGAGCGGCCCCCGTCTCGGCATTGCGAGCCGAGCTCAATGCGTCGTCAGCGGATGCGACCTTGGCCTCGGCCGCGCGCCGCTCGGCACGCCCGCCTTCGGCGCGCGTCCTGACGTCGTCCGCCACGAGAGTCAGCGCACCGACCTCGGTCCCCCACCTCTTCTTGGCGTCGGTCAGAAGCCGGATCCGTTCCTGGTAGCCCTGTTCCGTCTCGGCCGAGAGCCGGGCCTGCAGGCGCTCCGAACGCTCACCTGCAAGGCGCGCGAGGCTCCTCAACCGATCGTGAGCGCGGCCCATCGAGTGGGACACGTCCGAGGCGCGTTCGGCCGCGGACGCGAGCTCCTCCCGCTCCCGCTCGCTGGTAGCCAGTCGCGCGCGCACCGTTGCCAGCTCTTCCGCAAGCAGCGTGGCGCGATGAACCGCGGCCTCGACATCGGCCGCGTCGTCCTCGACCTTGAGCCGGTGAAGCTCGGTCGCGGTCAACCGCTGGCGAAGATCACGATGTTCTGACAACAGCTCGGAGTACTGGGCCGCCACGGACGCCTGGCGCTTGAGCGGCCTGATCGAACGCCTCAGTTCCTCGAGGACGTCGTTGAGACGCGTGAGGTTGTCGTCGACACGCTCGATCTTGCGCAGCGCACGGTCCTTGCGCCGCCGGTGCTTGCCGATGTGAGCGGCCTCTTCGATGAACGCGCGGCGCTCCTCGGGACGGGCCTCCAGAACGGCATCGAGGTTCCCCTGACTGACGACGGTATGGATGCTGCGGCCGATCCCGGTATCGGACAAGAGCTCGGCGATGTCCATCAACCTGCAAGGAGCACCGTTGATCCGGTACTCGGACGCGCCGGAGCGATCGGTGGAGCGGCTGATGGTGACCTCGGTGAGATCGAGAGGAAGCGTCCGCGACGTGTTGTCGAGCGTCAGAGAGACCTCGGCGGACCCGAGCCGCGGCTTCGATTGGGACCCCGCAAAGATCACGTCCTCCATCGACGCGCCACGCAAGCTGGTCGGCGCCTGAGAGCCGAGGACCCACGCGAGCGCGTCGGCGATGTTGGACTTGCCGGAGCCGTTGGGCCCGACGATGACGTTCACGCCCTCCTCGAAATCGAGGACCGTGGGCGTGGCGAACGACTTGAACCCCGCAAGCCGCAGGGAGCGGACGTACATGGGTCTCAACCTAGCAAGGGCGGGTGGCGAGCCTCCGGCAATAGGCCGCGACTTGTTTGCTTCAGGCGATCCACCTGCCGGTGGTTGCCCTGCGACCTATTTGATCTTGAAGGTCTTCTCGTTCTTCGGCGGCTCCCGATCGACCTGCACACCAGCCACACGAGCCCCTTTAGGCCCCGCACGGCACAGCCCGACGACGCGGTAGACCTCGTCGCGCGGCCCCTCCAGGACGGCTTCGACGCGCCCGTCGTTGAGGTTGCGCACCCACCCGGTCACGCCCTGCTCGTTGGCCTTGTCCGCGATGGCTTGACGGAAGTTCACGCCCTGGACGTCTCCGTCGACGAAGACGTGGACGCGGGTCCTATCTTCCACTTTCGTTCCTCCTCGAAGGGATCTGGGGTCCGCCCTGCTCGGCTGTCATGACTGGCATTGGGGACAGAAGTAGGTGAAGCCGTCCTTGAACTCTTCCTTGACGATCTCGTTGCGGCAGCGGCGGCATGCTTCGCCATCACGCTCATAGACCTTGAGCTCGAGCTGCCACCCTCCCGGCGCGCCGTGGAGATCCCGGAAGTTCTTTCGACCCCATGTCGTGCCGCGCGCCTTAACGGCCTCTTGGAGGACCTCGATCAACGCGCGATAGATGCGCCTGACGTCCTGAGACGACAACTTGTCGGACTGACGGTCGAACTTGATACCGGCCGCGAACAGGATCTCGTCGGAGTAGATGTCGCCGAGACCGCAGATGAACTTCTCGTCCATCAGGAGGTCTTTCATCGGTTGCCCTTGCTCCTGCAGCAGCGCGGAGAAGTGATGCCATGTGACCTGTTGCTCGAGCGGGTCTATGGCCGAGGAATCGTTCTCGGCTTCGAGGTCCGCACTCGGCGTCACATAAACCTCGCCGGATCGGTTGGGATCGATGATGCGCATCTGACCGCCGATCGTGAACGCGATGATGATGTGGGTGTTCGTCGCGACGGGATCAGAGGCACTCGTTTTGAAGAGATGCCCAGCGTCCCCGAGGTCGACGACGAGGGCGTGGTCGGAGTCGAGGTGGAAGACGATGCGGCGGCCCGAACGGCCGATGCGGTCGACCTTGGCGCCGACGAGGAGATCCTGGAACTCCTTGCGGCGCCCATGCCGCCGGATGATCTTCATCGCGTTCGTGCCGGGACGTACCTCTACGTCCTTGATGCGCCGGCCCACGACTTCTTTCTCGAGGTCGCGTCGGAGGACCTCTATCTCAGGAAGCTCTGGCACCGGCCCCCTCCTCTACTTGGACGTCTGAGCCGACGTCTTGCCTCTCGAGGGCGTCAAGGGCGACACGGGCCGCGTTCTGCTCGGCCTCTTTCTTGCTGCGCCCCGCGCCCCGGCCGGTCACACGTCCTTCGATCGAGACCGTTGCGGTGAAGCTCTTGTTGTGATCGGGGCCGGCCGACGCCACCTGATAAGTGGGCAGCGCGCCGGTTACCTTGACCGCTCGCTCCTGGAGCGCGGTCTTGGCATCCTCCGGGCCACCCAGCGCGATGACATCCGAGATGCGCGCGGCGAGCAACGGCAGGACGCCGGAGCGCACCGCCTCGTAACCTTGATCGAGATAGATCGCCCCGACCAGCGCCTCGAAGCAATCCGCGAGCAACGACGACTTATCGCGTCCACCAGACGCGTCCTCGCCCTTGCCCAATCTGATGTGGCGGCCGAGATCGAGCTCGCGCGCGAGCTCGGCGAGCGCACCGGTATTGACAACCGACGCGCGCAAACGCGCGAGGTCACCTTCGGAGTGGTCCGGGTAGGCGTCGTAGATGTGGCCGGTCACCACGGCGTCGAGGATCGCGTCACCGAGGAACTCGAGCCGCTCGTTGTGCGCGCCGAGACCCTGCTCGAACGCGAGCGATCGATGCGTCAATGCCAGGTCATAGAGGGCGCCCCCCTGGGGAGGCACGCCCATCCGGTCGAGTCCTTGAATCGTGGCTACTCCGTCTCGACTGCCTGGCGGCCGGCGTAGTGGCCGCAGGTCGGGCACACACGATGCGGCAGCTTTGGCTGGCGGCATTGCGGACACGACGAATAGGTCGGCGCTTCCGTCTTCCAATGAGCACGGCGCATCCGCATCTTCGAACCGGTCTTGCGCCTCTTGGGTACCGCCATCGTTCCTCCTCTTATCCCTGGGTCGGGCTGTCTGCCGCCTCGAGCTGTGCCCGGACCTCGTCCAGGGCAGCCCAACGCGGGTCGCCGGTCTCCTCCACGCAGTCACACGACGTGTTGTTCAGGTTCGCCCCACACCGGGCGCACAGCCCGGCGCAGTCTTTACGGCATAGAGGGTTGAGCGGGAGCGCGAGTACGAAAGCGTCTCGCAGCATCGGCTCCAGATCGATCTCCATGCCCTTCACGCGATAGGCGTCCTCGTCGGCCTCCTGGCCTGCCCCTACGAAGAGCTCGCAGAGCTCGAGCTCTACCGCCGAAGGCAGCTCGTCGAGGCAGCGCGCACAGCGTGCGACCATCGAGCCCACGGCCCGCCCGGCGACGAGGATGCCCTCGACGACGCCGTCGAGACGTCCTGTGACCCTCACCGGGGTGCCGTCGAGGCATGCCAAGGCGGTTCCCGCCCCCTCGAGAGGGGCCGCCACCTCGACCTCCGTGGATGCGCCCGGCTTGCCGAGGACCTCGGTGACGGGGATGGTGAAAGTCTGCACGCGCGTTACCTACTCTTCTGAGGCTCTGGGCCGGGACAGATGCCTGCACGCCTAATGGCGCCGCAGGACCGAGATCATACCAGAGGAGGCTTAATTCCCAGGTTCTTCCAGCCCTATCCAGGGCCGCCGGCTAGGAGGACTGGGTCACGAAATCCGCGGCGTCGAACGGGATGCCGCTCGTGCTGAACTGCTCGGAGACGTTGACCGCGGCGGTCTGGGGCGTCGAGCCACGTAGCTGCTCGCGGCCCCGGCCGACCGTGGTGATCGTCTTCTGGAGCAGGATCTCGAACGCGGCCAGCTTTTGGTCGATGTAGTCCTCCGCCTCGAGGCGCAGGCGGGTGGCACGCTGCCCGGCGTCGTCGAGGATCCGCTCGGCTTCACGCTCGGCGGCGTGGACGATCTCGGTGCGCGAAAGAAGGCGATCACGCTGCTCGCGAGCTTCGAGGACGATGCGCTCGGCTTCTTTGCGAGCGCGCTCGAGAAGCTCGTCGCGGTCTCTGGACATCCAGCGGGCCTGGCGGATCTCCTCGGGAACCTCTTCCTTCATCTGGGCGAGGACATCCAGGAAATCTTCCCGGTTGATGACGACGCTGCTCGATAGAGGAACGGACTTCGCTTCCTCGATCAGCACCTGCATCTCGTCGATCCGCTCGATGAGATCCATTGACCACCCCTTCGTATTCGGCGCGTCCCCCGGGACGCACTTCGTGATCGGCCCCCTACTTAGGCCCTTGGAATTCCGCGATGGCTCACGATACGACAGATGGAGCCCCCCGTCCTGCCTCGAGGCCCCTCTTGAGCTAGCTGAAGCGGTTCTTGAGGGCCTCGGAGACGTTGGGCGGCACGAGCCCTTCGATCTGGCCGCCGTACTTGGCGACCTCTTTGACGAGGCTCGACGAGAGGAACGCCCACTCGGGCTTGGCCGTCACGAACACCGTGTCGAGGCCGGGTGACAGCGCCTCGTTCATCCCGGCCATCTGGAGCTCGTACTCGAAGTCGCTCACCGCCCGCAGGCCCTTGACGATGAGCTCGAGGCCCCGGCTCCTGGCGAAGTCGACGACAAGGCCGTCGAACGACGCGATCTCGATGTCCTCGACATGGGCGAGCGCCTCTTTGAGCATCTCGGCGCGCTCCTCCAGCGAGAACAACGGCTGTTTCGAGGGGTTCGCGATGATGGCGACGACCACCCGGTCGAAGTAACGAGCCGCTCGCTCGATGACGTCGATGTGCCCGTTGGTTGGCGGGTCGAAGGACCCCGGGCACATGGCGTTGGCCAGAGACCTACTCCTCGTCGAGGTGGGCGAAGATCACGATGCGGGATTGGCCGTAGTCCTGCTCCCACTCGAGCTTGAGGCCGAGCGGTTTCAGCTGCGACTCCTTGGCCGGTCGATGAACGATGACCAATCCATCGTCGGCGAGGAAACCCCCCATCACGATCGATTCGAGGTCTTCGCGCACCGCGGCGACGGACATCGAGTAGGGCGGGTCGACGAATACTCGGTCGAAGCGCTGTTCGGCTCCGAAACGAAGAGTCGACTTCACGTCGGCCCACGTCACCGATGACTTGGCCTTGAGCTTCGTGGTTTCGATGTTCTGCTCGAGCTTCACGATGGCGTCACGAGCGTTCTCCACGAACACCGCGGATGTCGCGCCACGAGACAAAGCCTCGAGTCCTAGCGATCCCGACCCGGCGTAGAGGTCTAGGACCTTCATGCCCTTGAACTCACCTAGGTGAGAGAAGACGGACTCTTTCATCCTGTCCGTCATGGGCCGAGTACCGAGCCCTGGGGACTTGAGGCGATGACCCTTTGCCTTGCCGGCTATGACTCGCATCCCTAAAAGGTAACAAACCAGGCTCCGGGGCCCCCTTCCTCCTGCCGGGACCCCCGGGTTCAGGCCAGAGCTTCCGGTCTCCTCGCGCGAACGACGGCGGAGAACATCCCCTCGGCGACATCGTGGGTGGGGGTCACCGAGACGTCCTGAAAGCCTGCTTCTGCGAGGCCTTGCTCGTACTCAGTGAAGGACAGCGCCCCCGCGATGCAGCCGACGTAGCTCCCTCGCTCGGCGCGCTCTTCGACGGACAGCTCGTCTGCTGCGACGACATCGGTGATGCCGATACGACCACCAGGACGGAGGACGCGACCCATCTCGCGGAAGACTGCCGGCTTGTCGACCGAGAGATTGATCACGCAATTCGAGATGATCACGTCGACCGTCGCGTCCGGAAGCGGGACGTCCTCGATGAAACCTTTTAGGAACTCGACGTTCATCGCGCCCGCCTTTGTTGCGTTGGCGCGCGCGAGCTCGAGCATCTCCTCGGTCATATCGAGGCCATACGCCTTGCCCGATGGGCCCACCCTCTGGGCCGAGAGAAGGACGTCGATCCCGCCGCCGGAACCGAGGTCGAGGACGGTCTCACCCTCGTTCAGCTCCGCGACCGCGAGGGGGTTACCGCAGCCGAGGCTCGCCAGAACCGCCTCGTCCGGAAGGATCTTGACGTCGGTGCCCGTGTACAGCCCGGCGCCGAATACGACCTCGCCCCCACAGCAACCGTCGGCTTCGTTCGTTCCGCAGCACGACACGTTCGACTCGAGGGCGGCGCTCGGTCCACCCTCGGTAACAGCCTTCGCAGCCTCCGCGTAGCGGTCGCGCACTTCGGATCTCACATCGCTCATGGCCTCTCCTTGTCGGTAGTTAGGTTGACGATCCACGCGAGCCGCGCTGCCGCGGCCTCGTCTATCGAGTAGTAGGCCCACGTCCCACGCTGCTCTCGTCGGAGCAGGCCGGCGGCGACCAGTTTCTTCAGATGGAAGCTCACGGTGGGCTGCGTCACGCCGAGGACGCCCGGCAGTTCGCATACGCACAGCGCGCCCGCACGGGCGATGCAGTTGACGATGCGGACCCGGTGGGGGTCGGAGAGGGCCTTGAACGCGGCGGCGGTCGCCTCGGCCTCGTCGTCGGAGATGTCCGGCGCGCCCAGTGGCGCGCAACAAGCCAAAGAGACGTCGGAGGCATCCGATACCTCGGCGATCAGTGTCTTACCCATGGGCCAAGGGTAGGAGCTAGATAGACAGTTGTCAATATAGACAGCTATCTATCTAGCCGGATTGGACGACGTCGAGCGCCTGCTCGGGGAACCGGTCGAACATCTCGCCGCGCAACTGCTCGTGCTCATACGCCCTCAGCTCGGGGTCGTCTTCGAGCATCCGCATCGCGAGGTCACGCGTGCGCTTGATCTCCGCTTGGTGCTTGAGCACACGGACCATCTTGAGTTGCGGCATCCCCGACTGACGCGCGCCGAAAAGCTGGCCCTCCCCGCGTTGGCCCAGGTCCGTCATCGCGAGCTCGAAGCCATCTCGCGTCGCGGCGACCGCGCTGAGGCGCTCCGCCGCGACCTTGTCCGTCGGCGAGCTGTCATCGAGCGCTAGGTCGGTCGCGAGGATGCAATGGGACGCGTACGCCCCTCGCCCGACACGACCCCGGAGCTGGTGGAGTTGCGCGAGACCGAAGCGCTCGGCACTTTCGATGAGCATCACCGTCGCGTTGGGAACGTCGACGCCGACCTCGATGACAGTCGTTGCAACAAGAACATCGATCGCTCCGTCCCGGAATGAAGCCATCGTTGATTCCTTGTCGGCGCTCTTCATGTCGCCGTGCACCAGGCCAACGCGCAGATCCGGGAAGACCTCCTCCCGCAGTCGCGTTGCCTCGGCCTTGGCGCTGCGCAGCTCGACCTTTGCAGACTCCTCGCGCAACGCGTACACGACGAAGGCTTGCCGGCCTTGCGCGACCTCGTCGCGGATCAGGTCGTAAGCCTTGTCGCGCGCGTCTTCGCCCACCGCTATCGACGTCTGCACGGGCATGCGGCCCTTCGGCAACTCATCGAGGATCGAGACGTCGAGGTCCCCGTAGACCGTCACCGCAAGGGTCCTCGGTATCGGGGTCGCGGTCATGACCAAGATGTCGGGCTCCCCCACCTCGCCCTTCTCGCGCAAGCTCTTGCGCTGATGGACGCCGAAGCGATGCTGCTCGTCCACCACAGCGACTCCGAGGCGAGCGAATGACACTCCTTCTTGTATCAGCGCGTGCGTTCCGATGAGGACGTCGACCTCGCCGGACGCAACCTCATCCAAGGTCGCAGAGCGCGCGGTCGCGGCCGTTGAACCGGTCAGCAACCGGGCGACGGGTCGCCGCGACACACCGGCGAAGAGGTTCTTGGCTTCGGCCGCGCCGAACGCCCGATCGAGCAACTCGGTGACCGTGAGGTAGTGCTGCTCCGCGAGCACCTCGGTCGGAGCCATGAATGCCGCCTGGAAGCCGCCTTCGACCGCGACCAGACAGGCGTAGACCGCAACCACAGTCTTGCCGGAGCCCACCTCCCCTTCGAGCAGACGATGCATGGGAAACGTCTTGGTCATGTCGCCTGCGACCTCGTCGCACGCGGTGCGTTGGGCACCGGTCAGCTTGAAGGGGAGTTCCGCGACGAACGTCTCCGCGAGGGAGTCCGCCGCGGGTTTCCCGTGCGCGATCCCCTGCACCGTGCGCTCGAGTTTGAGCTTCCGGTAGACGAGTCCGAGCTGCAGGGTCAGGAGCTCGTCGAAGACGATCCGGCGGCGCGCCTGGATGACGTCTTCCTTAGCGTCGGGGAAGTGGATCGCGCGGATCGCTTCGGTGCGGGTCATGAGGCCCTCGGCGCGCCGGATCGCTTCGGGCAACGGATCCATTAACGGGCCAACGTGTTGAAGCGCGTCCCACATGATGCGTCTCAACGTGTCGCTGGTCAGCTCTGCAGTAGCGGGATAGATAGGGATGATCCGGCCGACGTTGAACGGCTCCTTGCCGGTCTTTACGGGCTCGAACCGCGGCGCCGTCATCTGGACCTTGCCCTTCCACGAGCGCAGCTTTCCGTAGAAGAAGGCCTCGGTCCCCACGGCGAGGGCACGCGCGATCCAATCCTGGTTGAACCACGTGACTTCGATGGTCCCGGTCTCGTCGCCGATCGTGGCCTTGATCATCGTGCGGCGCGCTCCGGGCTTCTTCGATCGCATCGGGATCGGACGGCCCATCTTCACCACCCGCGCGAGGACCTGGACCTCTTCCCCCTCGGTCGCGGTTGCGCCGCGAACGATCTCGTTCACGGTCCGCAGCTGGGTCCGATCGACGTGGTAGCGGGGATAGTGCTGGAGCAGATCCTGGACCGACTCGATGCCCAGCTTGGCGAGGGCGTCGACTCGAGGGATCGAGACGCGCAGCACCGCCCCACGTCGGCGTGGGGCGAACAGCTCCAGCCCTCGGGATCGGGCAGAAACAGTCTCAGGCATCGATCGTCAGCCTAGCCAGCAGGGCTGGTATTCTCTGGACCTTCTATGGCCGGTTCAGTCGGCCCTCCAGGCACTATCAAGGGAACGGTTATGGCATCTGTATGTGACATCTGCGGGAAGGCGCCCGGGTTCGGGAACAACATCTCGCACTCTCACCGGCGCACCCGTCGTCGTTGGAACCCCAACGTCCACAAGATGCGGGTGGTCGTGAACGGCGCTCCCAAGCGCCTCGCCGTGTGCACCAAGTGCCTCAAGGCCAACAAGATCACCAGGCCGGGCCTGCCCTCGACCCCTAGCTAGCCCCCTTTCCGGCTCAGCCCGCCCGTCTTCAGAACCCTCTGGGGTCATGCCTGCGTGCGGTCCGGATACTCAAAGATGCGATTGGGGTAGATGCTGGCCGTGATGAACATCGGTTCGGTGGCTACGCGCGCCAAGATGCGGGTCGAGGTCGCGCGCGCCGATCACAGCTTTGTGGACATCGCGGTGCGCACGTTCAAGCGCTATTCAGCCGACGACGGCGGGTCGTATGCCGCCGCGCTGACCTACTACACGTTCTTTTCGATCTTCCCCCTGCTCCTGTTCGGCGCTTCGATCATGGGGTGGATCACCCAGGGCAACGAGGAGCTGCGGGGGAGGCTCTTGACCAGCAGCATCGATGCCATCCCCCTGCTGCGCGACGTCCTTAGCCCCAACGGGCTGAAGATCATCGAGACCAACAAGGGATCGCTCGCGCTCACCGGAGCAGCGATGGCGCTCTACGCGGGGACGGGGGCGATCATCGCCCTGCAGCACGCTCTGAACAAGGTGTATCGAGTCTCCGACGAACCGAACTTCTTCCAGAAGCGGCTGAAGGCGTTGATGTGGCTGGGGATCTTCGGGTCGGCAGGGATCCTGTCGATCGGTCTCAGCGCGGGGGCCGGGTTCGCGGCCGGAGACAACACCCTCTTGGTCCCACTGCTCGGGATCGCCGCCGGGCTCGTCGTCAGCACGTTCATATTCGCGACGGCGTTCAAAGTTCTGCCCGGCAAGACAATCGCATGGAGAGAGGCGCTCCCGGGCGCCATCGTCGCGGCCGTCTGCTTCGAGGCCCTGAAGTTCTTCGGGAGCGCATACCTTGCTCGTGGTGAAACCATGCGCAACGACACCTTCGGGACCTTTGCGGCCGCCGCTGGGCTTCTGGTGGCGAGCTATCTGATCTCTCAGATCACGCTCATGTCGGCCGAGGTCAACGCTGCGCTTGCGGAACGGCGCGTTACTAGGCAATCTTCTCAGCAGGACAAGGAGGACCGCTGATGGACCGACCACCGACCACCGAGGACTTCTATCGGGGCAACGGGCAGACCTCGGATAAATCCGCAGGCCAGCTCATGAAGGAAGTTACCGAGGACCTCTCGAGCCTCATACGGATGGAGATCCAACTCGCGAAGCAAGAGGTCGGGGAGGCTGTCGCCGAGAAAGTCAAAGGCGCGGTGATCATCGGGATCGCAGGCGCCCTTGGTTTCTTCGCACTGATCTTCCTGCTTCTCGCGATCCGAGATGGTTTCGACACATTCATGTGGACGTGGCTCGCCGACATCGCGACGGCCGTGGTTCTCCTCGCGATCGGGGCCGGAGGAGCTTTGATAGCCAAGAAGAAGCTTTCGGCGCCGATCTCGGCCGAGCTCACCAAACAGTCGATCAAAGAGGATGTCGAGATGGCGAAGAGCCTCGGAAGGCGTGGTTAGACGATGAGCGAGAACACCGATCGCACTATGGGAGAGATCGAAGAGACGCGTGAGGAGCTCGCGCGTAAGGTCGACGAGCTGGTCGATCGCGCCAAGGTCGAGGCGGGTGAGGTCGGCAAGAAGCTGGCCATCGCCGCGCTTGCCGTCGCTGGTCTGCTGGTTGTCGGCCTGATCGCTAGGCGCCGCGTCTTGCGTTGACCCATTGCCAACCGGGGTTGACGGGGCCGTGCCCCGCTCCCAGCCGCAAGGACCGCTCGATCGCGCCGGAGATGAAACCCTTCGCGTAGCCGACCGCTTCGTGCAGCGTGTCGCCGTGTGCAAGACGCGAGGTGATCGCCGCCGACAGCGCGCATCCCGTGCCGTGGGTGTCTTTCGTCGCCCAGCGCGGGCCTTCGAAACTCTCGAACCCGTTGCCGTCTAGTAGGAGATCGCTCGCGGTACCACCCTCGAGATGACCGCCTTTCACCAACACGGCCCCTGGGCCCATCGCAAGGATCCGGATGGCGGCTTCACGCATGTCGTTCTCGTCGCTGATCTCGATCCCGGACAGCATCTCGGCCTCGGGCACGTTGGGCGTCACGATCGTCGCCAGCGGCAGCAACTCGGTTGTCATCACGGCAACCGCGGCGGGGGCGATGAGCTCGTCGCCGTGCTTCGAGAGCGCGACGGGATCGACCACCAATGGCGATATGTCGTGCTCTTGGATCGCAACTACGACGCTCTCCACGATCCCAGGCGAGCCGAGCATCCCCGTCTTCGCTGCGTCGAAGCCGATGTCATCGACAACTGCGTCGATCTGAGCCTTGACCAACGCCGGCGGCATCTCCATTACCTCCAGCACCGCGGTGGTGTTTTGCGCGGTTACCGCGGTGATGGCGCTCGTGCCGTGGCAGCCCAGGGCAAAGAAGACCTTGAGGTCCGTCTGGATACCGGCTCCACCCCCGGAATCCGAGCCCGCGATCGTCAGGGCGCGCGGCAGCCTCATGACTGGCTGCGGAAGTGCTGCCACGCTTCCTCCTCCCAACTTTCGATGGCTCTCCCTGCGATCGAGATCGCCCGGTCCGACGTGAGCGCTCCCAAAACCGACAGTCCGGAACGCCCCTCCATCTCTGACACCGCATCGTCGAGGCGATCCTCAGGCAAGGCCACGAGGAGCTCGTAATCCTCTCCCCCAGTGACCGCGAGTGAGGTGGCGTCGGTCTTGAGGATAGAAGAAGCTGCGGCCGCGGCGGGATCGACCGGAAGTGCGGAGGCCTCGATCGAGCATCCGACCCCGCTCGCTCGTGCGAGACGGGCGAGGTCACGGGCGAGGCCATCCGACAGATCGATCATTGCGGTCGCCCCGAGCTCCGCGAGGAGGGGTCCTTCTTCCGTGCGGGGAGACGGCCGAAGCTGACGGCGACGCGCGTTATCGAGCATGTCGTCTCCCGCGATGCCCCCCCGGAGCAGACCTAACCCAGCCGCGGCTCCGCCGAGGCTGCCGGTCACACAGAGGACGTCGCCCTCCCTCGCACCGGAGCGCGTGACGAAGCGGCCGCGCGCGCGACCGAGCGCGGTCGCGCTGATAACGACTTCGGCTGCGGAGCTGAGGTCCCCGCCGATGAGTGCCACGCCGCAGGAAGCTGCCATGTCGAGGATCCCGTCGAGGATCCCCTCGAACAGGCCTTGGGGTGCGTCCCCCGGGAGGCCCAGTGAGACAACCACGTGGGACGCGATCCCACCCATCGCGGCGATATCCGAAATGTTGACGGCGGCGCACTTCCATCCGATGTCACCGCCCGAGAAGTGGTCAAGCGAGAAATCAACCCCCTCGACGAGCATGTCCGTGGTCACCAACAGGCGGCCGGTCGAGGGGGTGGCGAGAGCGGCCGCATCATCTCCCGCCCACACCTCACCCTCGGGGGGGTGCGGAGCACGTTCGAGGATCCTGAGCAACAGGGCCTCTTCCCCTGCGTCCGATACCGTCACTCCTCTACCCTCGGTCACTCAGCGTAGGCGGACGGGCTCGGCCGGACGCCCGAACAAGTGGAGGTCTGAAGATGGGCGTCATCAACACGATCGACTTGACCGGTGTGTCGGCGGACAGCTGGAACCATGCGGCGCAGGAAGCCCTCAAGGAAGCCTCTCGAACGATCCGCAAGATCAATAAGATCGACATCATTTCGACAAGCGGATCCGTCGAAGAGGGTGTGATCACCGAGTACCACACCGAGGTGCGGATCTTCTTCGAGATCGAGAGCTAGACGACGGGTCCGGCTGCAGTTACCGAACCGGGAACACTCGACTCGAAGCGCTTGAAGTTCTCGACGAACATCGCCGCAAGTTCGCGCGCCTGCTTGTCGTAGGCCTCTGCGTCGGGCCACGTCCCCTGCGGATCGAGAACGTCGTCGGGAACGCCGGGGCAGCTCAGCGGTACCTCGAGGTTGAAGATCGGATGCGTCTTCGTCGCGACATCGTCGAGCGCCCCAGACGTCGCTGCTTTCACCATCGCGCGGGTCAAGGGAAGGCTCATTCGCTTGCCGATCCCGAACGGGCCGCCCGTCCAACCTGTGTTGACGAGGAACACGCTCGAGCCGTAACGCGCGATCCGCTCTCCCAGCATCTTTGCGTAGGTGCCCGCCGGGAGAGGAAGGAAAGGGGATCCGAAACAGGTTGAGAACGTGGCCTGCGGCTCGCTCCCCAGTCCTGCTTCGGTGCCCGCGAGCTTGGAAGTGAATCCCGAGAGGAAGTGATACATCGCGGCATCCGGTGACAACCGCGAGATTGGCGGAAGGACCCCGAACGCATCCGCCGTCAGGAAGACGATGGTCTTCGGGTGACCCCCCACCCCGTCCGGGACGAAACCTGGGATGAACTCAAGTGGATAGGCCGCGCGCGTGTTCTCGGTCAGCGTGTCGTCGTCGTAATCCACCGAGCGCGTGACCGGATCGACGATGACGTTCTCGACGACAGACCCGAATCTGATCGCGTCCCATATCTGTGGCTCGTTCGCCTGGGAGAGACGGATGCACTTCGCGTAGCACCCTCCCTCGAAGTTGAAGATGCCGTTCTCGGACCATGCGTGCTCGTCGTCACCGATCAGCGCACGTTCGGGGTCGGCAGACAGGGTCGTCTTGCCCGTCCCGGACAACCCGAAGAACAGCGCGGTGTCGCCGGCCGAGCCGATATTCGCGGAGCAATGCATCGGCAGCACTCCAGCCTCGGGGAAGAGGTAGTTGCCCGCCGCGAATATCGACTTCTTCAGCTCGCCGGCGTAGTGCGTTCCGCAGATCAAGACACGCTTGCCTTCGAGGTCGAGACCGATGAAGACATTGGACTTCGTCCCGTCTTCCGAGGGCACCGCGTCGAGCCCCGGAGCCGAAAGCACCGTGAACTCCGGCTCGAAGATCTCGAGCTCTGCGGGCGTGGGTCGGCGGAAGAGTTGCTTTGCAAACAATGCGTGCCATGCAAGCTCGGCGATCACGCGCAGCTTGATCCTGTGCTCGGGCGCCGCCCCGACGTAGCCGTCTATGACGAAGAGGTCACGGCCTTCGAGGTGACCACGCGCCTTGTCGTAGAGCTTGTCGAAGACCTCGGGCTCGACGGCCTGGTTCACCTTGCCCCAATCGACCTTGTCCTTGGTCTCCCCCGACGCCACCACGAACCGGTCCACCGGTGAACGCCCGGTCCTGTCGCCCGTCGTCGTGACCAAAGCACCTGTGGCAGCCAGCACGCCCTCGCCTCGAGCGATGGCGAGCTCGACGAGCTCCGGCACGCTCGGATTCAGATGGACCGAGCCGGGGTTCGAGATCCCGGCAAGATCAGGCGAGGACATCTGTCGGCTCCTTGGTCAGGGGGCGTCGAGCCTAACTGTTTGGGGGAAACGTGCTGCTAGACTCCCGTTTTTCTCTCACATCCACCGGCCAAGGAGGCAATGTGGCGGACGTCCAGGCTTACATCCTGATCCAGACAGAGGTCGGAAAAGCTGCTCAGGTCGCACGCGAGGTCCGCGAGATCGAAGGCGTCGACGCGGCCGAGGACGTCACCGGTCCCTACGACGTGATCGTTCGCGCTGCTGCGGGCAATGTCGACGACCTCGGTAAGCTCGTGGTGGCTCGGATCCAGGCGGTCGAGGGGATCACGCGCACGCTCACCTGCCCCGTGGTGCACCTCTAGGAGGGAACGGCACCTGGAGCACGCGACTGGGATCGGGACACGCGCGGTTCACCCGCGCCGCCCGCCCCCGCAGGATGGGACACCGGTAGCTCCCGTCCTCGACCAGTCGTCGACCTATTCGTTCTCGGACGGAGCTGCATTCGCTAAGGCAAGTAGCGAGAAGGTCGGCGCGGGCTACGTCTACACCCGCTGGGCCAACCCAACGATCGACGCCTTCGAGGCCGCCGTCGCAGATCTCGAAGGCGCCGACGATGCCGAGGCGTTCGCGTCGGGCATGGGAGCGATCTCGGCGGTGTTCCTCGGGTTGTGCTCGTCTGGCGACAAGATCGCCTCGGCGCGTCAGCTCTACGGCAACACCTACTCGATCCTTTCAGGGCGACTCGAGCGCTACGGGATCACCACCGAGTTCGCCGACGTTCACGATCTCGAGGACGTCCGTGCTGCGGCGGCTGGTGCCAAGCTTCTCTATTGCGAAACGATCGGCAATCCACGCCTGGATGTGGCCGATCTGCCGGCGCTGGCCGCGATCGCCCGCGGCGAGGGGATCCCGCTCGTCGTGGACAACACCTTTGCCAGCCCCGTGCTGTGCAGGCCACTAGAACATGGCGCCTCCTTGGTGGTTCACTCGGCAACGAAGTATCTCGGCGGCCACCACGACCTCATCGGAGGGATCGTGTGCGGGGAGCCCGCTCTGGTCGATGCCGTCCGAGCGGTCGCCAGGGACTTTGGGGCGACGTTCTCGCCGTTCAACGCCTGGCTCTCACTGAGAGGGATAGCGACGCTCCACCTTCGGGTCGAGCGATCGAGCACCTCAGCACTGGCTATAGCCAACGCGCTGCTCGGACATTCCTCGATCGAGAAGGTCTACTACCCCGGCCTCCCCACCGATCCGAACAACGCACTCGCAGAAGGATTGCTGGAAGGCAAGGGCGGGGGGACCCTCGGTTTCGACGTCGGCGGCGGACGGGAACGGGTGTCCTACTTTCAAGACTCATTGAGGATCGTCAAAGCCGCGGCCTCTCTTGGCGGGACGCATTCCTTGATCGTTCACGCCGCGTCCATCACCCACACTCAGCTCAGCGACGAGGAGTTGGTAGCCGCCGGCATCGGACCCGGTTTCTGCAGGCTGTCCGTGGGGCTCGAGGATCCCGATGACTTGATCGAAGACCTGATCAGCGCGCTAGACGCTTGACGAAATCGAGTCCTCGAAACCCTCGAATTCGGAACGGATCTCGCGGCTGAGGAGATCCTGCATCAGCTGATCGACTGTCGCGCCTTTGTGACAGATGTTGACGACGTTCTCGGTGATCGGCATCCACACGTCTCTCTCGGCACCGAGCTCGTAGATCGGCTTGCAGCTCTTCACGCCCTCGGCAACCATGTTCATCGAGGCCAGGATGTCTTCGATCGTGCGGCCCTTGCCAAGCTCGATGCCGACGGAGTGGTTCCTCGACTGGGGACTGGCGCACGTAGCGATGAGGTCGCCGACCCCTGCGAGGCCGAGCAGCGTCAACGGCTGTGCGCCGAACTTGACCGCGAACCGCGCCATCTCCGCGAGCCCACGCGTCATCACGGTCGCCTTGGTGTTGTCTCCGAGACCCATACCGTCGGCCATCCCGGCCGCGATCGCGATGACGTTCTTCAGCGCGCCGCCGAGCTCACACCCGGCGACATCGGTGTTCGAGTAACAGCGGAAGCCGGGAGAGTTGAAGATCTGCTGTAGCCGGCGTGACGTCGCCTCGTCCGCACATGCCACGGTCGACGCGGCCGGAAATCCTTTGACGACCTCTTTTGCCAGGTTGGGACCGGTCAGCACCGCGATGCAGGAGTCACCGATGCCTTCGACCTCTTCTGCGAGAACCTCGGACATGCGCTTACGTCGATCCACCTCGAGACCCTTGGTGAGGCTGACGTAGCAAGGCTTGGGCCCGGCTATCGCCGCAACGTCTCGAAGGACCGTCCGGAACCCGTGCGACGGAACACCCATCACGACGATCTCGGCTCCGGTCAGGGCCTCCTCGAGGTCGTTGGTCGCCATGAGACTCTCGGGAAGCTCGGTATCAGGGAGGTATTGAGGATTCTCGTGATAGAGGTTGATCGTCTCGGCAAGCTCGGGACGTCGCGCCCAAAGAACGGTCTCGTACTCCCCCTTGCGCGCGACGAGAGACGCCGTTGCGGTTCCCCACGAACCCGCGCCGATGAACGCTAGCTTCGTCACGCGGCACTCTTCTTGAGAGGGCGTCTCCGGTCGGGAACCACAGGCCGCAGGCTCGCCAGCAAGAGGGCGATGCGTTCCATGACAGCAGCTCCTAAGCCATCCCACGACCCTCGATCCTCGAGGTCACCCTCCACAGGCATAGGTTCGCCTACCCGCACGAGGATGTCTTGGCGCGGGCGCCAATGCGCTTCGAAGCCCTTCGGCCAGACGTTCTGTGTGCCCCACAAGGCACAGGGGATGACGGGTGCGCTCGTTGCGAGAGCAAGGCGCGCGAGCCCCGACTTAGCGTCCATCGGATAGAGGTCGGGGTCTGTTGTGATCGTCCCCTCCGGGAAGATGACGATGATCTCACCCTTGCTCAACGCTTTGACTGCCTTGTCGAGCGCGATCGGCGCGTCTCTCGTTCCCCTGCGAACCTCGATCTGACCGGCGCCCTTCAGCAGCCATCGGATCCGCTTGTCCTGGAAGAGCTCAGACTTCGCGAGGAAGCGGGGGCGCCGTCCCGTACGGTCGACGACGTACGCCGCGGCGAGCGGATCCAGGAACGCGATGTGGTTGAAGGCCAGGATGGCCGGTCCGCGCGCGGGGATGTTCTCCGCTCCCTCGATCGTCCAGCGGAACCACAGATGCAACCATGGAAGGAGCACGGATCGCAGGAGGACATAGATAGGTTCCACGCGCCACCTATCATACGGACCCACATGACCCATATGCGGGGCGACCATCTCACCATCGCGCAGATCTCTGACATCCATTGCGGCCATCCCATGTTCGACGAAGGCTTGATGGACCACGCTCTGGAAGAGATCGACGCCCTCAAGCCGGACCTCGTCGCCGTTGTCGGAGATCTGACGTCGGCCGGCTACGCGCCTGAATGGCGGCAAGCCAAGCGTTACCTCGACCGCCTCTCGGATCACAAGATGTTGGTCATCCCCGGCAACCACGACCTGATGAACGTCGGCTTCCTCCACTTCAGAGACGCGTTCGGGAAATCCGATCGCGTTATGCGGCTCCCGTTCAGGACGAGTGAGGGGGCCGGGTCAAGCGAGCGATACGCGACAGTCGTCGCCGTGAATTCGGCCAAGCCCGACCTCGCTGAGGGAGAAGTTGGCCACCTCCGGTACGACTGGATCCGCGAGGCATATGAGTGGCCCGACGACTACCGCATCTTCGTGATCCACCATCACCTTGTTTCGGTCCCCGGCACGGGACGCGAACGAAACATCGTGTGGGACGCCGGCGACGTCCTTGCGCTGCTTACAGAGCTCAATGTCAGCCTGGTGCTGTGTGGTCACAAACACGTTCCTAACGTGTGGCAGTTCGGCGAGATGCTGCTGGTCAACTCCGGCACCGCGACGAGTCATAGGGTGCGCGGCTACACGCGGCCCTCCTACAACGTCGTAGAGATCGACAGTGAGCGCGTGCGCATCGTTCAGCGGTATCCCGGGATAGGCGAGATCGTGATGGCGACGTACGTCAACAACGAAAGAAGGCTCTCCCTGAACCCTCAGGTCGCCGGGATGTTCAACCGTGGAGCGTGGTCCGTATGAAAGGACGAATGCCGTGATCATCCGCATCTTCGACACGACGATGGACCCCGACGACGTACCGCGCGCGATCCAGCTGTTCAGGGACCAGGTAAGTGCGGCTTTCGATGGGTTCGAGGGGTGTCACGGGGTCGAGTTCAACGTTGGTGTGGACGAACATTCCGGCGATCTCGTCGAGGTATGTGCGATCTCCCGCTGGGATTCGGTCGAGGCGATCGAACGTGCCACGGCTACGAACGATTATGCGGTCGCGCTAGCCGAGTTACGGAAGCTCTTCCAGCAGAACCCGATCATCCGGCACTTCGAGGTCGTCTAACCCTCGCTCAGAGCTTCCTCTCTTGCCGCCTGCAACGCCTGTGCCGTGGCGTACGAGGCGTTGGCGTGCGGGTCGAACGGCCCGACGCGGGCACGCTGTTTCTTTGCCAGGCGATCCATCACTTCCAAAGCGTGGGGCTCTTCCTCTGCGTCGCGAAGCTCGAGGACACCTGCTTCGACCGCCCTCTTCAGGTAGTCCTCGCCTGCCTCTGAGCGGACGAGGATCATCGTCCATCCGTCCATGCCGAGTCCGCCGCACGACAGATCCGCATGCTCAGCCGAGAAATCGGGACAGTGGTGACACCATTCATTGGCGAACGGACGTGCTTCCTTCAGCGGGATATCGATGTCGCGTCCGTCGTTCAAGGTCACGATGACCTTGCCCTTGACGTTGACTTTGTCGACGTCGGCTAGGTCGATGCCGAGTTCCTCTTGGACCTTGCCGACCATGAACGCGTCGTAGTCGAACGTCTCGGTGCACATCAGCCCGATGACGAGCTTCAGATTACGAGTCCACCGTTTGATCCCTTCAGCGGCAAGTTGTCTTACCGCAGTCGATTCACACGAGACACCGACCAGTGCGACGCTCTTGCACTTCGCTTCCGCTGCTTTCTTCAGGCCAAGAGGGGTTGCGCAATACGTGTACCTGGATCCCGCGCTCGCGAGTAGCTCGTCGGTCGAGCGAACCAACGCCGGTTCGTCCAACCACGGCACGGAATCCGATGGTTTCGCAACCACCGCTCCATCCAGCTCCCCGGTGTCGAATCCCCAGGCCAGAAGAGCGGTGACGGCTCCCCCATCCTGTCCGCGCTCCAAAAAGCGCGCTTCGGTGGCCCGAGCCAAGGTCTTGTAGCGGTAAACACCCTCGACCTTCTCGGCAGGACGTCGCCCGTAGCCCAGCAGGTCCTTTTCGATGATGTCCAGGGAGGGCCCCAAACGAAGGCAAGCCATCGCGCATAACGAG
>DATLNM010000027.1:0-123957 GCA_035536775.1 Actinomycetota bacterium | reverse complement strand
CCCTCTTGGCGCAGCCCGACGATGTTGAGGATCTGTTTGCCGAGCTTCACCTCCTCGACTGGGTCGGCGGTGAGCGAGACGCGGATCGTGTCACCGATCCCTTCCGAGAGGAGAGTCCCCAGTCCGATGCAGGATTTGGGGATCCCTTGCTTGGGTGTACCGGCTTCAGTGACACCGAGGTGCAGTGGGACATCTGTCTTCGCGGCGAGCATGCGATACGCCGCGATCATCTCGGGGACGTTCTGATGTTTGACCGACACCTTGATGTCGGTGAAGCCGTGCTGCTCCAGAAGCGAGATCTCATGCAGCGCGCTCTCGACGAGCGCCTCGGCGGTGGGGCGCCCGTACTTGGCGACGAGATCCTTGTCGAGCGAGCCCGCATTGACACCGATGCGGATCGGCACGCCGCGCTCCTTCGCGGCGGTCGCGACCTCTTCGATGTGCTTGGGGTTGCGCATGTTCCCGGGGTTGAGGCGCAGACCGTGCACGCCGGCCTCGAGCGCCATCATCGCGAGGCGCACGGAGAAGTGGATGTCCGCGATGATCGGGACGCCGCCCTCCTTGGCGATCGTCGGTAGCGCTTTGGCGTCGCCCTCGTGGGGCACCGCGACGCGCACGATGTCGGCTCCTTGCGTCGCGAGCTCGTGGATCTGGATGAGCGTCGCGTTGACGTCTTCGGTCTTGGTGATCGTCATCGACTGGATGGAAACAGGCGCGTCCCCGCCCACCGCGACGGAACCGACGTGGACCTGACGGCTCTTGCGACGCGAAAAGGTGGCGGGAAGGTCCATCAGAACGGCACCTTGATCGGGCGCGCGAGGTCGAGGTAGAGCACCGCGATGAACAGCACCACGAAGAACGAAATGACCGCGGCCGCGAGCGGGATGAGTTTTCGGATATCGACCGGATGGTTGGCGAATCCCGGCTCGGCCATCGCAAGGGGGTTCGAGCGAAGCTTCAGCAGATCCGGGACCAGCTTGATCTCCTCGAACACCAGGACTGCGAGGTGGCCACCGTCAAGAGGAGGCAGAGGTAGAAGGTTCATGAGACCGACGAACACGGTGAACCCGGCGATCAATCCCATGAGTTCGAGGAAGCGGCCCGCCGCGAAGCTGCCCGACGCGATCCGACTCGCGCCGACGATCCCGATCGGACCCTCACCTACTTCGCGTTCGCCGTCGGCCGTCATGGCCGACCACAGCTCGCCGTCGAATGGCATCGCGAGGATCGCGCCCGCGCCTTTGACCGACTGAACCGTGAAGTCCCAGGTGATGGTGGCCGCTGTCCCTGCCGCCGGGATGAGGCTCTCCTTCTCGTAGACCTCCTTGGGGCTCACCCCTAGGAAACCGGCACTCTCTTCGCCCGGCTCCAACGAGCGCAGCGTCTCGCCCGGCGGCGCATAGTCGACGAGGGCACCCTCTGCATTGAAGATGGCCTGACCGAGCTCGACTCCGACCTCGCGCTCCCGGCCATCTCTCTCGACGATGAAGTGGACCTCCTCGCCGGGGTTGCTCCGGATGAACGCGCGGATGTCGCGCCACTCCTCGGTGCGACGCCCGTCGATGCCCACTATGCGGTCGCCGGGCTCGATGCCTGCGGACAGAGCCGGGGACTCCGTCTCGGATCCGATGACATCGACAGCTTGGATCTCGTTGCTCACGTTGCCCGTCGGAAAACCGACGCTCATCGCGAGCACGAGCAGGATCAAGAACGCAAGCGGCCAGTGGGTCGCCGGACCGCCGAGGAGGACGAGGGCGCGCTGCCAGCGCGGTTTGTTCGCGTACGAGCGCGACTCGTCTTCAGGGTCGATCTCCTCGTACGGGTTCATGCCGACGATCTTGACGAAGCCGCCGAGGGGAAGGGCCTTGATCCCGTACTCGGTCTCGCCCCTCTTGAACGACCAGATCGTCGGACCGAAACCCAGGAAGAACTTCGTCGCCTTGAAGTTGAACAGCTTCGCCATCAGGAAGTGACCGGCCTCATGGATCATCACAACCATAAGGATCGCCACGATGAAGATGATCAGGCCGCCGTTCATAGCGTCGCCACCTCCGGGAGCAGCTGCGTTGTCTCGGCGCGCGACCAAGCGTCGGCGGTGAGGATCGCTTCGAGATCGTTCGCGTCCTCGACATCGTGCGAGTCCAGCACCCGCGCGACGGCCTCGACGATCGCTGTGAAGGCGAGGTTTCCGTCGAGGAACGCCGCAACGGCGATCTCGTTGGCGGCGTTCAGGACCGCGGGTGCTGTCCCACCCGCCTCCCCCGCACGACGCGCAAGCGAAAGAGCGGGGAAACGTTCGTGATCGACGGGTTCGAACTCAAGCGCGCCGATCTCAGCGAAGTCGAGCGCCGGGGCGTTCCACGGCGACGCGTCCGGCCACGCGAGCGCGGCCGCGATCGGGATGTGCATGTCGGGCGGCGCCGCGTTCATCAGGATCGTGCCGTCATCGAACGTGACCATGCCGTGCACAAGGCTGCGTGGGTGCACGACGACGTCGATCTGGTCGTAGCCGACACCGAAGAGGTGATGCGCTTCGATGACCTCGAGGCCCTTGTTCATCAACGTCGCGGAGTCGATCGTGATCTTGGGGCCCATCGACCATGTTGGGTGGGCGAGAGCATCCGCCGGAGTGACATCGCTGAGATCGCGGCGCGTCCGGAACGGTCCTCCCGACGCGGTCAACACGATCTTCGAGACCCCATCCCTTCGCCCAGCCAGACAAGATGCGACCGCGGCGTGCTCTGAGTCGACGGGGACTATCGCTGCTCCGGTACGGCGCGCGACCGACATGCATAGCTCTCCGCCGGCGACGAGGCTCTCCTTGTTCGCAAGGGCGAGCGTGGTCCCGGCCTCGAGCGCCGCGACCGACGCGCGCAACCCCGCCGAACCCACGATCGCATTGACGACAAGGTCTGCCTCATCAGATCGCGCGAGCTCGACGGCGGCGGCTTCACCGAGTCCGACGTTCGAGCAACCCGCGGCGCGCGCTTGCTCGTCGAGCGCGGCGGCATTGTGCCCCGCGACGAGACCGACGACGCGGAACAGATCCGGATGCGCGTCGATGACCTCGAGAGCCTGACGGCCGACCGAGCCGGTGGAGCCGAGGATGACGATGTTTCTCATACGAGCCATTGTCACCCAGAACCCGAGCTAGACCGGACTAGCCGATCACCACTTAGGCGAGCACCAAAGTGAGATAGAGGGCCACTACAGGCGCACAGAACAGGATCGCGTCCAGCCGGTCGAGGAATCCCCCATGTCCTGGGAGCAATCTCCCCGAATCCTTGATACCGATCTCACGTTTGACCATCGATTCTGAGAGGTCGCCCGCTGGAGCAAGCAAACCGCAGATCGCCGCGATACCGAGTCCCTGCGCGAGGTCGATCTCGGTGAGGAGCCACGCGAACAAGACACCGCCCGCGAGGCACGTTAGGAAGCCTGCCGCGAATCCCTCCCACGACTTCGCCGGAGAGATCGTTGGCGCCATCTTGTGTTTGCCGAAACGTGTGCCGCCGAAGTAGCCGCCGATGTCGTCGAGCGCGGTGATCAACACGAACGCGACCAGGAGGGACAGGCCCCCCGGCTCCATCGTCAGGATCCATGTCGCGCCGGCGCCGCCTCCGCCGATCCACGCGACGCCTAGGACGGTCCATCCCACATCGGACGCGGGCGAGCCTCCGCGGCTCGGCCGCAACGCGGCCAGGAACGCGACCATCGTCGTCGCCCCGATGATCACGCCGAACAACTCGGGGCGCCGATAGAACGCGGCGAGCAGCATCGCAACGCCACCAAGCAACCCGACGGGGACGTTCGGGCGCCGACCTGCCTGTACGAGCGCGTCCAGCAGTTCGAACAGCGCCGCGAGAACGACGATGTTGACGAGGATGAAGAATCCGCCGGCTCCGAGCGCGCCGAAGGCGCCCATGAGAGCGACTAGGAGGAGCGCGGTCGGAACCGCTTGTTTCAGCGAGCGACCGGGAGGTTGCGACACGAGAGGGTGAGCCTAGACCTCGGACAGTTCCTCTTCTTTGTGTTTGAGGTTGTCGTCGATGGCGGCGATGTGCTTGTCCGTGAGCTTCTGTAGTGAGCCCTCGGCGCCGCGCTCTTCGTCCTCAGAGATGAGGTGGTCCTTCTTCATGTGCTCTAGCTGTTGCTTCGCGTGACGGCGGACGCCTCTTACGGCGACGCGGCCCTCTTCCGCTCGGGAATGCGCGAGTTTGATGAGCTCTTTGCGACGGTCCTCGGTCAGTTGAGGGAACGCCAGCCGTACGACGGTTCCGTCATTGCTCGGCGTGATCCCGAGGTCTGAGCCAAGGATCGCCTTCTCGATCGCGGGGATCGTCGAAGCGTCGTAGGGCGCGATCACGAGGAGACGCGCTTCCGGGACCGAGAGGTTCGCGAGTTGCTGCAAGGGAACCTCGGAGCCGTAGTAGTCGACGGTGATCCTGTGAAGGAGTGCCGGGGTGGCGCGGCCGGAGCGTATGGAAGAGAGCTCTTCCTGGTTCACCGACACAGCTTTGTCCATCTTGTCGGCAGCCTCGCGCAGGACCTCGTCTTTACTTGCGGCCATCCTTCAGCTCCCCTATCCGTCGGCGTGTACGAGCGTCCCGACCTCTTCACCCGAAAGGACCCGGACGATGTTCCCTGCTTTTAGGTTGAACACGATGATCGGCAGGCGATTGTCCATGCACAGAGAGATCGCGGTCGAGTCCATCACCTTGAGGCCGCGGTTGAGGACCTCTATGTAGGTTAGTGAGTGGAACATCTCTGCATCTGGGTTGACCAGCGGATCGGAGTCGTAGACGCCGTCGACGCGGGTCCCCTTCAAGATGGCTTCGGCGCCGATCTCCAGCGCCCGGAGGGCGGCCGTCGTATCGGTGGAGAAATATGGGTTGCCTGTGCCTCCCGCGAAGATGACCACGCGGCCTTTCTCGAGATGCCTCATGGCGCGGCGCCGGATGTAAGGCTCGGCGAGCTCCTGCATCCAGATCGCTGTTTGCACTCGCGTTTGGACGCCCTCTTTCTCGAGCGCGTCCTGAAGTGCAAGGGCGTTGATCACCGTCGAAAGCATGCCCATGTAGTCAGCGGTGGTCCGGTCCGTTCCCTGAGCCGAGGCAGATAGACCTCGGATGATGTTGCCCCCGCCGATGACGATGGCGATCTCGGTCCCGAGGTTCTTCGCCTCGGCGAGCTGGCGGGCGGTAGAAGCGACGATGCGAGCATCGATCCCAAAGCCGTGCTGGGGGTCCGCGAAAGACTCCCCCGACAGCTTTATCAGGACCCGCTTGTACTTGGCGGACTCGATCGTCACCTCGGACATCGGATCGATCAGGTCCCCGCCGACTCGCCGACGCGGATCCTGGAGAAGCGGCCGAGGCTCACGTTTTCGCCCATGCTCGCCTTGGCCTCGTCCAAGAGGATCGAGATCGTTTTCGACTTGTCCTGGATCCACTCCTGGTCCAAGAGCACGCGCTCCTTATAGAACGCCTCGAGCTTGCCTGCGACGATCTTGTCGATGACGTTGTCTGGCTTACCGGAGTCCTTCGCCTGCTTCGCGTAGATCGCGGACTCCTCCTCGAGCACGTCTTGGGGCACCTCGTCGCGCGTGGTCCACGAAGGGTCGGCGAAGGAGATGTGCATCGCGATGTCCTTCGCGAGACGCTCGAACTTCTCGGTCTTCGCGACGAAGTCCGTCTCGCAGTTCAGCTCGATCAGGACTCCGAGCTTCGAGGGGTAGTTCGGCTGCGGCTGGTGCATGTAGGCGTAGACGATGCCCTCGGTCGCAACACGTCCCGAACGCTTGGCCGCGTCGGCCAGTCCCTTCTCGCGCAGGAGTCGCTTGGCGGCCTCGAGGTCGCCGTTCGCTTCCGCGAGTGCCTTCTTACAGTCCATCATCCCTGCGCCGGTTGCGTCGCGCAGGGCCTTTACATCTTTAGCGTTGATGTCAGCCATGGTTCTCGTTCTCCTTATTCGGTGCTGGTGGCCATCGGCCGAGGATGTGACAGGTCGCCCGGCTCGTCGCCGGCGGGGTCGGACGGCGGTGCGTCCGCGGGAGGAGGCTGGTGGATCGAGCCATCCTCGACGGGAGGCGATGCGACCGGCGGTATTTCGGCTGGCACATCCGCGGGGGCGGCGGCTGCCGCCACACGCTCGGCTTCTTCTTCGCGCTCGAGCTCCAACTCCCACTCGGCTTTCGGCTCTGCAGCGGCGCCGGGAAGGACGTTACCGGCCGGAGTAGAAGCAGCCGTCGTTGCAGCCGGGGCGTTTGGATCCTCAGGCCTCATCGACTTACCTTCGATGACGGCGTCGGCGATGATGCGGGTGAGGAGCGCCCCCGACCGGATCGCGTCGTCGTTGCCGGGGATCGCGTAGTCGACGTCATCGGGGTCGCAATTCGTGTCGAGGACCGCGACGATCGGGATACCAAGCTTCTTGGCCTCGCGGACTGCGATCTCTTCCTTCTTAGTGTCGAGGATGAACACCGCGGAGGGAACGCGGTCAAGGTCTTTCAGACCGGTCAGGTTGCGGGCCAGCTTCTCGCGCTCGTTGCGCAGACGCAGGGCCGCCTTCTTCGGCAGCGCGTCGAGCGCGCCGGTCGCTTCCATGTCCTCGAGCTCACGCATCCGCTTGATGCGGTCGTGGATCGTGCGGAAGTTCGTGAGCATCCCGCCCAGCCAGCGAAAGTTCACGTAGGGCATGCCGCAGCGGATCGCCTGCTCCTCGACCGCGTCCTGGACCTGCTTCTTGGTCGCGACGAAGAGGATCGTGTCCCCCTTGGCGACGAGGTCCCGCGTGAACGTGTACGCCTTCTCGATCCCAGACATCGTCTGCTGCAGATCGAGGATGTAGATGCCGTTGCGCTCCGTGAAGATGAACCGCTTCATCTTCGGGTTCCAACGGCGCGTCTGGTGTCCGAAATGGACCCCAGCCTCCAACAACTGCCTCATCGTGACGACGGGCATAGTTCTACCCCCTTCGGTTCCTGCACCGGCTCTGGTCCGGCGCCCTCCGCCCGTGTTGACCCCGGCGAACCGGGGACCGAGGCCGCATGCGTGTGACCGCGCGCGGGTACGGGCGTGCGAATTTGTGAATCCGAAAGAGGGTAACAGACGGCGCGGCGGCGCTTAGTCGGCCTGCGTTACCTCAGCGATCTTTCCGCGCAGCGCTAGGACGGCCTTGGTGTGCATCTGGCAGACGCGGGATTCGGTGACCCCGAGGACCTGACCGATCTCGGCGAGGGTCAGGCTCTCGAAGTAGTAGAGCGTGACGACGATCTTCTCTCGCTCGGGGAGTCGGTTGATCGCGTCGGACAGGATCTGGCGCATCTCCTGAGACTCGAACGCCTCCATGGGACTACTCGTACGGGTGTCCTCGAGCGTTTCCACGAGCGACAGCTTGTCGCCGCGCTCACCCTCCACCGACATGAGCTCGTCGAGCGCTACAAGAGACACGGTCGAGAGCTGTGTGTAGATGTGGTTCAAATCGTCGATCGTGATGTCCATGTGGGCCGCGATCTCCGCATCGGAGGGCGGACGCTTAAGGGTGTTCTCGAGGGTGGTGTAGGCCTTCTCGACCTCGCGCGCCTTGTAACGAACTGAGCGAGGGACCCAGTCGATCGCGCGCAACTCGTCGATGATCGCTCCCCGGATCCTGCTGATCGCATAGGTCTCGAACTTGATGTTGCGCGACCGATCGAACTTCTCGATCGCATCGATGAGACCGAATATCCCGTAGGAGATGAGGTCCGACTGCTCGATCGTCGCAGGAAGACCAACGGCGACGCGTCCTGCCACGTATTTAACGAGGGGTGAGTAGTGAAGGATGAGGCTCTCGCGCGCCTCCGGGATGCCCTGCGACTTGTACTCATCCCAGGCGTGCTGAACAGCGTCGAGGGCAGAATCCTCGATCGCGGTCGTGTCTTCTTGGGCCTCAGGCTCGTCTTTCACAGCGGGCCCCGTCGCAGCCCCAGCTGCGTTAGGCCCTGGGATGGCTTTGCTCATAGACGTTCCTCAGGCGTTCGGTAGATACGTGGGTGTAGATCTGAGTCGTAACTAGGCTCTCATGCCCTAGGAGCTCTTGCACCGCTCGAAGGTCGGCCCCCGCATCGAGAAGATGGGTGGCGAACGAATGCCTCAAGGAGTGCGGGCTGATCGGAGGCATGTTCTCGGAGGAGACGTAGCGAGTGATCATCGCCCTCACACTACGCGGCCCCAGGCGTCCGCCGCGCGAATTCAACAGGAGGGCAGCCCCCGCACCTCCCACCGGGCTCTTGGCCATGAGTCCGGGACGGGCGTCACGGAGGTAGAGCGCCACGGCGTCGCGGCTCGGAACGCTGATGGGGACACGTCGTTCCTTACGGCCCTTCCCCAGCACCTGGACGACGGATGCCCGCAGGTCGACGTCGTCGATATCTAGTCCACACAGTTCACCCACCCGAAGACCCGAGCCGTAGAGCAGCTCGAGAACGGCTCGATCCCGGATCCCGGCGGGCGTATCGGAGGGAGGCACTTCGCACAGGGCTATCGCTTCCGCGGCCTTGAGGACCCTGGGCAGGGGCCGGTCGAGCTTAGGAACCTGGACGCCCGTCGAAGGATCCGCATCGATAGCGCCGTTTGAGACGCACCATTTGAAAAAGCTGCGCAGCGCACTCATCTTGCGGGCGATCGATCGACGGGCGAATCGACGGGTGCCGAGGAAAGCTACATATCGGCGAAGGGCGGCTCGGTCGATAGCTGAAGTCTCTGTGAGGCCGGCTCGCCCCACCCATTCGATGAACCCGACGAGGTCCGCCCTGTACGCAGCAAGGGTGTTGGGCGATAGATGACGTTGGACATCTAGCGCTCGCAGGTACTGATCGGCCGCGCCCGCGAGGCCGTCCGTGCCGCTGGTTCTTTCGGTCGCCGCCATCTGCTCTCCTATCGATGAATGTCCACAATGAGAGCAGGATGTTGACGATGTCAACTATTGTGACTCGTTTGCCGGCACGGCGTTGTAGAGCGGGGGTGGGATGTCAGTCTGTGGCGAAGCTCTCCGCCTCGGCCACCTCATCAGGCGCCATCTTCCCTGAGCGCGCCGGCTCATCCTCCACAGTGCGCTCGTCTTTTCCCGGTTTGCCCTGACTGGACGCGCCGCGTTCCCCCGGGCCTGTTTCACCCCCGGGACCGTCTGCGTCAACAGTGGGTTGGTCGCGTTCCTCATCCATAACATTCTCCTTTCCTCCGCGGGTCCTTACCCCTTGGAGGCGCCTGCAGTCCGCGAACGGGGGCACGCCGGTCAGCCGGGCACGCCGGTCAGCCGGGCACGCCGGTCAGCCGGGCACGCCGGTCAGCCGGGCACGCCCGGGGTGGCTGGGCTTCCCGGATATCAAGTTGGTCGGGCTCAACAAACGCAGCCCCATCAGCAGGCGGAGCGGTCGACCATCGCGGGCGAGTCTGATCCTTCGCGAGCTGCCGCATCGGCCGGGCAACATCCCAGCAGAGCAGCATCAAAGCCGGCTTCGGGGACGACCGGCTGACCGGGACGACCGGCTGACCGGGACGACCGGCTGACCGGGACGACCGGCTGACCGGGACGACCGGCCGACCGGGACGACCGGCTGACCGGGACGACCGGCTGACCGGGACGACCGGCTGACGCGTCTAAGCGGTCATCAACGCGGACTTGATCCCAGCCCCGGTACGGGTCAGCTCATATCCACCGCCTTTTCTAGATGCCCAACCTCTGATCTCAAGTCGCGACAGGACAAGCGCGGCGCGGCCGACCTCCAGTCCCAGTGTCCGGCAGACGTGATCCGGTGGGATCGGTCGATCGTCGAGAAAGAAGAGGACCTGGCATTCGTCATCGTCGAGATCTGGAATCTGGAGACGGGATGTGCCGATCGCAGCTCCTCCCCAGATGGTTCCAGGGGACAGCTCATCGAAGATCTGTTGAACGCTTGTCACCAGAGCCGCCTGACCTGTGCGGATAAGTTCGTTCGGCGCATATGCCAACGGGTTCCGGTAGCTACCGGGCAACGCGAGAACTTCCCGATTGAAATCGAGCGCGTAGCGGGCCGTTATCAATGCCCCGCTCTTTTCACCGCCCTCGATTATCAGTGTCGCTTTGCACAATCCAGCGATGATCCGATTCCGCGGTGGGAAGTTGAAGTAGTTCGGGCTGGTGCCCTCTGGATATTCAGACACGACCGTTCCGTGGGTCATCACAGCCCGCTTGAGGCCCGAATTGGCGACCGGATAGTCGATATCTAATCCGCAACCAACAACGGCGATCGTATGACCGCGTGCCTCGAGCGCCCCTTTATGGGCGGCCGCGTCAATCCCCCGCGCTAGCCCTGACACAATCGTGAACTTGGCCTCAGCCAATTGCCGGGCGAACGTCGAGGCAGCCTCTAAGCCGGCCGCGCTTGCCTCCCGCGCGCCCACGATGGCGATCGAGTCCTCGTGGACCTTGAGGGGAAGGCCGGCGAGGTACAGCTCCTTCGGTGCTTCGCTTCCCAGCTCGTCTAGCTGTGCCGGCCACTCGTCGTGTCCAGGCTCGATCCTTCGTGTGGGATTCATGCCGCCACCTCCGCGTAGATGTCTTCAGGTCGGAAACCGAGCGCCAGGCCGATGTGGTCGGCCAAAACTTGATCCGATCCATCGAGATCCGCGATGGTCCGGCTGACGCGCAATACTCGATCCAGTCCGCGGCCGGAGATCTCGAGACTTTCGACACTCGAGGACAAGTACAGGCGAGCCTCGGCGGAAAGCCGGACCGATCGCTCGAGACGCGATCGCGCGGCCGAAGCGTTCGTGACAAGTGACGATCTGAATCGCTTTGCCTGGACCCGGCGGGCGTCCTTCACCCTGCTGCGGACGACCTCCGAAGATTCGCCCCCGGCCGGACCGAGGAGCTCCTCGGAAGTGAGCCGCGTCATGAGCACCTGCATGTCGAAACGATCGAGAAGTGGCCCGGAGACACGCGACTTGTAGATCTGCAGCTGCTGGAAGCTGCAACGACAGGTCTTCGTGGCGTCGGCGAAGTACCCGCACGCACATGGATTCATCGCACCGACTAGGGAGAACCGACACGGATACGTAACCACTCCACCGCTGCGCGCTATGCGTATGCGTCTGTCCTCCAACGGCCCGCGTAAGTTCTCGAGAACCCCGGTTCGGTACAGCGTCAACTCGTCGAGGAAGAGGACGCCGTGATGGGCAAGGGTGATCTCGCCGGGGCGCGCCAAGCCACTTCCTCCTCCGACAAGTGCCGCCGCCGTGATGTGGTGATGGGGCATCCGGAACGGACGAGTCCGGACCATCTCTCCGTGATCCCCTAATAGGCCCGCAACCGAGTGGATCTGGGTGACCTCGAGCGATTCTTCTTCAGTCATCTCAGGGAGGACCCCGCTCATCCGGCGTGCCAGCATCGTCTTGCCGGAACCCGGAGGGCCGATCAAGAGGACTTAGGAGTCGTTACTCCGGCTTGAAAGTCACCAAGTGCCGCCCATGGCTAGTGCTCAGTGAACAGAGTTTCCGAAGCACCCCGAAATCAGGCCCTCCAGCACCACCTTTGTGCCGATAAACCTTTTTATGACACACCGTCCACGAAACCACCCGATGACGGCCCAGGCTCGGCGAGACCTGTTTCGAGGGGTCCAGCGACTCTATCGAAACGGCGAGTTGGACAAGAGGGCGCGTGTAGGAGACATCGCCGCGAGACTCCAGACCACGCCGCGCCGCGTCGTCGAGGCCATGCAAGAACCCTTCAGGGTCGTGGGTGGTGCCGTCCGTAGGGGCAAGAAACTTCAAGAGATCGCAGAGGAAACCGGGTATCCGCCCGCGCTTGTTCACTACTGTGCGACCGCCGCCATCGCCGCTCACAAGGCGCACTGTCGCGAGCGGAGAGGTACTGAATACGAGAAGGCAATGGGCACCACTGGCCGGAGCAAAAGCGGTGATCGCCGCGCTTGGGAACCTCCTCGAAAAGCAATCAAGCCATCAAGGCGCGCTCAGATGAAGAGAGCACGCGCCCAACGCTTCGACGACGAAGTCTTGAACGACTCCCTACCCAAGCTCATGGATTTGGAAGGTCTGCTGTAAGCGGTTAAACGGAGCGCTTTCGCTGTGGTCGGTACAGAGGTGGCGGCCGCCAATGAGTGCGAAAGCAAGGTCGGTGCCAGTTGGGGCGATGCGCCAACGAAGTCGGGCCGCAGCGAAACGTCGGACCGTCCGGTCGACAGGACGGTAACGGCAGTCAGATCGGAGTGACGCCTTCGCAAGTGCGAGGAGGGCGAAGCCTGCTCTGACACGCCGCAGCAACGGTTGCTATTGGGAACGCCCTTGACCTGGCGACAGTGACAAGACGAAGGGAGCAACGAGATGCGCATATTGGAGAGTCAGACGGAGTTGGACAGCACCGGGGACAAGTACTCCTCCGCGATCTATGACGTCAACAAGACCCGAGGTAGATATCTACAGGAGTGCGTCCTCATGCTCACCGACGGTGAGATCGAGAACCTCAGGATGGCCGCCGACATGTACGGAGTCTCCATGGGTGAGATGGTCGGCGTTCTCAGCCACCTCTACCTGGAGCGCGACAAGCGCGCCATCGAGGAGGGCGTCAGACCAGTACAGCTCTGGCACTCTCCGCCACCACCCGGGTGGTCCTGGGAGAAGCCCAAACACCCACGGGAGGCGGCCTCGTAGGGCATACCCCGATGGTGCAACCTTGCTGCCGATACAACACGTATGAGAGCACGAGCGGTTTCCGAGCCGACCATCGCAGTGAACATGCGGTTCCGACGATCCATCCATGCAGCGGCCAGCAAGAGGGCGGCCGAAACAGGCCAGAGTCTCATCAGCCTCACCGAGACAGCTTTGGCTAGGTACCTCCGCATCGACCCAGAGCCTGCGTCGGCGTCGTCGGTTGCGCAGATGAGCGCAACGCTCGCAGCGGTAGCCGAGGTCATGGGCGTGGCTAAGACCAAGGCCGCAGAACGGGTCGCACGCGACGCGCAAGCCGCAGATGTTGACCGGCTCGTAGCGCTCGCACGTCCACCGCAGCGGACCCCGATCGTGGACGACGAATTCGACGTCGAAGACGAAGAGGTCAGACGTCTCCTCGAACTTGCCCGGACTCAACGACCGCGGCCACGGAAGCGCCCCCCGATCACAACGGAGGACTGACCATGACCGACCCCAACGCCAACCCATCGCCGGGACAAGACCCGCCTCTAGGGGGATACCGCCGATGGCCGCGTGGCCCCGTGCTCATCGCCGCGGATGCTGCGCGCATGAACGCTGCGCTCGCGGAGACCCCGCCCCCGCTCGATACCGACGCCGACGACGACACCGATGAGGACCAACCGTGAGCCGTACTTGCACCGTCTGTCTATCGGTCCGGCGCGCCGACGCCGACCGCATGCTCACTACGTCGACGGTATCTCTGCGCCAGATATCAACGTCGACCGGCCTGTCTGTCTCGGCATTGTTCCGCCACCGCAGCGAGGGTCACGTCGACGTAGATGCTCAGACGGCCGCGAGGCTTCGCAGCAAGGTCGACAACTTGCTTGAGGCCAACGACACGGCCGAGGGTCCCCCCGTGCTCTGTGGCTTCGCTGAAGCGGTTCTAGAGATAGCGATGGACGAGCTAGCCCCCGTGCCCGCCGTCGCCGATCGCGTCGCGCGCCGACTGCGTGCCCTCGCCGACCCCAAGCCCGCCCTCTTGGATGCCGCCCAGGCTCTCCGAGAGGAAGCCAACGTCGTCAAGGAGATGTGTGAGTGCCCCGGCATGGTCTCCCCGACAGATACCGCTCGCAACTACCAACACGCCTAACGACCGTCACCGTTCGACCGAAACGCGACAAGGAGGAAACCGAGATGAGGAGAGCAGACGGCATGTACATCGAAGTCCTTAACCCGATGCTGTTCGACGATGGTCGACGCGCCGAGCCGGGTGATGTCGTCCACATCGACGCTGCGACGCTCGATAGTGACCCGAGCTTCTACCGAAGCTCCGAGACCGAGCAAGAAGCCATCTTCGGCATGCCTCTCTTCCGACGCACATCGCCCCCGGCGACCGCGGACCCGGCTGTCGAGGCACTGCATCGCGCATGGGCGGAAGAAGACCGGCTCGCCCGTGAGTCGAGGTACGTGACCCACTCCAGAACTATCAGCGGCCCACGAAGCCTCTGACCCAGATGTAGAGCGGGGGTGGCGGGGTCGCTTCGCCCTTCCTCCCTCCCTGTCGGTCGTGTCTCACGGTGGCACGTCTTCACCGACAGGAGTAGCCACCCTCGCTCTGCTCCTCCGCGTAGGGTTCGTCTAGTGACCGACGATCCCCAACCGATCCCAACACCGCCACCGATCCCAACCCCGCCGCCGTGCGGCATGTGCGGGGAGGAGATCGAGGTTCCGGCCGGGTGGCCCGTCATGGAGGCCGTTCGGAATCACCACTGGTCGCGCCACCGCGAGAGGGTCGAGCCACCATCCGAGTGGGTGCGCCGGTTCAACGAGGTGACCCGGTTCATTTAGCGCGGCCCTCCTACCTGCTATGTTGCAGTTATTCATATAGATGCAACAGCTACGAGCAGGAAAGCCCCCATGAAGCTCACCGCTTACCTCCGCGTCAGCACAGACCGCCAGGCGGACGAGGGCCTCGGCCTCGACGTGCAAGAGGAAGCCATCCGCAAATGGGCGAAGGCGCACCGGCACACGATCGTGTCGTGGCACCGAGACGCGGGGGTGAGCGGAGCGGCTCCGTTCGACAAGCGCGAGGGCCTCGCGGCAGCCTTACAGGCCGTGTGCGACGGTGACGTCGCCGGTGTCATCTTCCACAAGCTCGACCGCCTCGCGCGCAAGCTCACCGAACAAGAGGCCGCACTGGCGCACGCATGGCGCTGCGGAGGTCGAGTCTTCGCGGCCGACCAGGGCGAGATACTCCAAGACGACCCCGACGACCCGATGCGCATGGGGTTTCGACTCATGGCGGGAGTCTTCTCACAGATCGAAAGAGCGATGATCGCGAAGCGGCTTCGTGACGGTCGCAAGCTCAAGGCTGAGCGCGGCGGGTTCGCGTTCGGATCGCCACCTCTGGGATTCACCGCGCAGGATGGCGCGCTCGTGCCGGATGAGGCCGAGCAGGCCGCCGTCGCGCGCATCCACGAGCTACGCGCACAAGGGCTGTCCATCCGTCAGGTGATCGCGACCCTGGAGGACGAGGGACACCGCACCAAGCGCGGCGGGCAGTGGAACCCTGGCACCGTTTCAAGGCTCCTCCGACGCTCTCACGCCGCCTAGGAGGGTTTCCTCAGACTCCGATCGTCTTTCTGTCGCACCTCCGTGCTAGATGTGTGAGGAGAGACCACCTCGACCTGGAGGCGGCCGAAGATAGGAGAGCATCATGGGTGTGAGCTGGGAGCCGAACCCGAACTTCGAGCGGGACCTGAAGCGACAGCACGAGGCCGACGTCGCGAAGTTGAATGCCGACCTGAACCGAGAGCTACTCGACCTCGCTCGGACTCATCAGAACGGAGACAGGGCCGCCACGCGCGAGCAAGTGCTCGCGATCCTTGGGCGGCATGGCGTCCACCCACCCAACTTTGAGAGTCTCGTGGACGACGTGCACGAGAGACGTACGAGCTAGCCCGTGCCGCGCCGACCGCCGCCCCCAAACCTCAAGTTGCGAGATCCCAAACAAGATGCCCCTCGACCAATGGGCAGTGCGGATGAGGTCATCAACATCTGCGTCAACGAGGCTTTCCGTTACCGCGGTGGGCTTGGGGAGCAGATGCACCGAATCGACGAGGCACGCGGCGCATACCGAGACGCCTCAGGCGACATCGTGACAAAGGTGATGGGTTGGAACAGGGGCGAGAAGGCCCGCCTAAAGAATGAAACGGAGTACTTCTTCGTCTGCGTTCGCGGCATCGTGCGCATGGCCGAGGCAGTTGAGCGTATGGCGCAGAAAGAGGGCTTAACCGAGCTTGAGTCGCGGGTTGCGAAGGCACTCGGCGCGTTCGATGGCGAGGCACCGCACGCCGTTTTCCTTCGAGACTTTCTAGCTCACCTAGACGAGTACGCGCGGGGTGATGGGCGATACGAATTACCACAACCGGATCACCCCATGGTCGTAGCACCCACAGAGGACGACGTGCTCTTGTACCTGTCCGGCATCCCGCTATCGGTCAATAGGACGTTTCAGGCAGCCATGGCTCTGTCTGATGTTCTACGAGACATCTCCAACGACCGCCACGACTCAGGTAGGGGATCGGAAACTAAACCGAGCGGCGAGACGTAGGTAGAGATTCTTCTATCGACGGAGGATCGTGGATTAGACCTCGTACACCTTCAGCACTTCGTCACCGTAGTGATTGATCACCTTGACGGCGAGCTTCCCCGTACGCGGCTTTTCGAAGGGCCGACTCCTTGTCGAGTACAGCGACTCCCACGCCTCCTCGTCGATCTCCGCCTTCAAGGCGCGCTTCAGCCTCTCGTAAGGCTTATCGCGGCCAGTGAAGTAGGCGTGTCGCACGAAGAAGCTCTCCGAGTTGTAATCGGTGTCAATGAACCAGCAAGCAATATCGTCGACCGAGCTAGCCCGTACCTGTCCCGTAGTGGGGTCGTACACGTCTAGGCCGAGCAACTCCACTGAGATCGAGCCATCTGCCTCATCCTTCACGACAAGGTCAGGTTCACCGAAGATAGTGAAGAGGTTCCCAGCGCCGGTCTTCTTGAGCAGCTCGTCGCCCATCGCTAGGTCCGGGTTCATGCGAACGATCTCGACCCGTAGGCCCCCGTACTGCCGCGCCTCCTCGTTCACCATCGGGTCGAAAGCAAATCCACAGACGACCAGCAGATCAAAGCCGACACCCTGCACGGCCTCCTTCGCCGCTTCCTTGATCTGCGCAGGGCCGACGGTTCCCTGCTCGGGGCCAATCGAGACCGCCACGCGCCTCGAAGCTCCCTGCGCGTCGACATACTCGCCCTCCGCGTGGAGCCATCCCTGGCCTGCATACGGCTCTAACCGATCAAAGGCAAGCTTCTCGCCCTGCTTGGTGTTCTGAACCCCCGCCTTCCGGAGGTTTTCAATGATCACATCTTCGAAACGGGCTGCGGCAGTGCCCACCTCCACGCCCTCCTGAGCTGAAGGTAGATCTTCTTCAGCAGAGACGCTCCGATGTGGTGACAAGCTCTCCATAGTGAATGGCCCTGTAACTCGCAGACGCGTCTTGTCTTCGTAAGGCTGGTCATAAAGAACTTCCGATTCAGCGTTACGGGCAATCGCAGCTTCAACCTGGTTTCGCGGCATGCCTTCGTTAATCTCGGGATTGGTCGCGATGGACTTCAAGGTCACGTGCGGGATAGTCCGGTAAACGAAGCCCTTCCGAACGTCGCTATTGAACGGTCCCCCGATCGGTATCGCGCCAGTGACCTGGCCTTCCTTCTTCGCCCCCTCAGCAGAATCCGCAAGCAGGTAGTAGGGATAGCGAGCTGCCATCAACCTAGTTCGAGCGAGGGCCAGCGCCACGCGTGAAGTGTCTATCGTGATCCAGCGTCTCCCCCACTGTTCGGCGACGTAGGCGGTCGTACCTGACCCACACGTGGGGTCTAGAACAAGATCACCGGGGTCGCTGGTCATCAAGACGCACCGTTGCACAACGGTCAACCCCGTCTGCACGACGTAGACCTTGTCACCCCCGAACTGGTTCTGCCCAAGTGTGTCTGTCCACATGTTCGAGATGGGCATTGCTGGGAAGTCGTCCAGGTAGCGCATATAAGCCAACCGCCCTCCGGAGGATGCGAGTAGACGGCCTGCAGCGATTAGCCGACTGAACCCTTCTTGGTTCGTCTTCCAATAGCCCTTAACGGGGTGGTAGGTCTTCCCTTCGAACTCGACAGGGAAGTCGCCCGGCGGTCTCTGGCTTGTCATATCCCCCGCAGAGAAGACCCTGGAGCCGGAAGGCAAGAGGGAGACGTCGTTCCTCTCCTCTGCGGTCAGGGGCCGCCTGGTTCCATCTGGGAGTTCGACTCGGGTGTAACCGGTGCCACCGGCCTCTCCCACCGCCTTGCGAGAAAAGAGCTGCCGGTACTTCACCTCCGCCTTGTTCTTGGCGTACCAAATGATCAAGTCCCCGACGCCGGGCAGGAGTTCGGCAGTTGCGCTACTGGTCTTGGCGAAGGTCACTTGACTGACGAAGTTCTCATCCCCAAAGACCTCATCGAGAAGGCTTCTCACAAGATGAACGTTTGCGTCGCCGATCTGGACGAAAACGCTGCCGCTCTCGGTAAGCAGGGTCCTGGCCACGACGAGCCTGTCCCGCAGGTAGGTCAGGTAAGAGTGAATACCCAGCTCCCACGTGTCACGAAAAGCCTTGACCTGCTCCGGCTGCCTGGTGACATCCTCGGCCCTTCCGTCCTTGACGTCCCGCTTTCGAGTCGAGACCTGCCAGTTGCTCCCGAACTTGATCCCGTACGGGGGGTCCATGAAGATCACTTGCACCCGGCCCTTAAGACGTTCCTTTTCAGCTAGGGACGTCATCACTGCCAGCGAGTCGCCCAGGATCATCCGGTTGGACCAGTTCTGTTCGTGCGCGTAAAAATCCACCAGCTCATCGAAGTCGATGCCGTTGAAGTCATCGAATAACGACAGCTCAGGTTCAGGTTGGCCCTCTGCCGCCGTCTTGCGCAGGTTCTCGATGATGACCTTGGGGTGGATCTTCTCTTGAATGTAGATGGGAAGGACGGGAACCTCCAGGTCTTCCGTATCTTGCTCGTCCTTGCCCTTCCAAACCAATTGCGGATCAAGCGAGGGATCGCGCGGATAAAGCATTTTTGCCGGCTCTTCGTCACTCACGAACCCACGCAGCTCTTGAGTCGGAATATTTGAGCGCTTGTCCTTATGGACCACTGCCTCGACCGGTGTCGACTTCGGCTTCGAAGGGCGGCGGGGCACAGCTATGCCATCACCGGAGGTAGCGCCAGCACGTCGGCTATAGAACTCCTGATCGTGTCAGCGAGATCGTCATGCGGGTTCGAGCATTCGAGAAAAGCCCACATTCCGAACACCCCGTGGTTGTTGACCGCGGGCACCCACAGATCCCTAGCTGTAGTCACCTTGGCCTTCTTGTCGCGCAGGTTCTGCCCAGATACCTCTAGAACGAGGTTGACCAAGTTACCCGCCCCATCGTCCACTTGGATAATGAAGTCGGGCAAGTAGTTGTGCTCCACGCCGTCAATCGAATAGGGGATGTGGAAGCCAAGCCCCTGGTTCTTCACGTACGCGCGGACTTCGTCCATGTCCTCTATCACCTGCGCTGCCTTGAGTTCCCAGTTCGAGTCACCGACAACGTGGCTTACATGGGACTTCCGCTCGTTGGTCACGTACGTGGCCTTGGTCGTGTCGAAGTCCACGTGGCGCGTCGTGCCTTCCGGGTCAAAGGGATGCAGACGCGGCTTCAGCTTGGGGGCACCCTCCTGCGAGTGGGCGATGGCTTTGTGGATGAGGTCTGCAGCATCTTTTCGGTAACGCGTGAGCAAAAGCATCTGCGGAAAGCACTCCGACGAGCAGACGAGGCACTCATCAATCCAGCGTCTTGTGATCTCGACCAGTTGAGGAAACAGCCAAGGTCGCTCCCCGTCCTCGTCGTCCCTTAGATATCTATTCAGGACATCCGCCGCGATCTCGAAAGCGATCTGGTTAGTTCGCACCTTTTTCAGGTCGTCAAGAGTGTCCACCTGTGACACGCCAGCAATCGGCGCAATCTCGGTCTTGGTCGGCAGAGTTTCCGTGGTTATTGCCAACTTGGAGTGCGGAGTGAACGCGGCGGACAGCCGATCTGCAGGAAGATCGAAGCGATACCCAATGAGGCGTGGGAATCGAATCTCCAACTCAATCCGCTCCTCTAGCGCGCGGACTCGCGTCGGCGCGCTTCGCGGCTTGTCACCTGGCTGCCCACCTCCAGGGATGAACGAGAACGGGATGCCGTAGACCTCCGCATACTCCGGGTCGAAATGGCCTTCGCTGTTAGTCGCATAACTAGTTCGTCGTAGGCCACGGCCAACGACCTGCTCGCACAGGAGTTGCGTCGAGAACGCCCGAACTCCCAGGATGTGCGTAACCGTGTTGGCGTCCCACCCTTCCGTCAACATCGACACACTCACCACGCACCGGACGTGCTCCCCGAGCCTCCCCGGCTTCCCGACCGTGTTCATGACCTCACGGAGGAGATCCTCGTCGGTGATCTGGGCGACGTCGCGACCCGGGAATCGCTCCCGATAATCAGCTTTGAATTCTTCGATCTGGGTGGCCGCCAGCTTCTTAAAGTCCGCGCTCATGGCTTCTCCGGACTCAAGCTGCTTGGAATCGACCAACACCGTGTTTGGTCGCAGACTCCATCGGTCGCCATCGACGTTAGAGAACAGGGGCAGTTTTCCCGGCACGAGCACCGAGGACGCTCCCAGGGGCTTCTCCCAGCCCGCGATGTAGTCGAACACCAGCTTGGACACGCTCGTGTTGTTACAGACCACTATGAAGACCGGGGGCGTTGACCCGACTTCATCTCCTCGCGCCTTCTTCCATGCCTCGAAGCGCTTCTTATAGTTGCCGTACAGCGTTCGGAGGGCACCATCCAGCTCGTGAGGGACTATCGGCTCATTGCCCCTTGTCGCCGCACTCAGACCCTTCTTAGGCAGGTGATCGCGTATGTGAATCCACAGGTCGCGGTAGGTCGGGCTAACCCCTCTCATCGAGTCGTCCGATATCGGCACTCTGGGGATCTTGACGATGCCCGACTCGATGGCGTCGATCAAGGAGAAGTCAGATACGACCCAGGGGAAGAGCGTTCCCTCGGCGTACCCGGAGCCACGAAGGAAGAAGGGTGTGGCGGAGAGATCATAGATAGCTTTAGTACCGAGCTTTCTCTTGACCGCCTCTAGGCCCGCAATCCAGACGCGTGCTTCCTCGTCACGCTCCTTCGCTTCGCGCTTCTGCTCCGCCGACAGAGCCTCCCCCGGGTCCGGGGGTTTAGAGCGGTAGCAGTGGTGAGCTTCATCGTTGATGACGACGATGTTCTTCTTGCTTCCAAGCTCTCGACACACCCGTCGGACCATCTCACCCTCGGATTCCGTGAAAGCTCCCGTCTCCGCCGTGCGAAGGATTTGCTTTCCGGTCTTAGATACCGGAGTCCGTTCTCTTCGAAGGAAGGAGTGGAAGTTGGTGATCACGATTTTCGCGTGGCCGAGATCGGGCAGGACAAGAGAAGGCACGATGTCCAGAGCTTTGTAATAGGTGTTGGGGTCGCTAGGTAGCAGCACGCGTAGTCGGTCCTTGATCGTGATTCCCGGCGTCACGATCAGGAAAGTGTCGGAGAACCGAACGTCTTGTGGGTCGGCTTGTTTATTGAGTGTCTGCCACGCGATCAGCATGGCCATGACAACGGTCTTCCCGCTCCCGGTGGCCATCTTCACAGCCAGCCTGTAGAGACCCGGATTAGCTCTGTCGTTCTCCAACTTGAGCTTTTGCTCGATCCACTGCCGCCCAGACTTCGGGGCAACCTCCGTTATGTAGATCAGCGTTTCCAGGGCCTCTATCTGACAGAAGAAGAGGCGGCGCTCACGTTCGGAGTCCGTCCAATGGTCTAGGAGGCGACGCGTGGTGCGGGTGACGCCGATCCGGCCACCATCGCGCCACGCCTTGACCTCAGACCGAACCTGATTGATGAAGGCGTTCTCCTCCATCCGCTCTTTAGTCCACTCTGTGTCGAAGCTCTCCTGCCCAGCCTTCTTCTTGGACTGCGGAATGGGCACGAAATAGGTAGAGACCCTGCGCTCCTCGACAACCTCTCCAGTGATCCCTTGGTCGTCGAACTTGAAGTGGAGGCGCGGTTCTTCGAACGGTGAGTTGAGAACGGGATTGTCGATCTGCACAGGCACGCCGCCACCCCCCCTTCGGCCCGCACTCTAGCCCGTCGTCATCGCCGGTTCAGGTTGAGATATCAGACCAAACCGAAGGACTTCCGCGCCTACGGACGGTAGTTCGCCCATCCCACGAATAGTCCGATCCCAGGGCACCCCTGGTTGATAGTTGGAAAATCCCGGCGTCATCCCGTACGTGGGGGATGTCGAAAGAAGAAGAAGGCCGCACAAGCGGGACCGAGCTAGAGCCAGATCATACAGCCGAGCGCGACGCCGCGCTCGACAAGCTCATGAGGATCGCCAGACGCATCGCCGTACGCGAAGAGCACCCGGTGCGGGACGTCGACGAGCAAGCGGGTCTGAGCTAAGCGGCAGGCTCGACATCGAGCCAACGTGCCCACTGGATATCGACCGACTTGCCGCGACCGATACCGGTCACGGTGGCACGTTCGATGACAAGCTTGAGCATCTCGTTGCGCTCGGTCGAGGTAGCAAGCTCCCAGATATGCGGCAACGAGCCGAGCCTTTTGCGGAGCCGGGCGAGGTCATCGGCACGGCGACGGGTCGACGACCCGCTAGAGATCAAGGCAGCGCGTTGCCTCTCAAGCTTCTGGTGCTCGTCTTGAAGAGCCACCTTCTTCCGACGGATCGTGGCCGATTCCAGCGGTACGTCGCTGTCCAGTTCCATCGTGATCAGGCGCTCCATCTGGCTCTCGATGCGAGCTATGCGCGCGTCGAGATCATCAACGCGAGGGCCGCTCTCATCGAGCAAGCCGCCGACATTCTCACGGCTCGCCCGCTCCGAGTACGGCTCCGACATGTGCGCTAGGAAGGCGTCGGCAATCATCGCCTCCGCACGGTGGGCGGCAATGCCACCAGCGCGGCACTGTCCCCTGTCTCTGCGCTTGGCGTCGCTACACAGATACGAGGACTTGTTGGGTTTGCTCTTGTAGGAGTCTCGCCACATGGGCGCGCCGCACGGGCAGAACAAGAGACCGCTCAGCATCGTCGTCCCCTTGCCCGTTCGATTCTGGGCGGGGGTGTCGGCCCGCTCCGCCAGACGACGTGCACGTACACGATCCCAGAGGTCACGCTTCACGATCGCCGTCCACGTGGTTGCCTCATAGGTCTCGCCCTCGTAGACGCGGAGGCCCGTGTACGTCGGGTTGTCGAGGAGGCGGGTGATAGCGCCGTGCGTCCACTTTGTGCGGCCTCGCTTACCGACGATCCCTCGGGCGTTGAGATCCCGGGCGATTTCGCGGAGGGCAACGCCGTCGGCGTAGTCCTGAAAAACTCGCCGTATGACCCGGGCCTCATCCGCGACGATAGCGAGGGACTTCGTCTCCTTGCGGTACTCGTAACCGAGCATGCTCCAGGACCCCGGATGACGGCCGCTTTGCGCTATCTCGAGATGCTTTCGCTTGATCCGTCTGCTCTTGGCGTCGGACTCCTTTCGTGCGAAGGCCCCAACGAGGCGAGCTTGCAGTCGGCCGTTCTCATCGCTCAAGTCGATGTCCCCTGACACGCACGCCATGCGGACGGCAGCCGCCCCGCACAGGTCGATGAAGTCCTCAATCTCCCTCGGCCGCCTGGTAAGCCGGTCGAGGTCGTAAACGATCACGGCATCGATGCGCCCGTCTCGGATGTCCTCAAGCATCGCCTCATATTCGGGTCGCCGCCTGCTCTTGTAGGCGGAGATGTCGTTATCGACATAGACGTGTCCAACCGGCCACCCCCGACGCTCGGCCAGCTCCCGGCAATCCTTCTCCTGACGCTTCACTCCCAACGCTGCCCCGTCGTCCTGTGAGATACGGCAATAGATCGCCGCTGCATTTGGAAGGGCCTGGCTCTTTGGAGGCATCCCGGGCAGTATACCGGAGTATCGAACCCTATGGTAAGCAGGTTGTGGCCGCCGGCCGCGGCGATCTCCATGGCGCGTTTGGCGGTCTGGTGGCCGCGCACCTCGTCCAGATCGTGAGAGACCTCGGCAGTTCGTCGACTTGGCGGTGGGATGGGCGACGGATCCCGCTTCCCGTTCATCCAAGCCAGACAGTGCGCCAGCGATCCAACCGGAACGATCTCGATCCCTTTGACAAGCGCAGCCTCGGCCGCGTTCTGCTCGGGACAGATGATTCCGACGTATCCGTGTTTCGCGCACTCGAGAGCAGCCGATAGCGTGCCGCGGATCCCTCGGACGGACCCGTCGAGCCCGAGCTCACCCACGATCATGTACTTGTCGAGGGCCTCACTTTCCAATTTGCCGTCTGCCGCGATCACGCAGAGAGCCAGTGCCAGGTCGAAATGCGTCCCCTCTTTCGGCAGCGCGCCGGGAGCGAGGTTCGCAATGATCTTTTGGCCCGGCCACCTCTGCCCGGTCACCTCGATGGCCGAGCGGATGCGCTGATCGGCTTCGGTGACGGACTTGGCGGCGAGGCCAACGGTCTTGAAGCCGGGTAAGCCGGCGCCGACGCGCACCTCGACCTCGACAAGGCGCGCTTCTGCTCCGACGAATGCAACGGTGAATGCCTTCGCCAACATCGGATGCTCTCCCTTCGCTCATCGCCATGGGAGAACGCGGCCCAGAAGAGGAATCTAGTGAGAGGGTGTGACAGAAAACTCAGCGTCCGGTGAAGCGGGGCTCCCTTTTCTCTACCCATGCAGAGATCGCTTCGCGGGTGTCGTCACTTCCGAAAAGAAGCGACTGGCTCATCGACTCTGCGTGCAGGGTCTCCTCGAGGGAGCGCTCCGTTGCGCGCGTCATGTTCTCCTTGATGAGCGAAACCGTCTTGGGAGGAAGAGCGGCTAGGCGCTCAGACAGATCCTTGACGACGGCGTCGACGTCCTCCGGCTCGCAAAGTCGATTCAGAAGACCCAAGCGATCGGCCTCGCCGGCCGAGATCGTGTCTCCGAGCAACGCGAGCTCCTTGGCCTTGTTGAGAGGAAGGAGACGGGTCAATGCCCACGACCCCCCGAAATCGACGACGAGTCCCCTCTTGACGAAGAGCTCGGCGAACGTCGCATTGCGCGTCGCGACGATCAGGTCACAGCCGAAGGCGAGGTTGCATCCTGCCCCTGCGGCAACGCCCGTAACTTTGGCGATCGTCGGAACGGTGCAGGTGACAACCGAGGTCACGACCTGATGGACCATGCGCATGCGCTCACGGCCCTCGAGTGAACCCGAGACGAGGTTCGCCGGATCCGACAGGTCGGCGCCCGAACAGAACGCGTCGCCCGCGCCGGTGAGCACGAGACATCTCACGGCGTCCTCGGCGCTCGCCCGGTCGAAGACCGCGCCGATCTCGTCGAACATCACGCGGCTCATCGCGTTCTTCTTCTCGGGCCGGTCAAGAGTTACCGTCGCGACGAAGCCAGCCTGCTCCCACCTCAACGACTCGTACTCGCCCATCGGCACCTTTCCACCTCCGCCCCGAACGATTCAGAACGCCGAGGGGATGTGAGCGACCTCCATCCGGCCGCCACGGAAGATAACCGAGACGACATCGAATCGGGCCTCGACGCCAGACGAGGGATTGGCACGCAGCCACGCAGCCGCTGTACGCCGGAGAGTCATCTGCTTCTTCCGGTGAACGGCCTCAGCAGGTGCGCCGAAATGATCGGTGGTGCGGCACTTCACCTCGCAGAAGACGACGGTCCGGCCGCGTCGAGCGATCAGGTCGATCTCCCCTCGTCCACTGCGGAAGTTACGGGCGATGACCTCGAAGCCGTTCCTTTCGAGAGTGCGGGCTGCGATCGCCTCCGCGGCGCGCCCTAGACGCGATCGTCCGTCCATAGATCAAAGCTATGCGGGGCGTGAGACAGAAATGCCGAGCCAAGAGGGCGGGGCTAGCGCTCCATCTGAGGCGGGTCGGGGATGAGGTCGCGCTCCGCGAGCTGCGCGAGCTCCTCGACATTGAGGTCTCTAAAAGTGACAACACGGACATGGGAGACAAATCGGGCGGGCCGGTGCATGTCCCACACCCACGCGTCCTGGAGCTCGACCTCGAACCACACCTTGGGCCCCTCGTGGCGGGTATCGACCTTGACCTCGTTGGCGAGGTAGAAGCGGCGCTCCGTCTCGACGACGTACTTGAACATCGGGAGGACGTCCCGGTACTCCTTGTAGAGCTGAAGCTCCATCTCGGCCTCGTACTTCTCGAGGTCCTCGACGCTCACGCAGCTCTCCCTGTCCTCATCCTCAAAGTGTCGCACCTCGCATGGCGGCTGACCACCTTTTCCCTCACTTCGGATCGAAGCCCATCACGCCGTAGAACGACCTTCGGTGGATGGCACAGGGACCCAATCTGTTCAACGCATCCCAATGCTCTCTGGTTCCGTACCCGACGTTCGTCGCAAAGCCGTAACCCGGGTGCTTGCGGTGATAGCGGCGCATGCACGCATCCCGGTGAACCTTCGCGATGATCGATGCGGCCGCGACATTCTTAGAGACCGCGTCGCCCTTCTTCACCGCGAGGCCGGGATAGGCCAAGCGCTTCAACCTGAAGCCGTCGAGGATCACGTAGTCGGGGTCGGTCCCCAGCCCGTTGACGGCGCGCCGCAGCGCTTCGAGGTTGCACGGATTGAGACCCTTACGGTCGATCTTGTCGTGTTGGACGCGCACGATGCAGAAAGCGACCGCTATCTCCCTTATCTGCTCGGCGAGGCGAGCACGTTGCAGAGCGGTACACATCTTCGAATCACGCAGACCGGGCAACTCGGCATCCGGCGGCAGGATGACGGCGGCCGCGACGAGCGGCCCGGCGAGCGCTCCGCGTCCGACCTCGTCGGCACCAGCCACCTTTTCGAACCCAGCGTGAGCGAGCCGGGTCTCCATCAATCCAACCGCGTCTTCGACCACTCCCGGAGTCCTACAGACCCGCAAAATCGCTAGGCGGCCAGAGGATGACGAACGCATGGCCGACGATCTTGTCCTCAGCGATCGGCCCGATGATGCGTGAGTCTTCTGAGTTGCCGCGGTTATCCCCCATCACGAAGACCATGCCCGCGGGCACGATGCAGCCTCCGGCGTCCCTCTTCATCTCCAGGCGCTTGCAGTCTCCGGCGGTCAGCGTGGGGCTGGCGGCGTCTTCGCCACCCTGGATGAAGGGCTGCTCGACCTCTTCGCCATTCACGAGGAGCACCCGCGGAGACCCCGAGTAGCGGATCGTGTCACCGCCCACCGCTACGACGCGCTTGATGTAGTCCTCTTCCTGACCAGTCGGAAGCCCCAGCAGCTCCCGCACACCGTTGCGCAGGTCCTGATGCCATGGAAGGTCTGGTTGCGCCCCGAAGACATCGCGCGCGAACACGACGACATCCCCGCGCGCCGGACTTCCGAAGCGGTAGCTGAGCTTCTCGACGAGAACGCGGTCACCCACACGCAACGTCGGAAGCATCGACCCCGACGGGATGAAAAACGCCTGCACCAAGAAAGTTTTGATGACGATAGCGATAGCGAACGCGAACAGCACGAGGAGTGGGATCTCGGCCAGGTGGCCCGCGAGGGATTTCTTCTTCCTGTGGGAGCTCGGGAGTTCCTCTTCCTCGTAGTCGTCATCGTCACCGTCATCGGACGGCAGGAGGTCGACCTCGAGCGCAGTCGTGGGCTCGGCGGTGCCGTTCCCGATGTGCGCCTTGACCCTCTCGGTCGTCTCCTGATCGATCGAGGACGAGTGGCTCGCCACAGGGGCACCGATCTCATCTAGGTGCGCTATCAGCTCGCGCGAGCTGATACCGATCTCTTTCGCGACTTCATGGACCCGTGGCATCAGGACAGGTTAGAGCGTCCTCAGCTCTGAGAGTGGCCACACCAAGAGAAAAGCGTGGCCTATCACGCGGTCGACCGGAACCGGTCCGAAGCTCCGCGAGTCGTCCGAATTGGGGCGGTTATCGCCCATGACGAAGATCGTGCCTTCGGGCACCTCCGTTGGGCCGAAGTCCGACGTCGTGGTGCCCTCGGCGAGATAGGGCTCTTCTATCGGCTCGCCGTTAACCAGGACCTGCCCTCCGACGCCGGCGACGGAGTCGCCGGCGACTGCGATGACTCGCTTGATGAAGTCTTGGGTCCCAGTGGTCGGGAACCCGAACAGCGCCCGCAGGGCGTCATACGCGTCCTTCCAGAAAGCGTGATCGGGCTGCGGCACGCCGGTGTCGAGGCGCCGCTCGAACACCACTACATCCCCGCGCTCGGGTTCCCCGAACAAATATCCGATCTTCTCGACCACCACCCTGTGGCCCTCGTGCAGCGTCGGCTCCATCGACGCCGACGGGATGAAGAAGGCCTGCACGACGAACGTCTTGACGAGGAGCGCCGCGACGAACGCCACAGCTACGAGCAGCGGCAGCTCGCGCCAGAACGACTTGTGTTCGCGGTGGCCGTGACGCGGCGCGTACTTGCCGCGGCGCGTCCCACGAGACGCGTCCTCCTCGGAAGGGTCGTCGTCTACGGAAAGATCGTCGTCGTCCTCGAGGGGCTCGGCCAACGGAGGGTCTTTACGCCTCGCGGCGCTCTTTGACCTTCGCCTTCTTGCCGACGCGAGATCTCAGGTAGTAGAGCTTGGCCCGGCGTACGTCTCCTCTGGCCGCAACTTCGATCTTTGCGATCATCGGCGAGTGCACCGGGAAGGTCCGCTCAACGCCGACTCCGAAGGAGATCTTCCGAACAGTGAACGTCTCGGACAGCTGGCTGCCCCGTCGACGGATGACGATGCCCTCGAATACCTGGATGCGCTCGCGCTCACCCTCGACGACCCGGACGTGGACCTTGACGGTGTCGCCCGCACGGAAATCGGGCAGGTCCGTACGCAGGTACGGCCGCTCTACCAGGTCGGTGGGGTTCATCTCGACTGCTCCTTCTCTTCGCGTTCCGGCGCTCGCAAGCGCGCTTTCTTCGTAGCGTTTCTTTCGTAGCCCGGACGGGATTCGAACCCGTGGTCTCCGCCTTGAGAGGGCGGCGTCCTGGGCCAACTAGACTACCGGGCCAAGCTGTATACGAACTATCTGCAGCGGTCTGCGCTGGGGCGCCTGGATTCGAACCAGGACTAGCGGTACCAGAAACCGCCGGGCTGCCAGGTTACCCCACGCCCCAATGTCGCTTATTCGTGCGTCGGGCCGAGAGATTAACCCAGCCTGCTCAGGGTCTCCTCGCGTCCCAGGATCTCGAGCGACTCGAACAACGGCGGCGACACGAGTGTGCCCGTGACGGCGGCGCGCAGCGGCTGGAACGCTTGCTTCGGCTTGAGGCCTCGCTCGCTCGCGAGTGCCCGCAACCCCTCCTCGATCGCGGCTGCGGTCCATTCGGATAACGCCTCGAGAACCGCACGCGCCGCGGCGAGATAATCCTCTTGCCCCTCGAGGGTCGCGGCTGCCTTGGCGTCAGGCGCGCTCCTTTCGAACAGGAATCGGATCATCCCGGGTGCCTCGTCGAGACGTTTGAGGCGCTCACTGATGTGCGGGATCACGGCGACAAGCTTCTCCGCGGCGCCTGGCTCGTCCACCGAGAGACCCTGCGCCCGGCAGTACGGCAACAGCCGCTCACGAAGGTCATCGGGCGGCGACTCGCGGATGTAGTGGCCGTTCAGCCACTCGAGCTTCCCAACATCGAACGCGGCCGGGTTCTTGCCGACGCGCTCGAGCGTGAACTTCTCGATGAGCTCGTCGACAGAGAAGATGTTGGTCTTGTCGTCGAACGACCACCCCAGGAGCGCGAGGTAGTTGACCATCGCCTCCGGCAGGAATCCCTGCTCTCGATAGGCCCTGACCGCGACGTCACCCCACCTCTTGGATAACGGCTTTCCGTCGGGCCCCACCAGCAGAGGCAGATGCGCGAACACCGGAAGCGTCGCGACTCCCATCGCCTCTCGGATCAGAAGTTGGCGCGGCGTCGCCGCGACAAGATCCTCCCCTCTGATCACATGCGTGATCCCCATGTCGATGTCGTCGACGCCCGCCGCGAGCATGTAGGTCGGCGAACCGTCGGAGCGCTGGATGATGAAGTCGGGAATCTGGGCGGTCGAGGTCGCGATGGTCCCGCGCACGACGTCGTCGAAACTGATCGTCGTGTCGCCAGGGACCTTGAAGCGCACGGCGGATGAACGGCCCTCGGCCTCGAAGGCGGAGATCTGCGCGTCCGTCAGATTGCGGCAGCGTCCGTCGTAGCCCGGCGTTCGGTGCTCTGCCTGGGCCTGCTTCCGCCGCTCGGAGAGCTCTTCGGCCGTGCAGTAGCAGCGGTACGCGACCCCTCGCTCGAGCCACTGCGAGGCAACCTGCCCATAGCGCGGCAAGCGTTCGCTCTGGCGGTAAGGACCGAACTCCCCACCTGCCTCCGGACCCTCGTCCCATTCAAGGCCCAGCCACCGCAGGTCTTCGATGACGGCGGCATAGGCCTCATCCGTCGCGCGTTCCTGATCCGTGTCTTCGACCCGCAGCACGAACGCGCCGTTGTGGGCACGAGCGTAGAGCCAGTTATAGAGAGCGGTGCGCGCGTTGCCGACGTGGATCGATCCGCTCGGGGCGGGCGCGATCCGGGTGCGTACGATCGTCGTCACGCCGACCGTGCCTCAGGAGACGTACTCGAGCCAGTCCGAGTACTTGTCGTCCTCGCCTTTGACGATGGCGAAGTACCTCTGCTGGATCGTCTGGGTCACGGGGCCGGGATCGCCGATCATGCGCTCGTCGACCTCGCGCACCGGCGTCACCTCGGCGGCCGTGCCGACGCAGAAGATCTCCTCCGCGACGTAGAGGTCGGCGCGCGTGATGGTCCGTTCGAAGACTGGGATGTCGAGATCGGTCGCGATCTTCATCACCGTCGCTCGCGTGATGCCGGGAAGCGGACCGGCCGAGAGCGGAGGCGTCAGGAGCTCACCCTCTTTGACGATGAAGATGTTCTCCCCGGTCGCCTCGGAGACGTACCCCTGCGGGTTGAGCATGATGCCCTCGTCGAAGCCAGTATGTATGGCCTCGAGCTTGGCCATCGACGAGTTGATGTAAGCGCCGGTTACCTTCGCCTGTGGCGGGATGATGTTGGGATCGTGACGGCGCCACGAGGACACCGTCATGCGGACGCCGTTCTTCAGCGCGTCGTCCCCGAGATATGCGCCCCACGGCCACACCGCGATCGAAACGTCGACGGGGTTGTGCTCAGGGTTAACGCCCATCTCGCCATAACCGCGATACGCGATCGGTCGCACGTAGCAGCTCTTCAGGTCGTTGACGCGGATCAACTCGTGCGTTGCCTCGGCGAGCTCGTCGACCGAGTAGGGGATCTCCATCAGGAAGATCTTTGCCGACCGCTCCATGCGTTGGAGGTGATCGCGCAGCCGGAAGACCGCGGGACCGCGCGCCGTCTCGTAACACCTGATGCCTTCGAAGACGCCGGTGCCGTAATGAAGCGCGTGGGTGAGGATGTGAACCGTCGCGTCCGGCCACGCGACGAGCTCGCCGTTCATCCAAACTTTGTCTACGGGCTGGATCGGCATCGCCAGAGACTACTAGTCGTCGAGGACGATCAGTCGGGCGTCGCGAAGCTCGGCGTCGGCGACGATCCCGGCGAGAACCTCGTCCGGCACCGGCGAGTCGAGCGCCAGCCCCATGAGCGCTTCGCCCCCCTCGGTCTGCCGTCCGACCTGCATGTTCGCGATATTGATCCCGGCGCGCCCCAAGAGGGTCCCGATCGTGCCGACGACGCCGGGCCTGTCTTCGTAGCGGAAGAACGCCATCACGGGAGCGAAGGCCATGTCGAGGTCGTACCCGTAGACACGCACAAGCCGCTCGGTGTCGCGCTTCCCCACCAGCACGCCGGCGACAGACACCGTTTCGCCTTTGCATCCAACCCGGACCTCGACGAGGTTCACGTAATCGAGCGACTGCGCCGACTTGGCCTCTTCGACCGAGATACCGCGGTCGCGCGCCATCAACGGCGCGTTAACGAATGTCACCGGCTCGTGGACGATGTGTGCGAACGCACCTTTGAGACCCGAGAGCGTGAGCGCGCGCGTGTCGTGCTCGGCGATCCCCCCGTGGTACTCGAACCGGAGCGTCTCGACCCCCGCCCCGGTCAACGCAACCGCGACTCGACCGAGTCGTTCGACAAGACGCATGTACGGACGTATCGAGTCCGAGATGTCGGTCCCCACATCGATGTTGACCGCGTAAGGAACGAAGTCTCCGCGCAGTGCGAGGAGGATCTGCTCGGCGATCGCCAGACCGGCTTTGTCCTGAGCCTCTGCCGTCGATGCTCCGAGATGAGGTGTCACCACGACGTTGGGCAAGCCGAACAGCGGATGTTCGGTGACGGGCTCTCCATCGAAGACGTCCACGGCCGCACCAGCGACCACGCCGGATGTAACCGCTTCGGTCAGGGCCGCCTCGTCGATGAGGCCACCGCGCGCCGTGTTGACGATTCGGATCCCCGGCTTCGCGGCGGCGAGCTCAGCATTGCCGACGATGCCGACGGTCTCGGGCGTCTTGGGGAGGTGGATCGTGAGCCAGTCGGCGCGCCTGCAGACCTCTATGACGCTGTCGACAAGCGTGACGCCCATCTGCCCGGCGCGCGCAGGGGTCACGTATGGGTCGAACGCGATGAGCCGCATGCCGAACGCGCTCGCCCGCTGAGCCACCAGGGTTCCGACGCGTCCCAGCCCGATGATGCCGAGCGTCTTGCCGTGTAGCTCTACCCCCTGCCACCGTTCCCGCTCCCACGACCCAGAGACGAGCGCCGAATGAGCTTGCGGGATGTTGCGCGCCTGCGCTAGCAGCAATGCCATCGTGTGCTCGGCAGCCGATAGCACGTTGGACTGCGGCGCGTTGACGACGAGGACGCCGGCCTTGGTGGCCGCCTCAACGTCGACGTTGTCGAGGCCTATACCAGCGCGCCCGACGACCTTGAGGTTCTCGCCACGCTCGAAAACGTCGGCTTGTACCTGAGTGGCAGAGCGCACCACTAACGCGTCGTACCCGCCGATCAGGTCCAGGAGCTCCTCGGGCGTCGGGCCGAGATGCACGTCCACCTCGACGTGCTCTCGCATCCGTTCGATCCCGGCGGCGGACAGCTTTTCCGTAATGAGGACTTTCATGGAGAGAGGCTATCGTTTTCGGATGAGCGTCGACCTGCGTCCGCTGAGCGTCGGCGAGATCCTCGACATCGCGATCAAGCTCTTCTTCCGGAACGCCTGGACCCTTTTCAAGATCGTCCTGGTCGTCGCGGTGCCTCTCCAGATCTTCTCGATCATCGTGACACTGTCGACCATCCCGGAGGCGCTCGAGACTGACGCCTCACTCTTCGATCCGACGGTCCAACCCGCGCCGATCGAGATGGACGAGTTCTGGACGTTCATGGCCGGGACGCTTCTGGTCGCGGTCGTCTCCTACCTGGTGGTGACACTCGCGTCGGGTGCTTGTTTCAAAGCCGTAACCGATGCCTATCTCGGCCACAAGCCCGACGCTAGAAGCTCTCTCAGGTTCGCGACCAGGAAACTCGGGACGCTGTTGTGGGTGTCGTTCCTGACCACTCTCCTAGCGGGGATCGGTCTTCTCTTCTGCATCCTCCCCGGTGTGTGGCTGTGGGCGTCGTGGGCGATCGCGATCCCCGCCGCATTGTCGGAGGACCTACGCGGGACGAAGGCGATGAGCCGCTCGTTCGATCTTGTGAAACGCCGCTTCTGGCCTGTGTTCGGAACGCTGATCGTCGGAATGATCCTCGCGGCGGTCGTGGGGAGCGTCATCCCGACCATCCTTCAGCTCCTCGTGTTCGTGACGCCCGCCGGCGAGAACGTGATCTTTGCCACGACCATCACCGGAGTCGCGAACCTCATCAGCCAGGTCCTGACCACGCCGTTCCAGGCCGCGATGATCACAATCATCTACTTCGACCTGCGCGTCCGGATGGAGGGGTTCGACCTGCAGCTGCTCGCGGAGCGCGTCGGGGTCCCTCTACCCCCGGGCGCGTTCGCGCCGGCACCCGGCTTCGCGCCCCCCGCGTACCCGGCGGCCTTCCCCCCGCCCGGGTTCCCACCGGCGGCCTTCCCCCCGCCCCCGGGCTTTCCGCCGCCACCGGGGTTCCCGCCTCCGCCCGTCTACCCGCCCCCACCTGCTTTCCCGTCATCGGCAGCGTTCCCTCCCGCTCCAGGGCTGCCGCAAGCTCCTCCCCCTTGGAAGCCGATCGGACCGGGCGCACCCCCACCTCCTCCGCCACCACCTCCGTGATGCGGCTGCTAGGCGCGCGCCCGGCGCTCGTGGTCCTGTCCGCGCTCGTGGTGTGGTCGAGCGCGGCCATGGCGCACGCCCAGGAAGCGGGCACGGTGATCACCCACGAGGAGTACGAACGATTGCTCGATGCCGCGCCCGAGGACCCCACGGCACTCGATCGTTTGCGTGCCGTCGGATCCGTCGATGGTCATCCCGTCGATATGGACGCGGTGCTCGGCGACGCTTCGGGTGAGGAGCTCGATGCACGACTCCAAGCGTTGCAAGGTGAAGGGGCGGGTGACGCTACCGATGCGTCGGGCGCGCGCCGTAAAGCAAGTGAGCTTCTCGCGCACCGCAAGTACCACCCACCGGATGTCCCGCGCCCGCTGCGCGGTGCATTGGAAAGGATGGGCGAAGCGCTCGAGCCGATAGGACGTTGGTTCGGTCGCCTCGCGGGAGCCCTTCCCGGAGGCGAACCCACGCTGTGGATCGCACTCGCCATCATCATCCTTGCGCTCGTCTCGCTCATCACGATCCGGGCGATACGGAAGTCGGAGAAGGACAAGGTGCGCGCGACCGGACGCGCCGACGAAGAGGAGGCTTTGTCGCTCAAAGACCTGGAGGCAGCAGCGACTGCCGCCGAGAAAGCAGGTGACTGGACACGAGCCCTGCGCCTCAGGTTCAGGGCAGGCCTCGTCAGGCTCGCTCGCGCCCGCGTGATCCCGTCGAGCGACGTGTCCACCAACGGAGCGATCGCCCGAGAGCTGAAACTGACAACCTTCTCGGAGCTCGCGCATCGCTTCGACGAGGTCTACTACGGTGGGGCGCGCGCCAGCTCCGAGGATGTCCGTGCGGCGCGGCGCGGCTGGAAGGATCTCCTCGACCAGCTGGCGATCAGATGAAGCGCCTCCTAGCCCGGATCCCATCCGGTCCATGGCGCTGGACCGCGGCGGGCCTCACCGCGTTGCTGGCGATCAACCTCGCGCTGACGGCTGTCGACTTGGTTTCTGGGGGACCCGGCGGGCCGACGTCGTCGTTATTCTCGACCGCGCCCGACGGGCTCGCAGCGTTCGGCGAGCTCCTCGCGACCGAAGATCGTGACGTTCAGCCGGTACGTGCCGACGCACATGAAGCCGTCCTCGACCGCGGCTCGACGCTGTTCGTGCTCGACCCACACGACCTCGCTGATGAAGACCTCGACGCGCTCGCGACGTACGCGCGCGAGGGAGGGCGCCTCGTCGTCGGCGGACTCCAACCTCACGCGTGGGTCGCCCGGCTATCCGACAACGCGCCCGCATGGGGATTCGACCAGCTCGACGAGAGTCACCCCGTCGCGCTCGCTCCGGAGACCTCCGGCATCGAGGCCGTGGCCGCGCGAGGGTTCGGGTCATGGGGTGACACGGGTGACGCCGCCGCAGTGATCGGCGCTCACGGACGAAGCCTCGTCGCGGTGGAGAACACCGGGGAGGGACGAACGATCTACCTCGCGGATACGAGCCCCCTGCAGAACCGATTGCTCGCGTCGGCAGACAACGCCGCGCTCGGACTCGCACTGGCCGGCTCCGCGGATCGCCCGGTGCTGTTCCTCGAAAGCGCCCACGGCTACTCGGAAGCCACGGGTCTCGCGGCTCTTCCTCCACGTTGGAAAGTGGCTCTCTTGTTGCTAACCCTTGCCGCGCTGATGTGGATGGCTGCGGCGGCCCGGCGGATCGGGCCGCCGGAGCGGCCTGTGCGCGCGCTCCACCCGCCGCGGATGACCTATGTGGATTCGCTGGCGGCTACGCTCTCGGCCGCATCGGGGAAGAGCGACGCACTGGAAGGTCTGCGGCGCTCGTCCCAGGAGCGCCTCGCTCGCCTCGCGGGGTCCCACGACACGCTCGCAGAGAAGGAGCTAGCGATGGCCGCTGAGACATTCGGACTTTCGAGCGCGGGCATCCGCGCTCTCAAAGGTCCCGTGCGCTCCGACGACCAGGTGCTCGCTCTTGGCCGGCTGCACGCGCAGTTGGTCAGGAAGACCGTCCGTCCGTAGGAGCCCGAGGGGGAGGAACTAGATGACGCTTCAGGACCTGCGGGGTCGGTTCGCCGCCGAGGTCGGAAAGGTCGTGATCGGCCAAGGCGCGACCGTCGAGGCACTGCTCGTCGCGACCGTGCTCGGAGGCCACGTGCTGATGGAAGGCGTGCCCGGCGTAGCGAAAACCCTGCTTGCCAATTGCTTCGCCAGGTGTCTCAGCGCGGACTTCCGGCGCGTCCAATTCACGCCCGACATGCTTCCGTCCGACGTCACTGGCACGATGACGCTGCGGGGCGGAGAGCTCGTGTTCCGACACGGGCCTGTGTTCACGAACATCCTCCTTGCGGACGAGATCAACCGGACCCCGCCCAAGACGCAGGCCGCGCTTCTCGAAGCGATGCAGGAACGTCAGGTCACTATCGACGGTGTTCCTCATCCGTTGCCATCACCGTTCCTCGTCGTCGCGACACAGAACCCGATCGAATACGAAGGCACCTATCCCCTGCCTGAAGCGCAGCTGGACCGCTTTTTAATGAAGCTCGACATCGGATATCCGAGCGAGCTCGAAGAAGCGCAGATGCTGCGGCTCGCGCACCACGGCGTGACTCCCGCCGGCCTCGATGGGATCGAGGCGGTGGCGTCACCGGCCGACATAGAAGCCTTCAGGATCGAGGTCGATCAGACTCGCGTTGCCGACGAGGTTGCGATCTACGTCGTAGACGTTGTGAGACGTACGCGATCACTGCCGAGTGTCACGCTCGGAGCCAGCCCGAGGGCCGCCGTACACCTGCTCGCTGCGTCCAAAGCGATGGCGCGACTCGCGGGACGAGATTTCGTCACGCCCGATGACATCGCGCTCGTGGCGCGTCCGGTGCTGCGTCACCGCCTCATCTTGACGCCCGAAGCCGAGCTCGAAGGCTTCACGGCCGACGCCGCGGTGGATGCGACGCTCGCGGCCGTACCCGTCCCGCGCTGAACCCGCCTCGATGAGCCCTTCTCCGCGCGCCGCGTGGGCGCTCGTGGCGATCGCCCTCCTTGCGCTGGTTGTCCCGCCACTCGTCGCGTCCCTGCTCGCAGTCGCGGTCCTCACCGCGTCGGTGATCGACGCGTTCACGGGGCGAAGCGCGCCCGCTCTCGATGCTCGCTTCCCGAGGATCCTCTCGCGCAGCGTCCCCGAGGACTACACCATCACCGCGCAGCCACCCGGAGCGACATCCGTGCACCTTCGTCAAGCGCGAGTCCCCGACGTCGAGCTGCGACCACAGGGTGGAGAGACGTCGGTCACCGGAAAGATCACGGGCCAGCGGCGGGGTCGCCACCGGTTGCCGCCGGTCGGGATGAGGGTCGACGGTCCCTTACGACTCGGCCGGTGGTTCCACCGGGGCGCAGGCAACACCGAGGTTCTCGTCTACCCGAACCTCCACGCGGCGCGTCGCATCGCGCTCGCTGTGCGCAAGGGGCGCTTCGGTGACCCCGGGAAGCTCACGCGAGGTCCCCTCGGGCTCGGCACGGACTTCGAGTCGATCCGCGAGTACCTCCCGGACGACGACATCCGTCAGGTCAACTGGCGAGCCACGGCACGGATGGAACGGCCGATGAGCAATCAGTACCGCGTCGAGCGTGACCGCGACGTCATCTGCGTCGTCGACTGCGGAAGATTGATGGCGTCACCCGTAGGGGGAGGCACGCGCCTCGATGCCGCGCTCGATGCAGCCGTAGCGGTCGCCCTCGTGGCCGACGTCGTGGGCGATCGAGCCGGCGCGATCGCGTTCGATTCAGTCATCCGCCGCGACATCAAGGCTCGCCGCGCCGGCGGCGATCGCGTCGTCCACGGGCTTTTCGACCTCGAACCAACGACGACCGACAGCGATTATGAACTGGCGTTCCGATCGGTAGCGGGCGGCAAGCGTTCGCTCGTCATCGTGTTGACGGATCTCCTCGACGTCGCCGCGGCACGCACCCTGCTCGACGCGGTACCTCTCCTCTCTCGCCGCCACATGGTCATCGTCGCGAGCGTGCTCGACACCGACCTACAGGAAGCGACGGCACGAGAGCCCCGCACTACCCACGACGTCTATGCCGCTGCAGTCGCGCTCGATGTGTTTTCGTCCAAGGCCAACGTCGCGGCCCACCTGAGACGTTCCGGCGCGGATGTCATCGAGGCTGCGCCCGCGTCCCTGGGAGCAGCTTGCGTCCGCGGGTATCTACGCGCTAAGTCGCGGGGACGTCTATAACGCGGCTCTTGCGCCCGAGGACGATCACGAACGCCCAGTACATCGCCGCCAGCGCGATCCCCACCGCGATGTCGGGAAGGGCTCCGAGGTCGCGCGGAGTGAAGTAGCCCTCCACGAGCCCCGCGAGGACGAGCCAGGGGATCGTCCCGAACACGACCTCGACACCATCGCGCGCGGCCTCCACGAACACCTCGCCGCGCGGCCTCGTGCCGGGGTCGACGATCGCCGCTCCGATGCGGAGACCCGCCGCCGCCGTAACGATGATGCACGACAGCTCGAGCACGCCGTGCGCGACGATGAGGTCCCAAACGATCGCGCCCTGTCCGGACCCAGTTACCAACCCCAAGACCACTCCGAGGATCAGCGCGTTGTAGACGAGGATGAACCCCGTCAGCAGTCCGGCGGCCGCACCACCTGCGAATGCCAGGAACGTGACGCGGATGTTGTTCGTGAAGATCGAGCTTGCAAAGAACGTTTGTTCCGCGGTGGAGAAGTCGCGCGCCGCCGGCGTCCCCTCTCCCGCTGTTTGGAACTCCTCCGGAAGGACCCCAACTGCGGCCGCAGGATCACCAAGCGCCCAGAAGAACGCAAGCACACCGGGCCCGATGAGCAACAGTGCAGCCAATCCGAGAAGTACCGGGCGCTCCTTGATCTTTCGCCAGTAACGGGCGGCGAAGAAGTCCACGATGCTGCCACCGGCTCGATGACGGCCATAGACAAGAGGACGCGCGCGCTCGACCAGATACGCGATGCGGGCTTCTATCGGGTCCCCCGGCCACCGGCGCCGGGCGAGCGCGAGGTCGGCCGACACCCCGCGGTATAGCTGCCCCAACCGCAATACACCGCGCGCGCCGAGTCGTTTCGGGTTGCCGCGCGCCTGATTCACCAGCCTGTCGAGCTCGGCCCAGGACGGGGCACGCGACGAGGTGAAACGTTCTAGGTTCATCGCGTGGAACCGACCGTGGTCTCGAAGGGCCTCGAGGACCGCATCATCATCGCGACGCCCGAAGGCGTCGAGGTTGAGCTGACCCTGGCAGGGCTCGGATCCCGCTTCATCGCGGCGATGGTCGACAGCATCATCAAATGGCTCATCACGTTCGCCATCTTCCTGCTGTTCGGTGGAGGATTCTCCGCGCTGTCACCCGACGCGCCGACGGCTTCCGACGACGTCATGGTTGGACTGGCGATCGGGATCGTCATCGTGTTCGTCATCCAGACCTTCTACGACATCGGGTTCGAGGTCTGGGCCGAGGGACGCACCCCGGGCAAGAGATGGACGGGCCTAAGGGTTGTAGACACGGAAGGCGGCCCCGTGCGGTTCCGCGCGAGCGCTGTACGCAACCTCCTGCGGATCGTAGACATGCTCCCGGGAGCCTATTTCGCGGGGATGGTCACGGTCCTCATCAGTAAAAAGAGCCAGCGCATCGGCGACATCTTCGCGTCAACGCTCGTCATCAGAGATCGTCGAACGCGCCCCGCCGCACCGCGACGCGCGTTCGCCCCCCCTGCCTTCACGCACGGAGCGCCGCCGCAGCCGGGTGCGGCCTGGGGGTGGGACGTGAGCGCGATCACGACCGACGAGGTCATCACGGTGAGGCGCTTCCTCGAGCGGCGCGCTGGTCTACCCCCCGAGGTTCGGTGGCGGTTGGCGTGGGAGCTCGCCGAGCGCCTCCGTCCGAAGCTCGCGGGCGTGCCACAAGGGGTGCATCCCGAGTATCTGCTGGAGCAGATCGCGAACATCAAGGCCTCTCGCGGCTGAGAACTGGCTTTCGCTCCCTACGGCCATTAGGCTTGCGGTTAATGGGGGTCCCTTCGCGGGTGATTCAACCGGTCTCTGCCGGGTTGCGACCTTCGTTCACCGCGACATCACCGCCGGCCGGCACCACTATCTCCGCTGGTGGATTGCGCGTGCCCGCGGCGCTGATGCTCGCGGCGGCCGCGGTGAGACCTCTCATCCAGGATCACGCGAGCTTGCCTTGCCCGCTACGCACCATGACCGGCATCCCCTGTCCCCTGTGCGGCATGACCACCAGTGTCGAAGCGACCGCACAGCTGGACCTCGCCACAGCCGCCGCGGCAAATCCCGCCGGGATCGTCGCGGTCCTCATGGCCGTCATCGTGTGGTTCATCCGCCCCGACCGCCGGTTCTCGATCCCGATGCCGGGGGTCGTCGCGGTGCTGATGTGTATGTGGATATTCCAGCTGTTCCGATTCTCAGTCATCTAGTCTCAGTTCAGGCCTAGGAAGGAGAGCGCATGTCTCAGCAGCCCCCCGGAGGTCCGCCTCCCGGACAGCCTTATCCCGGACAACAGCAGCCTCCGGGCGGTCCGCAGCCATACCCGCAGCAGCCCCAGCCCTACCAGCCTCAGCAACCGCAGCCGTATCAGCCTCAGCAGCCCCAACAGCCCAACCCCTATGGACCGCCAGGCGGTCAGCAGCCCTACGGCGCACCCGGGGGCCAGCCCCCGATGTATCAGCCGCAAGCCGGACCGCAGGGTCCAGGCGGCCCGCTCGCCGAGTGGTGGAAGCGCCTCGTCGCCGCGATCGTCGACGGCATCATCATCAGCATCCCGAGCTACATCATCATGCTGGTGCTCGGCGTTGGATACGCGAACACGGCTGAGGTCACGATCGACCCGAATACCGGCCAGATCACGAGCGGCGGTGGCGGGTTCTTGGCCACCATGCTGATCAGCTTCGCGATCATCCTTGCGTTGGGAGTCGCTTACTACGCCTACATGAACGGTGTGAGAGGTCAGACCGTCGGCAAGATCCTCATGAAGATCAAGGTCGTCGATGAGAACACCGGCCAGGTCATCGGCTTCGGCAAGGGTGCGATCCGATACATCGTCGCCGGTGTCCTGTGGATGCTGTGCTACATCCCGGGCATCGTCGATTCACTGATGCCGTTGTGGGACGCGAAGCGCCAGTCGATCCACGACAAGGTCGCGAACAGCGTCGTCATCGAGATCGGGTAGCAGCACGCACAGAGCTCTTGGGATCGCGTCGTGAGCGATCCGGTTCAATGGGATGGCGCGTGGTGGCAGCAGGCGCCGGATGGCTCGTGGTTCAGATGGGACGAGCCCTCCGGTAGCTGGGTGCCCCACGCGCCGTCTTCGTCTTACGGGTACGCCGGTCCATCAGCCGGCTACGTTGGTCCTTCCGGGTATGCGGATCCGTCAATCACGGGATTCCAGGGCTACGCGCCGGTAGGCGCTCCGAAGCCCAAGCTGGCGATCGAGCGCGCTTCGTTCGGGATCCGCTTGGGCGCAGCGATCATCGACGGGATCGTCCTCGCGGCAGCTTGGTTCCTGCTGTTCGCGATCTTGGGCGGTTTCACCCTGCTCGGCTCCGCTGCATCTGGTGGCGTTGAGGAAGCGGTGCCCGTGGGGGCGGCAATGGGGTCTTTCGTGATGCTGTACATCGTCGGTTTGGTTGGGGGCGTGCTGTACTTCGCCCTCCAGGAGGGCGGAGCTCGCGGTCAGACCCTAGGTAAGCGCGCGGTCGGGATACGCATCATCGACGTTCATACGGGCGCTCCCATCGGCATCGGGAAGGGTTTCCTCAGGGTGATCGGGCGCTATATCTCGCAGCTCCCCTGCTACCTCGGGTATCTGTGGATGCTATGGGACGAAGACAAACAAACCTGGCACGACAAGATGTGCGAATGCATCGTTGTCCCTGTGAGCGCGATGCCGTTCAGCAACTAGCGAAGTTAGTTCGCGCCCAACCTCTCGACGACATGATCGATGCAGGCGGTCAGACGTTGAACGTCGTCAGGCTCGATGGCGGGATACATCGCCACACGTAGTTGGTTGCGGCCCAGCTTGCGGTAAGGCTCTGAATCGACGATGCCGTTCGCGCGCAACGCTGCAGAGATCACGGCAGCGTCGACGCCCTCGTTGAAGTCGATCGTGCCCACCACGCGGCTCCTCATTGCGGGATCTGCGACGAACGGCTGGGCGAACGCACTCGCCTCTGCCCAGCCGTAGAGGATGTCTGCCGACCGGTCGCACCGTCCTGCAGCCCATTCCAGACCGCCTTGCTCCACCATGTGCTCGGCTTGATGGACGGTGAGGAACAGGGTCGCGAGCGCCGGCGTGTTGTACGTCTGATCCTTGCGGGCGTTATCGACCGCGGTCTGGAGGTTGAGCGACGGCGGGATGTAGCGGCCCGAATCCGCGAGCGCACCGATCCGCTCCAACCCCGCCTGCGATACGAGTGCGATCCACAGACCACCGTCCGAGGCGAAGCATTTTTGGGGTGCGAAGTAGTACACGTCGAAGCCCTCGGGGGAGACGCGGAGGCCCCCGGCCGCGGAGGTGGCGTCGACCGCGACAAGAACGTCGCCACGGGGCCGCTCGACGGACATCGACACTCCCGTCGACGTCTCGTTATGGGTCAGCGCGACGACATCTTCATCCTCCTCCGGCTCGACCGCTGCGGGGTGCGAGCCGGGGTCCGAGGCCACGACCCTCGGCTCCTCGAGATGAGGCGCCCCACGGATCGCGTCTGCGCACTTCGCCGAGAACTCTCCGAAGACGTAGTGGAGACTCTTCGAGCCGACGAGGCCGAACGCCATCGCGTCCCAGAACGCGGTCGCGCCGCCGTTGCCAAGCACGACCTCGTAGCCCCCGGGGAGACCGAAGAAGGCGGTCATCGCCTCCCTCAACCGGTGCACCATCGAACGAACCGGCGCCCTGCGATGACTGGTTCCCATGTACGCGGAACCCGCGTCGGCGAGAGCTTGGAGCGCCTCGGACCTCACCTTGGAAGGACCCGATCCGAAGCGGCCGTCGGCCGGAAGGAGGTCCTGAGGAATAATGATCGCGGCAGCATCGGCACTGGTCATGAGGAAGGGGACTCTAGCCATTCCTGAACGACTGTCACGTCGCGTCGGCCGCATCGGCGAGTCCGCCACCCTCGCCGTCGACGCGCGCGCTAAGGCGCTCAAGGCCGCCGGCGAGAAAGTCATCGGATTCGGGGCGGGCGAGCCCGACTTCCCGACCCCCGAGCACATCGTGCGCGCGGCTGCCGAAGCAGCCTCGAATCCCGTATTCCACCACTACACCGCCACGGGCGGCCTGCCCGAGCTGCGCACTGCGATCGCCCGCAAGACCGAGCGCGACTCGGGACTCGAGGTTCAGCCCGAGCAGGTGCTCGTCACCAACGGTGGCAAGCACGCCCTGTTCAACACGTTCCTGACATTGCTCGACGACGGCGACGAGGTCCTCATCCCGTCGCCGTACTGGGTCAGCTACCCCGAGATGGTTCAGATCGCGGGCGGGCGCGTCGTCGACATCCCCACCGATGAATCCACGGGCTTCAAGGTGACGATCGAGCAGCTCGAAGCCGCGATCACGGCGCGCACCAAGGCGCTGCTGTTCGTGTCACCATCCAACCCGACCGGCGCGGTCTACTCCCCCGCCGAGGTGGCGGAGATCGGTAGATGGGTGCGGGACCGAGAGCTGTGGGTCGTGACGGATGAGATCTACGAGCACCTCGTGTACGGCGACGCCGTGTTCCGTTCGATGCCCGTAGAGGTGCCTGAAGTCGGTTCCCGTTGCATCATCATCAACGGGGTCGCGAAGACCTACGCCATGACCGGGTGGCGCGTCGGCTGGATGATCGGGCCGGCCGACGTCATCAAGGGGGCGATGAACCTCCAATCGCACGCGACCTCGAACGTCTCCAACGTTGCGCAGGCTGCAGCGCTCGCTGCGGTCTCCGGAGATCTCACCGCCGCGTTCGAGATGAGGGAGGCGTTCGACCGCCGCCGCCAGACGATGTTCAAGATGCTGAGCGAGATTCCTGATGTGGTTTGTCTCGAACCGGAGGGCGCGTTCTACGCGTTCCCTTCATTCAAGGGCTACCTCGGACGCTCGATCGGCGGGGCGGTCGTGAACTCCACGCTCGACCTCGCAGAGACGATCCTCGACCGCGCGAAGGTCGCACTCGTGCCCGGTGAAGGATTCGGCGCGCCCGGCTACGCGCGCCTCAGCTACGCGCTGTCGGATGAAGACGTCGCCGAGGGCGTCACCCGCATCGCCGACCTCTTGGCCACCGCCCGCTGACCTAAGCGCTCTTGCGTGCGAGCTCCGCGAGGACGTCTAGGTCGCGTTGGAAGACCTTCGCCATGATGGGCTTGAGAAGTGTCATCCCCAGCGCGCCGAGACCTCCGAGGGACTCTGGCGGCTCGAGCTCCTCGCGCCAGAAGATGAACGTGCCGTCGGCGTCTCCTGAACGAACTGGCGTGAGGAAGATCTCGCCCGTTCCCGACACCCACCCAAGGTGGCGGATCGCGAGACGCTTGTCCGGTTCCCAACCGACGACCTTTACGCGATCGCGCGTCGATATTCCGGCGATGGTGACCGTCGCCTCGGCCTCCACGCCGATCCCCTCACGCTGATCACCGATGACGGTGAAATCCGACGCCTCGAGCATCCAATCGCCCTGTCGCTCCCAGTCGGTGATCAGTCGCCAGACCACGGACGGTGGGGCGTCGGCGGTGATCGAAGACTCGATCGACACCGGCCACGCCTTCACGTAGCGAAGACCCGCGAGGGCGAGGATCAGCAGGCGCCGACGGAACACGAACCGGACGAGACGGAAGATCAGCATCAAACCCCTAGCTTGCGCTTGAGGATCTCGTTGACCATCGCCGGGTTCGCTTGACCCTTCGTTTCCTTCATGACTTGGCCCACCAGGAATCCCATCGTGTTGAGCGCGCCGCCCCGCACCTTTTCTGCAGCGTCTGCGTTCGCGGCGATGACCGCATCGACGGCACTCTCGATCGCTCCGGTATCCGACACCTGCTCGAGCCCCTTGGCACGCGCCACGGTCTCGGCGTCGTCGCCACTCTCGAACATCCCCGCAAGGACGAGTTTCGCCTGCTTGCCGGAGACCGCGCCCGAGTCGACCAGCTTTACCAGGCCCGCCAACGCTTCAGGGGACACCTTGCCTTCGTGCAGATCGATCCCGGCCTCGTTCAGCAGGCCGAACAGGTCGGCGATGATCCAGTTCACGACCTTCTTTGCATCACCGCCGTAGGCCTTCGCGGCTGCCTCGAACCAGTCGGCCGTCACACCCGAGGTCGTGAGGATGGCGACGTCGGACTCGTTCAACCCGTAGTCCGACACGAATCGGGCGCGCCGGGCGACCGGAAGCTCCGGCAACGACGCTCTAACGCTCTCGATCCATTCTTCTGACGGCTCTATCGGAACCAGATCAGGCTCTGGGAAATACCTGTAGTCGAACGCGAACTCCTTGGTGCGCAGGGACGAGGTCGTTCCCGTCTTCTCGTCGAAGTGGCGCGTCTCTTGGATAAGAGTCTCCCCCGCGTCCAGCGCAGCGCGCTGTCGCTCCTCCTCATGCTCGAGGGCGCGTCCTACCGACCTGATCGAGTTCATGTTCTTGACCTCGACCTTCGCGCCGAACTCCTTCTCGCCCTTGCGGCGCACCGAGACGTTGGCGTCAACGCGCATCGAGCCCTCTTCCATCCGTACGTCAGACACCTTGAGGGATTCGAGGATCGCGCGAAGCTCTGCTACGAACACGCGCGCCTGCTCCGCCGAGCGGATGTCGGGCTCGCTGACGATCTCCACGAGCGGAGTTCCAGCGCGGTTGAAGTCCTCGAGCGAGTAGTCGGAATCCGCGATGCGACCCGAGCCTCCGACATGGATCGACTTGCCCGTGTCTTCTTCGAGGTGCACCCGATTGATGCCGACGCGGAAGATCTCGGTTCCATCGTGCAGCTCGATGAACCCCCCGGTGCCGATCGGAAAGTCGTATTGAGAGATCTGATAGTTCTTCGGCATGTCCGGATAGAAGTAGTTCTTGCGGTGGAAGAGCGACCACTGCGCGATCGAGCAGTTGAGCGCCAGCGCGATGCGCATCGTGTGCTCGAGGGCCTTCTCATTGGCGACCGGGAGCGAGCCTGGCATCCCGAGGCACACCGGACAGGTGCGGATGTTGGGGTCGCCGCCGAAAGAGACCGCACATCCGCAGAACATCTTCGACACGGTGGACAGCTCGACGTGGACCTCGAGGCCGACCGTCGTCTCGTAGAGGTCTTCCTTCGTCATAGTCATAGCGCGGGCCTGCTCGCCGGAGACCCCGCCCACGCGAGATCTTTTTCGAAGGCATACGCGACACGGAACATCGTCGACTCGTCGAGCGCAGGGGCCATGATCTGGAGCCCGACCGGGAGCCCATCGTCGTCAGACAGACCGCACGGCACGCTGATCGCGGGGGTGCCCGCGAGGTTGACCGGCACAGTGAAGATGTCCGACAGGTACATGGCCAGTGGGTCGGCGGTCCTCTCCCCAAGGCGGAACGCGGTCGTCGGGGATGTCGGCGAGACGATCACGTCGACATCCCCGAATGCTCGTTCGAGGTCTCGGGTGATCAGTGTTCTGACCTTCTGCGCCTTGCCGTAGTAGGCGTCGTAGTAGCCGGAAGAGAGCGCATAGGTGCCGAGCATGATGCGGCGCTTCACCTCGGGGCCGAAACCCTCCTCCCGGGTGCGCGAGGTCATTCCGACGATGTCCTCCGCCCCCTGCGCGCGGTGGCCGTATCGGACACCGTCGTAACGCGCCAGGTTCGAGGACGCCTCAGCCGGAGCAAGGAGGTAGTACGCGGAGATCGCGTGTTCGAACGACGGCAGAGACACCTCGATGATCGTTGCGCCGAGTTTCTCGAGCCGTGCGATGGCCTCATCGACGCGTGCACGGACCCCGGGTTGCGTTCCCTCGCCTTGGAACTCAGTAACGACGCCGATCTTCATACCGTCGATCCCACGGTCGAGGCCTTCGGTGTAGTCGGGGCGCGCGGCCTCGATGCACGTCGAGTCCATCGGATCGGCGCCGGCCGCGATGCCAAGAAGAGCCGCTGCGTCCTCCACCGAACGAGTGATGGGACCAGCCTGGTCGAGCGACGACGCGAACGCGATCATCCCGTAGCGCGACACCGAACCGTACGTCGGCTTCATGCCGACCACACCGCACAACGAGGCCGGTTGGCGAACGGATCCTCCGGTGTCGGTTCCCCATGCCCACGGAACACCTCCAGCAGCGACGAGCGCCGTCGATCCACCGCTCGAACCGCCCGGAACGCGTGCGGTGTCCCACGGGTTGGCTGCAGGCCCGAACCCGGAGTTCTCCGTCGACGAGCCCATCGCGAACTCATCCATGTTGAGCTTGCCGAGCATTGGCATGCCGGCAGCCGCGCATCGCTCGACGACGGTCGCGTCGTACGGGGGTACCCACCCCTCGAGGATCTTAGATGCGCACGTCGTCGTTACACCGCGCGTGACGAAGATGTCCTTGTATGCGATCGGTACACCGTCGAACCTCGACAGTGCCTTTCCCGCGGAGCGGCGCTCGTCCGCGTCGCGCGCTGCCGCCCGCGCCCCTTCCTGGGTGCGCTCGAGGTAGACGTTGAGCGCAGGATCCACTTCGTCCCCACGGGCGATGAGGGCTTCCACCAGGTCAGCTGAGGTCACCTCGCCCGAGTCGAGAGCGCGCGCTGCGTCGCTCGCTGTCATCCACTGCAGCTCGCTCACAGCGTCACGCGTCCTCGATGATGCGGGGCACGTGGAAGCGGCCGTCCTCGGCCTTGGGCGCGCCCGCGATCGCGTCTTCGGGGGACAACGATGGACGCACCTCGTCCGGCCGTAGCACGTTCTTCAGGGGCAGCGAATGCGAGGTGGGCTCGACTCCGTCGAGGTCGAGGGCTTGGATCCTCTCGGCGTGCTCGAGGATCACCGTGAGCTCAGCGCGCATCTTCTCGCGCTCTTCCTCGCTCAGATCGAGGCGCGCGAGCCTCGCGACATGGTCGACCGCGGCTCTGTCCAACCCCATCTAACGTGCCTTCCCCTCAGGATGGTCCAACGTAAGCGGGCATCCTAAGAGGTAGTTTTCCCGTTATGGCATTCCCCAAGGGCCTCCTCGCCGACCACGAAAAGGTCGTCTTCGATCTCAAGCCGCACTGGGTCGCCATCGTCCCGGAGGTCCTGTGGACGCTGTTGATCGCCGGCGTGTGGATCGTCGGCCATCGCCTCGCCCAGAGCCGCCTGGACGACGTCGGCGGGCTGGAGCCCGGGCAGGTGCAGATAGGGATCGCGATCGTGGCGCTCCTCGCGTGGTTCTTCCTCGCGGTCATCCCGTTCCTGCGGTGGAAGTTCACGCACTTCGTGCTCACGAGCGACCGCCTCATCACGCGCGAGGGCATCATCGCTAAGCACTCGAAGGAGATTCCGCTCGAGCGGATCAACGACGTCGCGTTCAACCAGACCGTCCTCGAGCGCATGCTCGGCGCGGGCGACCTGATGGTCGAATCCGCCGGTGAGCGCGGCCAGACGCGCATCTCGAACGTGCGCAAGCCAGAGCAGGTCCAGCTGATGATCTACAAGGAGTCCGAGGAGAACAACAACCGCATGATGCGCCCGGGCGTCCCCGCCACCACCGGCGGAGCCGAGCGCTCCATCACCGACCAGATCGAAGCGTTGTCGCGCCTCAAGGACCAAGGCGTCCTCTCAGAGGAAGAGTTCGCGCAGAAGAAACAGGAGTTGCTGGGCCGCCTCTGATGGCCGCTTGAAGAGGAGGCCACTCCGGGGTCGGCAACGATGGCAGGAGCACAAAGTCGTCGTCTCTCTCATCGTTGTTCTCTCTGTCGGCTGCACGAATGAAACGACCTCGACAACGACACGCCCCCAGACGGTCGAAGTAACGCGCGATTCAGGCGACCTCCCGAGCGGGTGCGGCGTGCGAGAGGTCGCCCACACGGTGTTGGGTCTTACACAAGCCCTGGCCGGAGGGGATCTCGACCGCGTCGACGCGGCGTTCTCTTCTGGGAACCTTTTCCAGTCGGTGGGCGTGAGTGAGCCCAGCGGACACACGGGTCCCGAGACGAACGATCGGGCTTCACTGAGTGATTACCTTCGCGAGCGGATCTCGGAGCACGAGACTTACTCCATCTCCAAAGTCACCGTCCGGAACGAGATCACGGCCAGCGGCTTCGACGGAGATGTCGTTCGGATCGATTTCCTCGCCATACGGAAAGCCGACGACCTCGAGGAACCGCTCGCCTATAGAGGATGGGCGGAGATGGACTGTCCGGAGAAAAGGATCTACTTATTGAATCTAGGCCCCCTCCATCCCACCGAGAACACAGACCGTTGGTGCCCCGACACGGGCGCAAGCTCTGAAGCGGTGCTGATCGCATGCTCACCCCCTCCGGAAGAGAAGTCCTTGGTGGGGCTCCATCTGTGCTCGGTGCTGGAATCACTGAAGCGGTCGGGTATTCGAGTGCTCGTGAAGCGCGTCCATGACGGATCCGAACGCGCCGGAACGATCCTCCGCTCGGAACCCGCGCGGTTTAGGCGGAAGGCCATCTCTAGCTTGACATTGACCGCCTCGACGACAACTGGATACCGGAAGACCCGTTCGTTCTACGAACACAAGAGGGACTCTGCCGGGTTCACTCAGATGACGATAGCCGTGGATTCCATCAGGGAGTTGGTGCGCCGCCTCGGTGATAGTGGATTCAGGAACATAGTCGTCCTTCCGCTTGGCCGTCCCGTGGCGACGACTGTTTACGATCACGTGGGTGGCGACCTGGTGGCCAAGACGACGTACAGATCGGGGGAGGACGAGATCGGAGTCACCCAGGTCGATCAAGTCAAGTTGCCGTCTGCGGGAAAGGGAGTCCGAGTACGAGGCTTCGACGGGATCCGCATAGATCAAAGCGTGTACTGGGCCGAGAGGAACGACACGATCGCGATCAGTCCAGGCAAACGTCGGTACCTCGACGCTCTAACGTGGCGATCCTCGTGCAAGACGACCCCTCAAGGCTCGGTCTGAGATGGGTCAGGTCGTCGCCATCTACATCTCCGGCGAGAAGACCGCGCCTATGACGGGCGTCCCCGAGGTGCGCGCCGTGGCAGGGAAGGGGCTCGAGGGGGATCGGTATTTCGGGAAGGCCGCGACCTTCAGGAGCAACCGGAAGTCCGCGAAAGAGCTCACCCTGATCGAACAAGAGGCCGTCGAAGCGAGCGGCCGCGACTACGGCATCGAGATCGACGCTTCGGAGACCAGGCGCAACATCGTCACGAGCGGCGTCGCGCTGAACCATCTCGTGGGCCGCGAGTTCCAGGTCGGCGAAGTGCGCGCACGCGGCACGAAGCTTTGTGAGCCCTGCGGCCTCCTCGAAAAGCTCACCGGCAAGCCTGTGCGTAAGACCCTTCAACACCGCGGAGGCCTACGCGCGGAGATCCTCACCGACGGCACCATCTCAGTGGGCGATCCGATCCGGACCTAGAACCACCATAATCACGGATCTGGGGCGGGGGCCGGTTAGGTCAGGCACGACTCCAGGAAGCTCAGGTGGTGCTTTCGCAGGCCAGGGTGCTTTCTCCGTTCAGGCAGCGGTCGGTGCCTACGCCTCCGTCGAGGAAGTCGATGCCTGGACCGCCTTCGAGGACGTCGTCTCCGTCACGGCCCTCGAGGATGTCTCCTCCCTTGCCACCATCGAGGAATCCCGGGCCCAGGGAGCCTCGTAGGTAGTCCGGCGCGGCCGAGCCGATGATGTTTTCGATGGTGAGCAGGTTGTCGCTCCCCTCTCCGGTCGCGAATCCCGCTTCGAGGTCGGCAGTGATGGGTGAGGTCGCGTCGACGAACGAGGCCGTGTCGGAGCCGTCGCCACCTTCGAGCACGTCGTCACCGAGCCCGCCGATGATCGTGTCGTCTCCGCCGCGGCCTGAGAGTTGGTCGAGGCCTTCCCCAACACCGCCGAAGAGGAGGTTGGCCGCGTCGTCACCGACGAGGAAGTCATTGCGCGTCCCGCCGAGGACATTCTCGACCGCTGTCACCGTGTCCAAGCCTTGACCGTCGCTGACCCCCGCGGTCAGGTCGACGTTTAGCGCGCGCAGCGCGGTGGCGAAGTCGAGTGTGTCGACGTCGGCTCCACCGTCGAAGTGATCGTCGCCGAGGCCGGTGAGGAACGTGTCCGCTCCGGCATCGCCGAACGCTCGGTCGACTCCACCGAAGTCGCTGATGGTGTCATCGCCGTCGCCACCGGAAAGCAGGTCGTCGCCGTAGTGCCCGATAACGACGTCGTTCCCGCCGAGACCGGAGACCTGGTCGTTTCCGTTGCGACCCTCGAGCAGATTCTCGAGTGCATCGCCGGTGATCACGTCGTCGAAGATCGAACCCACGACGTTCTCGATACCTAGGACGGTGTCTGAACCTTGGCCCGTCGCGGTACCCGCGGTGAGGTCGACCTGCACGGGATCGGCCGACGTGCCGAAGTCCAGTAGGTCTATGCCCTCGTCACCTGAGTACGTGTCATCGCCGTCGCCACTGATGAAGACGTCATCGCCCCCGTCACCATCCACAAGATCGTTGCCGGCCCGGCCGACGAGCCGATTGATCCCGTCATCGCCAGACAGCTGGTCGTCGTAGCCCGAACCGAAGATGTTCTCCATGTCTTCGAACGTGTCGGACCCCTGTCCACCCGAAGCGACACCCCCACTGAGATCCGCCACGACCGGGGCTGAGGCGGTTCCGAAGTCGAGCGTGTCGAACCCGACACCACCGTCGATCGTGTCGTCTCCTGCGCCCCCGTCGATGATGTCGTCCTCGCCGAAGAACTCTTGGTCGGGGCGCCGCGGTTTGATCCTGTCTCCGATCAGAGTGTCGGCGCCGGCGCCACCGTGGATCGTGTCCGACCCGCTCTCACCGTTAAGGAAGTTGGGACCCGAATCACCGATAAGTACGTCGCTGCTTCCCGAGCCGATCGCGCCTTCGATGCTCGTGAGGACATCGGTGCCGTCGCCCTGGGCGATCTCACCACCGATGTTCACCACCACGGGACCGGAGAACCGATAACTGGCAAGGTCGATCCCCGACCCGCCGTCGATCTTGTCGTCCCCGGGACCACCGGCAAGCTCATCGCGTCCGTCCGCTCCGATCAGGACGTCGTCACCATTGCTTGCGTAGAAGAAGTTGTCGTCTGAGTCGCCGCGCAGCTCGTCGTCGAATCTCGACCCGAAGATGTCCTCGATGCCGTTGAGGACATCCCGTCCGTGTCCGGTAGCGATGTTGTCGGGCAGATCGACGCGCATCGCCTCCTTGGAATCGGAGAAGATCGCCATGTCATCGCCCTTGTTGCCCTTGAGGAGATCATCTCCTGGGCCGGGCACGAGCTCGTCGTCCGCCACGCCTCCCTCGAGCCTGTCGTTCCCGACGCCCCCATGGATGGAGTTGCCACCGCCTTTGCCGCCGGGGCCCCCGAGGAGGTTGTCGTTGCCCTTATCGCCGGAAAGCGTGTCGCGGCCACCTCCACCGCGGGTTAGGTCATTTCCATCGCCCCCACCGAGAAAGTCGTCACCGTCGTCACCGATAAGCGAGTCGCGTCCACCGACCCCGTGGAGGGAGTCGTTGCCAGGGCCGCCGGAGATACGGTCACTGAACGATCCGCCGACGATGTTGTCGTTACCTTTGCCTCCGCAGAGCACATCCGACCCACCCAATCCGACGATGCGGTCGTGTCCTCCCAGACCGACGATCACGTCGGCGCCCTTCGTCCCGGAGAGAGTGTCGGGGCCGTTGGTCCCTACTTTGGTGGCAGCGCGGCCGAGGCAGCTTGCTTGGGCCGATGCGGGTCCTGCGAACGCCAGCCCCCCAATGACGGCCACGACCCAAAGGCCGATGACGGCAGGGCGGCGTCTCATCATTGTTGTCTCCCCTCGATAAGCCTGGTCGTTACGGGCAGGTGAGGCCCTGGCAGTCCTTATAGAACCTCAACGTGCGCGCGAGGCTCTTGGTATCGGGGTCGTTACTCGGCCTTCCATCCGCGAGGAGGTTGTCGAGCTGCCAACGGTCCGAGCGCAGGTCGTAGTACTCGAGGAACTCCACGGTCTCTTCACCGCGCGGGTAGTACTCGATGTACTGATAGTCCTTCGTCCGCAGCGACGACCAATCGGGGAACCGGGGGATGTCAGACCAGAATTCGAACAGGAGCGTCTCGCGCTCCCACGCGCGCATGAGCGATCGGCCGTCCATAGGCTTGTCGAGGTCGGGACTGATGCCGGCGGCCTCGAGCAGCGTCGGCGCAATATCGACTGTCCCGACGAGGCGATCGTCGATCGCGCCTTCCGCCATCCGGCCGGGCCACGACATCAATAGAGGGATCTTGATAGACGCCGTATAAGCGAGACGCTTGTCGAGCAACCCGTGGTCGCGCCACATATAGCCGTTGTCCGAGACGAACACCGCAAGGGTGTCGGCGTCCTCATCGAGCACATCCAGCGTCGTCTCGAGCTCGTCGACCATGACGTCGACAGACATCAGGCTCTGAAGTTGCTTCGCCCGCACGATCTCCGTCTTCGCGAGGCCGGTACGGGCGTCCTTTACGAAACCGGGTTTGTCGCCGAGGTCACGCTCGTTCTCCGCGGGATTGCGATGCCATTCCGGAACAGATGCGAACTCGAATTCCGGAGCGGGATGCGCAGGGCGGTGCGGAGCGAATGGCGCGACGATCATGAACCACGGCTGATCGTCGTCGGACTCGAAACCCTCCAGATAGCGAAGGGCTTGATCCGAGATGTAGTCGGTCGAGTACTGCCCGACGTCCACGGCCTGTCCGTCTTGATTGAAGATGACGTTGTGGTAGCCGCCCTGGCGGAAGACCGAGTAGCGGTCGAAATACGGGGGGGCGAGCTCCGTCGGCCACAGGTTGAAATACTTGCCGACGATCGCGGTCGTGTAGCCCGCATAGCTGAGGTAACGCTGGACCGTGAGCTTGGGATCGAGCTTGCGACCGCGATAGTTGTTCGTAACCGAATGATTGTGCGCGTATCGCCCGGTCATGATCGTCGCGCGCGACGGACAACAAAGGGGGGTCGTAGCGAAGGCCTGCGTGAAATTGATCCCGCGGTCTACGAACCACCGTTTCGTGGCAGGCATCACCTCGAGGGTCCCGCGGGCCCGCTGATCGTCGGTGAGGATGATCAGGATGTTGGGGCGGTCGATGCGATCACCGGGCAACTCGTCGCCCGCGGCGCGGCCCGCCACGCCGGACGCGAGGGCAGACAGCGCCACGCAAAACATCGCCAGGAGTCGCCGCCGCTTCATGAGCGGAGACTACTAAGCTCCAGTTCGCTAACTGGCGTGTCTATCGGGTGAGAAACCTCTATCTTTCCCGCCATGGATTTCGCTATCGCCGCCGAATACTCGGAGCTCCAGAAGAACCTCGTCGACTTCGTCGACCGGGAGCTGAGGCCTCTCGAGGAGTCCGAGCTCGATCGCGAATCGGATGCTGTGCCGATAGAGCTGATCGACCGGGTCCGACGCCGCGCTGCCGAGCTGGGGTTCTACGCGGCGGACTTCCCCGAGGACGTCGGCGGAAGCGGGCTTCCCCAGGTCGGCATGGTCCTTCTGCGAGAGGCCGCGGCGCGCACGGGCTGCCGGCTCGCGGGGTTCACGACCTATGGTCCTGAAGGGCCGACGGGGCTCCTCCTCGCCGGAACCGACGAGCAGAAGAAGGAGTACCTCGTTCCGCTGGTGTCTGCCGAGAAATCCATGTGCTTCGCCTTGACCGAGCCAGACGCTGGGTCCGACGCCCAGAGCATCCGCACCACAGCGGTCAAGGACGGCAACGAGTGGGTCCTCAACGGCACCAAGCACTTCATCACCAACGGCAAGTACGCCGACTTCGCGCTGGTCTTCGCCGCCAACGATCGCTCGAAGAAAGCCCAGGGCGGAATCACGGCCTTCATCGTGGAGAAGGGCATCCCCGGATTCTCGGTTGGTCGAGCTCAGCGGGGCATGATCGACGCAGAGGGCCAGTACGAGCTCGTGTTCGAGGACTGCCGCGTCCACGAGGATCAGATCCTCGGAGGTCCCGGGAATGTCGGCATGGGCTTCTACTCCGCGATGCAGTTCCTCGCGATGGGGCGCTTGTCGATCGCGTCGACGTGCAACGGGATCGCGGACTTCTGCGTGCAACTCGGGACCGACTACGCGAAGTCACGCGTGGCGTTCGATCGGCCCATCGGTAAGAACCAATACATCCAAGGGCACATCGTCGACTCGGTGGTCGAGCTCAAGGCCGCCAAGCTCATGACTTACGAGTGCGCGTGGAAGTACGACCAGGGCGATCCGGTCGTTCAGGAATCTTCGATCGTGAAGCTCTATTCGACCGAGATGGTGAACCGCGTCGTCGATCGCATGATCCAGGTACATGGCGGTATGGGTTGGATGCGGGACCTGCCGTTGGAACGGATCTATCGGCTCGTGCGCATCTTCACGCTGGTCGAGGGCACCTCCGAGATACAGAAGTACATAATCGCCAAGACGCTCGGTCTTTAGGGATCACTTATCGTTGCCGCGGCCAGACTGACGGCCCCCCCGAGCAGTTAGTCCTCGTCCTCCTCGATCAGATCGGTCGCTGCGATCGCCGCGGCCCATCCCTCGTCCGGATCTTCCACCGCGATCCTCAAGACCCATCCCTTCTCGGGAGCGCCCTCGTCCCACCGGAACCAACGCATCTCGCTCATCGCGCCGATGAGCTCGTCGGGATGCGCGGGTGGATCGAGACTGCTGAGGAGCGCCGCGGTGTACCACGCGGTCGATCGCCCGAACGCCGCCCCTCTCCTCCGCCCGTAAGCGCCTCCGCTCGCGGCTGCCCACGCGAGTAGTTGCAGGACATCAGCAGGCTCTATCTGACCCATCCGCAACCCGCCAACCGACAGCAGTCCCGCCGCCCCCGACGCGGTCCCGTCCACCACAACGGAGCGCGCTGCGCCGTTGGATTCGGCGACCCACGGCTGCACAAGATCCAAGAGCGCGTCGGTGATCTCGCCTTCACTAACCTCGTCGGCACGGGCGGGGCTGGTCTCTGTAACCGGGGCCTGAGCGGCCCATGGTTCGGCGACCTCGACCTCGCTTGCGGTGTAGGTCGCGAGGGGATAAACCGGTTCCCACTCCTCGAGATGCAGCGGCAGCCCTAGGAGCTCCGGATGCGCGGCGTCATCTCCCGTGAGGTCCTCGCCGCGCAGGACGCGCTCCTGCGCGACATATGCAGCCACCTGCGGGGTGTCGATGTAAGGCGCGAGCTCGTCCCATGTGTGGGTCGAAGCCGCCACCTCGGTGAGCGGACCAAGGGAGAACCGTCCGGATTCCGGGATAAGCACACCACCGGCGAACTCGGGCGAGGCCTCGAGCGCGATGCGGTAGTCGATGTGAGCCGCGATCGGCCACAACTGCTTGCCGCGTTCGGTGGCGTCCTCGCATCGATCCGCGAGGTCAAGCAGGTCATCCCATCGTCGCCCCTCACACAAGCCGTCAACCACGCGCAGGAGGCCATTGATGTCATCCCCATCGATAAGTGCGATGACAGACGGCTCGAGCATCGCTACGACGCCTCCTCGGCCCGGCCGGCGAGCGCCGACGTCAGGTAGGGAAAGATCGCATCCGCCCACCGCTCGTAGCCCTGCGGACCAGGGTGGAAGAGATCATCGGCGTAATGCTCCTCGGGGTCTTGGGCGAAGAACCCCCTAGTCCGAACCGCTAGAGGCACGACCTCGACTGGAAAACGGGCGGCAACCTCCTCGATCGCGATCGTCACGCGATCTCCTCGCCACCCGACGATGGAGCGAAGCGGCTCGGGGAAGGCCGCAGCGCGCATGTCGGGAGCGCCCGCGACCACGACGGCTACCCCCGCCTCATCGAGCGAAGAGAGGACCACCTCCATGTCATCTCTGACCGAGCTCAAGGGCGTCAGATGGGTCGCGTCGTTGGCGCCGATGCCAATGAACACGAGATCAGGGCGCATATTCAATGCCTCAGGAAGTTGATCCCGGCGGACATCGGCAACTCGATCACCCGAATAGCCAAGAGAGGTGAGCTCAACCATCTGACCCCGGCCCGCCAGACGCTCCGCGAGCAACACGGGATAGGAGCGTTCGATCGCGCCCGCGCCCACACCTGCTGCGGTCGAGTCCCCCATCACGACGAACCGCAGCGGCTCACCGGCATCACCGAACCTCCCGCGGATGTCTAACGCCGGCACGGTTGGGAGGTAATCCCGCCGAAGCGTTATCGCCACCTGCAACGCGAGCGTGACCCCTATGCTTGTGAGCAGCAGGCCGATGAGTGCCAGTGCACGCTTCATCGCGGTGCCGCCGACGAAAGGGTGGATCGGAAATGGATGACGTTCTTCAGTGTCCCCATTGCGAGCTTCGCTTCATCTCGGACTCCGAGCTCAAACAGCACATCCAGCTGGATCATCCGAACCGGGACTACGACGGAGACGCGAACACCTAGCTCGTCACGCAAGCCGCGCGGCGATCTTCTTAGAGGCGCGGTTGGCGATCGCGTAGATCGACAGCATCGGGTTCACGCCCGAGGCCGTAGGGAACGTCGAGCCGTCTACAACATAGAGGCCCTTGACCTCGTGGCTTTCGTTATCGGGGCCAACGGCGGACGAGCCGGGGTTCGTCCCCATCCGGCATGACCCCATCTGGTGGTACGAGAAGAACGTGATCTTCCCGTTGCGGTAGCCGGCCGCCCGCGTCCGCGAAGCCCAATCATCGTGCGCGCCACTTCGCGAGGGCGAGTACGAGATCGAGTTCGCGTGGCCGGAAAAGACCTCCTTGGCACCGGCAGCCTCCATCACTTTGCCGGCGGCGATCACCCCGTCCGCGATCCGGCGCTCGTCATCCGCCTGCAACTTGTAGCGAACCCGCGGGGAGCCGTCCTTGGCGATCGTCACCCTGCCGGCGGTCTTGTCCCGGGGGAGGACCGCGCAGAACGACACATAGGGGTACTTCTCCATGAACTCACGATGAGCCCGCGCGCCCAACCAGGGCAGGGCGGCGGAACCTCCACCCGGATGGCCTGGAACGGTCTCAAAGATGGGGCCGTAGCCATCGTCGAGGTGAGCAAACTCCTTTGAGTACCGGGACTGAAGAGTGCCCTCCCAGATACGAACCTCGTCCTCGAAGATCGCGAAGGCGGGGGTACCCGGGTGGAGCCTGAGGTTGTGGCCGACCTGCCCCCTCAGCCCCGATCGCAATAGGAGGGCGGGTGTCTCGATCGAGCCTCCGGCGGAAACGACCACCTTTGCGTTGACGTTCAAGGGAGCGCCGCCGACGATGGCCTCCACACCCGTCGCTTTGCCATCGCGAACTACCACCCGGCGGACCTCCGCACCGACGACGATGCGCGCCCCGTCACTCGTCGCGTCCTCGAGATAGGTGCGCATCGTCGACTGCTTAGCGCCGATGCGGCAGCCGAAACCGCAGTAGCCGCACTGCTCATCCTGAGTACACCCTTTGACCGCTCGTGGTAGCTGGTCGACGTGCCACCCAAGCTTCTTCAAACCTTCTTCCATCACGGCATCGCGGCGCCCAGCCGCGCTGGAGTCGGTGTTGACGTTGAGGCGTTCGGAAACCTCATCGAACGATTCGTCGATCTCACCTGAGACGAACGCGTCGATGCCCGAGATCGCCGACCACTCCTTGAGCACGTAGTCGGGTGCCCTGAAGGCGGTGGCGTAGTTGACGACCGTTCCCCCACCCAACGTTGCTCCTGAGATGATCCGGCAGCCCAGGTCGTCCGTCGCGATAGTCGCTCCATAGAGGTACATATCGCGCATCGCATCGCCCTCGTAGTGATGGAAATCGGACTCGCTGTGGTAGCGGCCCTTCTCGAGGACGACGACGTCGTACCCGGCCGCGGCAAGTCCCGCGGCGACACATCCACCACCCGCGCCCGAACCGATCACCACCACGTCGCAACGAAGTGTCTCGCTCGGCTCCACGTCGATGGGCGTCAGCCTCGGCGCTGTCTTGGGAGCAGTGCCCATCGGCCCCTGATAGCCGATCCGGTCCCACTCGGGGCCGGGGTGCCCGTAGAGCGAGGACAGCGACAGAGCGATGATCTGTCCGGCGAGCTGACGATGGACGTTCAGCCGTCCTGACTTCCACTTGATCATCAATGCCTCCGCAGCGGCCGGAGATAGCCACGACACGGGAACACGGCGCCCCGTCAAGGCCAGCGCACCGGAGTTCGTGTCGAGCGCGCGGAGGACCATCGTCAGTTGTTTGCGATCGCGCTCCGAAGGTAGGCGCTCGAGGGTCTTGAGCATCCGCAACGGCACCTCCGAGCGGTATCCGGCTCCGAGGACGCCGCGTGCGATGGCCGCAAGGACGGCTAGAGGCGAGGGCTCACGGCGGACCACTCTTTGCCTCCTTGCCTATCGGCGGCGAGGCGGCCTGCGCGAGCGACGGTGCTGGCGGACCTTGGGGTTCTTGCGACGGCGCGTGCCCTCAGCTTCAGGGGTTCGACGGGGGCGCTCGGCTTGAGCTTTGGCGACCGCCGCCTTGACCTCCTGGGTCACCGACTCGTCAGTCTCGCCAGCACCCAAGAGCAGCTGGAACAGGACGGCGCGTTCGAACTCCTCCATGGAGTCCGTGACCTTGTGGCGTGGGCCGCGCGGGGTCTCCCACTCCGCGATGATGCTCTCCGCGTGAGGCACGCCCACTCGGAGTAGCGTCGGGCCGATCTTGCCTTCCCATATGACTTCGCCTGGTTCCACGCCCACATCCTACTTGGCTCCCTTGCGGATGCAGCGTCGACCCGCGAGCCTCGCTTCGTGACTTCTTCTCGTGCCGTCATCATCACCGGCGCGTCCGTCCTCGAGGGCCCCGAGCTCCGTCTGATCGATGACGCCGTCATCGTGGTGCGCGACGGCGTTATCGAGACCGTCGGACGCGCCGGAACCGAGGAGCCGCCTTCTGGGGCTGAAGAGATGGCTGCCCCCGACTCGGTTGTTGTCCCCGGTTTCGTCGACATGCACGTCCACATCGGCCTCGCGACCCCATCCGACGTCCTCGCCGGAGGGGTCACGACGGTGCTCGACCTCGGGTGGCCTCCGGATCTCCTCGCGCCCGTCTTAGAGCAGTCCCGAACCCCGGGGTTCGAGGGCCCCTTAGTGCTGGCCGCGGGGCCGATCCTTACGGCGCAGCGCGGCTACCCGACGCGCGCGCGGTGGGCGCCACCGGACACGGGCCGCGAGGTCGCGTCGGCGCATGAGGCGCGCGCGTCGGTCAATGAGCTCGTCGAAGGGGGAGCCACCGTAGTCAAGATCGCGCTAGACCCCACCGCGGGTCCGACGCTCGAGCTCGATGTTGTGCGGGAGATAGCCAGCGCGTCCCACGACCGAGGGGTCAAGGTGATGGCCCACATCTCGTCGCTCGCCGAGCTCGACAAGGCGATCGCCGCCGGTGTGGACGCGCTCGCGCACATGTTGTTGAGCCCGGATCGCATCCCAGACGAGACGATCGAAGAGATGGTCTCGCGAGATGTCGCGGTAGTCCCCACCCTCTCTGTGTTCACTGGTCCGGCGCTCGACATCGGGATCGACAACCTCCACCGCTTCCGCGGCGCTGGTGGTGTCGTCCTCTACGGCACCGATCTCGGAAACGAGGGGCCCATGCCGGGCATCGATCCTCTCGAGGTCGCCGCGCTCCAGGCCGCGGGGATGGGCACTCTCGACATCATCAGAGCCGCCACGGTCACGCCTAGCTCATGGCTTCCCATCGTCAAGAAGGGGTGGCTCGCAGCCGGGATGGATGCAGACCTCGTCGCGGTCTCCCGCGACGCGCTCGACAACCCCGCCTTGCTGTGTCGGCCACGCTTGGTGATGCGCGAAGGTGTCGCGCGCCGCTAGTCCGGCGGACGAACCTCGATGATCTCGATCTTTATCTCGCCGGAGGGAACATTGGCGACGACCGTTTCGCCCGCGGCGTGGCCGACCAGGACCTTGCCCATCGGGGAGTCGGGGGTCAGCACGTCGTAGTCGCCGCCCTTCTCCTCACGCAAGCCGAGTAGGTACGTCTCGGCCTCGTCACCGTCGGTTCGGATCGTGACGATCATTCCCGCTTGCACCACGCCGTCGTCGTGCGTCTCGATGATCTGCGCGTGCTCGAGCATCTCGCGCACCTGGCGAACCCGCGCCTCTTGCAGACCCTGTTGATCCTTAGCGGCGTGATATTCGGCGTTCTCGCTGAGGTCACCATGGGCGCGAGCGGTCGCGATCTCGCTGATGATCTTCGTGCGACCTTCGCCCTCGAGGTAGTCGAGCTCCTGCTTCAGCCTGTCGTAAGCCTGCTGCGTCAGTGGAACAACCTTGTCTTCATCCATACAGGGAATCTATTCCCTAAGATGCCTGGATGACAGCACGACTCGAAGGCAAGGTTTGTGCCATCACGGGGGCCGGGCGGGGCATCGGACGCGCTGTAGCCCTTGCGTTCGCGGCAGAAGGAGCGCGCATCGTCGTGAACGATGTTGATGCCGGCGCGGCCAAAGACGTCGTTTCGGAGATCGAGGCGGCCGGGACCGAAGGGGTCGTCAACTCCGATCCGATCGGCTCAGTGGCGGCTGCGGAGTCGCTTCTCAACACGGCACTCGAGTCGTTCGGCGAACTCGACGTCCTCGTGAACAACGCCGGCATCCTGCGCGACAAGATGCTGCACACCATGAGCGAGGAAGATTTCGACCTCGTCATCCAGGTTCACCTCAAGGGGACCTGGGCGTGCGGGCGTGCAGTCGTCCAGCACTGGCGCCCGCTGGCTAAACAAGAGCTCGCGGATGGCGTCAAGAAGCATCGCAAGATCGTGAACGTGACCTCGCCGTCGGGGCTGATCGGGTCCGTGGGTCAATCCAACTACTCCGCAGCGAAGATGGGCATCGTTGGTCTCACCAAGACGTGGGCCAAGGAGCTCGGCCCGCTGTCGATCAACGTCAACGCGGTCTCGCCCACCGCACTGACCGCGATGACCGAACCTCTCATGCAGGACCCCGAGGCGGCCAAGAAACGCCTCGCCCGCTTCCCGCTCGGCAGATACGGCGAGCCCGAAGAGATCGCGCCCGCGTTCGTTTACCTCGCGTCGGCCGAATCGAACTACGTCACGGGGCAGATCCTCTGCGTCGACGGCGGACTCGTCATTTAGGGTTCCCGCATGTCACGAGCCTGGCCGTTCGAGGATGTTCCTGAGGGTGGACGCGTACTACGCACGCCCGAGGAATTCGTGAAGAACCGCGGCGAGGGCTCCGAGGCCGTGATCGTGCGGATAGGACTCCACGATGCTCAGCTCGTGCTCGTGGACGCACGTGGCGCGTGGCAGCGGTGGGTCTATCACTCGGTCGAGGAGGCTCAGAGCATCGCCGGTGCTCTCGCGGTTCCCGTCCACGTCGGCGAGTACCCCGAGGAGATGCGCGTCCGCATCAACGGATACCAGCGCCCCGCCGCGGACTTCGATCGCGGTGCCTATCCCGAGCAGGGGCGCGTCGGGCCGGTCAGTGGCTACAACGAGAACCGCATCCGGCGACGGCTCCCGGCGCGGTCCAAGAAGGAGAACGGCTAGCCCTCTTCGACGCCCTTTGCCATGAGGTAGCCGCGCGCACGCTCGGTGTATGGGTAGCGATTGACGAGGTCCCAGAATCGAGCCGAGTGGTCGGGCTCGATCAGATGCGCCAGCTCGTGCACGATGACGTAGTCGCGCACCCACGAGGGATAGTCGGCCAACGCGAGCGAGATCCGGATCGATCCGTCATGCGGGGAGCATGATCCCCAGCGCGAGCGTTGATTGTTGACCCACTCGATCTCGGACGGACGTACGCCATCGAGGTATCGGTTGCTGAGCTCGGCGGCGCGCCGAGCGAGGGCGCCATCGGTATTCAAGCGCTCTCGCCGGCGGCGTTCGGCCATCTTCCGAGCCATGACCGTGACCCACTCGTGTTCCTCGGCACGAGACAGCCGCTCGGGGATCGAGACGATCAGCGCATCTCCGACGATCTCGGCCGAGATGGTCTTGCGCCGACGGGCGCTTCGACGCACCTCCACTCTTTGGAACTCGTCCTCCATGCCGGGCGAGTCCAGAGGCAACCTGTTGAGAGCCATGCCGGAATCTTAGGGGGCGCTGGGCGCGTCCGGTCGCTTTGTTCGCGAAAGACAAAACCTAGGTGCATTCTCTGATGCCTCAAAGGTTGAAGCGCCCCAACCGCTGCGGGAAGATAGCCGTAAGCCACAAAGAAGCACCAGCACGAGCAACCCTAGAGCCCCCTCTGTGGTCCGCCATCCCCCCGGCGGAGGGGGCTCTTTCTCTTCCCGCTCGTCACGACCGCCGGTCAGAAGCCGAAGATCGCCGCGAGCGGACCGGCCTCGAGCGCGCGGTAGACCACCGGCACGCGCCCGGTGAGGTGCGACACGAGCCACCCCGCCCGAGGGCCCCACCGGTCCCACAGCCCCGGGCAGGGAGTGGCGGCGGCCCTCAGGAACCCGTGCGCGAGATCGCGCGCTTCAGGGTGCGAGACGATCGCGCCGTGAGCCCAGCCGAACGCGGGGGCGACGGTCCGGCTCACCTCCCCTGGGAACAGCGCGTGATCCGCCGGAACCACGACGTCGTCTGGGATCGAGAGTGCGAGTGCCTTGGTCCCGAATGAAAGATCCTCGCTTGCCAACCAGCGGATGAGGGACGATCCCGGAGCCAGTTGTGCCGTTGCGGCAGAGCGCGGGTCGGGCATCGGGAGCGCACCGGATCGGGACAATCCCGATAGTCCATCGAGCAGCGCCGGCCCCGACGCGGTTTCGTCCAGCGCGGGAGTGAGCGCCGCCGCCGGCGCGCCGAGGTGCGGGCTGGCGAACGTGACGAGGTGCTCGACACGCGGGAGTCGCGGATCCCACGGCCGTGCGTAGTGCTCGAGATAGACCCTTGACACGATGCCGCCTTGTGAATGCGCGATGAGGTCCACCTCGGCGCCTGGATGCTTGCGAGCGATCGCCTCCATCAGGAGCGCGAGCCGTCCGGCCGCGACGACGATGTCGCCGTAGGTCGCAGATGCCGGATAACGCTCGTGGAAACGAGGGCCGTCTGTGCCTCGGTAGGAGAAGCGGTACACGTGCTCGGGCGCGTAGCCAAGGAGCTCGGGACCGTATTCATAGATCCCGGCGGACGGCGGATCCGACATGGTGCTGCTCGAGATCCCCGCGACCGCGACGGCGATGTTGTCGTTGGGAGCGGTGAGCTGTCCCGCGGCCGGTCGCGGCCCTCGCGCACATGGAACCTTGTTGTTGCCCGCCCGATCGGACGAAGGGCGCAGCACCTCCGGAACAGCCTCGGACGGCCAGCCAACGTCCTCTACAAGGTGGATCGCTCCGGTGGGGTCGATCGGCGCAAGCCAGGAGAGCGGATCAACGTAGCTGCCTCCGACCTTCACTCCGAAGTGGAGACCCTCGACACCGCCTTCGTGAGCGACACCGGATCGTCCGATCCAAGCTCCAGCTCCCACGCGATCGCCCGCTCGAACGTGGATCTCGGAAAGCGAGGAGTAAGTCGAGGCTAGGCCGTCTCCGTGGTCAACCGTGACTGCCTGGGTTCCGGCGACCATTCCCGCGAACGACACCGCGCCGGCGGCAGCGGCGCGCACCTGGGTGCCGGCGGGTACACGGTAATCGACACCTCTGTGACCGGGCCCCCAGTCGACCTCGGGGGCGACGAATGAAGCCGCGATCGGCGCGTCAACCGGAGGCTGCAACACCGCGGGCGACGCCGTGGCTGGAGCGAGAGCGGCACTCGTGAACAACACGGCGGAGATGACAGTGCTGAACGCCGCGCCGCGCTTCGCCATGCGGCCACCATGCCCCCGGACGCGCCGGGGGCGATGTGGCCGCTCTCACTCAGAGCGTCAGCGGCGAGGCCTCGAACCGGCGCCCGCGCAACACACCGAGTCGATGACGCGCACGCGAACGAACTCGAAACCGCTCACCACCTGGTCCAGCGTCTCGGAATCTGTCGACTTCGGCCTGATGCCACGCGTGAACAGCTTGGCCAGGAGCTCATTGTTCTTGGGGCGGTTCTCCAAGCTCGCGATGAGCTCTTCGAAGGTCGTTATCTCGGCCCCTGAAGGATCGAAGCATTCGCCGCCCTCGAAGAAGCACTCGCCTTCCCCACCGAATTGAGCGTTCCCACCCGAGACCTCGATGAACGCGTCGCCGCGTGGGTTCGTCGGGATTCGCACCCTCAGGTCGACGGACTTCTCGGTCCCGTCCTGAGCGGCGAGCTCGACACGAAGCGTGATGACCTGACCCGCACGAGCCCGGACCCGGCGCGGCTCGCCGAACTCGCCACGGCCGACGCGCACCTGAAGCCCCGTGATCTCGTACTGCTTCAGCTCGTCGTCGTACGTCCCCGTGATGTCGACGCTGCTGAACTCGATGTCCTCGTAGGGGTTCTGGAACAGCTGGAACAACTGGCTCTGGAACTCGAACAGTGACTCCGCAGAGATATCGCCTTCGGATGCGAACAGGTTCGACCGGTTCAGCTCCCACGGTGTGCCCGACGCTGTGGTGCCGGCGATCTTCCAGGTCAGGTTCGCCGTTCCCTCCCCGATCTGATCGTGCGTGAAGTCGACGTTCGTTAGGACGTGGATGAAAGCTATGAAGGGAACGACCTCCGAGAGGACCGCATCCGTCTGGCCCGTGCGCGTTACTCCCGTGTCGAGTGAGCTGATGGTCGAACGGATCGGGATCAAACGCGGGCCGGCCCCGAAGATCCCCCTGATGCCTGCGAAGCGATCCTGGTCAACGGTCCCGAAGCTTTCTGCGACATTCGCCAGCTTGAACGGGCCGCCAAGCGACTCGTTGACGATCGTGATCACGTCCGCGTGGTTCCCGCCGAGTGCGGTGCCACCCCGCGGGAAGAAGTCGAACGGATGACCGAATCCGGCCAGGCGTCCGTTACAGACGATCGTCGTGGTACCCACGCCCGCGGCCGTAACGTCGCCGTACGAAAGGGCCGCGGCCACAGAAGAACCAGGCTCCATCACTCCGGGCCCATGCGTACCGGTGTGACGCGGTGACGCCGAGCCGGCGAGATAAGGCACGAAGGGAAGGCCCTCGCGCGCGACAGAACGCATGACGTGATCGAGCCCACGCTGTCCGACCCCTGATACTCCGAGCGGCAGCTTGAGGCGGCTCATCGAGGTGCCGACCTCGTCTTCAGTCATCCCCTCGTGCCGCGCGATCGTTGCGCGCAGGGAGTCGGTCAGACGAACGCGGGACCTGTACGCGCCCTCAGACGCAGGAACGGGCGACGGCGCAGGCGACGGCCCAGGAGATGCAGCCGGGTCGGGCGACGTCTCGGGCGGAGTGCTGATCAGATCCATCATGTGCTGGCCGGGCGTGATCCCAGCTATCGTGGAAGGCGCAGCCGTGAGGCCGAACGCGATCGCCCCGACGAGCTTGCCGTCGATGTAGACGGGCGAACCCGACATCCCGAACCAGATGCCCTTCACAGCGTCGATCGCGGGGCTCGAGGTGTCGACGATGATCATGTCGCGGCCGGGCCCGATCCCATTGCTCAGGACGCCCAGCACCTCGACGTTGAACGTCTCGATGGTGCGATCTTGGGAAACCGTGAGCCCGGTGCCGACCATGCCGCGCCTCAAGTCCCCGATCGGGTAGACCTCGGGACAATCCGACGGCGTGGTCTGCGCCAACGCGGCAGGGGCGAGCAGCCCCGCTATGACGACTAAGCCCATGATCGCCGCCACGATCCTGGGTGTTTCTGGCCGGAACCCGCGCATGCCTTCTCCTTTGGTTTCAGGACTCTCGTTAAGGTGAGCCGATGACGACGGTCACTTTAATCCCAGGCGATGGGATAGGCCCCGAGGTTACGGCCGCCACGACGCGCGTGGTGGATGCGCTCGGCCTCGGCATCGAGTGGGACGAACAGACAGCCGGCGCGCCGGCGATAGAGAGCCACGGTGATCCGCTTCCCCCGCATGTCGTCGCGTCGATCCGCGCCAATGGCGTCGCCCTCAAGGGACCGGTGACGACCCCGGTCGGCACTGGGTTCCGTTCGATCAACGTAGCGCTCCGTCAGGAGCTCGACCTCTATGCGAGCGTGCGTCCGTGCCGCTTGTTCCCCGGGGTCCCGTCACGCTTCAAGGACATCGACATCGTGGTCGTGCGAGAGAACACCGAGGACCTTTACGAAGGTATCGAGTTCGAGATGGGGTCCAAAGAGCTCGAGAAGCTCCGCGGATATCTGAACTACATGCACGGATACCAGCTCGCGAAAGATGCGGGTGTTTCGGTCAAGCCGATCTCTATCTCAGCGAGTAAGGCGATCGTCGGCTACGCGTTCGAGTACGCGAAACGGCATCGCCGGCGCAAGGTGACCATGGGCCACAAGGCAAACATCATGAAGTTCTCCGACGGCGTATGGCTCGAAGCGGGACTCGAGCAAGCGGAAAGCTTCCGCGACGTCGGCTTCGAAGCGATGCATATCGACGAGCTCGCGATGTGGCTGGTGTGGTCACCCGAGGAGCTCGATGTGATCGTGCTCTCGAACCTCTACGGAGACATCATCTCGGATCTCTGCGCTGGACTCATCGGCGGGTTGGGGGTTGCTCCCGGGATGAACCTCGGTAAGGAGTACGCGGTATTCGAGCCGACCCACGGGTCGGCACCCGATATCGCCGGGCGAGGCATCGCCAACCCGATCGCGATGATCCTCTCGGCTGCTTTGATGCTGAAGTACCTCGGCCACGACGACGCCGGGGTCAAGGTCGAGGAGGCCGTCGCGAGTGTCCTCGCGAAGGGCCCTCGACCTCCTGACTTGCGTCCTGACGGTGAGCCCGCGACCACCGATCAGATCGCGACTGCGATCATCGAATCCCTCTAGCTCCGGAGGGTCTGGGGGTAGCGACGGCTGGCGGGCGGATAATGGAAAACATGCAGGATCACACCCGCGTCCCCCTGATCGACGGGTTCGGGCGCGCCGTACGCGACCTCCGGATCTCGGTTACCGATCGTTGCAATTTCCGCTGTCGTTACTGCATGCCGGCAGAAGGTTTGGCGTGGCTCCCGAGAACCGACCTGCTCACCTTCGAAGAGATCGTTCGGCTTACCGCCATCCTGGTGGATTCCGGAGTGACGTCGTTGAAGCTCACCGGCGGCGAGCCTCTTGTGCGGCGCGACCTCGCCCGACTCGTGGCGATGCTCAGGTCACTCGCCCCCACGCTCGACATCTCCCTCACCACCAATGGGTTCCTACTGAAAGAGCACGCGGCGGAGCTTGCGGCCGCGGGGCTCACGCGCGTCACGGTGTCGTGTGATTCCCTTATCCGCCATCGGTTCGAGGACATGACGCTGCGCGATGCCCTGACCGAGGTCATGGAAGGTCTAGAAGCTTCGGCCGCCGCAGGCCTCACGCCGGTGAAGATCAACTCTGTCGTGATCAAGGGTGTCAACGACGACGAGTCCTTGTCCTTCGCTCGACTCGCGCGACGGACGGGGTTCGAGGTGCGCTTCATCGAGTACATGCCGCTCGATGCTCAGGACGAATGGGACTCCAGCGCCGTGATCCCCGCGCGAACGTTGATCGGTGAGATCCACGAAAGCTTCCCGTTGAGCCCTCAGGAGCACAGTGACGGCCCTGCGACGGTGTTCACTTTCGCGGACGGGAGCCCCGGTCGCCTGGCGATCATCCCCTCGGTCACCGAGCCCTTCTGCGCGAGCTGCGACCGGGCGCGCATCACCGCGGACGGACGGATGCGCGCCTGTTTGTTCTCTCTCGAGGAGACGGACCTGATCACACCGATGCGGACAGGCGCGGACGATGACGAGCTCGCTGCGCACATGCAGCGCTGCATCGCGGGCAAATGGGCCGGCCACTCGATCGGCCGCGAAGGATTCGTCAAACCCGCTCGATCCATGTCCATGATCGGTGGTTGAGGCCGCGGCGCGGGTCGTCGCCGCGATAACCGGCGAGCCGCTCGACGTCGCCGCCGCGATCGCACAGGTCACCGACAACGCTGCCGGAGCCGTCAGCATCTTCGTCGGTACCGTGCGCTCGACGCCGTCCACGGGATCGGACGGTGCACGCACCGTCGTTCGCCTCGACTACGACGCGCACCCCGAACTAGCCACCGAGAAGCTCTCAGCCATCGCCACCGAAGCGGCAGGGCGATGGGATCTGCTTGGTGTCAGCGCCCTTCACCGGACCGGAACTTGCGAAGTCGGGGAGCCGACCGTGGTCATCGCGTGCAGCGCGCCCCATCGTGTCGACGCGATCGAGGCGTGCCACTGGATGATCGATGAGGTGAAATCGAGCGTGCCCATCTGGAAGCAAGAGGTCTTCGCCGACGGCAGCGCGTGGGTGGAGTGATGGATCTCGGTCTCGAAGGTCGAGTCGCGTGGGTCCTGGGAGCCTCTTCAGGGCTCGGATTGGCCTGTGCGCGGTCGCTGGCAGCAGAAGGGATGGCCGTCGGCATGTCGGCGCGTGACCCTGAGAATCTCGTCAATGCCGCAGATGATGTCGCCCGCACTACGAAGATGCAGACGCTGGCCGTCCCGCTCGATGTCACGAAGCACGACGACATCGCTCCAGCCGCTCGCGCGGTCGCGGACAAACTCGGACCGATCGACGTCCTCGTATCGAACTCAGGTGGGCCGCCTCCCGGTCCGTTCGGGTCGCTGGATGACGCGGCGTTGCGCGGCGCGTTCGACATCACGCTCTCGTCCGCGTGGCATCTGACCAAGGCCGTTGTCGACGGCATGCGTGAGCGCGGACGTGGATGTCTGATCTACATCACGTCATGGTCCGCGAAAGAAGTCATCGACGGCCTCCTTCTCAGCAACATGATGCGTGCAGGAGTAACAGGACTCGCGAAAACGCTCTCGAAGGAGCTCGGGCCCGACGGCATCCGAGTCTTGTGTGTAGCGCCGGGTCGGATCGGCACTCCGCGTCTCGCAGCCCTCGACGCGATGAGGGCCTCGGCGACCGGACGCGCCGAGGAGGACGTGCGCGCCGAATCGCAAGCCGGCATCCCTCTACGGAGATACGGCCGTACCGAGGAGCTCGGCGACGTCGTCGCGTTCCTCGCCTCGGACCGCGCGTCGTATCTCACGGGCATCACCGTCACGATCGACGGCGGGATGCTCGACGGACTGCTGACTTGACGTCGCCGCGCGCGGCCGTCATCACGATCAGCGACTCCGTAGCCTCGGGGGACGCGACGGACCGCTCCGGTCCACTTGCAGTCGCGGGTCTGAGCGCGGCGGGCATCGAGATCCTGGAGCAAACAGTGGTGCCGGACGATGCCGGCGAGATCGAAGCAGAGCTCGTCCGTCTCTGTGACGCAGGGGCCGATCTCGTGGTGACAACGGGTGGGACCGGTCTCGGGCCCCGCGACGTCACGCCCGAGGCGACTTCCGCGGTGCTCGATCGACCCGCTCCCGGCCTCGCCGAGCTCCTGAGGCTCCGCGGTCTCGAGAAGACGCCGCTGGCGGCACTCTCCCGCGGGATCGCGGGGTTACGGGGATCGACACTCATCATCAACCTGCCCGGCAGCGCCGCCGCTGTCGAGGAGGGCCTCGAGGCTCTCAAGCCCGTCTTGAGACACGCGCTCGCGGTGTCTTCGGGTGACACGACACACCGTGGGGCATCAAGTGTGGTGGACTAGGGCAACTTCACGTCTTACCGCTCTTATCGACGACTGAAAGGAGGGCTCACTTGGCCGTAGCCCGCGATGAACTGAGCCTTGGGCGCACCGATCCCGAGCTCGACCTCTATGAAGAGGAGGAAGAAGCGCCCCTGGGCCGCAGGCTGACCGCGGAGTTCCTGGGAACGCTGCTGTTCGTGGCCATCGGAACGGGGGCCGCCACGGTCTTCGGCATCGGACCTGCCGCCGGGCTCGAAGATCTTCGAGCGCTGCTCGCCGGTGCTCCGGGGCAGGATCAGATCTTCACGGCATTGCTCGCCAATACGTTCTCGGACATCCTTCCTGTCGCATTCGCGTTCGCGGGTGCCCTCGCAGTCCTCGTATACGCATTGGGCGGCGTCTCGGGCGCACACTTCAACCCGGCGGTCACGTTCGCGCTCGCAGTGACCCGCCGCTTCCGCTGGGCCGAGGTCGTCCCCTACTGGCTCGTACAGATCCTCGGCGCGATCGCCGGTTCAGTCGTCGTCGCCGGCATCTACGGCAAAAGCGGGGTGAGCGTTGGGGGCAGCGACATCCTTCTGGGCGCGCCGAGACTGGCCGAGGGGGTCGGGTTCCAACAGGCCCTGCTCGCCGAGGCGTTCATAACGTTCATCCTCGTCACCGCGATCATGGCGGTGGCGGTCGACCCTCGGGCGCCCAAGGGTTTCTCGGGCCTGGGGATAGGCCTTGCGCTCGCGGCCGGCATCATCGTTACCGCAAGTGCTACTGGGGGTTCGGCCAACTTCGCCCGTGCGCTCGGTCCGCTCGTGGCTTCTTGGGGCGCCGGAGAGTTCCTGGACTACGACGTCGGCAACATCCCGTGGAAAGACCTCGCCGCGTACGCTCTTGGACCCCTCGTAGGTGGATCTGCGGCAGCATTGCTCTACGAGAGCATCTCCGGTCTTGAACGGTTCTCGCCCGCGCCGTCCCCAGGCGCTGCAACCGGCGGGACTCGCCCCGGTGAGTCCGAGCCGGAGCCGGAGCCGGAGCCACGGCGGACGTCGTCCTGGGACGTCGCCGAGACGACCGGGACCACGACTCGTACCACCACCGGCACGACGGACACGATGGGCACAACTGGCACCGAGGCGCCTAAAACCTCGTGGCCCACGCGCGACAAGGACCCAGACGCTTGATGTGATGGCGGGGGGTGGCGAAGCCACCCCCCGCCCTCCTCACAGATGAAACCCTTCACGACTCTCGAGTTCCCCGTGGAGCTCCCCGTCGTGAAGAAGGGCGACCGGTGGATCGCACGAGCGGGGGATCGCGAGCTTCGGCTCAGCAACCTCGACAAGGTCTACTGGCCTCGCGAGGGCCTCACCAAGGGAGACCTCCTCACCTACTACTTCAACGTCTCACCGACGATGCTTCCCCACGTCCACGACCGGCCATTGACGCTGAAACGGATGCCGAACGGGGTCGACGAGGAGTTCTTCTACGAAAAAAACGCTCCCGCCCACCGACCGCCGTGGATGCCTACCCTCCCAGTCGCGGCCGAGGCCGGCACGAAGATCATCAACTTCTTGACCGTCCACGACGTCACCCAGATGTTGTGGATCGCCAATCTCGGATGTATCGAGTTCCACCCGTTGCACGCGCGCGGCGAGAACCAGACACATCCGTCCTATGCGTTCTTCGATCTCGATCCGTTCGAACCGGCCGGGTGGCCCGAGGTCGCGCACGTCGCCGCTTTGATCAAGGTCGTCCTGGACAAGCTCGGGATCGTTGCCTATCCGAAGACTTCCGGCGCGACCGGCATGCAGATCATGGTGCCGCTCGACGGAACGATCGATTACGACATGGTGCGGGGGTTCGTTGGCGAGGTCTCCGATCTCGTGCACACGGCTGATCCCGAGACGACAACCCTCGAATGGGAGGTCAAGAAGCGGACCGGCAAGGTGTTCCTCGACGTCAACATGAACCGCGAGGGAGCCAACATCGCAGCGGCTTACTCCGTGCGCCCCGAACCTGGGGGAACTGTCTCGACGCCGCTCCGATGGGCGGAGGTCTCTGACGTCGCCCCGAGCGAGTTCGACATGGAGACGGTCTTCGCGCGCATCGCAGAGGTCGGAGATCCCTTCCTTCCCGTCGCCGAAGGGCCGGGGCAGTCGTTGACCCGCGCGATCGCCGAGCTCGGCGCGCAGCCGCGCAAGGCCCGAGTCATCAAGACCTGACTGGCACCGAGACCAAAGGGGGAGCCCAGCCCCGGTCACGATGTGCCGGAAAGACAAGGTCCGACGGTAGCGCTAACAGTAAAGGTAAAGGGAAGGGTCACCCGCTCTCCCCCCTCTCCGTACCGCCCAAAAGGCCGGGCTCGTTGGCCTCCCCCCACCGCTCGAACGCTCGTGAAAATTGTCCGAAAATCGTGGGTTTGAAGCATCGCGAAGCGGGAAAACCCGCAGCTACGGAACGTAGTGGGGCAATCACTTAACGCAATGTGGCGAGCCAGGGAGGATGTTGTGAAGGTCTCGAAATTAGCGGCGCTCGTAGCGCTCATCCTTGCACTCAGTCTCGCGTTGGCACCTGTCGCCCTCGCAGACCACGCTCCAGGGCACGGAGACTCGGCACCGGCCCAAGGCGGGGGCAACCCTGACCCTGGTCAGGGCGGGAACTCCGATCAGGCGCCCGGCCAGACCAACGGCGGCGGCGCGAACGACCAGGCGCCCGGCCAGACCAACGACGGCGGCAGCAACTCAGACGGCGGGAACGGTGGGGCGAGCGAAGAGGCCCCCGGCCAGACCAAGGACGAAGGGGAAAGCGCCAAGGACGAGGCTCCCGGCCAGACCAACGATGAAGGCGGCGCGAACGACGAAGCGCCAGGCCAGTCCAACGACAACAGTCAAGCTGAAGGTGAGCCTTCCAACGAGAGCAACGCCGGTGGCGCGAAGGACGAGGCGCCCGGCCAGACCAAGGACGACGGTGGCAGCGCCAAGGGTCAGGCTCCCGGCAACGGCAACGGCAACGGCAATGGCAACGGCAACGGCAATGGCAATGGCAACGGCAATGGCAACGGCAATGGCAACGGCAATGGCAACGGCAACGGCAATGGCAACGGCAATGGCAACGGCAACGGCAACGGCAACTCGGGTGGCTCCCCCGGCAACTCCGGGAGCGCTCCCGGACAGTCCGGCGGTACTCCGGGGAACTCCGGCAACGCGCCGGGCCACTCCGACGACGCCCCCGGTAACTCTGGAAACTCCAACGGCAACGGCAACGGCAATGGCAACGGCAATGGCAACGGCAACGATGGCGGGAACGGCAACGGTGGTGGGAACGGCAACGGTGGCAACGGCGGCGACGGCAAGGGCAAGGGCGACAAGGATGGCAAGGGCCGCAAGGACGTCGTCCCCGGCAACAACGGGACCATCAAGATCGACGGAGAAGAGTTCGACGACGGCAAGGGCAACGAGCCCCACGTCGGTTGTGTCTTCCAGCTCGACTTCTACAACTTCGACCAGGCCCCCGGCGTCATCTCGACCGTGACCTTCACCGGCCACGCGCCGTCCGGCGGCGGCACCATGTACAGCAACCAGGTCGACGTCAGCGCAGGGTCGGCGACCGCCACGTACGTGTTCTCGCAGTTCGACTCCAGTGGGGCGACGCCTCACCCCCAGCAGGGCTACCACATCAAGGTCGAGACCTCGACGCCCTACTCCAATGGCGCCGACGGCAAGAGCAAGGTCTTCTGGGTCAACTGCCCGCCTCCGACGGCCCCTCCGAGCGTCCCCGCGGTGTTCTCGGGTGTCCCGTTCGTGCCTTCGGTCGCCCTCGAGGTGCCGCCCGAGGTTGCTGCAGGACAGGTTGCTACCGAGCAGACGACCGCGGAGGAGACAACTTCTCCTGAGGTCACCATCGAAGACGTCCTCGAGGTTGTCTTCGGAGCCGACGAAGTCTTGGCCGACGAGGTCGTGGCCGACGAGGTCCTCTCCGAGCAGCTCGGGTCTATCCCCGAGATCGGCACCGAGGTCACTGCAGACGTCGTCGAGGACCAGGTCCTCGGAAGCAGGATCACGAACGAGGGTGTGCCGGCGGTCGCCGCTGCACGCCAGCGTCAGCCGGTCCAGGTGTTTGGGACGGTGCTTCCCTTCACTGGCGTGGAAGGGGTGACGACGTTCCTCTTGCTCGGCCTCATCATCGTCGGCTCCGGCCTGGTCGTCGTGTCGACGGTGCGTCCCTAGCTCTTAGTCCCGGGCGCGAGGCGCTCGGTCAACCATCTAGCGAACCCGAGCCCGGCGGTCACATCGCCGGGCTCGGTGCTTTCATGTTTGCCGAACGCGTACACGTCGCGCTGCGCTCCCTCCACGATTAGAAGCTCACGCCAAGCGTCACGCTGGCCGTCGGAGTAACTCTCGCCGCGCAGCCTGACGTAGGCGATACGACCGGGCGGCAGACGGTCCGGCGCCCTGCCCTCCCATTCCGCGAAGCACAGGACATGCCCAGCGTCGACGATCGCGGCCTCGACCTCAGGCGCCCGCCACGACTCGTGCCGGAACTCGAGCGCAACCGGCGGGTCGGTCGGAAGCGCAGCCAGGAGTGCGGCGAGATCGTCGTCATCGCGTTCCCTGTGGGGCGGGAACTGGAAGAGACAGGTCCCCAGCTTGTCGCCCAGCTCACGGGCGACCTCCATGAATCCCGAGAGGTAGCCCGCCCGGTTGCCCTCAGGAGCGATCGACTTGCCGTGGGTGATGAAGCGGTTGGCTTTCAGTGAGAACGAGAATCCAGGCGGTGTCTCGGCCGCCCACCGCCGGACGACCTCTGGGGCCGGACGCGCCCGGAACGTGTTGTTCACCTCGCAGGTGTTGAAGATCGAGGAATAGTGGGTCAGCCACGCCCTCCTGGGCAGCTCAGGGGGGTAGAAGGCCGGTTTCCATTCCGGGAACGCCCAGCCAGACGTGCCGATATAGAGCGTCATGTGGGCAGCTTAGGGACCGGTATACATATCGTCGTGCCCGAGAAGACCTACTCGAAGAAGCGCTCTTTCGACAGGACGCCGGAGCCCCAACCCGAGGTCGACGGCAACGTAGACCCCACGACCGCGCGGCCCGGACCGACCTTCATGATCCACCAACATCACGCGCGCCGGCTTCACTTCGATCTGCGCCTCGAGATGATGAACGGCAAGGTTCCCGTGCTCGTGTCATGGGCGGTGCCGAAGAACCTCCCACGAGCGCGCGGCAAACCGCACCTCGCCGTGCACGTCGAAGACCACCCCTTCGAATACGGCTCCTTCTCCGGGACGATCCCCGCAGGGAACTACGGCGCCGGCGAGGTTCGCATCTTCGATCGCGGGACGTACGAGGTCCTCGAGCAAGAAGAGGACAAGCTCACGTTCCGGCTGAAAGGTGAGCGGCTGCAAGGCATATGGCACATGGTGCGCACACACAAGACGAACAAAGACAACGAATGGCTCGTGTTCCTCAAAGAGCAGGAACGTCCCGATCCAGACCCCCCGCCGGAGCCGTCGCCGATGCTCGCGACGCTCGTCGCCGAACCGTTCGACGGTGACGACTGGCTGTTCGAGGTCAAGTGGGACGGCGTGCGCGCCCTCGCGGTGTGCTCGGACGAGACCGCGCTCTATTCGCGCAACCGCAATGACATCACCGCTAGTTATCCCGAGTTGCACAGGCTTCACGAACGGCTGGTAGCGCTCGACGCGATCGTCGACGGAGAGGTCGTCGCGATGCACAACGGACGCCCCTCCTTCGAACGGCTACAGAGCCGGATCAATCTCCAGAATCCGAAGGAGGTCGAACGCATCGCCAAGAGCATCCCGGTGACCTTCATCGCGTTCGACCTCCTCTACCTCGACGATGTGAGCCTCGTTTCTAAGCCGATCGAGGAGCGCAAGCGGATCCTCGAAGAGATCGTTGTCCCGTCTGACAACGTCCAGGTCTCCCCCACCACGACCGGTGACGGCACGTCGCTGTTCGAGATCGCGTGTGCGCAGAAGCTCGAAGGCATCGTCGCCAAGAAGCTGGGGTCGCCATACCGCCCCGGGCGCCGCACACGCGAGTGGTTGAAGGTCAAGGCTGTCTACGAGAGCGAAGTCGTGATCGGAGGCTGGTCCAAGGGCGAGGGGTCCAGGTCGTCCACCTTCGGCTCGATCCTTGTGGGGGCGTACTCGGATCGCGGCCTCGAGTTCCTCGGGTCCGTTGGAACCGGATTCACCGAGGCGGTCCTCAGTGAAGTCCTGAAAGAGCTCGCGAAGCACACGACCGATGAGTGCCCCTTCGTGGAGGACCCTTCGGGAACACGCTCCCGTTTCGGTAAGACCGTCAAGAACCCGCAGTGGGTGCGCCCTGAGCTCGTCGCTAAGGTCGAGTACCGGGAGGTGACCTCGGGCTACCGCCTGCGCGCGCCCTCGTTCAAGGGCTTGGTGGGCAAAGCCGACCCGTCTGACTGCCGCATCGAGAACCTCGAGGTCTTCGACGGCCGGTGATGCGGTGACCGAACCCCACACTCCGACGGCCTCGCGCTCCAAGCGCACGATCGGGGCCATCTACTCGAAGATGGCGAAGTCGCTCTACGAACCGCTCGTCGTCCATGGGTCTTTCAAATTGTTCGCGCCCGGGATGAACGACGTGATCCTCGAGCACGGCCGGGCTGCAGCCGCGCACGCCCGCCGAAGGCCGATCCTCGATATGCCGGTGGGGACGGGCTATTTCACTGTCGAGACGGCAGCTGCACACGACGGGATACTCGTGGCCTGCGACATCGCCGAGGGCATGGTTCGCCGGGCGCGCACCGCGGCTGCAAACAAAGGGCTCTCCAACCTCGTCGTGCTCCAAGCCGATGCTCACCACCTGCCCTTTGCAGACGGCTCGTTCCCCGCCGTAACCTCATCGAACGGCCTCCAGGTCATACCTGGGACCGAACGCGCGCTCGCGGAGCTCGTCCGTGTGCTCGCCCCCGGCGGCAAGCTGTTCATCGCGGCCCTCTCGATGCCGGTCGGGCGCGGGTCACGCGACGGTACGGTCTCGCCCGGCCTCTTGGTGCGAGGTCGCGTGGTCGCCGGCCTCCTTCAACGCGAAGGGCTGAAGATCTTCAGCACGCGTCAGCGCGGGCTTGCCTATCTGATCGAGGCTACGAAGCCGTGATGCGTCCGAGGCCCGTGACGGCCTCGCGCTCGACGTCTTTCATCTCTTGATGGTGACCGTAGACGGCCAGGACGGCGTTGAGACAGAGGGCGACCACCTGCGCACGCACCGCCTCGTCGGCTGAAACCTCACCGTAAGCATCGAAGAACGCGGCACGCGTATCGGGCTCGAACAGACCCCAAGCCAGCGAAAGGTCGATCGCTCGGTTTCCGCGGCAGACGTCGCCCCAATCGATCACTCCCGTCGGAGTGCCGTCGTCATCGACCAACACGTGCCGGAAATGCAGGTCGCCGTGGAGGACCGTCTTGGACGACTCGAGTGCCGGCAGCTTCTCCGCCGTATCGAGCAACTCCGCGACCTCGGGCGGAGCCGTCCACAATCCGAGCTTTTCGGCCTCGTCGAGAACGGCCCGTGTCTTGGGCACACGGCGCGTCATGTCCCCCCGCGCGTTCGGATCGACATCGAGCGGAAAGTCGACGGCCTCGGCGACGGCATCGGAGTGCAGCGTACGTAGGAACGACCCGATGGCCGGAGCGAGGTTACGACGCGCATCCTCACCAAGGCCCACCTCTGGCAGCTCGCCCCCGGGAAGGATGGGCCCGCCGTAGAAGGGCCACGCGAACCTGTCACTGGGCTGGCCCACGAACCTCGGTTGAGGGATCGCGACGGGAAGATGAGGTGCCAGCTGTGGAAGGACACCGATCTCGCGCTCGACGCCGCGCACCGCGATCTCGCGCCGGGGGAACCGGAACGCGAATTCCTCGTTAGCGAGCCACACGATGTTGTCCCACCCCTCGCCGAGATAGCGAAGAGACCGCAGCTCGAACTCGGGGAACTGCTCGGCTATCAATGACCTCGCGAGGTCCTCGAGCACCTCGAGGTCCGGACGCCACTCGTTCATCGGCCGGCCTCTAAGGAAGGAGCCTTACGCGGACGCCGCAATCGAGGAGGAACTCACGAACCCGGTCCCAGTCCTCGTACGGCTCCCCCGTCGTCACGACCTCTTCGATGCCCGAGTTCGCGATGAGCTTTGCGCACCCGAAGCACGGCACACCGGTGATGTAGATCGTCGCTCCCTCGCGCTCGACCGGGGACGAGTAGAGGATCGCGTTGGCTTCAGCGTGGATCGCGATGCAGTTGTCGTGCCCCCATCCGCTCGCCGCGGTCGACGACGCACGCGGGCATGCTCCCTCGTCGCAATGGGCGTGGCCCGAAGGCGCGCCGTTGTAACCCGTCGAGCAGATCCGACGCTTCCTGACGATCACAGCGCCGTGCTGTTTCCTCGTGCAGTTGGACCTGCGCGCGGTCTCACGCGCGATGTTCAAGAAGTAGTGGTCCCAGTCGCTCGTTCGATGGACCTCGTTGATCGGCTCCGCGATGCTCACTCATCCCCCCGTCGTGGCTGCACTCGGCCGCCCCCGTCCCACTCGAGGTTCCGGGACGCGGGCGCGCAAGGACCAGATCGTGCGGGGAAGTCGCCCGATTGTCGCCGCCCTGGCCCCCGGGCGCAAGCACTTATCCTGCCTCGATGGAACAGCCCATACCGGCGGCCTCCGAGCTGGAGGCTGACCTCATCAAGGACCTCCTGCGGTCGTCGTGGATCATCGAGTCCGCCCGGGCCGCCGTCTACCGAGAATGGACCCCGGCAGACGAAACCTTCGAAGCCTCCAGGCGGCGCGCCGAGGACCGAGCCTCCCTCCTCGAGGCCGCGCTGGGCGAGCGGGGCAAGCAGCCAGATGCCGAGCTCGTCGAGCCCCACGCGGTCTGGATCCGAAGCCTCGTCGGCACCCCCGGTGAAGTCGCCCTCGGCAACCTCTTCCTCGCCCGCCTCGGCGACTGGGTCGACGGCCACACGGCCGGTTTCATGCCCGACGGCGGCGCCGCCCTCCGCGCACTCGGCGACGAGGAACGGGGGTCGCTGTCGTGGCCGTCGGAGTTTCCCGCGCCGCCCCCATTCGAGCCCCTTCCGCCGCCACAGGGGGAACCACCGGGCGACGTCGAGCTGCGCATCGCCGTCCTCGGCGACCTCCACATCGGATCGACGCGCGCAGAGCTGATGGCGCGTGCCGCGATCGCCGACATCAACGCCGCGGGGGTGGACCTCGTCGTACAGCTCGGCGATATCACCGATCATGGCCAGATCGAGGAGTTCCACAACGCGGCTGATGTCCTCGGGGATCTGGATGCCGAGCTCGTGACGATGATCGGCAATCACGACGTGTACTCGGTGAGCGAGACGAAACTGATGGGCCGCGACTACTACCCGAGCGTTTTCGGACGTGCTCCCGACGGAGTACTCCTCGAGCGCAAGGGCTTCCACATCGCCGTCCTGGACTCGGCCGAGCACCTCGCGTCGCCGTTCGCTCCGTTCGACCTCGCGTCCGGCGCGTTCCTGGAAGGACCTGGCGGAGCGATCGTCCGCGGCGCGCTGACGCCTCCCCAGCACGAGATCCTGGCCGAGGTGGCAGGACCGGACGCGCCGCCCGCGTTCGTGTTCCTCCACCATCCCCCACAGCCGTTCGCGGGCTTCCCTCCCATCCTGTTCGGACTGCGGGAGGCCGATGCCGGACGCCTCCACGCGGTGATCGATTCGGGCAACGTGTGGGGGGTCTTCGCCGGCCACACGCATCGCAACGCCCGCACCCGCGACTACGGCAAGATCCCGGCACAGGAGGTCGGCATCCCGCGCGATTTCCCGTTCGGCTTCGCGATCCTCGATATCGCGAGGCAGGGATACACCTACAGGTTCCTCCAGATCTCTGACTTGGAGCTCCTGCGCGACGCATACGGCACCGCCGGTGACATCCATCGGCGCTACGGCCTGGGGCCGGCCGACACGCGGAGTTTCAGCTTCGTCGCGTGACCCCGTACTTCCGCTGTACCCACCTGAAGAACGGCGGGCTCACGAGACGAGGGACCTGCAGCAGGTAGTACCAGCGGGGCGTCATCCGCTGCACCTTGGGGCGTTCGATCGTCGCGATGATGGTCCGGGCAACTGCCTCTTCACTCCCGAGCGCGTACCTGAGGACCCGGGACTCGACGAACATCCGCTGAGGAAAGCCCTCTGTTGGGATGAGGCCAGGCTCTACGAGACTTACACGGACCCCCAGCGGGGCCAACTCCACATCCAGGCACTCAGACCAACCGACCAGCGCGTGTTTCGAGGCCGAGTACGACGACGAGCCGATCGCGAGGCGCCCGGCGACGGAGGCGACATTGACGACCGCCGACGGTGCCGACGCCTTTAGGAGGGGCAGGAACTCGGCGACGCAGTGCGCGGCGCTGAAGAAGTTGGTCGCCATGACGTCCTTAAGGTCCCCGACGCCGGTCTTCTCGTCGTACGGCCCACCCGAGCGTCCCGCGTTGTTGACCAGAGCGTCGCAGCGCCCATGGGTCTCGGCAACGTGAGCCGCCAGCGCTTTGACATCTGCCCGCCTGGACACGTCGGTCACGCACATCGAGTGTCCGGCCCCGGCCAGCTCCGCGCTGAGCGTCTCGAGCCGGTCCGCCCGGCGAGCGGCCACGCATACGATCGCGCCCGCGCGAGCGAGCTCCACCGCGGTGCGCCGCCCGATCCCTGACGACGCCCCAGTCACGACCACGACCTTGCCTTCAAGTGCCATGGGTAGTTCCTCCACGCCGCGCCGCGTTCGTTTGATTGATTTGGACGGGGGTAACCCTAGAGGTACTGGTGTGCCAGACAGAACCGATAGTCGTACTAGAAGGAGCTGGATATGGAGATCGTTGCGTTCATCCTCATCGGACTGGTTGTTGGGATACTGGCACGGCTTTTGATGCCGGGTACCGGGGGACTTGGGATACTCGCTACCATCCTGGTAGGGATCGTCGGAGCCATCGTGGGTGGATACGCATGGCGGGCGATCTTCGGTAACTCAGAGGGTGTCGAATGGATCGGTTCGATCCTGACCGCGATGGTCTTGCTTTGGGCCCTCCGAAGGACGAGTATCGGAAATAGAGCGGTTTAGGACCAATCATCTCGGGAGAAGAAGCACGAATAACGTTCAGAACACAGTTTTGCAGCAAGGCTTACCCCCCAAACCCGGCCGGACCCGCGACCGCCCGGGTTGGACTGAAAGACGAAACGGCCCCCTCCGCCCGGGGGCCGTTTCGCGTCCACCTCTTTTTCTAGCGCGGGCCCGGCAGCAGGGCCGCCCAGCTTGGCAGCTAGTGGTAGATCCGGATCTCGGTACCGATGTCGGCGAGACCGTAGATCCACTGCGCCGTCCAGTAGGGCACCCGGACGCAGCCGTGGCTGGCGTTGTAGGTGGGGACCGAGGTCCATCCGTGGATGGCGCGCAGACCGTCGAAGTAGCTCGGGTAGTACAGCCTATTCCCGCTGTGGCCGGCGAGCTTCCGGTGGACATGGAAGACCCCGTCGCGGGTTGCGTAACCGGCTCCCGTTGACACGTGGATGATCTTCCGCACCTTGCCGCCCTCGACGACGTAGAGGACCTGCTTAGTCTGGTCGACCTCGATGTGGAACTTCGGCGACCGAGCACGCGGCTTCGGGATCTCGGGCGCAGCGAGCGCCCGCCATGTCGCCTCACTCACGGTCCCGACCCTCGGCGAGCCCTGAACCTTGTTGAAGGCCCGCATCGCGTCCGCCGTGCGGTAGTCGAACGTGCTGTTCACGCCGGTGAGGTGGTAGCCGATGTGGCGAAGCCTGCGCTCGAGGAGCTTCACGAACGGGCCTTGGCTCCCCTCCCCGAGGTTCGGAAGACGCGTCGCCTTGGCATCGGTCTCCACCTTGGCCGGCTCGAGGTCGGGATTAGCGTATGCGGCACGGGCACGGAAACTGCCCGGTCGTTGGACCGTGAACGAGAATCGATAATCGGTCCCCGAGAGGTTCGCCTCTCTCTTCCAGAGGAAGCGTCCGTTGCGGAACACCGACACCATCACGCGCCCACCGGTGGGGGGTGCCGTGACGGTTCCCGACACGACGCTCTTGCCGAACAGCCGCACGCGCCCGAGGCGCGCCGAGATCAGTGGGACCACCTTCACTTGCTGGATCTCGCTTATGGCCTCGCCCCATTGGGCGTAAAGGTCCAGGTTGGAGTCGGTCAATAGCTCGGCGGTGAAGCGCCCCTGGGCGTCCGTGAGGACCTGATCGAGGAGACCGTCCGCGGTGTCGAAGATGCTGATGCTTTGGCCTTCGGCCACGGGGGTGATCACGCCCTTCAGCCGAACGATGTCCCCGAAGTCGATCGTGGCGCTCTCCGCCTCGAGTGTGACCTTGGGCGCCTCTTCTTGAGAGCGCGCGACGCCTGAGAACGCAAACGTTGAGGCGACGAGCGCCAAGATCAATAGCTTGCTGACAGGTCTCACGTGACCTCAACCCCCTTGACTGGTGACCCCCTCGGACGATGCCTGGTGGTGCGGATTCTCCCTCGCCGCGACGAGGATGGGCGTGATTATGGCGCGTGGGGGGCCCGGGGGGGTAGCGACGGCATGGACGCGATAGCGCGCGCCTCGATCTCGAAGCGGTTGTCCCGGTAGGGGGCGCCCCCCGAACGCAACGCGGCGAGGCTCGAGCCGAGGTAGACCAGAAGGAACAACGGACCCCAGCGTTCGTACTGCTTCACATGCACGAGCTCGTGCCGCAGGGTCGAGACGTCGAGCTCATCGACGCCGAGGATGACGTGGCCGAAGGTGATCGCGCGGTACCGCCACCCGAGTCGGCGCGGCCAGTGTGCGCCCTCGCACAACAAGGTCCCGCGATAGAGCGACCGGCGCCGGAAGAGGGGACTCAGGAGAAGTCCGATCACCGACGACGGGGCCGCCCACGCCCGCGCCACCAGCGCGGTCCCTAACCCCCCCTCGGTCACAGCGGGACGTCGCTCAGCACGAGGATCCGGGTCTCGGTCATCCCTTCCATGGCCCAGCGAAGGCCTTCCCGGCCTTCACCGGAGTCCTTGGAGCCGCCGTAAGGCATCTGGTCTCCGCGGAATGCCGACACATCATTGACGATGACTCCGCCGACCTCGAGCGTCCGCCATGCCTCGAACACGCGCTCGACATCGGACGTGAACACTCCCGCCTGGAGCCCATAGCGCGACGAGTTGACCGCTGCGAGCGCGTCCTCGAACGCGTCGTACTCGACGAGCGTCACGACAGGCCCGAAGATCTCCTCGCAGCGGACCTTCATAGTTTCGGTGGTGCGCGCCAGTACCGTCGGCTCATAGAGGGGATCGCGGCGCTTGCCGCCGGCTATCAGCTCTGCTCCTGCAGCGACGGCTTCATCTACCCACGCAGAGACACGATCGAGCGCGCCCGAGTCGATCAAGGGCCCCACATCGGTGGCCTCATCCATGGGATCACCGACGACGAGCTCGCCGACGGCTCTCTGCAGCTTCTCGGTGAATGCAGCGGCGACATCCCTCTGAACAAAGACGCGCTGCACGGCGATGCACGACTGGCCCGCTTGATAGAAACCTCCGAACGCGACGCGCTCTGCCGCGTGGTCGAGATCCGCGTCGTCGTGGATGACGACGCCCGCATTGCCGCCGAGCTCGAGCGTGACTGTCTTTTTGGGAGCGGCTGCCTTGAGCGACCAGCCGACCTCGGAGCTGCCGGTGAACGAGACCTTCGCGAAGCGATCGTCCTTCGCGAGCTCTCCGGCCGCGGCACCCTCGATCGGCAACACCGAGAGCATCTCGGGCGGTAGCTCGGTTTCGGCGACGAGCTCCGCGAGTACGAGCGCGCCCAGAGGTGTCCTCGTCGCGGGCTTGATAACAACCGGAGCACCCACCGCGATCGCGGGCGCGAGCTTGTGGGCGACGAGGTTGACCGGGAAGTTGAACGGCGTGATCCCGAGAACCGGTCCTAGTGGAACGCGGCGGATCAGCCCGGCGCGCGACCCAAGCGCCGCGTCGGCGTCGAAGCGCATGATCTCGCCTGTCTCGCGTCTGCATTCCTCGGCCGCCCACCGGAATGTGGACACGGCCCGCGCGGCTTCGACCTTTGCCCACTTGATGGGCTTCCCGCCCTCGCTCGCGATGGATGCCGCAATCTCATCAGCCCGTTCTCCTAGACGCTTCGACACGTGAGTCAGAGCCTCGGCACGGACATGAAGCGGAAGTCGCGCGATCTCTGATCGTGCCCGTGCCGCCGCCGCCGACGCATCCTCGATGTCCTCGATTCCCGGCTTGCCGACGCGCGCTACGACGTCGCCGTCGAACGGACTCCGGACCTCGAAACCCTCGGTTCCGGCGCGCCACTCCCCCGCTACGTAGAACGGCTTGACATCCATGAGTCCCCCGAACGTCGCATGGCCAAGGACTTATTCTCGGACACATGCTCTTGGCCGTGTGTCACTCGGATGGTCATGGTTGGTCGGGGGTGGAAGACCTCGACGACATCTCGGACCTGCGGCGCCAGGCCGGCAAGCTGTTGTGGGCGCAGGCCGACGTCTCGTCGCTGACCGAAGCCGACGTCGTGACCATCCAGGAGGAGTTCGGGCTCCATCCGCTCGCTCTCGAAGACGCCCTCAAGAAAAGGGAACGTCCCAAGCTCGAGGTCTTCGAGGAGCACCATCTCTTCGTCGTCTTCCACCAGCTAGACGAGGCTGAGGGACAGGTGGAGGCATCCCAGATCGCATCGTTCATCGGGGAAGGGTTCGTGCTGACGCTGCACGATGGCGCGGACCGGACATTGGACGAGGTGCATCGACGGTGGAGCCAGGACGCTGCGGAGATACATAAGGGGCGGACCTATCTCATGCACATGATGATCGACGTCGTCGTCGACGAATACCAGTCGATCGCGGACCGGCTCGAGGATGACATCGAAGCCATCGAGGACCACGAGCTCGCCTCGCACGAAGCTGCAAACACACGCGCCTCGATGCTCGAAGAGGAACAGGCCGAGCGGACCCTTTACTCGATCAAGCAACGCACCGCACGCCTCCGCCGGTACGCGCTCCCCACCCGCAGACTCGTCGAGAGCATCGGCGCGCCCGGCAAGAACCCCTTCTTCTCCGAACAGACGCTGCTCCTCTTCCGCGACATCGCCGACCATCTCGAACGGATCAACGACCAGATCCGCAACATCGACGAGCTCACCGAGGCGGTACTTCAGTTACGTCGGGGCGAGCAGAGCATGAGCCTCAACCAGATCAACAAGAAGCTCACCGCGTGGGCCGCGATCATCGCGGCGCCGACGCTGATCTCGAGCATCTACGGCATGAATTACGAGCTTTCCCCCGCGAACCAAGCTTGGGGCTTCGAGTGGGCATTGTCGGCGATGGTCGCTACAAGCGCGCTGCTTTACGCGTTTTTCAGGCGAAAAGGCTGGCTCTGATAGGGTTCGCCGCTATGGCAGATGGCAAGCAAAAGAAGATCACACAGCGGATCACGCTCGACGCGTATCTGACGGCGCCGGACGGCAAGTTCCGCAAGGCATACGCCGGAGAGATCCGCAGACTCGGTCGACTGGGCTTCCGCGAGGTCGACCGTCGCATCACGTCGCGTGAGGACCACGTCAAGGTCACGCTCGAGCGCGAGGTCGATAGATACCCGGGCGTACCCACGCCCACCGTGCCGCCCTACATCGTCTAGGGGAGCTCGCCGCCTCTACTCAGGAGGCATCCACAAACGGGGGGCCGTCCCCACGAAAGGGTTGGTGGCTTTCTCGCGTCCGATCGTGGTGGCCGGACCGTGTCCTGGGTAGACCGGGATGTCGTCACCGAATGTGAACAGCTTCGTCCGGACGGCATCGAGCAGAAGGTCCGTGTCACCACCAGGAAGGTCGGTGCGACCGATCGAACCCGCGAACAGCGTGTCTCCCGAGAAGATCGCGCCGTCTCCGATCAGGCTGATGGACCCCGGCGAATGACCGGGGGTGTGCACGACCTCCAGCTTCGTACTTCCCGCGATCAACATGTCACCTTCACGTGCCGCGGTATCGACCTCGGGCGGAGGTCCGCTCTCTGCACCGAGGAACAGCCGAACCGAATCCTGCATCCACTCGAGCAACGGTTTGTCGTCGCCATGGAGGTGGAAAGGCGCGCCGGTGATCTCCTTCAGACGTTCGGCAGCGAGCACGTGGTCGAAGTGGGCGTGGGTCGCAACGATCGCGGTCACGGTCAGACCCCTGGCGACGATTGACTCCGCGATGGTGTCGACATCCCCGCCGGGGTCGATAACGATCGCCTGCGCGGTTGCTGCATCCCCGACGATGTAGCAGTTGCACCCAAGTGGGCCGACCATGAGGTGCTCGAAGACCTCCAATGAAGTGGACATTCCACCCCCGGGCGAGCCGTGACTCACGTCAGCGTTCTCCGAGGCGGGATCTTGTCGCGCGCGCTCCGTACCAGCCGAGCAATCCCATCGCCAATGCCCACACAAGCGCGAACACGAGCACGATCACGGCTTGCGGAGCGACGCGCGCGATGCCGCGCTCGCGCACCAGCCCCGCACCGAGCCGGGCCTCGGACAGCCATGCGGCCCCCCCGAGTGCGAGTGAGAACGTCAGGGCGGCGACGCCCAGCACCGCGTTGCGAGCTTGATCCGGGGCTCCGCGGCGTCGAACCCAGATGCCTCCGCAGACGCATGCGATCGCCGGGATCAAGACGAGCACCAGGATCGCCACGGGGGCCGTGACCCCATCCCAATTGAAGACCGAGTAACGATCGAGCTCGCCCACGACGCGCCCGCCGACGGTCACCTGCGCGCCGACCTCGATCGGGGCGCCCACCGCAAGCGAGAGGATCGTCGCAACGAGGTTGGGCGCGAACGCGATGACGTAGACGATTCCGGCGACCGCCTCGCCGCCGGTGAGGTCGCGCGGTCCGAACGCAAGCGCCCCGATGAGAGCGATGAGCAACGCGGCGAGCGCCATCACCGACGAGATGAGGAGCATCACGAGACCGCCGGCCGCGCCTTCATAGATCGCTGGGCGTCGCCGCTGGACCAGTCCGAACCACTGCCTCGCTATCCAGCTAAGGCGCGCATGGGCGCGCAGGCCGCCGATCGCTCCGAAGAGGCCACCCCAAAGCGCTCCGAGGATGAGCGCGACGCCGGGGACGGCGCGTACTCGGCCTTCGCCTTCGCCGAGCGTGAACATGAGTGCGGACATGAAGCAGAGGAGGGCGAATGGCAGCGCGACACGAGATCCTTGCACGACACGTTCCTTGAGGGTGCGGACGCCGCTGCGCGACACTGCGATCTTCGTCGCCCACGAGGTGGCAGTCCCGATCAGGACCAGGGCGCCGCCCGCCAGCCCCGAGACCTCGACCCCTCCGAGGTCGAAAGGAACCCTCAACGCAGCAAGACCGAGGATGACCATCCCTGTAAAGGTCTTGGACGGGTCCGCCTCTGCTCCGACATCTGGATACTGGAACGCGACCGCGAGAAGCAAGATCGCGCCGGCAACAAGCACCGACAAGAATGCGAAGCCCGCCGCGGACAAGGTGTCCAACCAATTCCCAGCGAGAAGGGCGTGTCGCAAAGACCCCGCTGTATCACCGAGCACCTCGCCCCAGCTCTTGTCGGCGACGGAGACACTCCCGGCGCCGGCGGATGCAGCGACGGGAGGACCCGGCGGAACAACGCGCTGCCCCCGGCGTGATGACTCGGGCGCGCCGCGTGCGGCCCGGGACGCGTTCGATCTGCCTCGCTCGGGGCGCGTCGCCTGGGTGCGCGGTGGGCGCCTGGAGCGCTTAACGGCTGCTGGCGGCGGGGGTGCGAGCTCGACTTCGGTGGCCTCGTCCTCACCTATGAACGCGCTCCATGCTTCCTCGGCGAAGTCGTCGTCGGCGACCTCGAACGTGCCCGCGGCTTGAAGTTGTTCGGGTTCCGGTTCCGGTTCTGGTTCCGGTTCCGGTTCGGGTTCGGGTTCGGGTTCGGGTTCGGGTTCGGGTTCGGGTTCGGGTTCGGGCTCGGGCTCGGGTTCTGGTTCGGGCTCGGGCTCGGGCTCGGGCTCGGGCTCGACGACATCGTCGGTAAGGTCTTCGAGCTCCTCTTCGACGGTGATGTCGGCGCTATCCACGGAGGAGGTGCTGATCGTGTGCACCTCGCCCACCTCGTGTGTCTCCGGGCCTTCGGGAGCGTCGAGCGCGAGGACGTCCGTGTCACCCTCCACCTCGACGCTGTCGTCGATCTCAACGTCCTCGTCGACCTCGACCTCGTCTTCGAGCTCGTAGTCCTCTTGACCCTCGGCGTCCTCGACCTCGTCGACGTCGATCTCGGCCGCAGGCTCGAGCTCGTCTCCCGTCCCCTCGTCGGCCTGGACGAGAGTCTCTTCCTCCTCGAGCTCGTAGTCCTCGCCCCCTTCTGCTTCCACGGCTCCGCCGGGTGCGGAAGGGTCAATTTCTTCGGCGGCCTCGTCCACCACCTGGGGCTCTATCGCCGGAACGACTGCAGCAGGTGGAGGCGCCGGCTCGGGAGCAACCTCGGTCTCGCGGGGCGCTTCGGCGGGAGCCTGAGAGGCCGCGGGCGCCTCGGCCTCGTACAGAAACGGCGCACAATCTCGGCAGAAAGCCTTGTCTGGATCTTCTAATCGGGTGCCACACACGAGGCATTGCATGAGGTGATGGTAGTCAGTCGGACGCGAGGAAGGGGGGTTTGCGCCCCTCAGTTGGAAGCAAGGGAGAAGGTATGGCCGGGATGGAAGAGGAAGGAAGTGAGCTCGGGTTCGGATTCCGGGTAGGGCATTGGACCGACGAGGCCGGCCGGACGGGGTGCACGGTGGTGCTGCCGCCTCTCGGCAACGTCACCTCGTGCGATATCCGAGGGTCCTCCCCAAGCTCCCGCGAGCTCACCCACCTCGACACCCAACGCAAGCTCACGGAAGTCCACGCGATCCTGCTGACCGGCGGAAGCGCGTTCGGCCTAGCTGCTGCGGACGGCGTCATGACCTGGCTCGCAGAACGCGAAATCGGCTATCAGACCCCGATCGCGCGCGTGCCGATAGTTCCCGCGGCCGTCATCTTCGATCTCGGTGCCGGTTCGCCCGACGCTCGACCTGGCGCGTCCCAAGGCCGCGCCGCGTGCGAGGCGGCGACCGAGGGTCCTGTCGCGCGCGGCTTGGTCGGCGCGGGCACGGGCGCGACGGTCGGCAAATGGGCGGGCTTCGGCGGAGCTCAGCCCGGTGGTCTCGGCGTCGGTCGTGCGTCTTACGGAACTGCCGAAGTTTCGGCGCTCGCGGTCGTGAACCCGGTCGGAGACGTGATCTCGGAAACCGGAGAGGTACTCCGCGGGACAACGCTGCCGGAGCCGCGCGAGCTGTTCCCAGAACGCCCTCCCCCGGGCACCAACACGGTTCTCGTCGTGCTCGCGATGCGAGCGACCTACGACAAGGCGACCGTACAGTGGCTCGCGTCGCGCGGCAGCGACGGGATCGCGCGCGCGGTTCGCCCCGCACACACCCGTTACGACGGCGACGTCGTGTTCGCCACCGCGGTACCGCCCGAGCCCGGCGTTCCGGAGCCTCGCCTCGACGTGATGGCGCACCTCGCCACCGAGGCCGTCGCAGCCGCCGTCCGCGACGCCGTTCTTGTCACACCCACTGGATAGCTTGTCGGTCTGGGCCGCGCACCCGGGCGAGGCAGGAGGTGGACATGTCCGCCAAGAGGTCGCGAGCGCCGATGTGCCGGCTGTGCCAGAAGAGGATCAGTGTCCCCAAGGGGTGGGCGCCCGGGGGCGCGGCGGTGAGACGCCACTACTGGGCCAAGCACCCCGAGGTCATGAGGGGCGAGACTCCGAAAGGCAAGTCGCGATGACGGGGGCCGTCAAGGACTTCGATCTCGGCGACCTCGTTGTCGTGCTGCTCGCGGGCACGCTCGCAGGGCTCAGGGATCGGCTGCTCGAGGACGGGTTCGAAGATGCCGGCGAGCTGGTGTCCGACCTGGTCGAGATCGCGGATCTCTACCTAACGAACATCGCCGCCTGACGCGGCGTCACCGCTGGAGCGTGACGGTTCCTTCCTCGACCGCCGCGTTCCCAGCGTCGTTGACGATCCGAACCGGCCCTTCTCAATGACGCGTGCTGCGTGTAACTTCGAAGGGCGTCCCTCATCGCGCTCAGCGTGACGGACACCTCTCGCTACGCGAGAGGCGGCGGGCGGGGAGGCGGATGGTGGCCGGTTCGCCGACAGGAGGGCGGGGATCAATGACGCGGAATCAGAGATGCCTGACGATCGCGCTGGTCCTCACGCTTTTAGGACTCCCCGGACAAGGCACAGCCCAGAGAGGAACCCCGAAAGCTGTTGGGAAGGCCACTCTCAAAGAGTTCACCATCAGGTTCGAAAGGATCCTCGACAAGACCCTCGACGGATTGCTCCCGAAGCTCGAGAGACTCGGGGGAGGCAAGATCGAACAGCGGATCATCGGGACGAAACTCGTGGTCGGGGGTGGAACGGTCAGAGCGCAAGGCCTCGGTCTGATGCTGCCCCAACCCCCCAAGTACGAGCTCACTCTCAAGTTCACCGAAGTCGGTGACGTCAAGGACGTGCGCAAACGGATGAGCATCTCGGGCACACTCCAGTACAACGTCATCGATCATCCCGGCGCCAGTAGCGGGCTACTCAGGGGCATCGTCACCCTAAAAGGCAGCTTCAGAGGTCGCGTTGAGATCGTCGCCGAGGTCTCTGATGGCGAGATCGTTGCGCTGGTAGCGGATTCAGGAGACAAGAGCTATCGGCTTGGCGCGCGAGATCCCCGGCCCGTCGTGACATGGACATCGACGCTGGCGGGCACCGGCGACGAGGGGTTCGTAGATGGGAACGGCACGGCAGCTTCGTTCTTTGAGCCGGCCGGTGTGACGTCCGACGACGGTTTCGTTTATGTCGCCGATAAGCGAAACGAGGCCGTGCGCAAGATCACCCCACAGGGACAAGTAACAACCTTGGCTCGGAACCTGGGGGAGGTCTCTGATGTCGACACGGACACCGCGGGAAACGTAATCGCAGCGATCGACTTCGGCGCGCCCGAACCACTCCTACGGATCGACCCAGTGAGCGGTGCCGTAGAACCGATCATCTTCAATGATGGGATCTGCCCTCCGTCCATGCTCGATACCTGCGACGGGCGCTCACCCATCGGAACGATGCAGTGGCCGCAGGGGATAGAAGCCCAGGGAGACCTCATCTACGTATCACAGGCGCACTATCCGCCGTCGCTCCGGATGGTGCTGCCCGACGGGTACGTGATGACGATCTACGAGCCCGCCGCGGAGAACGACCGAGAAGCCCCCAAAGTGTGCAGTGGGCCACTCAACATCCCTCCCAGCTTCAATGACATGGCCAAGGGGATCAACGGCGAGTTCTACTTCGTCTTCCCCAGCACGGGTTGCTATGCCATCTATGCCTTGCAGCCGGATGGCACCGCTCGCAGGATCGCCGGCAACCCCCAGGAATCCGGGACCGCGGACGGGGGTCGGGACGAGGCACGGTTCTTCAACCCCTCCGGCTTGGCGTTCGACGGCAGCCGGTATCTCTACGTCGCCGACGGCCACAACTTGATCCGCCGGGTAGACGTCAACACCGGGGACACGGTGAGGGTCGTTGGATGCCTCAGCCACACCGAAGGCTTCGATTGCACCAACGACTTCGGATTCCGTGACGGCGACGCGGACTTTGCCCAGCTGGATAAACCCGAGCACATCTCCCTGGATCAGAACGGGGATCTCTACATCCCCGATAAAGGGAACAACGCGATCCGCTTCACTCGCATGGTCTCAGACCCAGTACGAACACCTTTTGTAGACGCCTTCCGTCCGTTCGGCGTCGAGCAGGGGGCCAAGACAACCCTCGAGGTCCGGGGTCGCAATCTCAGCCTGGCTTCCGGCGCAGACCTCGGACCGGGGATCGATGTGGTGTTGCGAAACGCAGGAACGAGGAGGCTCTTCCTGGACATCTCGGTCGCTCCCGACGCGACTCCCGGTCCGCGTGCGCTGACGATCGAGACCCCTTACGGAAACACCACTACCCCGCCCGATCTCTCGTTAGAGATCCTCGAACCGGGGTTCTCCGGCGCGGTCGTGACCACCATCGCCGGAACCGGGTCGTGGACGCCGGGATCACACGACGGGCCCGCCGAGAAGACGGAGATCGGTTTCCCCGCCGGGATCGAGATGCGCGACGAGGAGCGCATCCTCTTCGTGGACACGCTGGAGCAGAAGGTCAGGCTGATCGCCTCGCGCGAAGGTGCGATCCGTGAGGTGATCGAGCTGCTGCTCTACGCGAAGGACTTCAGAGGCGAGCTGAATCCGATCCTCAACGCGCTCGGGAAGCTTGGGCTGATCCTTCGAGGTTTCGGGATCGAGGCTCAGATGGATACGGCGACCGAGACCACGCTCAGGCCGGTGGCTGCCGAAGCCGTCGACGAATGGTGCCGGCAGGAGAACGGCGACTGCAGGCGGTTCGCGATGCCGTGGATGGGGGCCAGCACCCCCGGAGCTACCGACGACATGCGCCTCGACGCGAAGTTGTTCCTCCCTTCCGACATCGCGAAGGTGTCCGATACCACTTTCATGGTTGCGGACGCTGGAAACTTCAGGGTGCGAATCATCGGACGGGACCCCAAGGGCGCGGTGGCACCTGAAGCAGCCAAGATCCGCACATTCTCGACCGACCGTTACAGGAGTTCCCCGTTCTCGGTGGGCGGACTCGATGCCGACACCGGACTCGTGGGCTTCGCCGACCAGGCGATGCTCCAGAGGGTTCCGCTCGCGCCCGGCGGGCCGAAGACGAACCTGATGGGCTTGGAGAACGACCGGCGCTGCGTCAAAGCTCCTGAAGATGCGCTCCATCCTGCGGGAACGCCCTTCGGTATCGCTTCCGAGGGAGACGTAACGCTCATGGCCGATCCGTTCTGTCAGACGATCTTCCGTATCGACGATGCGACCGGCGAGGTGGAGGACGTCCGAGGGGAGACGCGGGGGGGAGGGCTTGATGTTGGTCCATGCTCCGACGGGCCGATCGGATTCGCGACCTTCGGAGCGGCGGTAGATATCGATGTGGATGGCGAAGGCAACATCTGGGTTGCCGACACCGTTTGCAACTCGATCAGAGTGATCAAGAACCTAGGAAGCCCAGATGACTCCCTCGCCGGGCAGTTGCGCGATTACCTAGGGTCGGTGGCGGGCCATCTGCCGCAAGCCGCGGCGACGATGATCAAACAAAAACTCGATTCGTTAGATCAGGAGTTCCTCGCGACGAACCGCTGGTGGGTGATCACCGTCGCCGGGAGTCCAGATGGCGACTCCGGATACGTGGACGCTCCCGCTCAAGAAGCTCTCTTCCATGCCCCCAACGCGATCACGACCGTTGATCGAGACGGCACCACATTCGTATACGTCTCCGACGCACTGAACCGAGTCATCCGCCGGATCGAGGTCCCCTAGAACAAGTCTCGTGCGAAGACTCGAACGACGTCACCGCTGGAGCGTGACGGTCCCTTCCTCGACCGCCACGTTCCCGCCGTCGTCGACCGCCCTGATGATGTAGGCGAAGGTGCCCGCGGGGGAAGGCTTCCCCAGAGCGCGTCGCCCGTTCCAGTCGGCGAACCAATTGCCGGGGGTCAGCCGGGTGTGCGCGATCCGCCGGACGACCTTGCCGCGACGATCTTTGATCGTGACTGTGACCATCGCCGTCTTGGACAACGAGAAGCTGACGCGCGCCGTGTCGTCGACGCCGTCTCCGTTCGGACTGAAGGGGTCGGGCGCGTCGCGCACTGCGGTGATCTGCGGCGCCGACCCATCGCTGGACGAACCCTCCCCCGACACACCCGCGGGCGCAGGTGCAGGTGCCTCGGAAGGCTGCGGCTGGGGCTCGCCGTCGGGCCCGGGCTTCACCTTGGGGCCACACGAGCGGAACCGAAACGACCCGATCCGGGTGCGCCAGCCATCCGCGCTCGTCGACGCGTAGTACTCCTGGGTGTACCAGAACGTGCAGCCGTCGGACGGATCGACCGACATCGAGCTGTAGTCGCCCCAGCGTGATGATCCGGTCTGGCTCCCGCCGCCCTGGACCATGTAGGCCTCGTTCATCGTCATCTCGCCCAGCGCATCCCCGTCGAGCCGTCCGGTGAACTGGATCGATGGGAACGCGCTTACTCCCGACATGCTGTAGCCCATCGCGATGTTGCCCGAACGGTCCATCGCGATGCTTCCCATCCATCGGTGCCGCGCGTCCGGCGCATAGGTCCCCTGCTGATAGATCTGCGCATCCGGACCTGGAGCCCGGATCTCGTACCAGCGGATCCCCGCATGGTCCGTCCCGTCGACGTCCACGACATGGTTGAGCACGAGGCTTTGATGACTCCCGAAATTCCGGTATGCGAGCCGATACATCAAGACGCCGTCCCCGAGTGCATCCAATCGGCGCGTTACGCCAAGCTGTGGGATGCAGTTGGTGTTGCCGTAGCAGAGGTTGGTGTCGAACGCCGCTGTCGGTAGTGCCGCGACGCTCACGAGCCGGGAAGTACCGTGGTTGTTCCACTCGACGCGGAACTCGAAGAGCTCGAGCTGGTCGATCCGGAATCCCGAGCCGTTGTCTTCGACCGCGAGAAGATAGTTGGGAGCGCCCGCGGGGGGTGGCTTCGTCCCATCCACGTCGGCCGGAAGGACGCCGTAGAACGAGGGGTTCGAGATACCGACCGGTGCATGGGCGGCGCGTCCACTCAGCATGTTGTTCCGGTCGAAGACGAAGATCCCCTGGCCCTCGTATTCGGCCGACCCGGGATCGAAGAGGTGGACCGTCATGTAATAGCCGTCGGGCCACACACCGAACTTCGGGTAGTCCGGGAAGTTGTGTCGGCTGACGAGGAACGGATAGAGGTGGTATCGCCCCATCGGATCGGAAGTCTTCGACACCGCGATGCACTGATAGAAGGGACCTACCGGCCGCTTCTCCTCCGACATCTCGAATGCGAACTCACTGATGAACCAACGCTTCGCCAGCGCGTCGTATTGAATGATCGGGTCACCCTTGCCCAAGTTCCGGCACGGCCCACCGATGCCCGCCCAGAGACTCGACAGCGACGCCGGACCGAAACGCAGACGCCCCGACTTGCTCCACACGGCAAACGCACCGTTAACCGCTTGGACGTAATGATGCGGACCGACATCGCCGACCGGGTCTGGCGGAGCACCCGTGCCCATCTGGCGGATCCCGTCCCAGCTCTTCTTCACCGGTGGTGACTGCGTTGTGCCGAAATCATCTTGCAGGGCGGGGTCGACGAAGTCCGAGTGGGGCATGTCGAGCGGTATCGTGGCCGGCGCGGGTGGCAGCGTGTCCTTGGGCGACAGCGGCGGATGCGGGTCGAGGCTCCGAAGCGGACGGGACACAGCCCTGGGGAGCGATTCGGTAGCAAGCGGACGCGCCCTATCGAGGGCAGCGATAGTCCGCGCGACCTCCGGCTCCGGACGCTGCGCCAGAACAACGTTGTTCCCGACCAGGCCTGCCACAAGCAGACCGACGGCAAGAGATGCCCGTCGCTTCAAGGTCCCCCCGTGATCTGCAAGAGAAGCGGGAGCCCGTGCTGCACCCCGCTAGCAGGTGAAATGTACTACCTGTTGACTTTTAGACCTCGGTTTGGCCCCTGTTGGGGGTCAGCGGTCGGCGATCGTCAGCTTGTGGAAGGGAGGACCCGTCGCCGGGATGGCCCAGACCCGGATCGAGGCGGTCGTCGCTCTCACCCATAGGAAGTGGTGAGCCTCGACGCAGACCTCTGAGAAGTCCTGCTCGGTGCATCCGTACAGGGCCGCCCCTCCTCCGCCCGTGACGACGTATCGCACACCCCGGCGGAGTTTCGACACCGCATAGAGATGGTCGTGACCGTTGACGACGAGGTCCACGCCACGTCGCGCGAAGAGGCGCGGCAAGCCGGGCCGGAATCCGGGTGTCGAGCCATGCGCGTCCCCAGGAGAGAACACAGGGTGGTGGAAGGCCACAACCGTCCAACGGTCGGTCGCGCGTGCGCGGGTCGCGCGCGCGAGCCATTCCCTGTCGAGGACGTTCGAGTCCGCGATCACGAAGCGCACACCGCCGCTCCTCACCACGTAGTTGTGCCCTCGCATCCCGAATGCAGGCTCTTCGAGCTCGGGTTGACCGCCGTCGGTGATGATGTCGTGATTGCCAAGGGACGCATGCCATTCGACCCCGCGCGAGAGCAAGCACCTATAGGGGTCGAAGAAGTTCGGATCGAATAGCTCCGGATCACCGTCGGGATAGATGTTGTCCCCCGTCGTGATGACCGTGTCGAACGGGCGGTCGCGACGCCACGAGCACATTCGCTCGGCGATCTCCTGTTGATCGGTGAGGCCGGTGCCGAAGTCGCCGATGACGGCGAAGCTGAGATCGGCGGACGGCACTGGGGACGGAGTTGAGCCTGGCGCACTCGGCGTAGGTGTAGGGCTAGAAGGAGTCTGCGCCAATGGACCACCGACCCCGAGCGGATCCTCTGCTCCCCCCTCGCGCTCGGCACCAGCAGGCAGCGTCGGATCGTCACCGGCATGACGTAAAAACGTCATCGCAACCACCGCGACGGTGAGAACCACGGCGCCGACGAGGAGCATGCGCAGCGTGCCGGAGTAGTTCCTGGCCGAGTCGTTCAGCATCAAGCCCCCAGACGTCCATGCTGCTCGGGCTCGACCTCACGGACGAGGGGAACGAACCTCGCCGGCGTCAGCATCCGAGCGCGCCGCCACGCTCCTTCTTCCGCGATGTAGACGATCACGGCCTCACCGCCGGGCGCCAGCAAGGGGATGACGAGCCGCGCTCCGGGGGCGGCTTGGTGGATGAGGGCCTCCGGGACCTCCGACGCGGTCGCAGACACGATGATGGCGTCGAACGGTGCGCCTTCCGGAAAGCCGAGCCAACCGTCGCCGGCTTTGACCTCGACATCTGTCAGCCCCGCCCGCTCCAGATTGGCGCGCGCCGCGTGGGCGAGCAACTCATGACGTTCGATCGACCAAACGCCCGCGCCTAAATAAGCGAGCAGCGCGGTCTGGTACCCGTAGCCGGTCCCGATCTCGAGCACTCGGGAGCCTGCCTCGACGCGCGCTTCGTCGATCATGCGCGCTATCAGGGAAGGCTGGCTCGTCGTCTGGCCCTCGGGCAAACTGACCGGGCGGTCGTAGTAGACGCCTGCGCGCTCGGACTCAGGTACGAAGTCGGCGCGATCGATGGCGCGGAATGCGTCGAGCAACGGAGCTGAAGTGGTGCCGATCCGCTCGACCTCTTTGAGCAGGTGATCTGGGCCGCGTCTCCTCATGATCGCCTCATACCCGCACATTAAGGGAGCAGTAGCATGGCCTTTATGACTCATCCTCAGCGCCTGGCCGTGCTCGACGAGCTGTTCCTCCATCTCGAGGGACCAAACACTCATATGCACGTCGGGGGGGCTGCGATCTTCGAGGGACCGCCACCGGACTACGAAGAGGTCCTGGACATGGTGCGCGAGCGCCTGCACATGGTTCCAAGATTTCGCCAGAAGCTCGCCACCGTTCCGTTCGGCCTCGGCCGTCCGGTCTGGGTTGATGACACGCACTTCAACCTCGAGTACCACGTCAGGCACACAGCGCTGCCGGCACCGGGGGACGACGAGAAGTTCAAGCGGCTCGTTGCGCGCATCATGTCCCAGCAACTCGACCGGTCGAAGCCCCTGTGGGAGATCTGGTTCGCCGAGGGCCTGGGTGGCGGCCGGTTCGGTCTCATCTCGAAGACGCACCACTGTTTGGTCGACGGAGTGTCGGGCGCGGACATCATGTCGGTCATCCTCGACCTCACGCCCGAGAAGCAGGTGCACGAGGAGCGTCCGTGGAAGCCCGATCCCGAGCCGCCGGCAGATCAACTGCTGATCGACGCGCTCAAGGAACGCCTCACCTCCCCGGGCGAGATCGTCCGCAGCATCCAATCGACCGTGCTCGACCCGGCGCGCCTTCCGAACCGCTTCGTCGAGTCGGCGAAGGCCATCTCGGCGTTCGTCGGCGGATCGCTCGATTTCGCGCCCACTTCGTCGCTCAACCAGCCGATCGGGCCTCACCGCCGGTTCGAGACGGTGCTCGTCCCCCTGGACGAGATCAAGACGATCAAGAACTCACTCGGTGGAACCGTCAACGATGTCGTGCTCGCGGTCGTCGCGGGTGGGCTTCGACGGTTGCTCAAGGGCCGTGGCGAGAAGCTCGATGACCTCGAGCTGCGCGCGATGGTGCCGGTCTCGGTTCGAGCCGAGGCCGAGCGCGGCGCTCTCGGCAACCGCGTCGCGTCGATCTGGGCGCCATTGCCCGTCTACGAAGAGGACCCCGAGGCGCGGCTGCGCATCGTGAGCGAGACGATGAAGGATCTGAAGTCGTCGGGGCAAGCCGTCGGAGCCCAGTTGCTGACGTCACTCGGTGAATACGCGCCGCCAACGATCATCGCCCAGGCGTCTCGTTTAGTCGCGCGCCAGCGCGCGTTCAACCTCGTGGTGACCAACGTGCCCGGCCCACAGATCCCGCTGTACTCACTAGGGCGGCAGATGACCGAGGTCTATCCGGTCGTTCCTCTCTCGGACAACACCACGATCGGGATCGCGCTGCTGTCCTACAACGGCACCATCGGTTTCGGTCTGATCGGCGACTACGACACCGCGCCCGACCTCGGCGTCCTCGCCGAAGGCATCGAGAAAGCCATCGCCGAGCTCTCGGCGCGCGTCCCTACCTCTACCTAACTAGAACTTCGAAGGGGTGTAGGGCTCCAGCTCGACGTGTGCCGTCAGCACGGGATCGGCTGCGTAGTTGTGGATGAGTATGAACGCGGTGTCCGTCGTTGTGGTGCCTGTCTCGTCAGTGTTCGCCGCGTTGTATGCGAACGTGACCCCGCAAGACTCGTCGAACAGATAGATGTCAAGGTCATACCCGGCCGGACCCCCAACTCCGATGGCCTTTACGGTCGCCTGAAGACCCTTGTAGTCGGCGGGAACCTCGAAGACATAGGCATCGACGCCGTTCGAGCTGGGGATCGCGCAGGTGTTGATGAACTCCTGTGCCGTTACACCCACGACGGTTCCCGACTGCCCATAAAGAACGGGGTGCGGCGCGACGAGAGTCACATCAGGACTGGTCCAGGGTGCAGGGCCCTTGGGCTTGGCCTTCTTCTTGCCGCCCGCCATCGCAGGCGACGCGACCAACGACAACGCCAGCGCTAGAACGCATAGCTTCTTCAACATCGCCCGCTCCTTGGATAGAGGGATTTCTCGCCCATTACTCCGTCGGAAGGGCCAGCCCTTCAACTAGGTCTAGGTCAGCACTTGGCTGAAGATGAGTCTGGCTGGGGGTTGCACATGTCTTTGCCCGGGCCGCCTAGGCGCTTGTCGCCTTCGAATGCAGCGAGCAGCGCATCGTTGCCCTTTCCTCCCGTGAGCGTGTCGAGCGCGGGTCCACCCATGAGGGCATCGTTGCCGCCTGCTCCTGTGAGCACATCGGGTCCGTCGTCTCCGAAGAGGAGGTCGCCTCCCCCGCCGCCGTTCATGGTGTCCTGCCCGATGTTTCCGACCATCACGTCGGAACCGCCTCCGCCGAGGTAGCGCGTCGCGTTGAGCAACAGGTCCGGCCCTGCCCCCCCGGCGCAGGTATCGCACTCCATCACGACGTCAGCTTCTGTTCCTCCGCCGGCCTGAGCATTTGAGAGCAACGCATCGAGTCCGGGACCGCCGCTGGCCGTGGCGTTTCCGAACAGGAAGTCATCACCCTCTCCGCCGTCGCCGCCCGTCAGCTCTACGATGACATCGCGACCTGCTCCGCCTTCAGCAAGCAAGGCGGATTCCGCGAGGTAGTCGTTGTCGGCCCCTCCGAGGAGCGTGTCCTCTGCATTCGCCCCGATGATGACGTCGATACCGCCACCACCACACACGACGCTCGCGGTCGACCCTTCGGCAACGAGCAGATCGGCTTCGGGCGTACCCGCAAGCGTGCACTCGCGCTCGTCGACTGTGCCGGGCACGTAGTTCAGTGTGCGCGGGCGTTCACAACCCGGCCACGCTGCGTCGCTCCGGTCAAGGGTGCACGCGTCGTCGCCCTCGCCACCGTCGATCTCGTCGCGACGGTCATCGTCGAGCAAAACGTCGTTGCCACCAAGCCCGCGCAAGATGTCGGAACCCCCGAGCCCGAACATCGTGTCACCGTCGTCGCCGCCTTCGAGCACGTCGGGACCGTTACTCCCGACGAGGATGTCCACGCCGGCATCGCCGAACAGCGTTGCCTCGCGGCCTCGATAGACGAGGAAGTCGTTGCCCTCACCGCCGCGTGAGGAGTCGGACCTAATGACGTCGTCTCCCGGCCCGCCTTCGGCAAAGACGGGAGTAGGCGTGGCGGTGGGTTGAGGCGTGGGCTCTGGGGCCGGCAAAGCCGTCTCCACGGGGCTGGGTTCTGGAGTCGGTGAAGGTGGCGGTGGTGGAAGCGGAGCGACTACGGAACCCTCGATGTAGTCGTTGCCCGGACCGCCCTCGATCACAAGCGCGTCGCTTCCGAAGATCGTGTCGTTGCCGTCGCCCCCGAGCATCGACGCTCCTTTGAAGAGGAGGTCGTCACCCGGGCCACCTTGCATCGCGTCGCCGCCACGGCGGCTCGTTAGAACATCGTTACCGGCACCACCCATCGAGACGTCTTCGTCCTCGTCACCGTCGATGGTGTCGTTGCCGTCTCCCCCATCCATCGTGTCGACGCCGTGACCGCCGTCAAGCCCGTCGTTGCCTGCGCCTCCGAGCATGATGTCGTCGCCGAACGCGCCGAACACATAGTCGGGCCCGGGACCACCGTCGAGCCTGTCGTTAGAACCATTCGTCTTGGAATCCCCGTTGAGGAGATCTGCGCCCTCTCCGCCCTGGATGTTGTCGACTCCGTCCTCGCCCAGCAAGGTGTCGTGTCCCTTGCCGCCTTGAAGCTCGTCGTCTCCGCCCGATCCAGTGACGTAGTCGTTGCCGTCACCCGCGATCACGATGTCGTCGCCTTCATGCGCGTAGATCGTGTCGTCTCCACCGAGCGCACAGATGACGTCGGCCCCGTCGCTTCCAACGATCGTCTCGGCGCGGTCCGTACCCGTCATCGTGCATTGCGGCGCGGCGTCTCCTAGAGAGGGATAGATGAAGGTCGCCGCCACGAGGGCGATGACGAGCAGAACGGAAATTTGCGGCCGGCGCATCGGAGCAACCTACTCGCTTCGGGCCTAACCATCGGGGGGTCCCGTACGTTTCAATGCACGGACATGAAAACGCCACGCATGGTGCTACCCCACTTGATCTGTGCGCTCGTGCTCGTTGCCGGCCTTGTTCCGATCCCGACCGCTGCAGGGGCGTCCCCGATGCCGCAACCACCTGAGCTGTGGATCATGAATGCCGATGGCAGTGAGCCGCGCGCCCCGCTGCAACCCTCGGAGCCTTACGACTATTCGATGTCGTACGACAAACCGTCGTGGTCCCCGTCGGGCACCGAGATCGCTGTAGGCGGGCGCACTTTGCGGGTCGTGCCTGCGGCCGGGGGGGAACCGCGCACCGTCGCCAACATGCAGGCAACCAGCCCACAGTGGTCACCCGACGGCACGTGGATCGCATTCTCGGGATGGGCCTCGGATGGAGACAGCGCCACGCCCGACGATAGAGGTTTGTTCCTCGTGCGCCCCGATGGGACGGAGCTGCATCACCTGGGACCCAATCATCAAGCCCTCGCCCCGCAGTGGGCGCCCGACGCGTCCAAGGTCGCGTTCGTGAGTGCGATCTCGCCCCACGAGCCGTTCCTCATCACGCTGGTTGATCTGCAGGGCACGGCAACCACACTCGGATCCGACTGGGGCCATGGCTCGATCACATGGGGACCGGATTCCCAGCGCCTCGCGTACACCGACAGGGACAGCATCCTCACCATCGTCACCATCGGCGGGACCACCGAGAAGGTAACGGCCGCGGGCGAGGCTTTTGCGGCGAGATGGTCGCGCGATGGCACACGTTTCGCGCTCACAACGCAGGGCGCCCTCGTCGTGGTGAACTCCGATGGGTCAGGGCGGACGGTGATCGACGAAGACGGTTTCACGCCTGACTGGCACCCCGCCAGCACCGCTCTTGCTTTTGCGGGTATGTCCGACATCCTGTCGGCGGCGCCCGACGGCTCAGGGCTCACCAATCTGACGATGACCCCGGACCGCTACGACAGCACACCGGCGTGGTCGCCGGATGGAACGCAGATCGCGTACATCAGCGCTGCCAAGCCGTACATTCCGCCGGACGAGACGAAGGCGCGCGCGGTCACGTTGTGGGCGCGGGGTACGGTCTTGAAGGGACGAGTGATCAGCGACTACTCCTATTGCTCGGCGAGCACCGAGACTCACGTTCAGATACAAAGGCGCGGCCCCGATGGATGGGTCGTGATCGCAACCGTGAACCCCGTCTATCCCGACGGACGCTTCAAGAGCGACGTAGGACGGCGGCACGGCCGTTTCCGAGCGTTCGTCGCGGCGCATCAGGCACCCTCGGTCGCAGGCAACAGGATCACTTGCGCGGAGGCGACCTCGCCCGTAGTCAGGATCGTGCGTTAGCTCCGCGTCAGGGTGCTCGGAAACTCTCCTTGAAGACATCGAACAACGGGAGCACAGTCTCCCAATCCTCTTCGGCCGCCTGGAAGTTCAGCGCGAAGCCGTAGTCCTCACCGTCGATGAACTGCAGGTTGATCGCGTGGAGCAGCGCGCCTCCGTCCTCGTAGACGTACTCCCAGTGAACCGCTTCCATGCCCTGATATTCGGTCCCGTCCATCGCGACACGCTCATATCCATCGTGTGAATCTGCGAACGATTCTTCCTGTGCCTCGGCAGACGCGACCGCGTCGTCTCCGGGCGGGCTCTGCCAGTCGACGAGGAGGTACGTGCTCGTCGATGGGTCTTCGAAACGTGTGCTGCTGCTGTCCCCCAGCGGATCTTCGGTGACTGCCCACTCCGCGGGGTGCTCAATCGTCCAGCCAACGGCGTTCTCATAGACCGAGCCCCCCTCGCTGACCGGAGCGTCATCTTCGCCGTCTTCGGCATCATCGTCATCGCCGTCGTCCTCGGGAGCTGTGTCGGCGGGCTCTTGTTCGTCCGCGTTCTGGCCGCCGCCCGCTCTCTCGTTGCGTCGTTCTCGCGGGTTGTTCTCGCCTTCTCCGTCACGCAGCGCCAGCCAGGCGAACCCAGCGATGAGAAGTACGGCGGCGATCGCGATCGCCCATCCCCAGGGGGAGCTCGAGGACGGGTCCTCATGCACCACCTCCCGCCGCACTGCCGGAGCAGGGGCCGGCACGATGTCTTCGACTTCGGTTTGCGCCCCGATAACCGCCGTCTCGGGCTGCGTGTACGGCTGGGTGCTCGGCTGCGTTGCCCCGGCGAGTTCGCCTGCTGCGATCGCACTCAGGCGCGCCTTCACGGCAGAGATCTCGGGACGCGCCTCGGGCTGTTTGCTCATCAGCTCAGTGATGAGCGGGGACAATGGCCCGGCCACAGCGAGAGTGGGTGCCTCGGAGCCGACGATCTCGGCGAGCGTCGCGACCGCGTTGCCCTTGTCGAAAGGCATCTCTCCGCTCGCCGCGAAGAACAACGTCGCGCCGAGTCCCCAGACATCGGTCTCCGGACCCGCCGGCTCACCCATCGCCTGCTCCGGAGCCATGAAAGACGGTGATCCGACAACTATCCCCGTTGCAGTGAGGCGGGCATCGCCCTTCATGGTCGCGATACCGAAGTCGGCGAGCTTCGCGCCGGCATCGGTCACGATGATGTTCGAAGGTTTGACGTCGCGGTGGACGATGCCGAGGCCGTGAGCGTGCGCCAGGACATCTGCGATCTGGGCCCCGATGTGAGCGGTTTCTTCAGCCGAGAGCGGGCCACCGTCTTTGACGACGTCCTCGAGCGTGGGAGCCTCGGCTAGCTCCAGGGCGATGAAGACGGCGTCGTCGTCCGGGATGACGTCGTACACGGTTAGCGCTGCGGAGTGGTTGAGCCGGGCGGCGGCGCGAGCCTCACGCATGACTCGCTCGCGCAGCTGCTCCCTGTCCGCGTCGTCGACGCCCCCTGGGATCTCGACGTGCTTAAGGGCTACGGTGCGGCCCAAAACCGTGTCGCGAGCGCGCCACACGGTCCCCATGCCGCCGTGCCCGATGACCTCTTCGAGCTCATAACGGCCGTCTGCGACGATCCTGTTACCGGTTGGATTCACGGCCGACTACTACCCAGCAGGGCGAGCGACAACCGCTGCGTCTGCCTCAGGGCGGTAATACCCATTCGAAGTGCATACCGTCCGGGATCAGCCATCGGCCACCCCATGTGAACCCGTGGGACTCCATGATCTCGACGAGACGGTCATCCTGGGCCGGGCGGGCTCCGAACGGGTTCGCCGAGGCGTTGAGGTCGACCGCGATCGCCCACGCGTGATGAGAGATCCTCCCGTTCGGGTCCCGGTTAATGAAGCGCGGCCCGAAACAGCCCGCGTACTGCCCGGGATCGACCGTGAAACCGAGGCCCGCCCGGCGAACATCCTCGAGAGCGGCACGCAGCGGAGGAACAACGGCGCGGTGGCACGACACCTTTCCGATGAGGGGAAGCTCGACCTCAGCGATGTTGCGGGCGATCCACGCGGGATCGATGTCGAGCGATCCGTCGCTCCGGGGCGACGCCGCGAACTCCCCGAAGAAACGTTTGACCATCATCTGGGGAAGGACGGCATCCCCGTAGCGGAGGTAAGGAGTCTCACCCTGCAGGCGCGTCCGGAACACCTGGTCGCCCACGAGCTTCCGCACGCGTCGGTCGACGGACGCCCTTCGGTCGCGATCCTCCAAGAGGACCAGGACGAAGTCATACGTCCGCACTCCTTTGGACAAGGTCCGAACGTCCACCAGAGCCTCGTATCCACCCGCGGCCTCATCGCTCACAACGCCCGACACGGCTCGTGCTCCCTCTTGGAACCGCAGCCGAAGCCCTTCCCCGCCTCCTCTCAGCTCCGACTCGGTGCGGGCAAGGAGCATGTTTCCGCGGCCCAGTGTCTCGATGATCGATCGCTCCGAAGGAGGCACGAAGCGCGCGTACTCGGAGGGATCGATCCCCGCAACCTCGACGGGGACCGCACGGCCGTCCGACGGCGCGTCGATGACGGTCCCTTCCTCGGAGCGGGACTCGACCAGCCAATGGAGCTGCGAGCGCACCATCGTTACTGCGCGCACTCCACGTAAAGCGGCGATCCGGCGCTGCATTCCCGAGGGGATCCCGCCGGGTGACCACACGAGGAGCGAGATCGAGTTGCTCGACGGAGCTCGGGTCGGAACGGGAGTCGCGGAACCCGGCGTCGTCGTCGAGGGGATCGGCCGCGGCGATCGGATCGGTGCCGGCGACTCAACCAATGCCTGAGCGGCAGCGGCCGCGACGACTCCGATCGCGATCCCTGCCAGGATCGCGCCAACCCGCGCCGCGCGCGAGCTCACGACAGTGCCTCAGAGACCGCGAGCGCGACGGCGAGATCGAAGGTTGGAACCGCTACCGCCCAGTAGCCGCGCGAGTCGACCCACTCGAGCTCTCCGCGTTCAGCAGACCACCGCGCCGGACTCGAGCCCACTTCCACGACGACGGGCTGTTCCGAGGTCGGTGGGAGCGCTTCAATCCCACCGAGCCACGTGACCCTGATGATCCCGGTGTCGGCCTCAGCATCCGGCGCGACGTAAGAGAACGAGATCGACGCGTTCCGCCCTCGTGCCTTTGTCACGAAGATGCTTGCGAGCTCATGGCCTTGAAGCACGGTCTTTGGTGGCGCGAACCCGCGGCGGCCCACGTCGGCAGAACCAATGCGGCGTGTCACCGAACCGGCACCTCGGAATACGACTTGGCGAACACCTCGCACGGAGACGGAGCGGGCTACCTCCAACAGGACGGCGCGCTGGAGGTTCGACTCGAGGCGCAAGTGGCGCGTTCGGCCGTAGATATCGATGCGTCTACCTCCGCCTGCGGCCGGGGTGTAATAGATGTACCCCCCGCTGTTCCGCACCTCTTGAGCCGCCAACAGTCCATTGAGCGTGGGCCGAGCGCGCGGCGCGGAGGTGATCTTCAGCCATGAGAGACCCATCGAATAGCTGGCTATCGACTCCTGCTCGCCCGCGGTTCCACTGCGGTACGGGGCCAGGTCTGCGACGAATGACGGACCCCCCGGCACGGCGCCGAATGTCGAATCGTGGAAACCGCCATCTGCATACGCGGCCGACCTCGGCGGGTCGGGAACCTCCTGTTGCGTCTCGTCCAAAGAGGTTGCGGTAACCGTAAGGATCGTCTCGCCCGGCTGGTCGTCGAGGCCGAGACGAGCCGCCCACGTCGCGCGGGCAGGATCGCGAGACGCCACCACCTCGAGACGGAGCGGGAACCACGAGCGCGCGTCGACCCACACCTCGACCGGGTCGAGCGGATGCATCGGACGCAGCACCTCGAACGGATCGAGCGACCGGAGGGCGCGCTCGGCCGCGTGGTACGGAACCTCGACACCGATCGCGTCGCGCCCGAGGATCGTGTCCTCCCCGACCACCATCGGTGAAGGGAAGCCCGCGACGGATTCGATCGGCAAGATGATGTCGGTCGGAATCATGGTCGTGCCGTCGAACGGCTGTCGGGCATCGAGGCCGGCTCTCGGGCGCACCGCGGGACACGGCAACGGCACCTCAGCCACGCACGTCGGTGGCTCATCGGCCCACCACTTGCGCGGCCCCGCGATGAGCTCGTAGTGCTGGGCGTCGTAGTTCGCGTTCACCGGCGTCCGATCCCTCACCGAGAGGGCGAAACGCTCCGGCGCCTCAAAAGAAACCTCAGCCCTGAATACCCTGACCGACGCCTCGTCACTAAAGTTCATCTCGCGGATCGTGAAGGACGCGCCGTAGCTTTCGATCGATGCTGCCGTAGCGCGCACACCGGCGACTATCTCCTCAGCGCTCGCGGGTGGGGGCTGTGGTCCGATCCCCGGGATCGACACCGCCATCATCAGGACAACGGTCAGCGCTGCGGCGACGGCAGCAGCCCGGACGTGCCCGATCCACGCGCGCCGCAATGACCGCGCCGGCGCCGAAACGATCCGATCCATGATGGCATCGGTGAGGTCGGGTGCGACGTCGAGTCTCTGAACGCGCACCATGCGCGTCAGCGCGTGCAGACGCTCGTCGTACGCACGACAGGCTGCACAGCCGGCGAGGTGAGCATCGAGGGCGCGCTCCTCGGGAAGCGTGAGCTCGTCGTCGAGGCGCGCCGACAGCTGGACGCGGAAGCCGTCGCAGAGTCGTTCGTTATGCATCACGACGACGACTCCATAGAGTCCGCGTCGCCCAGCACTTCGATGAGGATGCGGCGCGCCTTGAAGACGCGGCTCTTGACGGTGCCCACGGGGATATCGAGGATCGCCCCGACCTCGTGGTACGGAGTCTCGAACATGTCGACGAGCACCAAGGGCTCACGCAGCTCGAGCGGCAGGCCGAGGATGGCGTCTTTGATATCCACCAGATCGGAGCGCGGGAACGCCGGTCGAGTGTCCATCACTCCTTTGAGACGATCGACCACTTCAGCGTTCCTCCCCGCGGCTCGAAGCGCGTCGCGCGCGCAGTTGCGCGTGATCGAGAACAGCCACGTCGAGAAGCTCGACTGGCGTTTGAACCTCGGAAGAAACCTGAACACCCGGACGAACGTCTCTTGGCAGACGTCGTCGGCAGAGGTCTCGTCCCGCATGAGGAAACGAGCCAGCCGCCAAACGTCCGCCTGGCATCGCCGGACGATGTCTTCGAACGCGTCCGTATCGCCGCGAGAGGCCGCGGCGATAGTCCTCGGATCGGGTTCTCTCACCTGCGACTCCAGGTTTGATCTGGTCACACGGGCGAGCGCTGCGGGGCTTCATCTTCATCATCCCTCCACGTCACCCCTCTAAGACCGCCCCAGGAGACGAAAAGTTCGGAACCTCTCGAACCTTTCCGGTGTAACCCCAGTCGAAAGGACAACCGCACGAGAGATCGTGCAGACCTAAGGAGCTCTCATGGCACGTATGACGAAGACCTGGATAGCGCTGGCCGCAGCCTCGACGCTCATCGGGGGAGGCTTGGCCCTGGCCGCGGACTCCACGGGGCCCGCCGTAAAGGGCGCCGGAACCACCAAGGCGATAGATCGCGCAGTGGACCACGACACCCTGGTCCTGAGGACGGGGTCCGGGACCGGCGTGCTCTCGACCCAGGACGGGGCATGGTCCAAGCAGGCATCTGAGGGCGCACTGATCGCGCCCGGGACGAACAAGCTCATCCATGGTGTGGAAGGACCCGACACCACGAAACTCGTCGTAACCGACCCGGCCTCCGGGGACGTCACCGAGGGAGCCCCCCTCGACGGGACGCTCGTCGCGAACGTCGTGTCGGGCTCAGGCGACTACGTCGCCCTGACCCCACCGCGGTCGCCGGGAGCAACCCCCTGGCTGCCCGACGGACGCCGCGCCACGAAGGTAGTGGTTGCACCTCTAGCCGCCGGCGAGAAGCCGCGGACCTTTGATCTCCGCGGCAACTTCGAGCCCGAAGCCTTCTCGGTCGACGACGGCACCCTGTTCTTGATCCGCTATGCGCCGGCGATGGCACCGAGCAGCTACAGCGTGCGTCGTCTCAATCTCGAAACAGGGCGCGTGCGTCCGATCGCGCGCCTGAAGCTCGCCGCGCCAGGGACCATGCGCGGCACCGGGCGCACGCAGGTGCTCGCGCCCAACAAGTCAGAGCTCTACACGCTCTACACGCAGCAGGGTCCCAACTACGTCCACGGTGAGGATGCCGACCACTCCCCCGGCAGCGTGCACGCGTTCGTCCACGTCTTGAACCTCGAAGACGAATGGGCGCACTGCGTCGACCTTCCGAAACCGTTCGGGCTGGGGCGGGCCACGGCGAGCGCGGTCGCGGTTTCACCACGCGGTGACCGCGTCTACGTCGCCGACTGGACCAACGACGTAATCGCAACCATTAACCCGCACCGGCTCCAGGTCCTGGATGTTGCCCACGTCGAGCTCGGCGGTCGCGACAGCAAGACGTTCGCTGCCGCGACCAACGAGGCCTTGTTCATCGGTGGGGACTCGCAGGTGATCGCCTTCGACACGACTGCGATGACCGAGTTCGCTCGCTGGGATGCCAAGAGTGATGTCACGGGTCTCGCCATCGCACCTGACGACCGCGGCGTGTACGTCACCTCCGGTGACGAGGTGAGCCTTCTCGACCTCGCAATCGAAAACGTTCTCGACACCTGGGAGGTGGAGGGATTGGCAACGGTGGATCGGGCATTCGCAGTAACAGGCTCAACCACGTGAGGGCGCGCCGGGCCGGGGCGCTCATCGCAGTAGTCGCGCTGGCATCTCTCCTGATCCCAATGGGACGCGCGCTCGCGTGCGCGAGCCACGGCCCCACATGCGGGATTGCCGCGCTCCTGAAGTGGGACAAGCCCTACTTCAAGACCGGTGAGGTCGCGAGCGGTAGGACATCGGTGAGATGGCCCGGCAAGCCGAGTAACCACGGACCCGGACGTCCCGAGGATGGTCCCTATGTCGCGTACCTCCGCCCGATGAAGCAGCTACGCGGCCTACCGCACAAGGATCCCAACTCGATCCGACTCGGCCTCCTCGACATCGACCCCTCCGGACGCGCCGAAGGGCTCGTGTCACTCGAGTTCGTCGTCCCCGCGGTCAGAGGAGGCAAGTACCTCGTCGAGATGTGCAACGAGAACTGCCAGACGCGCCTAGGCGACCTCCAGTCCACCCCGATCGAGATCGTCACCGACGAGATTGGAGAACGCTGGTTGGTGTCCTCGAAGATCGACGACCTCGAGGGCGACGTGATCAACACGAAGGGCAAGCTGAACGTCGCGATCCACCGCTCGAAGCGCGCTCTCGACCGCCAAGAGAAGGCGATGGACTACGCGGTCGAGGACCTCGAGGACGAGATCGCCGAGTTGAACGCCGAAGTCACCCGCCTGCGCAACAGGAAACCTTCGGAGCCCCAAGGCCTGAACAGCTTCGCGATCGGAGGTCTCGCCCTGGCCCTGTGGCTGGCCGTCGTCAGGTTCGGGCGCCCTCTTCGGGAGCGAGGATTGCCCGCTCCCTCTCACTAGCTCGTACGCAGCGCGTCCGTTGGGCTGAGGCGCGCCGCACGCATCGCTGGATAGAGCCCCGCCAGCGCGCCAACGAGGACCGCTATGCCGACTGCCCCGGCCAGGGCCTCCACGGGCACGGTCGGCTGCCAGCCTCGCTGTGATGAATACAGATAGGTCGCGATCGTCCCTACAGCCGCGCCGCCGACTCCTCCGAGCACCGCCACAGCAACCGCTTCGGTCAGGAACTGCACGCGCAGGTGGCCTTTCGTCGCGCCAAGCGCCCGGCGCAACCCGATCTCTGAACGTCGTTCGAGCACGGAGATCACCATGACGTTCGCGATACCGATCGCACTGACGACGAGGGCGACTGCTCCGAGACCCAGAAGAAGCCCGGTGAAGGCTGCCTTCGCGGCGGCGCGCGCCTCGAGGGCGTCCGACGGCCGCTCGACCTCGACCTCTTCAGGCCGCAAGGGATTGACGGTCGCAGCGAGGACCGCGCGGACGTCGGCGACCGCGTCGGGATGCGCCCGCACGTAAAGAGCCGAGGCCGCGCCTCCTCCGTCGAGGTACCGCCGTGCTGCAGGCTTTCCCACCAACGCGGAGCGCTCGAGGTCCGGCGCCAGCGGCAGTGCATCGAGGATCCCCACGACCGAGAACCAACGGTCGTCGATCCACACCCTGACGTCGCCGGCGAGGCCTCCGATCCCCAACCGCTCTGCGGCCACCGACCCCAGCACCACTGCTGGGTAACGCGCGGTCGCAGCATCGAGGAATCGACCGCTCGCTACGGAACCTCCGAGTGTCTCCAAGAGGTCGGTGTCTGCCGCGACGAGCCGGATGCCACTGGTCTGAAGCTCCGATATGAGATCGCTCCGGCGCACGGACGCGCTGATGTTCCGAACCGCGGACACCTCCTCGACCGGCCCGATCCGCTCGGTCATGGCGACGGCCGAGGACGGGAGCTCACTGTCGGCTCCGAACAACGATCGTCCGGGAGTCACGGTCAGCAGGTTGGTCCCCAAGCGATCGAGCGTCGCGATCAGGTCTGCGCGGCTCGACTCCGAGATACCCAGCACCGCCACCATGGAGGCGATCCCGATGGCGATCCCGAGCGAAGAGAGCGTCCCACGGAGACGGCGCGTTACGAGCGCGCCCAGCGCGGTGCGCAGCATGTCCGACGCCGACACCGTGCGCATCGTCCTAGAACGCGGCGCCATTAGGAGCTCCTCTCTTGGTGTCGCCCTGGATGCGGCCGTCGAGCATGTCGATACGTCGTGGGAACGCGGCTGCGAGCCGCTCGTCGTGGGTGATGAGGACGACCGTCGTGCCTCGTGCGTTGAGCCCCCGGAGGATCTCGACGATCGCAACCCCGGAGACTGAGTCGAGGTTGCCCGTCGGCTCGTCCGCGAACACGATCGAAGGGCGGGTCACCAACGCGCGCGCGATCGCGACACGCTGTTGCTCACCACCCGACAGCTTCCCGGCTGCATGAAGCGCTCGGTGTGCGAGTCCGACCTCTTCCAAGGCAGCCCGAGCCATCTCCTCTCGCTCGTAGCCCTTCACCCCCGCGTAGACGAGGGCCTGGGTGACGTTGTCGAGCGCGCTCATCGTGTCGATGAGGAAGAAGCGCTGGAAGACGAAGCCGATGTGGCGCGCTCTCAATGCCGCGAGTCGCTTGTCGGACATCGCAGCGGTGTCATTTCCGGCGACCTCGACCGTCCCAGATGAGGGACGATCCAGCGTGCCCATGATGTGGAGCATGGTCGTCTTCCCCGAGCCGGAACGACCCACGATCGCGACGAGCTCTCCTTGCTCGATGGCGAGGTTGGCGTCGGCGAGCGCACGGACACCTCCCGGATAGACCTTCTCGACATCTCGCAGCTCGATGACGTTCGCTCGCAGTAGCGGCGGCGGTGGCGGTGGAGGGGTTCGAGTGACCGTCGTGATGCTCATCCGGCGACCACCACGGTCGTTCCCTCCTCGAGGCCGCCGGCGACGATCTCGACCCAGCCGTCTGCGTGATCTCCGAGATCTACCGGGACGAGCTCTGTCCGAGAGCCACGGACGACCTCGAGCGCGTAGCCACCCTCGGCGAGCGCGAGCACCGCTGTAACTGGTGCGGCGAGCGCGTCGCGAGCGCGTCCGGTCTCGATGGTGACCTCCACGGGTGCCTCCTCGAAGACCCTGACGACATCGTCCAAGCGGATCTCGACGGCGACGGTGGACTCGCCACCCTGCTCGGACGGGGGCTCGACCACACTTCCGACCGCGGCGATCCGTCCGCTCATGTCGGCGCCGTCGGGAAGGTCGACATTCACCTTCTTGCCGACGCGGGCGATGTCGCGCTGGTCGGCGGGAAGGTCGAGCTCGACGACCTGGCGCGTGCTCGTCGCGGTGAGCACCGGCGCGCCCGGCCCCACCCGCGTGCCTCGATCGACTTCGTGTGCTCCGATCCGCAGCGCGCCAGGCGCGAACACCACCTCGGCCGGGGTGAGGACACCGTCTTCGGTCAGGCCGAGGTCGGCCTCCCATCGCTGGATCGCATCGGTCGTCGCTGCGTCGAAATCGTGATCGACGTCGATCGCGTCATAGGGGTCGTACCCCATCGCCTTGAGGTTCCGCTCGAGCTGTGTGACATCACGCCCGTCACTCATCCCGGAGTGGAAGTCGCGCCACGCGGGAGAGCTTCCATAGAGGAGACGGGTGGCGAGACCTTCGATCTCGAAGATGCGCTCACCGCGGCGAACCGTTGAGCCCTCCCGGGCCAGCTCGAGGACCGTCCCCGCGGTGCCCGCCGTAACTCTGCGGGAGCCGTCGTACACCAACCGTCCCTGGAAGTCCTCGGTCTCGACGAGATCCCGGCGTTCGAGAACAGCCGTCTTGGGTGCGGCCGGAGGAGCCGTGGGCTCCGCGGTAGATCGACTCGACATGAGCATCCATCCACCCGACAACACTGCGATGAGGAGGACGGCCATGATCGCCTTGACCGTCCGCGTCACGGCGCGACCTCTAGCTCGGCGCCGAACTCGCCCGCCCCGGGGAGCAGCTTCCGGCACTTCTCCTCTGCGGACTTGAAGTCGGGGTCATCCATGATGTCGGAGCCGGAGATCTCGATCGCCATGCCGTCGCCGGAGAACTCTGGATCGGGATGGTCCTCTACGCCGTTATCGCGCATGCATTGAGCGAACGCGACCGCTGCATCCTCGAACTCGTCCATCTGCGCTGCGCTCGGCTCCTCGAAAGCCCCCTGCAGCAGATGGCGGCAGGCGTCGTCGGCCTCCTTGAACTTGGCTTCGTCAAACTCTCCTTCGACCCCTATGAAGACGGCGCCACCCTCGTCGCCCGGGGCAGCAGCGGGGTCGGGCACCTCGACCCCGTGCTCGCGCATGCACTCGGCGAACTCGATGCGAGCTTTCTCGGGATCGATAGAGGGCGCCGCGGAGGGCGACGCGTCGCCTTGCGCTCCCAGAGTGGCAACCTGTGGAGCAGACTCATTTCCGCCGCATGCACCGAGAGCTATCAGCGCGATCAGTGCCGCGGCGAGCTTGTTGGTCTTCATGGATTCCTCCTCATCGGCGATTCCGTTGTGACGAGGAGACCAGGCCAGCCTTAACCCTTGATGAGAGCGACCTAAGACGTTGCTAAGAGGGGGCAGGCAACGTGAGGCGGAAGATGGCTCCACCGTCGAGCGCGTTGCTCGCGCTGACCGTGCCGCCGTGCTCAACGGCGACCTCGCGCGCGATAGCCAGTCCGAGCCCGGACCCAGGCTTGCCCCGCGCGGACGGCGCCCGGTAGAAGCGGTCGAAGATGTGCGGATGGTCGGTCGCGTCGATACCGGGGCCGCGATCGCGCACCTTGACTTCACCCGCCGCAACCGTGACCTCGATCTCCTCTCCCTCGGGCGTCCACTTCCCCGCGTTGTCGAGAAGGTTCGAGACGGCACGCTCGAGTCGGTGCCTGTCTCCTCGCACCTCGGTTGGCTCGGTGGTTGTCGTGATGGTGATGCCGGGGACCAGCCGGCGCGTCCGGTCGACAACCTCGTCCACGATCTCGTCGAGACGAAGCGTTTCGACCTGGGTCGGGGCCGAGCCATCGCGCGCGAGCTCGACGAGGTCTGACACGAGCGACGTCAGCTCGTCGAGCTGCCCAGTGATGTCCGTGAGCATCACGGCGCGCTCCTCCTCGGGCAGATCATCTGCGCGCGCCAGGACCTCGACGTTGGTGCGGATGCTCGTCAACGGAGTGCGGAGCTCATGCGACGCATCGGCCACGAGCTGCCGCTGACTCGCGATCGACGACTCGAGCGTGTCGAGCATGGCGTTGAAGCTCGTCGCCAGTCGGCTCAGCTCGTCGTCACCTTCGACCTCCATGCGGCTCCCGAAGTCCTTGCTGGAGCGGACGTGCTCGGCAACCTCGGTGAGACGACCTACCCGGTGGAGAGCCGAGCGCGCCACGGCGCGTCCGAGCGCGCCCGCCCCGAGCGCGCCCGCCGCGGTCACGCCCAACAGCACTAACGCGAGTCGCGACAGGACCGACCTGATCTCGTCGAGAGGCTGAGCGACCTGGACCGCCAACCCCGGTGCGACCGGGATCGTGAACACCCGCATGGGGACATCTCCGACATCGACATCCTCGAAGTAAGGGGCCTCTCGGCCGGCGGCGACGGCGCGCGCCCTGTCTGAGATCGGCAACAATCGCTCGGGGCCGACGAAAACCAGGTCGGACCCGGGGGCGATCATCCCGGGCGGAACCGGCTCGGCGGGCAGGGGAAGCTCCCCGCTCTCGGGCACGAACTGCACAAGTCCGCGCTCCCCGCTGAGCCCTCCGGCATCGAGCGAGACCGCGAACCTCCCCTCGACGCTCTCGCGCATGGGGTCGACCCGAGCCGCGAGAGCTTCGAGGGTCGAGTCGAGCTGGGCGCGCAGTTGGGCGCGTGTCGCGACGAACACGACGATCGACGCAAGTGCGAGTGAAAGCGCGACGGCAGCTGCTGCAACAACCGTGAGGTGGCTTCGCAAGCTGACCCCGGCGAGGCGTTCGGTGAGCTTCATCTCTCCCTCAGCGCATAGCCGACGCCGCGGATGGTGTGTATCAAGCGGGGCGCTCCGCCTTCTTCGAGCTTGCGTCGCAGATAACCGATGTAGACCTCGAGCGAGTTCGAAGTCGGCCCGAAGTCGTAGCCCCACACGCGCTCCAGGATCGTCGAGCGCGGAAGCACCTGGCGCGGGTTGAGCATGAACAGCTCGAGGAGCGAGAACTCCGTGCGGGTCAGCTCGATAGGTCGACCGCTCCGGTGAATCTCGTAGGTGCCGGGGTCGAGCGTGACGTCCGCGAACGTCATGGGCGCGCCGTCCTCGGAGGTTCGACGCAGCAGCGCCCGCAGCCGCGCCAGCAGCTCGTCGAGCGCGAACGGCTTCACAAGGTAGTCGTCGGCGCCGGCATCGAGCCCCGCGACACGGTCGTCGACGGTGTCGCGGGCAGTCAGCATCAGGATCGGCGTCCGGTCTCCCGAGCGCCGGAGCGACCGGCACACCTCGAGCCCGTCCGGCGGTGGCATGAGGATGTCGAGCACGATGACGTCCGGAGGCTCGGCGGTCATGGCGTCGAGCGCCGCCGACCCATCCTCAGCAAGCGATACCCGGTAGCCCTCGAGGTCCAAGGCCCGCCGCAACGCATCCCTCAACGCCGGTTCGTCATCCACGACGAGAACGTGCTTATCCACCCCGCAAGTGTGCGACCTCAACCTGAAAATGACCTAAGAGTCCTGAGGCAGCCGGAGCGAACTCGAAACGAACTTTTCAACACCACCCGCGCTATGCGGAGAATGTCAGAAAGTTTGGGCAGCTAGAAGCTCCTGGAACCGGAGGGCAAGCTCGCGCACGTCACCCGAATAGTCGTCGCCCGACACGTACGCCATCGCCACCGAGCGCGCCGCGGACAGGAGTTCGGGGAGCTCATCATCTGGAATGACCGCCTGCCACACTTCCGCAGCCGCTGGTAGACCCCGGGAGATCTCGTCTGGTGGATTGAGCGCGCCTAGCGATGAGCGAAGGTGCTCAGCGTCGAAGAACCACTGGAAGTACTGAAAGCCCATGTTCTCGGAGATGCAACAAGTAGCGAGGTCGAGTCCGTCCCTGAACACATAGAGGTACCGGTCGTTCGGCTCCGCGCCATACCGCCGCACCTCGAGAAACTCGCCATTCCAAACCCGAAGCATTCGCTCGACATCCCGCTCAGGATCAGACAGCTCCTGAACCCAGAAGCTCCACGGAAGCTCCTCGCACGAACCGTCATAGAATCCGCCATCCGCCTCAGCCCGAGCCAGAATCAGTCCTATGGTCCGGTTCACGGCCACCTCCGCATCTCGCGTGTCGTGGGCCGAATGTACCGATCCCGAGGTTCTACGTCACGGCTCGGGCGACTTCGAAGAAGTCCATTGGTAGCGGCGTGTCTAGCTTCCAGACGATCGACATTGGCCGACTTCCAGAATGGCTTACGTAGCGCACCAACCCTAGGAACATGTACGGAGATGTGCCAAGGTCCCAAGTTCTCTCTGCGCGGGCGAACAATGCAATCTTGTTACCTGTTTGCTCATGATTGATGTAGCGCTGTCCTGTTTCCCTATCTTCGCTCGTCGTCGATTGACTCTCCCAATGGAACAGTGTGGGTGAGATCGCGTAGTCCTTGTACATCGTGGTTGGCGAGAAGTCTCGATCGGATTTCTTGAGCGTCACAAACAGTAGGTCTAGAAGGTGATCCTTCACGTATCGAACGCCCTCGCGCAGCTGTGTTGGCTTGGAAATTGTCGATTGTCCAACCGCGCTGAGGACTTCGTCTCTCGAATATCTCTCATGGACCAACAACGGAATCTCGTCCGGAAGATCGCTCGGCATCGGTAGGGTGTCGGCCTGCTGATCTAGCAGATCGAACACCTCCACCAGCTCTTCTTGAATGGCTTTGTGCTCGTAGAGCCTCCGAAGGGCATCTGGGATGGACGCCTCGGGAGCGCCCGCCCTTAGCGAAAAATGGAGCATCGTCAGTAGACGACGATGTCGCTCACTGATCCGTGAGAAGTCATCCGGCTCAGAATGCTGAAGGACTCGTCTGTATAGGTCGAGGCGCTCGGGATCATCGATGTGCAGCAACCTGCTTACACCTCGCATGTATGAGGCATGCTCCGGACCCTCGGGGTCGACGGGAAGGCCGGCTGCCTTCTTGAGTCCAGTCCAGCTTCCACCTCCGCGATAGATATCGCTGAGGCGAAGGTGATTAGTTGCTAGAAAAGCCTCAAGACTCACCTCACCCATTGACTTGAGCTCAGCAATCAGCCGATCCCGGCGCAGGCCGAGCGCAGATTTGATGTTGTTGAGGACGATCTCTCGGCTCACTCGGTCCAACTGGATATGGCAGCCCGATGGCAAGAACGGAAACTCATTCTCGACCTGCTTCTCCAAGTCAGCTCGCGATGCGCCTGTCAACGCCCGATAGCGGAGATCGAAGCGAAACTTGCGGTGCTGCTGCCCGATAAAGTCGAGCACTGTTAGGCCCGCCTTCCCGGGACACGTTCGTAGTCCGCGACCAAGTTGTTGCAGAAAGACTGTCGCGCTCTCGGTTGGGCGGAGGAAAAGGACGGTATCGATTTCGGGAACGTCAACGCCCTCGTTGTACAGATCCACTGCAAAAAGAACATTTACGCGTCGGTCGCGAAGATCGCGCAGGGCTTGTTCGCGGTCGTCAGGTGCCGATCCGCCGTGGACCGCACGTGAGGGAATGCCCGCTCGCTGGAATGACTCCGCCATGAACTTTGCGTGCTCAACCGAGACACAAAATCCAAGGGCTCTCATGCGTCCTACGTCGAAGACCGTCTCCTTGAGGGCGCGAAGAACCTTGGCGACTCTCGCCTCGTTACCGGTGTAGACCTCGGACAAAGCCCTTAGGTCATAGCCGCCTTGTCGCCATGCAACAGTGCCGAGATCGACTTCGTCAGCAACCCCGAAATACTGGAAGGGGCACAGCAATCCTTCATCGATTGCCTGCCACACTCGTAGCTCGGCTGCGATTCGTCCACCGAACCAAACCGTGACATCCTGGCCATCTGTTCTCTCTGGGGTCGCTGTGAGTCCAAGGAGTTGTTTCGGCGCCAAGTGATCGAGCAATCGGGCATACGTCGGCGCGGCTGCGTGATGGAACTCATCAATGATGACGACGTCAAACTTGGAAGGTTCGAGAGACTCAACCATCTCGCGCGAAAGTCCCTGAACCGACGCAAAGACGTGCTGCCACCGGTCTGCTCGCTCGTCGCCCACCTGTAGCTCTCCGAAGGAACCATCACGCATGACATGCCGAAATGTGGTCAGCGACTGAGTCAGGATCTCCTTACGGTGGGCAACGAATAGCAGGCTCGCGCCGCCCCATTCTTCCGCCAACCGACGATAGTCAAGAGCGGCGATAACAGTTTTCCCCGTCCCGGTCGCGGCCACGACAAGGTTCCTATTCCTGGAATGGCGCTCTCTCTCGACTTTGAGCCTCTCGAGAATCTGCTCCTGGTGTGGGTAGGGGCGGACATCAAAAGCGGTGAAATCAACATTCGTTCGCCCCTCCGAATGCGAGGCCTCAAGGAACCTCTCGGCATCGTAGGGAAGAAAATGTGGGTCCGCCCAGTAGCTTTCGAAGGCCATTCGAAATCGATCCAGCAAGTCACCGGCGCTCCGCTGGGACACCCGAACGTTCCATTCGAGGCCCTCATGCAGAGCTGAGTGCGAGAGGTTCGAGGATCCAATGTAGGCGGTGGAGAAGCCCGTGTCCCGCTCGAATAGCCACGCCTTTGCATGGAGCCTGGTAACGCGCGAATCGTAGGAGACCTTGATTTGGGCACCCATAGACTCGAGTAGATCCAGCGCGCGCTTTTCCGTAGTGCCCATGTAGGTCGTAGTAATGACGCGAAGCGGAACACCTTTCTCCAATGCGTACTCAAGCGAGGGGCGTAGCGCACGGACGCCATTCCACATTACAAACGAACAAAGGAGGTCGACGCGATCAGCAGACCTCAATTCAGTCGATAGCTCCGATGCCAATTTGGGCTCGCGCGGAGCATTGACCAGCAGCGCACTCTGATCCAGCGGTGTCTGGGGTCGGGGCGGGGCACTGCCGCCCTGGTGGACAAGGGCTTTGAGAAGTTCCGCGGGTGTGATGAGGGGGTCGAGTGCCTCGTCGGAGCCATTGCTTGAGACGAGCTGAACAATCTCATTACAAAGCTCGACTTGACGACGCAGCCGTTCCTCGGATGGAAGTCGTGCCAGAGCCTGCCTTAGGAAACGTTCAAGGTACGCAGCCAGAACACCTGGAGCCTCGGCTGCGTCCAGTTTTGCCCTGAACGCGGTGAACCCAGCTTCCGAAAGGCCTTCGAGGTCGCGCTTGAGGCTCTCGCTAATCAGTTCTTCATAAAGACCCGTCGGTCGATCTGGACCCACCCCTGTGCCCATGAATGCAAGCTACTTGTCTGGATAGGTCCTCAGCAAAGTCAACACGGGGCACCTTCTTCCCCGCGAGTCCTCACGGGGAAGAACCTCAATCAACGTTGACTCAAGTTCGTTTTATCGCTCTAGGCCTTCGAGGATGAAGTTCTTGGCTCGGTTGTAGGAGAGGGAGGCGGTTAGGAGCAAGGCGCCTATTCCGAAGAAGCCGATCAGGCGCTGCAGGGTGTTTAGGAGCCATAGGTCGTTCAGCGCCATCTTCGACAGCGTGATGCCGAACAGCACTATCGACATCGTGCGCGCCGTCTTTGAGCGCAGCATGATTCCGACGGTGAGCAAACCGGCGGCGTAGAGCGCCCACATCGCCGATAGTCCGAACTGCACATCGGCTTCGTCTGAGCCCATACGACCTCCGACGGCATCGAACAACTCCAGACTCAACCCGATCAACGCAACGAGGTTGGCCGCCACAACTGCAGCGACTCCGACATCGATCTGCTGGAGCGAGCGCTCCTTCGACTCCAGGTAGGCCGCGAGGCTTAATGTCCCGACGGTCAGCACAAACACGGCGAATTCGATCGTGTCGTCGACCGTGACGAATGGGTCGAGGCCGCGCATGCCGATCTGCGCGACGACCGCGAGCAAGGTCACCGTCCAGCCGGCGGCCCGAAGGGTGTGCCATCCGGTGACGCCGGCGGCGATCATGAAGGCGGCACCTTGCAGCGCCCACATCAGCATGACCTGTTGCCCATCGAGCTCTACCGGTGCCCAGACCACGACGAAGAACACCGCCATGGCCCCAGACAGGTTGCGGATGAGCACGCCCTCGCCTTCGCTCGTGCGCATGAGAACGGCGAGACCCGCATATAGCGCGGCGAGCGCGAGCGTGAAGGTGCCGCGCCAGACCTCGAGGTCGTCGGACAACGTGGCGAAGATCGCCGCGTAATAGATGTAGCCGTTGGTGACGATGAAGCCTGCATCGCTCCACGAGTTACCGCGGTTGCGGAGGCTGCGGAGGTAGGGCAGCGCAAGGAACATCCCGAACAGGACTGTCGCCGCCATGAACGACACCGACCGCGAGCCTTCGCCTGCAGCGAACAGAACCCAGCTGCCGAAGAAGGCCACCTTCTCGAGGGGCGTCCACCTGCGGACCAGACTCAGGCCGATCACCGTGGCGTCAAGCGCGAGCGTGTAGAGGTACAGCCCTACCGGCATCTGTGAGCCGACGCCTGTGACGAACGGGTTGATGAACCCACCAACCAACGCCATCACGGCAAGGGCTTGCGAGCTGTGGCGCAGAGCGAATCCCCCGCCCGCAGCGCTCACGAACAGCAGGGCTGCGAACGCTTCCGCCGGCACCAAGAACCCGTAGAGGCGCATGGAGACCCACAGCGTGAGGTAGAGAACGGCGATCCCTCCACCGGCGACGGCCGCCGCGTACGGAGCCCAATCGCGCTTCCTGCTCCATTCGCTCAGACCTAAGAGGCCGAGCCCGAGCATCAATCCTGCGAGGACACGAAGAGCCGGTCCGATCCAGCCCTGGTCGATCGCGTACTTGAAGCCGAAGCCCGTGCCAATGACAAGCGCGAGCGCACCGACGCGCGGGAACCACGTGCCGATGAGCTCGTCCTCGGCCGACCCACCGCGCGGCGGCGCGACCGAACCCGAACGCGGAGCCCCCATCGGGTTAGCAGAGGGCACCGTCGTCGGGGTCGAGGGCTGCGATGAAGTAGGCGGCGGGAGAGTGACCGGCTGTGCCGGAGACATCATGTCGTGCGCCCTGGGACGCTGGGGATCTGGCGTAGCCATGGGCTGAGGCGGAGCGGGCCAAACGGTCGCCTTGAGCATCGCGACCTCGTATTCCAGCCAACCCACACGGTGCTTGAGCTCGGCGATCGCGTCGGTCATCGCTCCCCTCCTGCGTTGTTGGCGCGCCGTGCGAGTGCGCGGTAACCGACGTACACGAGGACGAGGTTGACGACGGGGTGCGCGAGCGCAGTCCCCAGCGTCGGCGCGGCGGGGGCGATGGCGAACCCGGAGGTTGCGAAGCCTGCTAGGCCTAACACCAATGCTGCGACGCCGGCTGCAACCGATGGAGCGGAAACCTCCACATGCTTCGAGCCACGAACGGCGTCTGCCTTGGGGCGCTCGAAGCGGGCGAACACCGCGACCAGACCGCTGAGGATGATGGTCAGAACACCGAGCCACACCGGACGCCACGCCCACCACAGAGCCGAACCACCTTCGGCCTGCGGGAACCCGAGCGGGTAGAGAGCGACGACGGCGATCAACAGAGCGGTGAGGTGCCACAGGAACACCGTCATAATCATCGAGTTGGCCGCTATGACCGCCGACCACGTGCGCCTCGACTCGAGTTTGCGAACGAAGTACGGGCGGACGATGAGCGCAGCGCTCGTAAGCCACACGGTCAGCACCATCAGGCAGATCGTCGGAGGCGAGTTGTTCGACGCAGCCTCGGTGACCATGCCGACCATGCTCGGCGAGTAGATGCCGCTGCCGGTCAGGAGAGCGAGAAGGACGAGGGCACCGACGGCCGTCCCCACGAAGACCTTGCGTGAGAAGGCGAGCAAGGCGCCGTCACCGTAGAAGTAGCCGAGCTGGTGGGCAAACAGCCACACCGTCGCGAAGTTGAGGTAGCCGACGGCCGTCAGATCGAACGCGATGCGGATGACATCGACGACAACTGCAGTGGAAACGAGAGCGACGAGCACCCGAGCTCCATAGCGCTCGTGCAACGCCAGCATCAGCGGCGAGAGTGCAACGACCAGCGTGTAGACGGCGAGGAACCACAGCGGCTTGGCGAGCAACTCGGTGGCCTCGGCGACGGAATCGAACGACGCTGGAGCGAGGATCCGGGCCACAACTGCGGCTGCCGTCCACACCGCAACGAACACGAACGTCGGTCGCATCAACCGTGCGGTACGGGCTCGAAGGAACGCCCCGTACCCCTCACCGCGCGCGACGGTACCTTTCCAGGCGACGCGGTTCGCGAACCCTCCGACGAAGAAGAACAGCGGCATGACCTGCAGCACCCACGTCAGGATCCACAGCCCCGGAACGAGATCGAGAGCGTTGGCACCCGTGAGCCGACCGTCTGTCAGGTAGACCACGGCCATCAGCCAGTGGCCGACCACAACGACGAAGATGCTGAACGCGCGCAGCAGATCGACGTACCGGTCGCGCGTGGAAGGGGTCGCATCCGCAAGATCCCCGGCCCGCATGGAGCTGTTCATCGAGGCGTCCCTTTCTGTCCGTTTACCGACGCTTTCAGCGTGGCGGACAAGGGGAGCCGGAGATATCGGAGGAAGCACCCCTCTTAGGGGTGGAACACGCCCAAATCTATCTGGGTACTTTCGGAACCCTCGACGGGATCGGCCGGACCTACCGAGGACGCGAGTGAGTTTGTGGAGATCTAGTTTTCTTG
>DATLNM010000026.1:0-58263 GCA_035536775.1 Actinomycetota bacterium | reverse complement strand
GGAACATTCCGGTCGGTACCGTCATTCACAACGTCGAGCTGAAGCCCGGAGCCGGCGGCAAGATGGCCCGCTCCGCAGGATCGTCGGTGCAGCTCATCGCCAAAGAGGGGCCCAGCGCGACGCTGCGACTCCCCTCGGGTGAGATGAGGACGGTTCCGATCGGCTGCAGGGCGACCGTCGGCGAGGTCGGCAACGCAGAAGCCGAGCTCATCTCGTGGGGCAAGGCCGGACGCAACCGCTGGCGTAACAAGCGTCCGTCGGTCCGCGGGGTCGCCATGAACCCGGTCGACCACCCCCTCGGTGGTGGCGAAGGGAAGTCGTCCGGTGGACGTCACCCCGTCAGCCCGTGGGGACAGCCTGAAGGAAGAACCCGAAAGAAGAAGGCCTCGGACAAGCAGATCATCCGCAGGCGTGGAAAGAAGAGGGGTCGTTAATGCAGGGGGATCGCTGATGCCGCGCAGCTTGAAGAAGGGTCCATTCGTCGATGAGCACCTGTTGCTCAAGGTCGACGGGATGAACTCGCGCAACGAGAAGCGCGTCATCAAGACGTGGTCGCGCCGTTCCACGGTCATCCCGGACATGGTCGGCCACACCATCGCCGTGCACGACGGGCGGAAGCACGTGCCCGTCTACATCACCGAGTCGATGGTCGGGCACAAGCTGGGCGAGTTCGCCCAGACACGCGCGTTCCGGACCCACGGTGGCGGCGCTGAGAAAGCGTCGAGGGCGCGTTAGCCATGGCTCACAAGATCGATCCGTCCGTCCAGGAGGCCATCGCAACGGCGAAGTTCATCAGGATCTCGCCGACGAAGGCCCGTCAGGTGGTCGACCTCGTCCGAGGCCGCCACGTTGACGACGCGCGCCGCGTGCTGAAGTTCACCCAGAAGGCCGCATCGGTCACGGTCGCGAAGGTGCTCGAGTCTGCGATCGCGAACGCCGAGCACAACCGCGGCCTTCCGGGCGACGAGCTCGTCGTGGTGAGGGCGTGGGTCGACGAAGGACCGACCCTCCGGCGCTTCCGGCCGCGCGCACAGGGCCGTGCCACTCGTATCCGCAAGCGGACATGCCACATTTCGCTGGTCGTGGGGAGGCCCGAAGACATGATCGAGCGGCTGCCCGAGCGGCCCGCGACCAAGCAGACCATGCGTCGCGTCCGCAAGGACACGACGGGCGGCACCAAGACGTCCTCCGCCGCGTCCCCCGCATCCCAGTCCACTGAAGCAGCGCCCATGAAGACCTCTAAGACCGCAGAAGACGCGCCGAGCTCGGAAGGGAACGACTGATGGGACAGAAGGTTCATCCTTACGGTTTCCGCCTCGGCATCCACACCGATTGGAAGTCGCGCTGGTTCACCGAGAAGCAGTACGGCGAGTACCTCATCGCCGATCTGCGCATCCGCGAATACCTCATGGGGCAGCTGCCCCATGCGGGCATCAGCCGTATCGAGATCGAGCGCACGCGTGAGCGCGTTCGCATCGACGCCCACACCGCACGGCCGGGCATCGTCATCGGTCGTCGTGGTTCAGAGGCCGAGAGGCTTCGCTCTCAGCTCGAGCACATGGAATCCAAGCTGTACGGCAAGCCCACCGACGTTCGCCTCAACATCATCGAGGTCAAGCAGCCGGAGCTCGATGCACAGCTCATCGCACAGGGAGTCGCCGAGCAGCTCGTCAGCAGGGTGTCCTTCCGTCGAGCGATGAAGAAGGCCGTCGGAACCGCCATGCGCCATGGTGCCAAGGGCGTGCGTGTGCAGTGCGCCGGCCGCCTCGGCGGTGCCGAGATGAGCCGGACGGAGTGGTACATCGAGGGCCGCATGCCTCTGCACACATTGAGCGCGGACGTTGACTACGGCCTGTCCGAGGCACGCACAACGTTCGGCCGCATCGGAGTGAAGGTCTGGATCTACAAGGGTCCGTTCCAGGATCTCTACGCGTCGGCCCGCGACACTGCAAGGCTTCGCCGCGAGGCTGCACTCGCCGCCGGCGAGACCGTGGGCCGCGGCGCCGAGGAGCGTGCCGAGCAGGCCGCAAAGAAGAGCGCCGCTAGGAAGAGCGCGGCGGCAGCCAAGGCCATCTCGGACGCAGAGGAAGCTGCAGCGGCTAAGGCCGCAGCAACCGAAGCCGCAGCAACCGAGGCCGCAGCGCCTGAAGCCGATGCGCCTGAAGCCGGTTCCACCCCCGAGGAGAAGAGCTAGAGATGCTGTCGCCCAAGAAGACCAAGTATCGCAAGCAACAGCGCGGCCGCATGCGCGGTCGGGCCAAGGGTGGAACCGCGGTCAACTTCGGTGATTTCGGTCTCATGGCGATCGAGCCAGGCTGGATCTCCAACCGTCAGATAGAAGCGGCTCGTATCGCGATGACCCGTCACATCCGCCGAGGCGGAAAGGTGTGGATCAACATCTTTCCCGACAAGCCCTACACGAAGAAGCCTGCGGAAACCCGCCAGGGTTCAGGGAAGGGCAACCCTGAAGGCTGGGTCGCCGTCGTCAAGCCGGGCCGCGTGATGTTCGAGATCGCGGGTATCCCTGAACCGATCGCGCGCGAGGCCATCAGGCTTGCAGCGCACAAGCTCCCGATCAAGTGCAAGTTCGTCGCACGTGAGCAGCCGCTGGAGGTGCAGTGACATGGCGGGCATAAAGGTTTCTGAGCTTCGCGACCTCCCGGTGAACGAGATCGAGGAACGCCTCGCGGAGACCAAGGAAGAGCTATTCAACCTGCGATTCCAGAACGCGACCGGCCAGCTCGACAACTACAAGCGACTACGTCAGCTGAAGCGGGACGTCGCAAGGATCCACACGATCCTGCGCGAGAACGAGCTGAGAGCAGAGGCAACACCCGGTGAGGGAGGCGCATCATGAGTATGGAAGCCGGCGACACCACGGTCCGCGGAGCGCGCAAGACGCGCATCGGTCTGGTCGTCTCCGACGTTATGGACAAGACGGTCGTCGTCGAGGTTCGTGACTCGGCGAAGCACTCCACCTACGGGAAGATCGTGCGCCGCAACGTGCGCCTGAAGGCCCATGACGAGACCAACGACGCCAAGGTCGGAGACACCGTGCGCATCGACGAGACGCGCCCGCTGTCCAAGACCAAGAGGTGGCGCGTCGTGGAGATCACGGAGAGGGCCAAATGATTCAGTCAGAGACGCGCTGCCGCGTGGCAGACAACACGGGCGCCCGCGAGGTCCTCGTCATCAAGGTGCTCGGTGGCTCGCGGCGCCGCTATGCCGGGATCGGCGACATCGTGGTGTGCACCGTTAAGGACGCCATCCCCGGCGGCGCGGTCAAGAAGTCAGAGGTCGTCAAGGCCGTTGTAGTGCGCACCGCCAAGGAGCGCCGTCGCGGCGATGGTTCGTACATCAAGTTCGACGACAACGCAGTCGTGATCGTGGATACGCAGATGCAGCCTCGTGGCACCCGCATCTTCGGTCCGGTCGCTCGTGAGTTGAGGGAGAAGCGCTTCATGAAGATCATCTCGCTCGCCCCGGAGGTGCTGTGATGGGGCTCAAGATCAAGAAGGGCGACATGGTCCAGGTCATCGCGGGGAAGGACTCGACGGTCGGCCTTCAGGGCCGGGTCCTCGAGGTCATCCCCGAGAAGAGCCGCGTCATCGTTGAGGGACACAACCGCATCACGCGTCACGAGAAGGTCCGCATGAACCGCAAGGGCGGACAGGAGGGCGGCATCCAGCACAAGGAAGCCGCCGTTCACATCTCGAACGTCGCGTTGGTGTGTCCGACCGACGGTCCCACGCGCGCTGGATATCGCGTCGAGCCCGGCACCGGGGCCAAGGTCCGCGTCTGCCGCAAATGCGGGACGGAGCTGTAATGGCGACCAAGACCTACACCCCACGCCTCAAGGAGCGCTTCGCGTCGGAGATCCGCACGGCGTTGAAGGACGAGCTCGGTCTCGTCAACATCATGCAAGTGCCTAGGCCCGAGAAGGTCGTCATCAACATGGGTGTAGGCGAGGCTCCGAAGGACGCCAAGATGCTCGACGGCGCGGTCAAGGACCTGACGACCATCGCAGGCCAGCGGCCTGCGATCCGGCGGGCCCGCAAGTCGATCGCGACGTTCAAGATCCGTGAAGGCATGCCGGTCGGTGCGAGCGTCACGCTTCGTGGCGACCGCATGTGGGACTTCCTGGACCGGCTCATGTCGATCGCGCTTCCGAGGATCAGGGACTTCCGTGGTCTGAACCCCAGGTCGTTCGACGGCCAGGGCAACTACTCGTTCGGGCTCGTGGAGCAACTTGTGTTCCCCGAGGTCGACTACGACGACATCGATGCGACCCGGGGCATGGACATCACGATTGTGACGACAGCTCGTAACAACGAGGAGGGCAAGGCGCTGCTGCTAGCGCTTGGTTTCCCGCTTCAGAGGTCAGAGAGGGTGGAAGGCTAGATGGCGAAGAAAGCTCTTCGGGAGAAGGCCGAGAGGAAGCCGAAGTTCAAGGTCCAGGCCTACACGCGCTGCAAGCGTTGTGGCCGGCCCCGCGCGGTCTACCGTCGCTTTGGCCTCTGCCGTCTCTGTTTCAGGGACATGGCACACAACGGTGAGATCCCCGGCATCACGAAGGCGAGTTGGTAGTGAGAACAGCGGCAAGGGAAGAGGAGCGACCTCTATGTCAATGACGGATCCGATCTCGGACATGCTGGCGCGGATAAGGAACGCATCCACCGCTATGCACGACGACGTTTTCATCCCCGCGTCGAAGATCAAGGCGTCGATCGCCAAGATCCTCGTCGATGAGGGCTACGTCGATGGGTTCGAGATGGCTGAAGACGCAGGCCACCCCGTGATCAAGATCAAGCTTCGGTACTCCGACGAGCGCGAGCGTGCGATCGCCGGCATCCGGCGCATCTCGAAGCCCGGTCGTCGCGTGTATCGGCCTTCGACAGATCTCCCGCGTGTGCTGGGCGGCTTGGGTGTGGCGATCATCTCGACGTCCCAAGGATTGATGACCGACAAAGAAGCCCGAAGGGCTCGTGTAGGCGGCGAAGTGCTCGCCTACATCTGGTAGAGCAAGCATCAGAGGAGAGAAGAGATGTCCCGAGTAGGCCAAGCACCCGTACCACTCCCCTCGGGGGTTGAGGTAAAGGTGAGCGGCACGCGTCTTCACGTCAAAGGGCCCAAGGGCCAGCTCGAGCGCGAGGTGCCGGAAGGCATCGCGGTCGCGGTCGAGGACGGCAACGCGGTGGTGACGCGCACATCGGACGCCACCAGCGTCCGGGCGCTGCATGGCCTCGTCCGCAGCCTTCTCGCCAACATGGTGCAGGGCGTCACCGAGGGCTACGAGAAGCGCCTCGAGATCCACGGCGTCGGCTACCGCGCTCAGAAGCAGGGCAACGACCTCGAGCTTTCGGTCGGGTTCTCCCACACGGTGAAGAAGTTGGCTCCCGGAGGCATCGAGTTCGATGTCCCCGCGCCCACCAAGATCACAGTGAGGGGCATCGACAAGGAGCTTGTCGGTCAGACGGCCGCCGAGATCCGAGCCATCAAGAAGCCTGAGCCGTACAAGGCGAAGGGAATCCGTTACGAAGGTGAGCACATCCGTCGCAAGGCGGGCAAGGCAGCAAAGGCAGGTGCATAGCGATGCCGCATAAGCACAAGATGACCGATCTCCAGCGCCGCCACCGACGCGTTCGCAAGAAGGTTTCGGGAACGCCGGAGCGGCCCCGGCTCGCAGTGTTTCGCTCGAGCCGCCATATCTACGCGCAGGTTATCGACGATGCAGGTGGCCGCACCTTGGCCTCGGCGTCGTCATTGAAGGACGGTGCCGGGAAGTCCCCCAAGGACCGCGCCAAGGCTGTCGGTGAAGCCGTCGCCGAACGCGCCAAAGCAGCAGGCATCACGGCGGTTCGTTTCGACCGCGGTGGGTTCGTGTATCACGGCCGCATCCAGTCGCTCGCCGAAGGGGCGCGCGAGGGCGGCCTCGAGTTCTAGACCTACAAGAGGAGATCTGATGGCAAGAGGTGGAGGACCAGGTGGCGGCAGAGGCCGCCGCGATGACGACGACCGCACGCAGTACGAGGAGCGCGTGGTTTCGATCAACCGTGTCGCCAAAGTCGTCAAGGGCGGCCGGCGGTTCTCCTTCACCGCGCTCGTCGTTGTCGGTGACGGCGCCGGTCAGGTCGGCGTCGGCTACGGCAAGGCGCGCGAGGTTCCGGCTGCCATCCAGAAGGGCGTCGAGGAGGCGAAGCGCAACTTTTTCCGCGTCCCGATGGTCGGAAACACGATCGTTCACGAGATCGTCGGCGAAGATTCCGGCGGTGTCGTCCTCTTGAAGCCTGCGTCTCCCGGTACCGGTGTCATCGCGGGTGGACCGGTGCGCGCGGTCGTCGAGTGCGCCGGGATCCGCGACATCCTGTCCAAGTCGCTCGGCTCGGACAACCCCATCAACATCATCCACGCCACCGTCAAGGCCTTGAAGGAGATGGACACCGCCGACAAGGTCGCCAAGCGCCGCCGTAAGAGGCCCGAAGAGGTTGCCCCCAGCTACCTGCTGAAGGGTCCCGCGTCCGCGGTCGCGGCAGCCGAATAGCCAAGTAGAGGGAATATCGTGACGAAACGAGAGCGTTCTACGGAAGGCCTGACCTTGAAGGTCACGCAGGTCCGCTCGGCGGCAACGCGGGGTTCCAAGCAGCGCGGAACCATCCGCGCCCTCGGTCTGAAGAGACTGGGTGACTCCGTGATGCATGCCGACAAGCCGGAGATCCGCGGCATGATCAACGCCGTGGAGCACCTAGTGGAGGTCGAGGAAGTATGAAGCCGCACGAGCTCAAGCCAGCGCCGGGATCTCACCGCAAGCGCAAGCGCGTAGGACGCGGAGAGGGATCGGGCAAGGGCAAGACTGCCGGCCGTGGCACGAAGGGAACGCGCGCTAGAGGGAGTGTCCACCCGTTCTTCGAGGGCGGCCAGATGCCCCTCATCCGGCGCGTCCCGAAGCTCAAGGGCTTCACGCCGCCGAACCGCAAGGAGTACGGCGCGGTCAACATCGATGACCTCGCCGGGCTGAGCGCGACCGAGATCGGCCCCGCGGAGCTCCACGCGGCCGGGCTGGTGCACAAGCGCGACAAGCTCATCAAGGTTCTGGGCGTCGGCGAGCTGAGCCGGAGCATCACGGTCTCGGCCCACGCCTTTAGCGCGACCGCAAAGAAGAAGATCGAAGCGGCTGGTGGAACGGCGACGGTCATCGCCGTCGAGTCCAACAAGGCGCCCAAGAAGAAGGCTAAAAAGCAGTGAACCTTCTCGGCGCGTTCGTGAGCGCGTTCAAGATTCCCGACCTTCGCAAGAAGATCTTGTTCACGCTGCTGATCATCGCGATCTACCGGCTGGGCGCGCATATCCCGACGCCGGGCATCGATGTGGAGGCCGCCCAGGAGTTTGCGTCGCAAAGCCAGGGTGGCGCGCTCGCGTTCATCAACCTGTTCTCGGGTGGGGCCCTTACGCAGATGGCGATCTTCGCGCTCGGCATCATGCCGTACATCACGTCGTCGATCATCATGCAGCTCCTCACCGTCGTAATCCCTCGGCTCGAGGCATGGTCGAAGGAAGGCGAGAGCGGCTACAAGAAGATCACCCAGTGGACGCGCTACCTCACGGTCCTCCTCGCCATCCTTCAGTCGACGGGTATCGCCTTCCTGTTCCATAGCGGACGGCTGGGGCAGGGCGGCGCAGACATCGGTGTCGACCTGATCCCAGATTTCTCAGCGCCGCGAGTCGGATTGATAGTCCTGTCCCTGACGGCCGGTACGGCCCTCATCATGTGGTTGGGCGAGCTGATCACCCAGCGCGGCATCGGCAACGGGATGTCGATCCTGATCTTCGCGTCGATCGTGTCGACGCTGCCGGGTGAGGGCAAGGCAATCTACGACCAGAAGGGCTTGGGTACCTTCCTCGTTATCTTCGCGATCGGGATCGGCATCATCCTTGCCATCGTCCTGATGGAGCAGGGGCAGCGCCGGATCCCCGTCCAATACGCCAAGCGGGTCGTCGGCCGCAGGATGTACGGCGGCACTTCGACCTACATCCCGCTCAAGGTCAACCAGGCCGGCATCATCCCGATCATCTTTGCGTCGAGCGTTCTCTACGTGCCGACGCTGCTGCAGAATGTGGTCTCCAACCAAACAATCCGAAACTTCATCGACAACAACCTGGTCAACTCCGCCAGCGCGGCGTACATGGTCATCTACGGTGTGTTGGTCGTCTTCTTCGCCTACTTCTACACGGCGATCACGTTCAACCCGACCGACGTCGCGGACAACATGAAGAAGTACGGCGGCTTCATCCCCGGTATCCGCCCGGGGCGTCAGACCGCCGAATACCTCGATCGGATCCTCACCCGTATCACGCTGCCGGGTGCGCTCTTCATCGCCGCGATCGCTCTGACGCCGTCGATCTTCCTGGCGACGCAGAACATCCAGCAGCTACCCTTCGGTGGGACGTCGATCCTCATCACAGTGGGTGTGACTCTGGAGACGATGAAGCAGATCGAGTCTCAGCTGACCATGCGCCACTACGAGGGTTTCCTGAAGTAACCGATCGCGGGAGCTGTTGATGCGACTCATCATCTTTGGCCCTCAGGGCGCGGGGAAGGGCACGCAGAGCGCGCTCATCTCTCAGAAGTACGGGGTGCCTGCGATCTCAACGGGCGAGATCTTCCGCTGGGCGGTGACCGAGGGCTCCGACCTCGGGCATGAGGTCGCGAGCTACATGACCGAGGGGCGTTTGGTGCCCGACGACCTCACGATCAAGGTGGTGAGCGAGCGTCTGAGCGCGGAGGACTGCGCGGCCGGGTTCCTCCTTGACGGCTTTCCTCGCAACCTCAAGCAGGCGACGGCGCTCGACGAGCTCTTGGCCGCAAAGGACGTAGCGCTCAACGCGGCCCTTGTGCTCGAGGTACCCCATGAGGTGTCTCTGCGCAGGATCACCGGCCGGCTGATGTGTGCGAGTTGCGGAGCGGGATACCACCTGGACGCGCCGCCCGAGACCGATGGTGTGTGTGACAACTGTGGGGGCGATGTCGTGCGGCGCGGCGACGATGTCTCCGACGCGACGGTGCGAACCCGCCTCGAGGTGTACCACGCACAAACCGAGCCGCTGAAGAAGTACTACGAGGACAAGGGCATCCTGAGAATCATCGACGGGATGGGAACCCCCGACGAAGTCTTCGCCCGCGTCGCGACCGTTGTTTAGGAAGCCTGGCGGGATGATCTACAAGAAATCCCCCGAGGAGATCGCGATCATGAGGCGTGCCGGTCGCGTTCTCGCCGACACCCTCGACAAGCTCGAGGCCGCACTCAGACCCGGAATCACGACTGCCGAGCTCGATGCCATGGCGCAAGCCTCGATCGAATCCGCCGGAGCGCGCCCCTCGTTCAAGGGCTACCGCGGCTACCCGGCGTCGATCTGTACATCGCCCAACGACGTCATCGTCCACGGCATCCCCTCCGACGACGCCGTCGAAGAGGGCGACATCATCTCGATCGATGTCGGAGTGTTCCTCGACGGTTTCCACGCAGACTCGGCGTGGACGTTCCCCGTCGGGGAGGTCGACTCGGCCGCTGCCGAGCTGCTCAAGGTGACCGAGGCGTCCCTCGCTGCAGCGATAGAACAGTGCCGCCCCGGCGCGCGTCTCGGCGACGTCGGCAATGCAGTGGAACAGGTTGCCGAGGCTGGCGGTTTCGCAATCGTTCGTGAGTACGTCGGCCACGGCGTCGGCCGCGCCCTCCACGAGGATCCACAGATCCCCAACTACGGACCGCCGGGCCGGCGCGAGCTCCTGGCGTCCGGCATGACGCTTGCGATCGAGCCGATGGTCAACGCTGGGGGTCCCGGCACCGAGCTGCTCGACGACGGCTGGACGGTCGTCACCGCCGACGGTTCGTTGTCGGCGCACTTCGAGCACACCGTGGCGATCGTCGACGAGGGCCACGAAGTCCTCACCCTGCGCCGATAGATGGCATCTCCCCCCAGGGTGGAGATCGAGCCCATCGATTCCCGCCACGGCGACGATCTCCTCGACGCGATCGCATCCAGCCTTCTCGAGCTCCGCAGGTGGATGCCGTGGGCCATCGACTGGGACCCCGAGGAGTCCAAGCGCTACTTCGCGACGCGGGACGACAACGACCCCGGCTTCGCCATCATCCACGACGGTGCGGCCGTGGGCGGCATCGGCATCATCCGCAGGCCGCTCATGGGGTGGGGCGAGATCGGCTATTGGCTCCGTACGGACCTTGTCGGGAGGGGCATCGTCTCGGTGGCGGTGGCCCAGTCGCTGGCGTGGGCGTTTGGCCCGGGGGGCCTCCACCGCATCGAGCTCAGGGCAGGTCGTGCGAACGCGGCGAGCAACCGAGTGGCCGAGAAGCTCGGGTTCACGCTGAGGGGCTGGACCAGGGAATCCGCCCGCGGCGAGGACGGTTATTACGACTGCAACCTGTGGGAGCTGGTCGAGGATGAATGGGAGGGCAAGGGCGCACCCACTGCCTGAGGTCGCTCGACTAGGCGCCCTTTCGCTGGTATCCTCGTCGGCCGGTCCACCCCCTGGTAACGCGCGCCCCTCAGGGGGCGCTTGTCTTGGGTGGAGCAATCTTCGAGGAGATGGGGAAGCAGAGACGCGTGGCCAAATCGAAGAACAAGGAGAAAGCTACCGGGACGAAGGAAGAAGGCATCCAGGTAGAGGGCACGGTGATCGAGCCCCTGCCGAACGCCATGTTCCGGGTCGAGCTGGACAACGGCCACAAGGTTCTCGCCCACGTCTCCGGAAAGATGCGGATGCATTACATCCGGATCCTTCCGGGGGACAGAGTGCTCGTAGAGCTCTCGCCGTACGACCTGACCCGAGGTCGGGTCGTTTACCGCTACAAGTAACCGGTCTTCACCCAAAGGACTTGCAATGAAGGTTCAACCGAGCGTCAAGAAGATGTGTGACAAGTGCAAGGTGATCCGTCGTCGGGGACGGGTCATGGTCATCTGCAGCAACCCCCGGCACAAGCAACGACAGGGTTAGGAGAACGGTTTGGCACGTATAGCTGGAGTTGACCTGCCGAGAGAGAAGCGTCTCGACATCGGACTCACCTACATCTACGGCATCGGCCCCACGAAGGCCATCGAGACTTGCGTCGGCGCCAAGGTCGATCCCGCCACACGTGTGCGCGATCTCACCGACGAAGAGGTCGTCCGGATCCGCGACTGGATCGGCGCCGCCTACCGGGTCGAGGGTGACCTGCGACGCGAGGTCAACCAGCACATCAAACGCAAGATCGAGATCGGCTCCTACCAGGGTCTGAGACACCGCCGTGGGCTTCCCGTTCACGGCCAGCGGACCCACACCAATGCCCGTACGAGGAAAGGCCCCAAGAAGACCGTGGCTGGCAAGAAGAAGGCCAAATAACCATGGCCGCACCCAAGAAGGCGAAGAAGACCCGGCGGCGCGAGAAGAAGAACGTCGTCCACGGCGTCGCCCACATCAAGTCGACGTTCAACAACACGATCATCGCGATCAGCGATCTCGAGGGCAACGTCTTGTCGTGGGCCTCTGCCGGCAATGTCGGTTTCAAGGGCTCTCGTAAGTCAACACCGTTCGCGGCACAGCTTGCGGCCGAGGCCGCGTCGCGCAGGGCGCAGGAGCACGGCGTCCGCCGCGTCGACGTCGAGGTCAAAGGCCCGGGCTCGGGACGCGAGACCGCCATCCGTTCACTGCAGGCTTCGGGCCTCGAGATCCTCGGTATCAAGGACGTGACACCGGTTCCCCACAACGGATGCCGTCCCCGTAAGAGGAGGCGCGTCTAAGTGGCTCGATACACAGGTCCTGTCTGCAAGCTCTGCAGGCGAGAGAAGATGAAGCTGTTCCTCAAGGGCACGCGTTGCGAGACGCCGAAGTGTCCGATCGAGAAGGGGCGTCCGCCTCCCGGCGAGCACGGCCGAGGCCGGGTGCGCGAGTCGGAGTACCTGCTCCAGCTCCGTGAGAAGCAGAAGGCCAAACGCTTCTACGGGATCCTCGAGAAGCAGTTCCGCAGCTACTACGCAGAAGCTGCGCAATCCAAGGGCGTGACCGGCGAGGAGCTCATGCGCATCTGCGAGTCGCGCCTCGACAACGTCGTGTACCGCTCGGGTCTGGCGATGAACCGACCGATGGCACGCCAGCTCGTGACCCACGGGCACTTCGAGGTCAATGGTCGCAAGGTCAACATCCCTTCCTTCAGGGTTCGTCCGGGCGATGTCATCGAGGTCAAGGTCCGTTCAAAGAGCATCGGGCGGATCATCGAGAACACGTCTTATGCCGAGGGCCGCGAAACGCCGGACTGGCTCAGCCCGAATCTGAAGGACATGCGCATCCAGGTGCGCGCGCTCCCAGAGCGCAACCAGATCGACGCTCCCGTCCAGGAGCAGCTGATCGTCGAGTACTACTCCAAGTAACAAGCAACACCCACGAGAGGAGCGCAATCTTGGATCTGCTGATCGTTCAACGCCCTCAGATCTCGCACGAGGAGATCTCTGCGGTACGCAACAAATTCGCTATCGAGCCGCTCGAGCCAGGCTTCGGCTACACGCTCGGCAACTCGCTGCGTCGGACGCTTCTCTCGTCGATCCCGGGGGCCGCTGTCACCCAGGTGAAGATCGACGGGGTGCTGCACGAGTTCTCTACGGTCGAGGGCGTAACCGAGGACGTCACGAACATCATCCTCAACCTCAAGGGCCTTGTGGTGCGCAGCGAGAGCGAGGAGCCGGTGACGGTTCGGCTCAAGGTCGACGGACCGGGTGAGGTCAAGGCCTCGGACATCCAGGTTCCGACGGGTGTCGAGATCCTGAACCCCGACCACTTCATCGCGACCCTCAACAAGCGGGCCACGCTTTCGATGGAGCTCAAGATCGAGCAGGGCCGTGGTTACGTCGCTGCAAAGACGGCCGCCAAGGAGGCCATCGGGAGTCTTCCGATCGACGCCTTGTTCTCGCCGGTGCGCCGTGTCACGTACGAAGTAGAGCCCACGCGCGTAGAGCAGATGACCAACTACGACCGCCTCATCCTCGATGTCGAGACCGATGGTTCGATCTCACCCGCGGATGCACTGTCGGCGGCAGGCTCGACCCTCGTCAACCTGTTCCAGCTGTTCTCGGGTCTCGGTGAAGGCCCCGGTCTCGACCTAGGCCCCGAGCCGGGCGAGGAAGAGGATGCAGGCATCCTCGGACAGCCCATCGAGGATATGGACTTCACCGTCAGGTCCTACAACTGCCTCAAGCGCGAGGGGGTCACCACGGTCGGCGAGCTCACGCAGAAGACCGAGGAAGACCTCATGGAGATCCGCAACTTCGGTCAGAAGTCGATCGACGAGATCAAGGCCAAGCTCGAGGAGCTCGGACTCGGTCTTCGTAAGAAAGACTTCTAGGACCCCCAAGGAGAAAAGTCGTGCCGACACGTAAAAAGGGACCCGCGCTCGGGTCGAACCCGTCGCACCAGCGCCAGATGTTGTCGAACCTCGCGCTGTCCCTGTTCGAGCACGAGCGGATCAAGACGACCGAGACCAAGGCCAAGCTCCTGCGCCCGTTTGCGGAGCAGCTCATCACCAAGGCCAAGGACGGCAGCATCCACAAGCGTCGCCAGGTTCTTTCGGTCATCGAGGACCGTGCGGTCGTGCACAAGCTGTTCGCAGACATCGGGCCGCGTTTCGCCGATCGTAACGGTGGCTACACGCGCATCCTTAAGCTCGGGCCGCGCAACGGTGATGGGGCGCCCATGGCGCTCATCGAGCTCGTCGAGGGCGCGGCCGTCGAAACCGAGGTCGAGACCGACGAGAAGCCGACCCGCCGCCGCCTGGGACGCGGACGCAAGCGCGATGGCGATCTGCCGTCCGACAAGCCGGCGCGCTCGAAGGCCGCCGACGCCGCTGCGGCCGGTACCGGTATCGGCATCGAGCACCCGAAAACGGACGAAGAACTGGAGCTCGAGGGCGAAGCAGGCGAGCCCGGTCCTGAGGCAGGGTTCGAGACCGAAGAGGCCGCGGACGTTCAGCCTCCGGAGCATGTCGTTGCCGAGCAGGCCGAAGCCGAGCAGGGCGCTGCCGAGGAAGCCGCCGAGGCTTCGACCGCAGAAGCCGAAGAGGCCACCGAGGCTCCCCAGGCCGAAGAGGGCACGGATGGCGGGCTCAGCCAGGGCGGGCCGGACCAGAAGAGCTGAACCTCCGGCTCGACCTCGCTTACGACGGCGCTCCGTTCCGCGGCTACGCCCGTCAGGCGGACCAACGAACGGTCCAAGGAGAGCTCGAGGCCGCGCTCGGTCGCTTCGCGCAGGGTGCACCCGTTCGGACCTTTGTGGCCGGCCGCACCGACGCCGGTGTCCATGCGATCGGACAGGTGGTGTCGTGGCCGGACGCGCCGGATTCCCTCGATATCCCGACCGTTCGCGATGCCGTTAACCGCATCTGCGGACCTTCGATCGTGGTCACGGATGCGCGCCCTGCGGATCCCGGCTTCCACGCCCGGTTCTCGGCTCTGTCCCGCACATACATCTACGCGGTCTTGGAGCGCCCGGCCCCCGACCCGTGGCTGTCCAAAGTGGCGCTGTGGCACCCTCTGCCCCTGGATGTCGCCGCCATGCAGGAGGGTGCCGGGCATCTCCTCGGCTCGCACGATTTCAGCTCGTTCGGCCGGGTCGCCGAAGGCACGCCCCCGACCCGCACCCTTTTCGAGCTCAGCTGCACCAGGAGCGGGGACGTGATCCGGATCGTCGCCCGGGCCAACGCCTTCATCCAGCAGATGGTGCGGGCGCTTGCGGGCACCCTCCTCGAGGTCGGGGTGGGCAAGCGGGATCCGGATGAGATGCCGGGGATCCTGGCAGCACGGGATCGAGGCGCCGCGGGGGTCGTCGCCCCTCCCCACGCCCTCTGCCTTGTCGCCGTCGAGTACGACGAGGGATGGAGCTCTCCGAGGGTCGTTTGACCCCCCCTGGGAGGGCCGTTATCCTGCTCTTTCTCCGGCGCGACCTACGGCCGCCCCGGAAACCCCTTGTAGCCCGGGCTCCTACAAACCGCGGGCCTGAGGCCAATCGAACTCGAGGACGTTATGAAGACCCATGTAACGAAGCCGGATGACATCACGCGCGAGTGGTGGCTCGTCGACGCCGAGGGCGTCGTCCTGGGCCGGCTCGCGTCCGAGGTCGCTCAACGCCTGCGCGGCAAGCACAAGCCGTCGTACAGCCCGCACCTCGACACCGGCGATCACGTGGTGATCGTCAACGCGTCCAAGGTCGCGCTGACCGGCAACAAGCTCCAGCAGAAGAAGTACTACCGCCACTCGGGCTACCCCGGCGGCCTCAGCGAGATCAACTACACCAAGCTGATGGCGTCACGACCCGACGTCGCTATCGAGAAGGCCGTCAAGGGCATGCTGCCCAGCAACAAGCTCGGCCGCGCGATGCTTAAGAAGTTGAAGGTGTACGCCGGTACGGATCATCCGCATGGCGCGCAGAACCCTAAGCCGCTCGACCTCAAGCCGGTCGCAGCGCCGAAGCACCCCGAGCAAGCACACACGATCGAGGAGGTAACCGGTGGCTGAGGCACTCGCGCGGGCAACAGGGCGCCGCAAGGAAGCGGTCTGCCGTGCGCGGCTATCGCCGGGTACCGGACGCTGGGAGATCAACGGACGTCCGATGGAGGACTACTTCCCGAGCGCGACGCACCGCATGATCATCACGGAGCCGCTGCGCATCACCGAGACCGAGGGCCGCTACGACATCATCGCCAAGATCGAAGGCGGCGGAGTGTCGGGGCAAGCCGGCGCGCTGCGCCACGCGATCTCGAAGCTGCTCCTCGAGCTCGACCCCGACCTGCGACCCACCCTCAAGAAGGCCGGCTTCCTGACGCGCGACGCGCGCGAGAAGGAGCGTCGCAAGTACGGCCTCAAGAAGGCGCGCAAAGCACCTCAGTACAGCAAGCGTTAGTCGACGCGACGGCTTCGCCGTCGCACTCTTTCCAGACTTCGCGTGGGCTAGGTAAGGCGGCTCGCGCCGGAACGCTCGCGGCCGGGTCACTGCAAGATCAAGCTAGTGCATCAGGCCGCGTACAGAGTGAGATGGCTAGGGGAGTCGGGGATCAGTGCGGCGGCGCGGAACAGCTGAGCGCAGTTCTTTGCGCACTTCAGGGCGGTCGATGACTTCCACATATCGAATAGTTCCGGCCACGACGTCCAGAACAACAATCCCGGCGACCTCCACCGCGACGGATCGGAGGTCGCCGACGTCGGACCATGGGTACTTCTGGTCCCCTCTGGCGTGGAAAGACCCACAAAATTCATCATCACAACCACAGAGCGACTCGATCCGTAGACCACGGATCTGAGTGGCTAGATCCGGATCGCCCTGTTTCTCTAGCGCTGTCTCGAGTTCACTCGCAATTTCGGGGAGCACGCCAATCAGTAGCGGAGCCTCCCAGGTGCCGCTCATCGCCGCAGACTATTTGGCGTGTACCTGTCATCCGCCTCTCACTGCGAAAGAGCCTTGACTATCGAACATATGTTCTATAGAATTCTGGGAGACAAGCGAAGGGGTCCGCGCCCCCTCGTGAGGTCTACGGAGCGACCGGCCACGGTCGGACTCGCGCCGTAGCACTTCGCTGAGAGATGGAGCGCGCATGTACCTCGATGTTCAAAGTAAGCCCGAGAAGCACACGCAGTCTTCGCGTCGTCCTCGCTCGCGCCTCGCATCGGACTTCTTTAGGAGCGCGCCCGACCCGGACCTCCTGCGCGAGCGCGAACGGCGCATCGCCAAGCTCAAGGGGTCGCGCGCGGCCATGGGGCGCGCCCAGTTCGAGATGCTCGTGGATCTCGCCGACTGCGACGACCCGTTCATATGGGGCGAGCTGTCGGTTGACGGCACCGAGGTCATCGAGCCCGACGAATACGACGGGGCGCGCGACATGCCCGGGTGGGTCGCGGCTCAGTTCGGCATCACCAGGTGGGCCGCAGGGCGATGGCTGTTCGCGGCGCACGCGCTCAAGCGTTTACCGCTGACCTCCGAGGCCTTCTCCTCGGGCGAGCTGAGCTTGGACAAGATGCTCGACCTCGTGCGGATCGCGACGCCCGCCAACGAAGCCAAGCTCCTGCGCTGGGCCTACCGTTCGACGGTCTCGGCGGTGCGCAAGCGTGCCGAGCGCGAGAACCAGCCTCCCAAGGAAGAGGCCGCCGAGGCGATCCACGACCGCTTCTTCCGCCACTGGCTCGAGCTCGACGGCCAGATGGGCTTCGCCGGGCGGATGCCCGCCGATCAAGGAGCAGTCATCGCTACCGCTCTCGACCGCATCGCGCGCGATGTCATCCCGATCCTCCCCGGTGAAGAGGAGCCCGGCTGGTTCGATGCCGGTGACGGTCTCGATCGCAGGCGCGCCGATGCCCTCTACCTCATGGCGCTGAGCGGCCTCTCTGGTTTCGCAACACCCGGAGCGGGTTCAGGTGTGCATGCGGACGCCGGTTGCTGCGACGACGAGGTCCTGAAGCGTGCCGCCGAAGCGGATATCTCACGGCGCGCCGGGACCGAGCTCGTCGTGTTCGCGCCGCTCGAGGCGTTCGCCTCCGACACGATCGGCGGGCAGATCGAAGGCGGAGGGGTCATCCACCCCGAGACGCTTCGGCGCATGAGCTGTGACGCACGCATCCAACCGGTGCTCGAGAACGGCGAGGACCAAGCGGTCGGGGTCGGTCACTCGAGGTACTCGCCGCCGGGCTACGTGCGCCGTGCGGTCTATCACCGAGATGGGCGCTGCGCGTTCCCCGGGTGCCACGGGTGCCGCTTCATGGATTGTCACCACATCGTTCACTGGCCGCATGGGCCGACGCAGACCGACAACCTCATCATGGTGTGTCCGTTCCACCACAAGCTGCTCCACGAGCTCGCGTGGAACGTCACGCTCAACGTCCGGACGGGAGAGACGAGGTGGTTCCGTCCCGATGGGAGCTTGCTCGAAGTGCCGGGGGTGAGATCGGAGCGTGCGCGTCCGGCGCGCGCGAGGCCGGACTAGCCGGCGAGCATGCGGCGCAGCACCATCTGTAGTACGCCACCGTTGCGGTAGTACTCCACCTCGACGTCTGAATCGATGCGGCATTCAACGATGAACTGCGTTGTCGTGCCATCTGCGCGGCGTGCCGTCACGCCCAGGTCGGCGTGCGGCTCCACGCCGCCGGCGATGCCGGCGATGGTGAAGATCTCCTCGCCGGTCAATCCGAGCGACACGGCCGATTCACCAGGCAGGAACTGCAGAGGCAGGATGCCCATCCCGACAAGGTTGCTTCGGTGGATGCGCTCGAAGCTCTCGGCGATCACTGCTCTTACGCCGAGCAGCGCCGGTCCCTTCGCGGCCCAGTCGCGTGAGCTTCCCGACCCGTATTCCTTGCCGGCGAAGATGACCAATGGAGTGCCGCGCTCGGCGTATGCAACTGCGGCGTCGTAGATCGGTACGACCTCGCCCTCGGGCAGCAGCTTGGTCCAACCGCCCTCTTTGCCGTCGGCGAGCTGGTTGCGGAAGCGGATATTCGCGAACGTCCCTCTGATCATGACCTCGTGGTTGCCGCGGCGCGAGCCGTAGCTGTTGAAGTCGCGTGGCTCGATGCCTAACGACACGAGGTACTTGCCGGCGGGGGAGCTCGGAGCAATCGCGCCCGCAGGCGAGATGTGGTCCGTGGTCACGGAATCACCGACGATGCACAGCACACGCGCGTCGACGATGTCCGGGGGATCGTCCGGCTCGGCGAGATCCGTAAAGAACGGTGGTTCGCGCACGTAGCTCGACTCCGGGTCCCAGTCGTAGTTCGCGCCGGTCGGAGACGGCAGCTGCTTCCAGTGCTCGTCGCCTTCGAAGACCTTTGCATACTCCGTCGTGAACTGCTCGGCGCGCACGGAGACCAACGCGGCTTGGATCTCTTCGTTGGTGGGCCAGATGTCGGCGAGGTAGACCGGCTTACCGTCAGCCCCCTCGCCAAGGGGATCCAAAGTCATGTCGATGTCGGCCGTTCCAGCAAGCGCGAACGCGACGCACAGTGGCGGCGACGCGAGGTAGCTCGCCTTGACCTGAGGGTGGATGCGTCCCTCGAAGTTGCGATTCCCCGACAAGACCGAGACGACGGCCAGATCGTGCTCGTCGATCGCTTCCGCCACCGGCGCGTCCAGCGGGCCGGAGTTGCCGATGCATGTCGTGCAGCCGTAGCCCACGACATGGAATCGCAGCTTTTCGAGGTAGGACAGCAAGCCGGCCGCTTCGAGATACTCCGTCACGACCCTCGACCCCGGCGCGAGGCTCGTCTTGACCCACGGCTTCGTCGTGAGTCCGGCATCGACAGCCTTCTTCGCGAGCAGCCCCGCCGCGAGCATCACAGAAGGATTCGATGTGTTCGTGCAGCTGGTGATCGCCGCGATGACAACGCTGCCGTGCCTGAGAACGACCGTCTCATCGCCGGCTTGAAGTGTCGCTGTTTCGGATGGATCGCTCGTAGTGGCGGGGGCGGTGCTTCCTGCTGCGGTCGAGGCCCCGCCTCCTTCGCCAACCATGCGCGCGATCTGGACATTCACCCCGGAGTTCCCGGCCGCGACCTCGCCCGAGTACACATCGGTGAAACTCTTCCAGACGCGCCCCAGCGGCACTCGGTCTTGGGGGCGACGTGGGCCGGCGAGGCTAGGCTCGACCGACGCGAGGTCGAGCTCGAGTGTCTCGGTGAATATGGGATCGGGGGTCTCGTCCGTGCGAAACATCCCTTGTTCCTTCGCGTAGCGCTCGACGAGGTCGATGAGCTCTTCACTCCGCCCCGTAAGTCGTAGGTACGCGAGTGTTTGTTGATCCACCGGGAAGAACGCGGCGGTCGAGCCGAACTCGGGCGACATGTTCCCGAGCGTCGCTCTGTCGGCAACACCGAGACTGGACAATCCCGCTCCGTAGAACTCGACGAACTTGCCAACGACGCCGTGGGCGCGCAGCTGCTCCGTCACGGTCAGCACAAGGTCGGTAGCGGTGACGCCGGTCTGCAGCGATCCGTTTAACCGGAAGCCGACCACCTTGGGTGTGACGAGCGGCAGCGGCTGACCGAGCAGCGCGGCCTCGGCCTCGATGCCTCCGACACCCCACCCAAGGACGCCGAGCCCGTTGATCATCGTCGTGTGCGAGTCGGTCCCAACGAGCGTGTCGGGGATCGCGACGGTCCCATCGAGATCGGTTATCGCGACCACGGTCCCGAGGTGCTCGAGATTGACCTGGTGCACGATCCCCATCCCCGGGGGCACGACCCGGAACCCGGCGAATGCCTGCTGTGCCCACCGCAACAGTGAGTAGCGCTCATGGTTGCGTTCGTACTCGCGCTCGACGTTGATCGTGTAGGCGCGTTCAGAACCGAACGCGTCGACTTGGACAGAGTGGTCGATGACGAGATCCACGGGGACAAGGGGGTCCACCTTGCTTGGATCTCCGCCCGCGCGCACGATCGCGGAGCGCATCGCGGCGAGATCGACGGTCGCTGGCACGCCGGTGAAGTCCTGAAGGATGACCCGCGCCGGAGCGAAGGGGAACTCGCGGTCGTCCAGAGGCTTCTGTCCCCACGCGGCGAGGCCCGTCAGCTGCTCTTCGGACGCATACGGCGTCCCGGCCAGGCGCAGCAGGTTTTCGAGGAGGATCTTCACGACGACAGGGATGCCGTCGAGTTCGGCGATCCCCTCGCGGGTCAACGCATCGAGTCTGAAAAGCCCAACGGGGCCCGAGCCGGTTTGAAGAGTGGCGCGGGCCCCGAAGGGATCAGTAGGTGCGACGGCCGGGCTCATTGCCGCTCATGATACTGAGCGGCGGCGCCCCGACAGTTTGGCTACCTCTTCTTGAGCAGGTGAGGGCACTCCTTTTTGAACTGGATCAACACCTCACGCGGCTCGCCCTTGAGCGTCTCGCATGGGAAACCGGAGGAGTAGTCGTCCATCCCGCCACCACCTGCGTCCGGGCCGGGCATCCCCATGAACAAGCCCATGATCTGCATCGGGTCGATCTTGACCGCGTCGGCCGGCTCCTCGACGGTGCCCGCGAACTCGGCGAGCTCGATCTTGAGTCCGAGCTGCTCGACACCCTCGGGGATTTCCTCGTCTTCGATCTCAGCGATCTGCATGAAGTCGAAGACGATCTGCGTGACCTTCCCGTCCCTGACCCAGACATCCAGCGTGATGCTCTCGTCGGGGACTTCGGCGGAATCTGGGAACTCGGCCCCGGGGATGCCCGAGCCGGCCACGAGCTCCTTGAAGTTGTCGAACAGGGCGCGCAGTGGGAACGTCGCGACGAGGTGCTCGCCGAACTCGTCCTCACCCTCGCTGCCCACCGTCGAGCTGTCGCTGAGGATCTGCGCGAACTGGTCGACCATCTCCTGCTGCTGCGCGGCCGCCGCGCTTGGGTCTTGGCCCGTCAAGCTCTTGGTGAGCTGGTCGAGGCCCTCGATGGCGAGCCACTTGCCGTCGAGCGCGTCCTTCACGAAGCCCATCCCGCCGGCCGCGGCCTGCTGCGCCAACATGTCGAGCCCCGCGGGGTCCTGGCCGAACGTCGTTGCGATGGAACGCGCATCCGCGCGCAGGAAGAGGTTGTATCCCAGCACGCGTACTTCGAACGCGTCGGTGCCTGCGATGTTGATGAGGATCTGCGATGCCGCTTCCTTCGGATCCGTGGTGTTCTTGGCCGAGATCGACAGCGACGAGGAAAGGATCTTGTCGGCGGTTTCGGCCGACATCTCATCTCCCTCGTCGGCAGCCATCGCCTGAAGCGAGGCCGAGTCCGACAGCACGCTGAGCGTCGCGGTGATGCCGGGGCCTTCAGCCAGTGCCTGAACGGCCGAAGTGAACGTCGCCTTGGCGTCGGCGCTGACTTCTGGCGTGCCCGCGTCGTCCCCGCCGCATGCGCCCAGGAGCAAGGTCATGCCTGCGATGAGGGCAATGAAACGCTTCATAGATCCGCCTCTCTCTTCCATGAGTGCCGGACCCCTCCCGGCGCGAACTACAAGCGTAGCAGGGGGGCTAAGGCAGGGGGCCTACAGCAGGGCTGAGACGAGGGTGGGGATGTCTTTGCGGATGCCTGTGAAGAACGGGATCTCGACCTTTGTGAAGCGACGGGCCTCCGTCCCCCGCAACCGCCTGATGAGATCGACGATGCGGTCGAGGCTCTCCGCCTCGAACGCGAGCGTCCATTCGTAGTCGCCCAAGCCGAACGAGCTCGTCGTGTTCGCCTGCACGTCGGGGAACTCTCGGCCGGCGGTGCCGTGCTCGCGCAGCAACGCCCCTCGTTCTTCGGGATCGAGGAGATACCACTCGGCCGTCCGGACGAAGGGGTAGATGCACAGGTACTTCAGTGGCTCCTTATTCTGGACGAAGGCGGGCTGGTGGTCCCGCGCGAACTCGGCTGGGCGCACGATTCCGAGGAAGACGTCGGCCATCTGGAATGACCGTCCGAGTTCGGTGCGGCGCATCTCGGTCACGAGTTCTTGGATGTCATCGGCCGACGAGGACACCAGCCAGAACATGAGGTCGGCTCGCGCTGAGAAACCCTGTGTGTCGTACGCGCCCCGCAGTTGAACGCGGTCGGACCAGTCATCGAACAGGGCCGTCAGTTGCTTTGCGGCGAGCTCGGGATCGACATCTTCGGCTCGGTCGCGCGCGAGCTTGTACACGGGGAAGCTCGAGAACACCGTTGCTTCTGTCATCAGGGTCACCCTAAGACATGACTCAAGATGCGGGTCGCTGCGGCCGACCCCGACCGCAGACAGTCGGGGATCCCGGGCCCGCCGTACGAAGAGCCCGCGAGCGCGATACCGGGCGCCGTCGCCATGATCGCGTCGAGCTCGCGCATCCGGTCGAGATGCCCCACCTCGTAGCGAGGCAATGCCTCGCTCCAACGGGTGACCCTCGCGCTGGCGGCGGGAGCCCTGAGGCCAAGGACCTCCCTCAGGTCTCCATCGACGACCTTGCTCAAGCTGCGGTCATCATGGTCGAGAACGCCCGCAGGGTCGCGCGCGACGACCGCGCGCAAGACGAGCGCGTCACCTCCGGGGTCGGACACGGGCCATTTCCTCGAGTAGAACGTGCACGCGCTCACAACGCGCTCCGCAGACGACGGGATGAGCACCCCGCTGCCGCTTTCGGGCAGCGCATCGCGCCCTTGTGCGTACAACAGGGACACGACGGCGACCGAGGCATGCTCCACCGTAGCCAGGATCGGTACTGCATCAGGCAGAACCGGCGTCAGAAGCCCCAGCGCGTGCGGGGCGGGCGTTGCGATGATGATGGCGTCGGCTCGCAACCTGCGTGTTCCAGATCGCACGACGAACGTTTTCCCGGAGCGCTCGATCCTCGTTACGGCTTCCCCTACGCGTACGTCGGCGCGGCGACAGTGGTCGGATAGCGCTCGAACAAGTACCGGCATGCCTTTATCGAACGAGCGGAATCGAGGTAGCTCAGCGCCCGTTGAGCGTGCCCCTCGCCGTATACCGCGCATCACGCCGCGACGAGAGCGCGCGATGCGATCGATGTCGGGCAGGGCTGCGGCCAGTGATAGCGATCCAACGTCGCCGGAGCGCGCCCCGGCGAGCAGCGGATCGACCATTCGCTCGACCACCTCTCGCCCCAGGCGCCCGGTCAGGTACGACTCGACCGAGACATCGGGCCCCTTCAGCGGGCCCGGGAGCACGTGGTCACCCAGGGCTCGTAGCGCGCCTCGGAAGGACACGAGTCCCGAGCGCCGTGCGGCGTGGGCACTCGGCGGGATCCCGAACAGGGATCCGGCGGGCATCGGCCTGATCGCGCGTCCGTCGTAGATCAGGGCTCCGAAGATTGCGGGCTCCGTCAACCGGTCCTCGATCCCCAGCCGCCGGCACCACTCGAGCATGTAACCGTCGCGCTCGATGAAGGAGTCCGGGCCGTCTTCGACGTAGACGCCGCCGAGCTTTCCGCCCCGGATCACCCCGCCGAGTCGCGTCGAGGACTCGAACAGCACGGTGCGGATCTGGTCACCTGCTGCTTCCTCGATCGTGACGACGGCACCGAGGCCCGTGACCCCGCCGCCAATGACGGCGACGACCGGACGCCTCATGTCGCCCGAGCGACCGCGGCGGCGAGGGCGTCGAGGAAGACCGGATCGTCGTTGGGGGATGACGTCCTGACGAGGTGGATCCCCGCGACTTCGGCGCGTCCGGCGGCCTCGATGTCAACGTCGTACAGCACCTCGAGGTGATCAGCGACGAAACCGCATGGACAGATGACCGCCCCCGGCACTCCGTCGCGCGCGAGGCCGTCTATGACGTCGAGGATGTCGGGTCCTATCCACGGGTCCTTGGTCCGTCCCGCGCTCTGCCACGCGATGTCCCACCTCGTCAGCCCGGCCTCGGCGGCAACCGCCTCGGCCGTCTCACGAAGCTGGGATGGGTAGGGGTCGCCGGTGGTGAGGATCCGCTCCGGGAGGCTGTGCGCCGTGAAGAGAACGACCGCCTCGGCGCGCGCCGCCGGCGGAAGCTCATCGATCGCTTCGCGCACTCGCTGCGCGAGGAACGTTATGAATCCCCGTTCGAGGTGCCAGCTATCGACGAAGTCGAAGTGCCCGTCCCAGCCCTGTTCTTCGAAAGCGTTCCGTGCGCGCGTCTTGTATTGCTCGATACTCATTGTCGAATAGTGCGGAGCCAGCACAACTCCACAGGCGCGGTCTATGCCGCTCGCAACGATGTCTGCGACGGCGTCCTCGATGAAGGGGGGAGCATGTTTCTGGCCCACGAACGCGGTGGTCTCCGGGACCCGGCGCGCGAGCCCAGCGGCTTGAGCTCGAGTTATCTCGAGAAGCGGCGAGCTTCCTCCGATCGCTGCGTAGCGCGCGGTCAACTCTTCGAGGAGGTCCTGGGGAGGAGGTAAGCCTCGGCGGATGTGCGTGTAGTAGGGCTCGATGGCTTCCGGCCCCGCGGGCGTTCCATAGGCCATGACCAGAAGGGCGGTCTCACTCATCGGGTTGCCAGGCATGCACGGTGTCGACCACCCGTTGCAACGCGTCGGGATCAGTCTCAGGGAGAACACCGTGGCCGAGGTTGAAGATGTGACCGCGACCTCGCCCCGCGTCGAGAACCGCGTGCACCTTGGGGTCCAGGACTTCGGGGGGTGCCATCAACGCGGCGGGGTCGAGATTGCCCTGCACCGGCATCGTTCCCAGGCGCACCCGCGCGCTCTCGAGAGGAACGTGCCAGTCGATGCCCATGACGCTTGGACCGGCAGAGGCCATGAGCTCGAGCAATGTTGCGGTGCCGACACCGAACAGGATCGTGGGCACGCCGGTATCAGCGAGTCCGTCGAGGATGCGCGCCACAGCGGGAAGGACGAAACGCTCGTAATCGGCGGGCTCCAGCGCGCCCGCCCAGCTGTCGAACAGCTGGATCGCGCTCGCGCCGGCAGTGATCTGTCCTCGAAGGTGGACCAGGACGATGTCCGCAAGCCGCTCCATGAGCGCCGCCCACAGCGACGGCTCGGACAGCATCATCGTTTTGGTCAAGATGTGGTTCTTGGAAGGTCCTCCCTCTATGAGGTAGCTCGCGAGCGTGAAGGGCGCTCCCCCGAATCCGATAAGCGGGACCTCGAGCTCGTCGACGAGGATCCTCACGGCCTGGTTTACGTGCTCGATCCCGTCGGGGGCGAGGTCCCCGATGCGTCCGACATCGTCCCCTGAGCGGATGGGTTTCTCGATCACCGGGCCTATGCCGGGAGAGATGTCGAGCTCGATCCCAGCCGCTTCGAGAGGCACCACGATGTCGCTGAAGAGGATCGCGGCATCGACGCCCAGCCGACGGACCGGTTGCAGCGTTACCTCAGCAGCGAGCTCGGGCGTGCGGCACATGTCGAGGATGGAGTGCTTTTCGCGCAACGCCCGGTATTCAGGGAGGCTCCGCCCGGCCTGACGCATGAACCAGACGGGCACGCGTTCGGTCCGCTCCCCCCGGCACGCCCTGAGGAAAAGATCGTCTACCGGCATTTGGGGGAGTATGGCTCACATGGCTCGCCTGTTCGGTACCGACGGAGTGCGCGGGGTTGCGAACGAAGATCTGACTCCCGACCTTGCGCTCGCGCTCGGACGCGCCGCGGGAGAGGTTCTCGCCGCCGCGGGCGCAACCGTGGTCGTCGGACGAGATACGAGGGTGTCCGGTCCGATGCTCGAAGGCGCTCTCGTAGCAGGGCTGTGTTCAGCCGGGGCGCACGTCGAGCTCGCCGGCGTCATCCCCACTCCGGCGGTGGCATTCCTCACGCTGGAGCGTGGGGCGGCCGCCGGTGCCGTCATCTCGGCTTCCCACAACCCCGTCCCGGACAACGGGATCAAGTTCTTCTCCGATCTCGGCGTCAAGATCGGCGACGAGACGGAAGCGGCCATCGAACGCCATCTCGAACACCCCCCGGCGTCCAGGCCGACCGGCACGGATGTGGGCGGGGTGGCGGTGCTTTACGACGCGCCCGAGCGCTACACGCGCCATCTCATAGGCGCGCTCGACGGCTCCCTCGATGGACTGAAGGTCGTCCTCGACTGCGCGTTCGGGGCGGCGAGTGTTGTCGCGGAAGACGTCTTTGGGCGCGCGGGCGCGCGGGTGACCATGCTGAACGACGATCAAGACGGGACGCGGATCAACGTCGATTCCGGTTCGACGTCCTTGGATCACCTCCAGTCCGAGGTTCGAAAGCGACGCGCGGATCTCGGGATCGCGTTCGACGGAGATGCCGATCGTGCGCTCGCGGTTGACGAGACGGGTGCCGTCGTTGACGGCGACCAGATCATCGGCCTGCTCGCGCTGTCGATGGCCAAGGCTGGCCACCTCCAGAACAACGTCATCGTCTCGACGGTCATGGCCAACCTCGGCCTCGTGCGAACTCTGCGAGAGGAGGGGATCGAAGTAGTGCGCGCGCCTGTCGGCGATCGGTTTGTGGCCGCAGAGATGGTCGCGCGAGGCGCGGTGCTCGGCGGCGAGCAGTCGGGCCACCTCATCTTCGGAGCCCACTCGACAACCGGCGACGGCATCCTGACTGGCCTCAAGCTCGCTGAGGCGATGCGGACTTCAGGCGAGCCTCTCTCCAAGCTGGCCGATGTGTTCGAGTCATGGCCTCAAAGGCTGATCAATGTTCCGGTGCGAGATCGCAACGAGCTCGAATCATGTGAGCCGCTGTGGGAGCTCGTCCGCAGCGCCGATCTCGCGCTCGGTGACGCCGGCCGCATCTTGTTGCGGGCCTCGGGGACGGAGCCGGTTGTGCGGGTGATGGTCGAGGCCGAGGACGAGGGCGTCGCCGACATCACGGCAGACCATCTCGCCGATGCGGTGAGGCTCCATCTCGGCTGAGGGGCCTCGGGTGAACGCCAGCGGCCGACCACGTATCCTTCCTAATGAGAGGAAGTAGACAAGACCGGATCTAGCGCCAGGGCTCCCGTTAGGAGGCGGAGAGTCGACGAGGTAGGGGATCTCGGAGGGCGGTACATAGCCCACTCGGCGGGTGACCCTCGGCCGGCCACGGTCGTGACGATGCCGACAAACCCCGGGGGTGACCTCGGGTCACAAACCGGTACCGAGGTGGCTCCTCTCCTTGTGAACTGCTGGCGCGCCCGTGCGCGCCCGAGGCTCGAGGAGGACCCTATGTGTGGCATCGTCGGCTATACCGGCGAGGCTGAGGCCTTGCCGGTGATCCTTGAAGGACTCCGTCGTTTGGAGTACCGCGGCTACGACTCGTCGGGCATCGCGACCATCGACGGCGGAAAGCTCCGAGTGGCGCGAAAAGCCGGACCCCTCTCCGCGCTGGACCCCGTCTTGGATGAGGCGCGGCTCCAAGGTTCGACCGGGATCGGACACACCCGATGGGCGACCCACGGCGCGCCTACGGACGGCAACGCTCATCCCCACCAGGACTGCACCGGACGCATCGCGATCGTGCATAACGGGATCGTTGAGAACCACGATGTTCTGCGCGCTGCCCTGCGTGACGACGGTCACGTCTTCACTTCCGAAACCGACACCGAAGTCGTTGCTCACCTCATCGAGGTCGCACTGGCTTCATCGGGAGGCTCCCTCTTCGATGCTGTTGCGATCGTGTGTGGTCAGCTCGTCGGCGCTTTCGCCCTCGTGTGTATCTCGACGGATGATCCGTCGGCCATCATCGTCGCCCGGAAGGACGCGCCGATCATCGTGGGAACGACCCCGTCAGCGGGCTTGGTCGCGTCTGACATCCCGGCTCTGCTCGCCCACACTCGTGACGTGACCCCGCTGGGAGACCGTCAGATCGCGGAGGTCAGAGCGGGTTCGATAAGGGCCGTGGACTTCGAGGGCAACGATGTCGAGCTCGTGCCGATCCACATCGATTGGGACCTTGATGCGGCTGCGAAGAGCGGGTTCGAGGACTTCATGTTGAAGGAGATCTACGAGCAGCCCGAGGCCGTGAGGAACACCATGCGCGGCCGCGTTGCCGCGGATGGATCGGTCATCCTTGACGAGGTCAAGTGGGATGAGGACGAGCTGAAGATCGTCGACAAGATCGTCGTCGTGGCGTGCGGCACGTCGTTCCACGCCGGCATGGCCGCCAAACACGCGATCGAGCATTGGACCCGGATCCCTGTCGAGCTCGATCTTGCTTCGGAGTTCCGCTATCGCGACCCTGTTCTGAACGAGCGTTCCCTCGTCATCGGGATCGCGCAGTCGGGCGAGACTGCGGACACACTCGCCGCCATCCGCTTCGCCCGCGAGATGGGAGCGAAGATCGTCGCGGTTACCAATGTCGTGGGCTCATCGATAACGCGCGACGCTGATGCGGTGTTGTTCACGCATGCGGGCCCCGAGATCGGGGTCGCAGCTACGAAGACCTTTCTCGCGCAGCTGGTGGCTCTCAATCTCTTCGGTCTGTATCTCGCTCAGGTCTGCGGCTCTATGTCCCAGGAGAAGATCGCCGAGACGATCGAGGCTATGGAGTTGTTGCCCGAACAGGTGCAAGAGAGCCTCGGCCTGCAGGATGAGGTTCAGCGTGTCGCCAAACGTTATGCCGATGCGAAGGACTTCCTCTTCATCGGGCGGGGTGTGAGCACGGCGGTCGCGATGGAGGGCGCGCTCAAACTGAAGGAACTGTCGTATATCCACGCGGAGGGTTATGCGGCGGGTGAGCTGAAGCACGGTGCGATCGCGTTGATCGAACCAGGCGTCCCCGTCGTCGCGGTCCTTACCGGCAACAAGCTGTACGACAAGATGCTCGCCAACGTCGAAGAGGTACGCGCCCGTGGCGCTGAGACGATCTTGATCGCGCCTCCGGGTGATGGACGCGCTCGGCGGCTCGCCGATGAGCTGTTGGAGGTTCCCGCGACGAAGCCACTCCTCAGCCCGATCGTCGACACGATCCCGATGCAGTTCCTCGCTTACTTCATCGCGAAGGAGAGAGGGTTTTCGCCTGACAAGCCCAGGAACCTCGCGAAGAGCGTCACCGTCGAGTAGGCAAGAAAGCATGCGATCACTGGCGAGCCCCGACGAGATGCGCAGAGCCGATGAGGCCACGATCAGCGCGGGGACGCCGCCGGAGATCCTCATGGAGCGCGCCGGGGCTGCGGTGGCTGCCGCCGTCAAGACGGTCGTGGGCGGGGTCTATGACCGCCGCTGCGTCGTCGTGTGCGGCACCGGCAACAACGGAGGTGACGGTTTCGCTGCCGCGCGCATCCTGGCCGAAGCCGGGATGGCCGTGCGCTGCACCGTCGTGGGTGAGACAGAACGCATCCGCGGAGCCGCCGATATCCACTTGGAGCGGTGCCGCGCCGCCGGTGTCGTCATCGCGCCGTTCTCACCCGACCGGCTGGCGCGTGCGGACGTCATCGTCGACGCGTTGCTGGGTACCGGCGCGTCCGGCGCCCCGCGCTCGGACGCGGCCCAAGCGATCGACGCGATCAACGCATCGGATGCGCCGGTGGTGGCCGCAGACCTACCGTCTGGGATAGACGGCGCGACGGGGGCGGCCGCCGGCGCTGCGGTGCGCGCCACGGTCACCGTCGCGATGGGGTCTGAGAAAACCGGGACCGCCGTGGGGGTTGGGGCAGAGCACGCCGGCTCGGTCACCGTCGCTCCGATCGGCATCCGCGTCGGACGAACCGCGGGGGTCGCCGCGGACCCCAAGGATGTCGCCGACGTCCTTCCCTCACGCGACCGCGCCACGAACAAGTTTGGCAGCGGCAGTGTCCTCGTTATCGCAGGGTCGGATCGGATGCCGGGGGCAGCCGCGCTGGCGGCACGCGGCGCGGCGCGCGCCGGAGCCGGCTACGTGATGCTGGGCTCGACGAGGACGGTGTGCAACATCGTCGTCGCCAGAGCGCCTGAAGTCGTCGCTACGGTTGCGGCGGACACGCCGGAGCTGGGTCCCGAAGCGATCGGGCGGCTGGCCGGCGCGTTCGAACGCGCCTCGGTAGTCGCGCTTGGTCCGGGCTTGGGACGCGGCGCGTCTCAGGATGCGCTGGTCGAGGCAGCACTCGGGGGGATCCCCGTGCCGCTCGTCCTCGATGCCGACGGTCTGAATGCCCTCGCTGCCAAGCCTGAGGCGGCCGCCAAGCGACACGACCCTCTGATCTTGACGCCCCACGCCGGCGAGCTGGCGCGGTTGCTCGGATGGGACTCAGTCTCGATAACTGATGACCCGATCGGGGCGGTGAGAGAGGCGGTCGAGCGGTTCGGCTGCACCGTCCTCTTGAAAGGTCCCTCCACGATCGTTGGGACGCCCGACCACACGGTCGTCGTGCGCGCGGGCGGACCTGAGCTCGCGTCCGCGGGGACCGGCGACGTCCTGACGGGAGTGATCGCGGCCCTCGTTGCGGCGGGTACCTCCTCGACCGAGGCTGCGTGGGCGGGCGCGTGGCTGCACGGTCGCGCGGGCGCGATCGCTCGTGCTTCGTTCGGCCCGAGGGGTGTCGTTGCATGGGACGTCGCCGAGGCACTCCCCGCCGCCGAGGCTTTGGTGAAGCGAAGAGGATGAGCCAGTGGACCCTTTGACTCGAAGCGAGATGGCCGAACGCGGACATCCGGTCTGGGCCGAGGTCGACCTCGGCGCTATCACCGCGAACGCCAGGGCCCTGGTGGCATCGGTGGGACGCGCGGAGGTCATGGGCGTGGTCAAGGGATACGCCTACGGACACGGCAATCCGGCGTCGGCAAATGCCATCCTGGCCGGAGGTGCGACGCGCCTTGGTGTCGCGCGCGTCGCCGAGGCTCTTCATCTGCGCGAAGCCGGCATCGGCGTTCCTATCCACGTGTTCACAGAGCCACCACCCGAGGCCGCCGCAACACTGATATCGCATGACCTGATCCCGACGATCTATACCGATCCGTTCGCTCGCGCGCTGGATGAGGCTGCGCGCGCGGCCGGGAAGCGCGTCCCTTTTCATCTGAAGATCGACACGGGGATGCACCGCGTCGGTTTGATGGTCTCGGATCTGCCGTCGGCGCTCGAGGCGCTGGGCTCGTACGTGGGTTTAGAGCTCGAGGGCGCGTGGAGCCATCTAGCGGTCGCCGACGAACCCGATCATCCGTTTACTCGCAAACAACTCGACCTGTTCGTCGAGGTGACCGAGAGCATCGAGCGCGCCGGCTATCCGCTTCGTTACAGGCACATCGCGAACTCGGCCGCCACGCTGTCTATGCCCGACGCGCACCTCGACATGGTGCGGTGCGGGATCGCCTGTTTCGGGCTCTCGCCCGGCGACATCGCGTCGCCGATGGAGCTGCGCCCGGCCCTCGCGCTGAGGGCGCGGGCCAACATGATCAAAGAGGTGCCGGCGGGGGAGGCTCTGTCCTACGGGCTCCAGTACGAGCTCAAACGTTCTGGACGCGTAGTGACGGTGCCCGCGGGATACGCGGACGGCTACTCGCGCGCGTTCTCTGGCAAGGCCGACGTCCTCATCGGGGGCATTCGCTACCGGCTCTCGGGGACTGTGTGCATGGATCAGTTCATGGTCGATATCGGAGCCGACGAAGCCGCGATCGGCGACGTCGTCACCCTTGTCGGGACCGATGGCGACGACGCGATAACCGCAGAAGAGTTAGCGCGATTGAGCGGCACGATCAATTACGAGATCACGACTCGCATACCGTCGCGGGTCCCTCGGATATACATCCCTGATGCCAAGTCGTAAGGGGCTACTCGCCCTGGGTCTCGCCGCGGTGGGTGCCGGCGCGGGACTCGCCGCTCAGCACCAGATGGTTCAGCGCCGCCGCCGCAACGATCCTGAAGCCTCGGAGCAGTTCGGGGAGCGCCGGGGGATCAGATCGCGCCGGCTCGAGCGCCCCGATGGCGCGGGGGTCTTCATCGAGGAGGCCGGGCCTCCGGGGGCGCGAGGCGCGGTGTTCATCCACGGTTCCGCCCTCAGGACGGACATGTGGCATTACCAGCTTCCTGGCATCGGGGATCACCGCCTCGTCTTCTACGACCTGCGTGGCCACGGGCGTTCCGTCCCCAAGGGCGACGCCGACTTCTCGATCGAAGTGCTTGCGGCGGATCTCGAAGCCGTGATCGAAGAGAGCGGGTTAGAAGAAGTGGTCCTCGTCGGTCACTCGGTCGGAGGGGCGGTTGCTATGGAGCTATGCCGCAGGCGTCCCGATCTCATGGGGTCCGTCGTGTGTGGCCTCGTCCTCGTGACCACGAGCTACCGGCCGCTTGCCGAGACGACCGGGGGCGGAGCCGCGATCGCGCAACTGGATCGATGGATCCGAAGACCTCTCGAGATGATGGGCCCCGGTTCCCGATACGTGGACCGGCTCCGGAAGATCGTGCGTCCTTCCGACGCTCTGTTCATTGCGGTCTCGATGATCGGATTCGGTCCTGCCGCGTCGGCGAAGCAGATCGATTTCACCTACGACATGCTGGCCGACACTCCGAGCGACGTCATCTTCGACCTCATCAAGTCGTACCGGGACTTTGACATGCGGGACTATCTCGACGAGATCAGGTTGCCCGTCCTCGTGGTGGGCGGTTCGAAGGATCACATCACCGCTCCACAAGCGTCCGAGTACCTCGCCGCACACCTGCCGAAGGCAGAGCTACGCCTCCTCGAAGGGGCAGGGCACATGCTCATGATGGAGCGGCACCGTGAGTTCAATACGATGCTCGAACGGTTCTTCGACGATCAGCTTGGGGCAGGAGGCCCTCACGGACAATGAGAGACGACCGAGCAGAGAAACTCGCCGACATCCTCGTGGGGTACTCGACCAAGATCAAAGAGGGCGACCTCGTCAGCATCAAGGGGAGCTACGCCGCAGAGCCGCTGATCCTTGCCATCTATCAGCGCTGCCTCGAGAAGGGCGCCTATCCGATGATCCGGGCGTCCATCCCGCGCGCCGAGCCGATCTTCTTCCGCTTCGCCAAGAAGCATCAGCTCGAGTACGTGTGGGACACCGACCGCTGGATGATGGACAATCTCGACGCCTCGTTCACGATCATCAGCGACACGAACACACGTCAGCTCTCGCGCGTCGATCCCGATGCTCAGACAACGACCGCACGCGCGCGGCAGCCACTCCTCGATCGGTTCATGGAACGTGCCGCGGCCGGTGAGCTGCGCTGGAATGTGACGTTGTACCCGACCGAGGCGCACGCGATGGACGCCGAAATGAGCCTCGCGGAATACGAGGACTTCTATTACGGCGCGTGTCTCATCGAGGCGGCAGACCCGGTCGCCGAGTGGCGCAAGCTCGCCGACCGGCATGCTGAGCTCATCGCGTGGATGGAAGGACGTAACGAGGTCCACATCGAAGGCGAAGGCACCGACCTCATCCTCGAGGTCGGGGGGCGCACCTTTCTGCCCGCGAATGGTGAGGAGAATTTCCCAGACGGCGAGATCTTCACCGGACCGATCGAGGACAAGACGCGTGGCCATGTGTCGTTCACGTACCCGGCGATCTATGGCGGCCAAGCCGTAGAAGGAATCAGGCTCGAATTCGAAAACGGCAAGATCGTCGACGCACGGGCGAAGCGCAACGAGGAGTTCCTCGTCAAGACGCTGGACACCGATCCCGGCGCGCGGATCCTCGGAGAGCTCGGTATCGGAACCAATTACGGCATCACGGGCTTCACCGGCGAGATCCTGCTCGACGAGAAGATCGGCGGCACGGTCCATCTCGCGGCGGGGGCCTCGTATCCGGAGAGCGGAGGCGTCAACGAATCCGCCGTCCACTGGGACATGGTGTGCGATCTCCGTCGCGGAGGTCGCATCACGGTGGACGGAGACGTCTTCATGGAGGACGGCAAGATCGTCATTTAGTCATGATTGACATCAACACCATCAGGCTCGAGGCGCTGGCATGCACGCGCTGCCGTTTGCACGAGGGTCGTACCCAAGTCGTATGGGCCGGGGGGAACCTCGACGGCGACCTCGTCTTCATCGGTGAGGCCCCCGGCTTCCACGAGGACAAGCAGGGGGTCCCCTTCGTCGGCGCGGCCGGGCAGCTACTCGACAAGCTGTTGGCCGAGGTTGGCATCGACCGGTCACGCGCCGCGATCGTGAACGTGCTGAAGTGCCGCCCTCCGGGTAATCGAGATCCCATGCCCGACGAGATCGAGACGTGCGCGCCATTCTTGGATGCACAGCTCGCGCACATGAAGCCCGACGTGATCGTCACGCTCGGAAACTTCGCGACGCGCTACATACTCGAGGAGACGATCGGCATCACCAAGGCGCGCGGAAAGCGTTACGAGCGACGAGGGGCAACCGTCATCCCAACCTTCCATCCGGCCGCGGCTCTGAGAGGGGGACGCTTCGGAGGCCTCGCGCCGATCGATGCGATGCGGGCAGATCTCGCGGTCGCGAAAGAGGAGCTCGATTCGGCGGACGAGGCGCGTGCCGCTGCGGCACATGCCGCCCCGAAGGAACAACTGGAGTTGTTCCAATGAACCCGCTGTTGTCCGTCCTAAGCCGATCCGCTGAGGAAACTCGGATCCTCGGAGCAGCTCTGGCTCCCACACTGCTTCCCGGTGACGTCATCAGCCTCGGCGGCGACCTCGGCGCAGGCAAGACCACCTTCGTGCAGGGGCTTGGAGCGGCGCTCGGTGTCGAGACGAGGATCACCAGTCCCAGCTTCACCATCGTGCACGAGTACGTCGGTCGCTATCCCGTCGTGCACGTCGATATCTACCGGTTGAACTCCTTCCAGGAGGTATACGACCTCGGGTTCGAGGAGCTTCTCGATCCCGAGGCCGTCCTCGTCGTCGAATGGGGAGAGGCGGTAGGCCCTCTTCTACCGGTGCGTTTCCTCGAGATCGAGCTTCGCAGGAGCGTGGCAGGCGAGGAAAGTGAGCGCCTCGTGACGTACCGAGCGCGCGGCCCAGAATGGGCCCACAAGCTGATGAGCATGAGACTGACGGCGGAAGCGTTGCTCGACGCAGCGTCATCCGAGCAGTCCTCACAAGCACGGTTCTCCGAAGGCTTGCTCGAGGGGGGAGTCTGATGCTGGTGCTCGGCATCGAGACGTCGACGCCCCAGGCAAGCGTGGCGATCGGATCGGAGCAAGGCGTCGTCGCCAGCGCGCTCGTGTCGAGGGGGGCGAGCTACAACGAGTTCCTCCTTCCGGCGATCCGCTTCTGCCTCGACGAGGCCGGGCTCGGTTACCGAAACATCGGCGGTGTAGCCGTCAGCCTGGGGCCGGGGCTTTTCACGGGGATGCGCGTCGGAATCGCCACCGCGAAGACGCTCGCTCAGACGCTGTCGGTCCCGATCGTAGGCATGGCGAGCCTCGACCTGGTCGCGTACGAGCTGAGGTATTCGGCCAAGACGATCTGTGCCGTGCTCGACGCACGGCGCAACGAGGTCTTCCATGCCTTCTACCGGAGCTCTCCCGGCGGTATCCAGAGGATGAGCGAATACCGGGTCGAGCGGCCCGAACGCCTCGCCGTGGGCATCGAGTCACGCCGTGAAGAGGTACTGATGGTTGGAAATGGGTCATTGCTCTATCGCAACATGTTCGAGGATCTCGAGCCTGTCGAGATGGGGACGATGAGCAATTCCTTCCCCGACGCCCGTGCTCTGGTGGAATTGGCCTTGCCGCGGATGTATCGAGAGGACTTCGACTCGCTGTACCACCTGAAGCCGCTTTATCTGCGACGCTCTGCCAAGCCCATCGAATGGGAACGGATACGCAACGAGAAGGGACGGGGCTAGTGGCTCTCGCTCGGCGCCGCGCCGACGATCCGTTGCAGGACATCGAGCTGACACGCATGCGCCGGAGGCATCTGCGCGGCGTGATCGCGATCGAAACCCAGGTCTACCCTCGGCCGTGGAGCACGTCGTTGTTCATGTCCGAATTGGCGCAACGCTCGTCGCGAACGTATCTCGTAGCGCGCCACGCAGGTGAGGTCGTCGGTTACGCGGGCATGATGTTCACCGTGGGGGATGCGCACGTCACGAACATCGCGGTCGATCCTCACTTCCACGGACGTCGAGTTGGTTCGAGGCTGCTAATCACGATCATCACGGAAGCGATCGCGCGAGGGTCCGATGTCATCTCGCTCGAGGTGAGGGTCACGAACCTCGTCGCGCAGTCCATGTACGGCAAGTTCGGGTTCGTGATCGAAGGCGTCCGCAAGGGCTACTACATCGAGACACGCGAAGACGCGCTGCTGATGGTCGTGCGGGACCCGCTATCGACGGACTACCGGCGGAGGCTCGCGGCGATCCGCGAGGAGCTGGACGGGGTCGCCCCATGAGCTCGACGATGACCGCGCCGGGGCTTCAGACCCAGGAGGCCATCCTCGGCGACTGGGACGAGGACTGCCTGGTCCTCGGGATCGAGACATCGTGCGATGAGACCTCGGTAGCGGTCGTCAAAGGCGGGCGCGAGGTGCTTTCGAACGTCATCGTCTCCCAAGGTGAGCTCCATGGTGAGTTCGGCGGGATCGTTCCGGAGGTCGCCGCGCGCGCACACGTCGAAGCCGTTACGCCGGCGATCGGCGAGGCGCTGCTCGAGGCCGACGCGACGTTCTGGGATCTCGATGGCGTTGGTGCGACACAGGGTCCGGGCCTGATGGGCTCGCTCCTGGTCGGAGTCGCGGCCGGCAAGGCGATCGCAGCGGTGCTCGAGATCCCGTTCGCCGGTGTGAACCACCTCGAGGCCCACCTCTACTCGAACCTCATCGCACATCCAACTGCGCGCTTCCCCGGTGTGGCCCTCATCATCTCGGGCGGCCACACGTTGCTCGTGGACGTGAAGGGCGAGCGCAACTACGAGATCCTGGGCGGGACCATCGACGACGCCGCGGGCGAAGCGTTCGACAAGGTCGCACGCTTCCTCGGACTCGACTACCCGGGGGGGCCCGAGATCGACCGGTTGTCGTTGCTGGGGAACCCTGATGCCATCCCGTTCCCACGCCCGATGATCAACGAGCCGGGCTTCGATGTCTCGTACTCGGGCCTGAAGACGGCCGTCATCAACTATGTGCGAAAGATCGAAGCCACCGGAGGCTCGATCGTGGTCGAAGACATCGCGGCCTCGTTCCAGAAGGCAGTGGTCGACCTCGAAGTGTCGAAGACGATGGCGGCCGTTGCGCACGTCGGAGCGGACAAGCTCTTCCTGTGCGGGGGAGTCGCCGCGAACTCGGGCCTCCGAGGGGGCCTCACTACGGCGTGCGCCGACCGGGGAGTGGCTGTCTTCATCCCTCCGATGGAGCTGTGCACGGACAACGCGGCGATGGTCGCGGCGTGCGCGACCGCGATGCTACGGCGGGGCCAATACACGGGCCTCGACGCTTCGCCCGACCCCAACCTCCCGCTGGCCTAACCATTTTGACCCCCTCGATTTGACCCTCTGGGGGGTCGCGGCTACTCTTAGCACTCGCTCGGTTAGAGTGCTAATCGAGTATCGGAACCGCCCGTCTACGACCCCAGGAGGTTGTGCATGGCTACGTCTACCAAGACGAAGATCACCCCGCTCGAGGACCGGATCCTCGTTCGTCCCGAAGAGGGCGAAGAGACCACCGTCTCCGGCATCGTCATCCCCGACACCGCCAAGGAGAAGCCCCAGGAGGGCACCGTCCTCGCGGTAGGCCCCGGTAAGCGCAGCGACAACACCGGTGACCTCATCCCCCTCGATGTCAAAGAGGGCGACCGCGTCGTGTACTCGAAGTACGGCGGCACCGAGATCAAGATCGACGGCGAAGAGCTGCTGATCCTCTCGGCCCGTGACGTCCTAGCGGTTCTGGGTTAAGCGGATGTCCAAGATAATCAAATTCGATGAGGACGCTCGTCGCGGCCTCGAGAACGGTGTTAACCGGCTCGCCAATGCCGTGCGCGTCACGATCGGCCCGAAGGGCCGTAACGTCGTGCTCGACAAGAAGTGGGGCGCGCCGACGATCACGAACGACGGTGTGACGATCGCCAAGGAGATCGAGCTCGATGACCCATGGGAGAACATGGGTGCCCAGCTCGTCAAGGAAGTCGCCACCAAGACCAACGACGTTGCCGGCGACGGTACGACGACGGCCACCGTGCTTGCTCAGGCGATGGTCAAGGCCGGACTCCAGAACGTCGCCGCAGGCGCGAACCCGATGGCTCTGAAGCGCGGCATCGAGAAGGCCGTCGCCGCGGCCGTCGACTCCATCAAGTCGCAAGCACGTGACGTCGAAGGACGCGACCAGATCGCTCACGTCGCCTCCATCTCGGCCAACAACGACCCCGAGATCGGCGAGATGGTCGCCGAGGCGATGGACAAGGTCGGCAAGGACGGCGTCATCACCGTCGAGGAGTCCAACACCTTCGGCCTCGAGCTCGAGCTGGTCGAGGGCATGCAGTTCGACAAGGGCTACATCTCGCCGTACTTCATCAGCGACCAGGACCGTATGGAGGCCGTCCTCGAAGACGCCTACATCCTCCTCGCGCAGCAGAAGATCTCTTCGGCGAGGGACCTCCTTCCGGTTCTCGAGAAGGTCATCCAGGCCGGTAAGCCGCTGGTCATCATCTGCGAGGACGTCGAGGGCGAGGCGCTCGCGACACTCGTGGTGAACAAGATCCGCGGCATCTTCAACTCCGTCGCGATCAAGGCTCCCGGGTTCGGCGATCGCCGGAAGGCGATGCTGCAGGACATCGCGGTGCTGACCGGTGGTCAGGTCATCAGCGAGGAGATCGGGCTCAAGCTGGACTCGATCACCCTCGACATGCTCGGCACCGCTCGCAAGGTGGTCGTCGCAAAGGACAACACCACGATCGTCGAGGGTGCGGGCGACGCGTCCGAGATCAAAGGTCGAATCGAGCAGATCCGTGCCGAGGTCGAGCGTAGTGACTCCGACTGGGACAAAGAGAAGCTCCAGGAGCGTCTCGCCAAGCTGTCCGGCGGCGTCGCCGTCCTCAAGGTCGGAGCTGCGACCGAGGTCGAGCTCAAGGAGAAAAAGCACCGTATCGAGGACTCCGTCTCGGCCACGCGGGCTGCGGTCGAGGAAGGCGTCGTTCCGGGTGGTGGCGTCACGCTCGTGCGTGCTCGTGAGGCGATCGACGCCCTCGAGCTCGTGGGTGACGAGGCTGCCGGCGCTCGCACGGTCGCCGAGGCGCTGCAAGCGCCCCTGTGGTGGATCGCCAACAACGCCGGCCTCGAAGGCGGCGTCGTCGTGGACCGGGTTCGTAACGAGAAGCCGGGTCACGGGTTGAACGCGGCGACAGGTGAGTACGTCGACCTGCTCGCTGCCGGGATCATCGACCCCGCCAGGGTCACCCGCTCCGCGCTCGAGAACGCCGGCTCCATCGCCGCGCTCCTGCTCACGACCGAGGTCACGATCGTCGACAAGCCCGTCGAGGAGTCCGATGCCGGCCACGCCGGCCACGACCACGGCATGGGTGGCATGGGCGGCATGATGTAACTCCCACACTGGGAGTTGGTTTGAGTGAAGGGCCTGGGTCTCCCGGGCCCTTCTTCGTTGAGAGGGCAACTTCGGCACGCCGGCCGATGTTTATAGACGGGGGGATTGGTGCCTGGCCGGGCGCCGCCCGGCCCCTTAAGCTTCCTCAGGCGGACATCTTTAATCAGGGGGTCAATCGATATGGCGTTTGACAGGGTGAGTTCTAGGTCACGAGCTTGGATCGCTAGGGTCCTCGTGGTCGCGCTCGGCGCGTCCGGGACGCTCTTTCTGGTTCCGCCGTCCCCCGCGTTCGCCGCGGCCGCCACGATCCGCATCAGCTCGTCTACCGTCGGGGGCGTCGTCGAGCCCAACGGGTTCACATTCGCACCCGCGCTGAACGGGGATGGAACCCAGCTCGCGTTCGGGTCGACCGCGACCAACTGGGTCGCTTCCGATGCCAACAACGCGGGCGACGTCTTCTATCAGAACAGGACGACGGGCCGGACGTTCAGGATCAATGATTCCGCGGGTGGCGACCCCGACGCGGGTGCCGCCGGGCCTCTCATGTCACAGAGCGGGCGGCACATCAGTTTCATTTCGCAGGCAACGGACTTCACTGTCGTCGACCCGGCCGGTACGGATGCCTTTGTCCTCGACCGTGACCCTGACGGCAATAACGTCTTTGACGACATCACTCAGGTTCGTTGGGTAAGTGTCCCCGACAATGCGGCAGGGGGCGCAGTGCGCAACAGCGCCATATCGAGCGTGCCCCTCAGCGACAGCGGACGTTTCGTCGCCTTCAACGCCATCGGGCCCTACAGCTCGGCCGACTCCGGGCAGTCCCCCCAAACGTTCGACATCTACCTACGCGACCGTGATGTCGACAACGACGCTCAGTTCGACGAGGCCAGCCCCAGCTCAACGACATACCTCGTGAGCGAGTCTTCGACGGGAGGGGCGGCCAACGGAGCGAGCTCGAGCCCCGCAATGAACAGCACAGGCAGGTTCGTGGCGTTCGAATCGGATGCCAGCAACCTGGTCGCCAATGACACCAATGCGGCTGCGGACGTCTTCGTGTTCGACCGCGACGGCCTGGCGGGTGCCAGGAACGTGCGGATAAGCGTTGGGTTTGACGGCGCACAGGCCAACGGGCCGTCCGAACAGCCTTCGATCAGCGGAGACGGCCGCTTCGTCGTGTTCGAATCCGACGCCTCCAACCTCGTCACCAGCGACCTGAACGGCCGTGGTGACGTTTTTCTCCACGACCGCGATACGGATGGAGACGGGATCTTCGATGAGGTCGGAGCGAGGCTTACCTCGCTCATCAGCGTGGCTACGAACGGTACTCAGGGAAACGAGAGTTCGTCGCGGGGAGTCATAAGCCGTAACGGATTGGTGGTGGCATTCGTGTCCAACGCCTCCAACCTTGTCGCCGATGACACCAACGCTCGGCGGGATATCTTCGTGCGCGATCGCAGCGCCCTGACGACGGTCAGGGTCAATACCTCCAGCTCGGGAGCTCAAGCGACCGACGTCGACCCCTCAGTGCCGCTCAGTGAGCTGACGCTCGGGTCGCTCACCAACGATGGAAACCTCATCGCGATGGCGCTGAGTGAGTCGAACCTGGTCGCGAACGATGGCAACGGGAACGTCGATGTCTACCTCAAGAACCGGGTGACGGGGGCGATGGAGCGCGTGACCAATACCGGGGGCCAGTCAAACTCGAACTCGGAAGAGCCCGCGATGAGCCTCGATACCGACATCGTCGCGTTCACGAGTTTCGCCAGCAACCTCGTGACCGGCGACACCAACAATCTCTCGGATATCTTCGCCAGACCCGTTACAGGCAGCGCCCTCGAGAGGATCAACGCCGAACGCACTGATTCTCCGCCGGCCAACGGCTCCAGCCGCGCCCCGGACGTGAGCGGAGACGGCAACTATGTGGCGTTCGAGTCCTTCGCGTCCAACCTTCTTGCCGGCGACACGAACGGTCAGCGTGACGTGTTCCTCAAGAACAGACGCGATGGAGCCCTCGAGCTGATCAGCGTCGGTCCGAACGGTGTCCGTAGCAACGGAGCGAGCGGAGAGCCTTCGCTCAACGGCGACGCTCAGATCGTCGCATTCCAGTCGCGCGCCACCAACCTCGAACCGAATGACGACTTCGTTCTGGACATCTACGTTCGTGACCGGGCAGTAAGTGGGATCCAGAGGATCTCCGTAAACCGCTTCTTCGAGCCCGGCAATGCAGACAGCTTCGATGCCGACGTCAGCTGGGACGGGCGATGGGTGTCCTTCACCTCTTTGGCGACGAACCTCGCGCCCGACGGAGACGGTAACGGGCAGATGGACATCTACCTCGTCGACCGCAGGACGGGGACCATCCGCCGCGTGAGCGACGGTGTCAGTGGCCAGGGCAATGGCGCCAGCTCTGGATCCGCGATCAGTGGGGACGGCCGCTTCGTCGCGTTCACCTCGAATGCTTCGAACCTCGTGCCCGGCGACACCAACGGGCAACCCGACGTCTTCTTGCGTGACATCGTCGCGAACACGATCGAGCGGATCAGCATCACCGATGGGGAGGCCCAAGGGAACAACGGAAGTGCAGGACCGGCGATCTCGCGCGACGGTCGCTTCATTGCGTTCAACAGCGACGCGACGAATCTCGTGGCTGGCGACACCAACGGGCGCACCGACACCTTCCTTCGGGATCGACAGGATGGTTCGACCATCCGAGTGAGTGTTGCGACCAACGGAAGCCAGTCGGTAACAGGCAACGTGTCCAGCGCTCCATCCATCGGAGGCGGCGGCCGGTACGTTGCGTTCGCATCGAGGGCGAACGACCTCGTGCCCGGCGACACCAACGACAGCAACGATGTGTTCGTGCGTGACCTGGACAACCAACCCACTCCCACGCAGACCGACACCGACGGGGATGGCCGCAACGACGGGTTCGACAACTGCCCCCGCGCGGCCAACCCGGGTCAGGAGGACGCCGACCGTGATGGGTTCGGCGATGTGTGTGATTTCGACGCCGACAACGACGGACGCCCCAACGACAGTGACAACTGCCCGCTGCACGCCAACACCGATCAGCGTGATACGGACGGCGACGGTTCGGGAGATGCATGTGAGGCCGATAGAGACGGGGACCACATCGCCGATAACACGGACAACTGCCCCGATAACCCGAACACGGACCAGGCCGACGCCGACAAGGATGGGCGGGGAGACGCATGCGACTCGACGTTCAACCTGCCGTCGCCGGGACCGTTCCCGAGTCCCACCACCAGCCCGACACCAGGTCCTTCACCAACGGCGACGGCCAGCCCACCCCCGGACATCAACGCGACGAGTTCCATCACGGCGCGTTACGTCCGGGACGATCGCGGTTTCGCAGGGAGGGTCCGCGCTGGTGGGACCATCGACTGCGAACGGGGTCGTCAAGTGGTCGTCAAGAAGATCACGCGCACCGGGCGCAGGACGGTTGCCCGAGCAGGCACCAACGGGCTCGGACGCTGGTTCGGCAGAGCGCGGCCTGCTCCCGCCCGGTACGTCGCGATCGTCAAGACCAAGCGCTTCATCAACGCAGCAGGCGCAAATGTGACCTGCAGCCGTGCGACGACGAGACTTCGCCTCCGTTAGCTAACCGATCTGGCGGTCGAGGAGGGACGGCGGCGTAGGTTCCGAACTACGTCGTCCCGACCTCGATCCGTCCTGAGCGTTTGGTCGAGCTGTTGCCAGCGGCATCCGAAGCGTGCACCTTCATGAAATAGGTTCCACGTCCGAGCCTGCGCGGCTCCCAGACGAAGGTGGCTCTGGTGTCATCCGAGCCGAGCTCCTTCGGTCCGAGCCGGGCGACGGTTCCATCCCGCCCTACGATCTTCACGCTCACCGAGCGAGCACCCTCTACGGAGACAGAGAGGCGGATCTTGTGGTTGCGTCCGGGCGGAAGCTCGTCGGGGGTTGCCCGCGCTGCGCCGATCGCAGGGCCCTCGGTGTCGACGGTCACGGGCCCTAGCGCCGGTGTCATGCGATTGCCCGCGGTGTCGGTGGCCGTCAGCTGCCAGCGGTAGAGACCGTCAGAAACGATCCCGGCGTGACCGGTGCCTCCCCACACGACCGCGGCCGCGGTGCCATCACCCGCGCTCGTAAACACGGGGAGACCGGAACCATCTGACACCGTGAACACCCAGTCGACGGGTTCAGAGAACGTGAACGAGACCCTGAGCAGGTCGGAGTTCCCATCGCCGTTGGGAGAGATCATCGTCGCGTTCGCAGACCCCTCGCCGGTGGGGACCGAGGTGTCGGCGGCATCGGGAGAAGCCTGCGAAGAAGGTGGACCGGAAGTGGTGGACGCGGGTGATGCGGAGGGCGACGAGGTGCCCCCGGTTCCCGGCGTCACCGTTGTCACCGGTGTAGGAGCGGGCTGGGTCTGGGTCTTGGACGGCGAGGGGCTCGGTGGCTGCTCGCCCGCAGCGCCGCCGGAACTCGGTGCGGACCCTGCCGGCACAGGGGTCTCCGCTGGGCCGGAGCCTCCCCCCGAACCCCCACCCGTGCTGCCGCCGGAATCGATCTGGCGAGGAGGACGGGCGCCGGCATTCCAAGAGCTTGCCTGCGACGTCACGACCTTGATGCGGATGTCATCTCCGACCTGGTCGCGCCCATCTACGCATGGGTCGGGCGTCGCGTAACTCGTCCCGGGGAACCGGCAGGGGGGGACGGCTGCGCCGTTGCGGAACACATCGAGGTCCGACGCATCGTTCCCGGAGGGGACCACCGATGGGTCGAACAGGAAGTCGACCCGCAGCGGGTCGTCACCGGATGCTGCGGGCGCCGTGATGTTCACCTGCTGCCCCACGAACGTGTAGTCCTCCGGAGGAGTCTGGGTGATCTCGGCAGTTTCCTCGATGGTCACTGTTCCGCCGGTGGGGGACACGACGGAGGTTTCGACCGGATCCGCAGCCGAGGCTCCGTCCCCGGCGCTGTCGGTGCTAACGGCACCGCCGGCGCCGACGTTCTGTGACGCGACATCGTCCTGTCCGGGGGCTGGAGCATCGGTCGCCGAGCACGCCGGGACCGTCGGCCCGTACCTGAGCGTGAAGGAGCCCGCCGGGCCGGAGAAATACTCGTCCACCCGGATCCGGTAGGTAGTGCCCGCGGTGGCCGCGACGTCGATCTGCGGATTTAACCCCGCACCGGCATCGTCATCCTGGGCGATAACCGTCAAAGCCGAGACGCTGTTACCCGTGTAGATGGACAACGTTGGGTCCTGTGTGTTGTTGCAGGTGTCGAAGCGAGTGGTTCCCGTCGAAACGGCGGTCCAGCTGTACCAGACCGAGAAGTCTCCTCCCCAGGGCGTACCCGGTTCGCCGGCTTCTCTCGTGGCGCCAACGCTGGTGCCGTTAACGGCTCCAGAGGCACCAGACAGGGTGATGGCGTTGGCAAAGTTGTCGTTCGACGGAGGCGTCACCTGCGCGCGGGCCGGTAAAGCGACGGCTACCAGCATCAGAGCCGTGATGAGGGCGATAGCTGACCCATTTCGAAATGTGTATCGAGAACCGCCGAAGCCCCACGATGGCTTCTTCATTTGAACCCCCTGATTTCTATCCGCCCCAACTTGCATGGTCGATAGTAAGCGAGTGCCTCGGAGGGGTCTGTCCCGGGCGAGACAGGAAGAGCGTCGTGTGTGAGCTACGGCAGGTAAGTCAGGGGGTCGACCGGGCTCCCGTTGACGCGCACTTCGAAGTGGAGGTGGTCGCCGGTGCACGATCCGGTGCAGCCGACCTTGCCGACCATGTCACCTCTGCTGACCTCCTGGCCCACGGAGACGTTGAGCTCGGAGTGGTGCCCGTAGAGGGTCGTGATGCCACCGCCGTGGTCGATGACGACGGCGTTGCCGTAGCCCGAGTAATAGCTCGAGAGGATCACGACGCCCGAGTTGGACGCGATGACGGGTTGGCCCGTCACCCCGTCGATGTCGATGCCCTCGTGCATACGGCCCCATCGCGGCCCGTAGTACGAGGTGATCGCGCCGTTGAGCGGCCAGATGAACCCCTGAACCGAGGTCCCACGCGCGGCAGATGCCTGCCGAGCGAGGGCGGCGTCGATGTCCCCTTCGAGGCGCGCCTGCGCGAATGCCAGGTCTCCCTCGTGGCGGTGCTCCTCGGCCAGAGTGCCCTCGAGCTTGTTGAGCTCCTCCGCGAGCTCGGCGTGGTCCTTGTCCAGCTGGGCGAGCAGCGTGTTCTGAGTGATCTTGACCTCGTTCAGCTCGCGCTTGCGGGCGAAGAGCTCGCGGTGCTGGGACTCGATCGTGGCCTGGAGCCGCCCGTACTCCACGAGCTCGTCGGTGTTGAGAGCGGCGGCAACCCCGAGGAACTCGGCACGGGCGTCGAGCTCGGCGAGGGTCTCGGAGTCGAGGAGTGTGTCCAGAGTGTCGGTGGCCCCCGCTTTGTAGAGCATGACCGCCTGCTCGGTCGCGACGGCCTTGATCTTGTCCATGCGGGCCTGGGTCTCGTCGATGCGGGCCTGGGCCGATCGCACCTGGCTCTCGAGCCCGGCCAGCTGGGCGTCCAGCCTTACAAGGTCGCGTCGCAGATCGATCATGCGGGCGTTCAGGGCATCGACCTTGTCGTCGAGGGTCGCGGCCTCGGCCTCGTGAGCATCGATCTTCTCGAGGAGGGCGGCTCGCTCCGCCCGGATCTTCTCGAGCTGCGAATCGCCTGCCGCCGAACCGTGGTCGGGGATGAGGAGCGACGCCACGAGCAGTACGAGCGTCGAAACGCGCCTCAGCCTCGTCGCCAAACCGTTCTCCCTGTCGATCGATTCAGAAGGGGCCGCCTACCCGGCGCCGCCCGCCCGGTCGAAACCCCCCGCGGGGGTGTCCAGGCTCTGCGGCATCCTCCCACAGCGCCTCGTGCCGGGGCAACCATGGGTGCATTTTCATGCCCGCCCGATTAGTCTTTGACAACGGTGCCAACCGTTCCTGCACTTCCGTGCAGCCAGAATCTGCCAGAGGGAAGCCAACGTGAGCCAGACTGAGCTCGTGGATCTCGAATCCGCCATCAAGGATCTTCCAGGGGTCCTCGGATGCGTGATCCTCACCGAGGAGTCCGGCGTTCCCTCTGAGGTTGAGGCGTTCGTGGCCGCCGGCACCGACCAGAGCGCGACCCATGCATCGATCATGGAGGCGATCAAGGCTCGCAACCTGCACCCCACCCTACGCAAAGTCATGGTCATCGAGCTCGAGGCCGAGTCGTTCTTCAACGGCCGGGAATCCCTCGAGAGAGCCGCCGCGCTCGCCGAGGAGCAGGCCCGCTCCAAGGGTGCCGTGTTCGCGGCCGAGGAGCTGAGCGCTCTGGCGCAGGACCTCATGGACCTCTATCCCTCCGACCCGGAGTCGGAGGGCGCCGAGGGCGGAAGGGCGCCCGTGCGGCAGGTCATCCTGTCTTCCAGCACTCAGACCTACGAGGCCGAGGTGGCCTTGGGCGAGGTCATCGGTAGGGCGTCGGGCGCCAAGACGGCCCACGGGCTGCTTGTCGTGGCGCAGGCGACCCTCCAGGCTGCCCTCGACGTCGCCGGCCGCTTCGATTTCGAGGTCGTCGCGGCATCGCTCGAGTCCGTCATGGAGCGTGAGCTCGTGGTGGTCTTGGTGCGCATGGCCGACGGTCTGGAGCTCGTCGGAGCGGCCCTGGTGCGAGATGCGCCCGTGGCCGAGGCGGCGGTGCGAGCCACTCTCGACGCGATCAACCGCCGGCTGATCACCGGCCGCTAACCCTCAGCCGCTGACCCCCGGCGAGGCCCTCGCCTGCTACACTCGGAGTGTTATAGGAGTGCAGCGCGCCTTCGCGCGCCGGCCTAACCTCGTACCACCCCCCAGCTACAGGAGGAGGAACCCTGTGCCCAGCACATTGAAGGACGTCCCCGGAGCAGCCCCCCACGGCGGTGCGCTCGAGCTTCGACTCGCCGGTGCCGACGAGCAGTCGGCGCTTGCCGCCGAGGCGGCCACGCTGCCGACGATCGCCGCGACCTCGCGCCGCGTCGTCTCGGATCTCGAGCTTCTCGCGATCGGTGCGGTATCCCCGAACCGGGGCTTCATGACCAAGGCCGACTACGAGTCCGTGGTCAACGAGATGCGACTCGCGAACGGGATCCCGTGGAGCCTGCCCATCACTTTGTCCGCGACCGAAGAAGAGGCCGCCGCTCTGACGCCCGGCAGCCGTGCCGCCATCACGCACGAGGGTCGCCCCGTCGCAATCATCGATGTCGAGGACGTCTACGAGTACGACGTCGACCACGAGGCCGAGAAGACCTACCGCACCACCGACGAGGCTCACCCCGGTGTTGCGTACCTCCGCTCGCAGGGTCCGCGCTACGTCGGCGGCGAGGTCACGGTGCTCGAGAACGTCTTCGCCCATGAGTTCGAGGAGTACCGCCTTACCCCGCTGCAGCTGCGCGAGAAGATCGCCGAGCGCGGATGGAAGACCGTCGTCGCGTTCCAAACGCGTAACCCGATCCACCGCGCTCACGAGTACCTGACGAAGTGCGCGCTCGAGATCGTCGACGGTCTTGTCATCCACCCGCTCGTCGGAGGCACCAAGGGCGATGACATCCCCGCGGAGACGCGCATGAAGTGCTACGAGGTCTTGATGGATAACTACTACCCGAACGACCGCGTCATCCTGTCGGTGTTCCCAGCCGCGATGCGCTACGCCGGCCCGCGCGAAGCGATCTGGCACTCGCTGCTGCGCAAGAACTACGGCATGAGCCACTTCATCGTCGGGCGCGATCACGCAGGGGTCGGCGACTACTACGGCACCTACGACGCGCAGCTGATCTTCGACGAATTCGAAGCGGGCGAGCTTGGTATCTCGCCGCTCAAGTTCGAGCACTCGTTCTACTGCAAAAAGTGCGGCGCGATGGGCTCAGACAAGACGTGCCCCCACGGCAAAGAGGACAGGGTCTTCCTCTCGGGCACGCAGGTGCGCGAGATGCTCCAGAACGGCCAGGAGCCGCCCGCAGAGTTCTCTCGTCCCGAGGTTGCCCGCATCCTGATCGACGACGCTCGTGCGTCCGCGAAGGCGTAGCCGATGGGCCTGTTCGACAAGCTGAAGAAGACGAGCGAGGACGAAGCGGCATCCCCGAAAGCGAGCGGCGGCCGCAAAGTCATGGTCATCGGGCTCGACTGCGCGCCGCCCGAGCACATCTTCGACGAGTACGCGTCCGAGATCCCCAACCTCACGAAGCTGAAAGAGAACGGTGTGTGGGGGCCGATGGAGTCCATCACGCCTCCGATCACCGTTCCTGCGTGGATGTGCATGATGACGTCCAAGGACCCGGGCACGCTCGGCATCTACGGGTTCCGTAACCGCAAGGACCACACATACGACGGTCTCGCGTTCGCAACCTCATGGGCCGTCAAGGAGCCGACCGTGTGGGACATCCTGTCGGAGGCCGGCAAGGACTGCATCGTGATGTCGGTTCCGCCGTCCTACCCGCCCAAGGCGCTGAACGGCGTGCAGATCGGCTGCTTCCTCACGCCGAACAACGAGGCCGACTACACGTACCCCAAAGAGCTGAAGGCGGAGCTCGAGAGCAACGTCGGTGACTACATCTTCGACATCCGCAACTTCAGGACGGACAACACGCAGTACATCATCGACGAGGCCTACAAGATGACCGAGCAGCGCTTCAAGACTGCCGACTATCTGCTGGCGAACAAGCCGTGGGATTTCTTCGTCATGGTCGAGATGGGTCCTGACCGGTTGAACCACGGCATCTGGAGCTTCATCGATCCAGACCACCCTCGCTTCGAGCCCGATAACCCGCACAAAGACGCCCTGCGCGACTACTACCGCTATCTCGACGGGAAGATCGGCGACCTCCTCGGCAAGTACGCAGACGAAGACACGACTGTTCTCGTCGTCTCGGATCACGGTGCCAAAGCGATGATCGGCGGCGCCTGCTTCAACGAGTGGTTGCAGAACGAGGGCTATCTCGCATTCTCCGACCCGACGCCTTCAGAGATCACGCCGATCAACAAGATGACGATCGACTGGTCGAAGACCACGGCGTGGGGCGACGGCGGCTACTACGGCCGTCTCTTCCTGAACGTCGAGGGACGTGAGCCGAACGGCATCATCCCCGCTGCCGACTACGACCGTGTGCGTGACGAGCTCATCACAAAGATCGAGGCGATGGTCGACCACGAGGGCAACCTCATGGGCAACAAGGCGCTCAAGCCCGAGGACATCTACACCAAGCAGAACGGCGTCGCGCCCGACCTCATCGTGATCTTCGGGGGCTTGAGGTGGCGTTCGGTGGGATCGCTCGGTCACGAAACGATCTACACGTTCGAAAACGACACCGGGCCGGACGAGGCCAACCACGCCGAGTACGGCATCTTCATCATGAACAACGCTCCCGGCGTTGCACCGGGTACGCGTGAGGGTCTGCACCTGTGGGATGTGCACTGCACGATCCTCGACCTGTTCGGCATCGATCCTGCACAAGGCGCGCTCGGCAAGAGCGCGCTGTCATAACCGTTCCGTCTCACAAGAGGAGGTCTTCGATGAAGCAGGCGAATCGCGAGCGCGGTTGTGTCATTTGGTTCACCGGTCTGTCGGGCTCGGGTAAGACGACGATCGCTCACGTTGTCGAGGAGAAGCTGGCCGAGGCGGGCGTGCCCGTCGAGATCCTCGACGGAGATGTCGTGCGCGAGAACCTCTCCAAGGGTCTCGGGTTCTCCGAGGAAGACCGCAACACGAACATCCGCCGGATCGCATTCGTTGCCCACCTTCTTCAGCGCAACGGCACGTTCGTGATCACCGCCGCGATCTCGCCTTACCGCGCGATCCGCGACGAGGCCCGCGTCATGATCAAGGACTTTGTCGAGGTCTTCGCCGATGCATCCCTGGAAGTTTGCGAGGAGCGCGACACCAAGGGGCTCTACGCCAAGGCGCGTGCCGGCGAGATCAAGGGCTTCACCGGTATCGACGACCCCTACGAGGCACCCGAGAATGCCGAAGTCATCTGCGCGACCGCGGACGAGGACGTCGAGCAGTCGGCTCAGAAGGTGATCGACAAGCTCGTCGAGCTCAAGTACCTCGAGGCCTAGCACCGCGCTTCCCGGCCCCGCGCTTTCTAGCCCCCTCGGTCGATGATCGATCTACATACCCATACGACCGTCTCCGACGGCGGCGACAGCCCTACCGAGCTCGTTCGTAAGGCTGCCGCTGCCGGTCTGGACGCGATCGCCGTCACCGACCACGACAACGACTCCGGCTGCGACGAGGCGGTTGAGGCAGGCCTCGAGGCCGGTGTCGAGGTCATCAGGGCAGTTGAGATCTCCTGCGATGTCGACGATCTCGCCACACGTGGCTTCACACCCTCGGCGCGTCCGACGATGCATCTGCTCGGGTATTGCATCCCAGCCGGGCCCAATCCTTTGACCGCCGCGCTCGCCGAGCTGCAGGCGGCGCGCGCCGGACGCAACGAACGGATGGTCGCGAAGCTTCAAGAACTTGGTGTGTCGATCACGTTCGAGGAGGTCGAGGCCGAGGCCGGGGGGCCGGGCGCACAGATCGGGCGTCCACACTTCGCCGCTGTGCTCGTGCGCAACGGAGCGGCGACCGACTACCAGGACGCGTTCGACCGCTGGCTCGCGAAGGGCGCGCCGGGTTACCTGTCGCGCAAGCTCTATTCGCCGGCAGAAGCGATCCAACTGATGCTCAGCGCGGGAGTGGTGCCTGTACTCGCGCATCCGTTCACGCTGCACCTCAACGAAGCTGAGATCGAAGACTTCGTGTCGGCGCTTTGCAAGGCGGGGTTACGCGGCATCGAGGGCTGGCACGGCGACCTGCCCGCCGACGAGCAGGCCCCGTTCCGGGCCCTCGGAGAGAAGCACTACCTCGTAGTTAGCGGCGGCAGCGACTATCACGGCGACATGCGACCGGACCGGGGGCTGCCCGGTGGCAAGCACGGGGTGACCGTGCCCGACGACGTCCTCCCGGCGATCAAGTCGATCGCCGAAGGCCTCACGAAGGTGCGCTCGTAGATGTTCATCACGCGGGCATCGCGTCATGACAAGGCCGACCTCGCGGAGTTCCTCGGCGCGCACGGCAACACGGACTCAGATGTAAGTGAAGGGTTGTCTTACGTCGCGCGTGACGGTGGGATCGTCGGGTGCGTCCGGCTCGTCGAGGTGGCACCGGAGACCGTCGTCGTCGACGACGTCCTCGTCGCCGAGAGGCGGCGAGGCGAGGGCATCGGCCGGCGCGTCATCCAGGCCGCGATGAACGCCAAGGGCGGCACCCTCTACCTCTGCTGCCACGACGACAAGATCGCGTTCTATAGCCACTTCGGTTTCTCAGAGGTTGACTTCGACTCGATGCCCGACGAAGTGCGCGCCTACTTCGAACGAGTAGGCGACCACCCCACCGACCCCGGCCACACCCACCACTTCCTCAAGGCGCGCTAACACCGGTTGCGCTAGGCCCAGACCAGTGCGTCGATCATCATGGCTGCGACGTCGGCCGGCGCTCCCTCGCTACTGATCGTCAGCTCTTCGAGGCCTGCTGCGTCGAGCTCGGCCGAGAAGGTCGGGACCTGGGCGAGGTGTTCTTCTAGCTCGGCTCCCGTGTCACGCGCCCGCAGGCGCTCGTAGATCGTTTCGGCAGAGGCTTCGAGGCGCACCACGCGGAGCGCTGCGGGCGACACCGCGTCCTGGATGGCGGTGATCTCAGGGAGGGTTCGGACGGCGCGCGCCATTACGATCCGTTCGACCCCGTGGCCACGAAGGGTGGTCCACATCGACGCGAGGTTCTCAGAGATCAACTTGGCCGGCGGTTTCTCTACGGCGTGAACCCAGCCGAGCCAGTCGAGGTCTATGACGGCCGTGGGGATGCCGCGCGCGCCGAGGAGCTCTCCGATCGCTTTCGCAACTGTGGTTTTGCCCGCCCCGATGGTTCCCGTGATGAGAAGGGCTTCAGGCACTCAGTCCTCGACGTAGACCTTGGAGCCGGACTCTTTGAACTCGTCGGACATCTGGACCATGCCGAGCTGGATGGCCGATTCGGTGTCGTAGCCGTGCGCGGCGGCGTAGTCGCGCACGTCCTGGGTGATCCGCATGCTGCAGAACTTGGGGCCACACATCGAGCAGAAGTGCGCCTTTTTCGCGGGCTCGGCCGGCAGCGTCTCGTCGTGGAAGGAGCGGGCAGTCGACGGATCGAGGGAGAGGTTGAACTGGTCCTCCCACCTGAAGTCGAAGCGGGCCTTGGAGAGCGCGTCGTCCCACGCTTGCGCGCCGGGATGACCTTTCGCGAGGTCGGCTGCGTGCGCAGCGATCTTGTAGGCGATGACCCCGTCCTTCACATCTTGCTTGTTGGGCAGGCCGAGATGTTCCTTCGGGGTGACGTAGCAGAGCATCGCGGTTCCGAACCAGCCGATCATCGCGGCGCCGATGGCCGACGTGATGTGGTCGTAGCCCGGCGCGATGTCCGTCGTCAGCGGTCCCAGTGTGTAGAAGGGCGCTTCGGCACAGATCTCGAGCTGCTTGTCCATGTTCTCTTTGATGAGATGCATCGGGACATGGCCCGGCCCCTCGATCATGACCTGGACATCGTGCCGCCACGCGATCTGGGTGAGCTCACCGAGCGTCTCTAGCTCGGCGAACTGCGCGGCGTCGTTTGCATCCGCGATCGACCCGGGGCGCAGTCCGTCGCCGAGCGAGAACGAGATGTCGTAGGCCGCCATGATCTCGCAGATGTCCTCGAAGTGCGTGTAGAGGAAGTTCTCCTTGTGGTGCGCGAGGCACCACGCCGCGAGGATCGACCCACCGCGCGACACGATCCCGGTCATCCGCTTCGCGGTCAGCGGGACGTACCTGAGAAGCACGCCGGCATGGATCGTGAAGTAGTCGACGCCCTGCTCGGCCTGCTCGATCAGCGTCTCTCGATAGACGTCCCAGCTGAGCTCAGCCGCATCGCCGTCGACCTTCTCGAGCGCCTGGTAGATCGGGACGGTCCCGATCGGCACCGGAGAGTTGCGCAGGATCCACTCGCGCGTCCTGTGGATGTCGTCGCCGGTCGAGAGGTCCATGACCGTGTCGGCGCCCCAGTGGGTCGCCCACCTCATCTTCTCGACCTCTTCCTCGATCGAGGAGGTGACGGCAGAGTTACCGATGTTGCCATTGATCTTCACCAGGAAGTTGCGGCCGATGATCATCGGCTCGCTCTCGGGGTGGTTCACATTCGCCGGGATGATGGCGCGCCCCCGGGCGACCTCGGAGCGGACGTGCTCGGCGCTGAGTCCCTCTCGGAGGGCGATGAACTCCATCTCTGGCGTGACGTCGCCCCGGCGTGCGTAGTGGAGCTGCGTGACGTTGCGCCCGGGCTTGGCGCGCAGCGGAGGGCGGCGTTCGCCAGCCCACCCATCGAGTTCGAACCCCGCCGTGATGCCGTCGTAGGTCTCGACGTCATCACGCTCGAGGATCCAGCGCTCCCTCAGCCGGGGGAGGCCGCGGCGGATGTCTATGTGCGCGCTTGCATCGGTGTACGGCCCGCTCGTGTCGTAGACGCGCACCGGCGGGTTGACCTCGTCGCCGGTCCGGGTGGACGTGGAGGAAAGGGCGATCTCGCGGAAGGGGACCCTGATGTCGCTCCGGCTGCCCTCTAGGTAGACCTTGCGCCCGGAGATGGGTTCGTGGCTGCCTTCTTGGGCTGTCGAAACCGCACCGTTAGTACTGCCGTTTGAGGTCTTGTGTCCGTTCGAGGTGGCCATGCGGCCAGCATACGGGGAACTAAGCGCAGTTCGGCCAGCGGCTGACGTGGCCGAGAGCGAGAAGCTCGGCCGCGGTGCGCGCTTGCGCGGGCGGATCGTAGATGTCGCCGTATCCGAACTCGGCCCAGGTCATGTAGTCGAACTGGAAGAGGCCGTGGTACCCGGGACCGCCGCTGTTGTACGCGAGCGGATTGAGGGTCGACTCGCACTGGGCCACACCCAAGAGGTAACTGGGAGCGAGCCCGAACTCGCCTGCGGCCGCGTAGATCGTCTCGATGATCTCGGCTTCGGTCCAGTCGGCGGGCATCTTTGGAACGTGGACGTGCTCGTGGCGACGCTTGTGGAACTCACCGCGGAAGCCGGCCACCTCACTCGGACCAACCGCGGTCGAGGCGGCGGAGAGCACTCCGGCGTCGGCGGTTCCCGTGAGCGTGTCGAAGAAACCGAGTGCGTTACCCGAGCCGGGGATCCCGGCGGCCGCGGCTACGACGGTCACGATCCACGCGTACAGCCATGCGCGTTTGATCCGCGCTTTCTGTCGCGCACGCGTGCCGAAATGAAGCCGTTCCAAGCCGCCACCTTTCAGGTAGATGCCCTTCTCACATGAGCCATCCCAGACAGGGGGCCCGGAGGGGAGGCGTCACGGTACCACCGGTTTTCGGCCGCGAAAAGCTGGTGTCGTGGTCTTGTGAACACCTTTATCAACAGGAATCCACAGGCGTAACAGGTGCAACAAGCTTTATCCTCGGCGCTGTGAAAAAGGCATTGATCACTGGGGTCACGGGCCAAGACGGTTCCTACCTGGCCGAGTTCCTGCTGGGTAAGGGCTACGAGGTCCACGGGCTGATCCGCCGGGCATCGTCGTTCAACACGGGCCGCCTCGACGCGATCTACGAGGATCCGCACGAAGGCCACCTCCGGTATCGCGGCCACTACGGCGACCTCTCCGACTCTGGCTCGCTCGTCAATATCGTGCGTGAGCTCGAGCCCGACGAGATCTATCACCTCGGCGCGCAGAGCCACGTCAAGGTCAGCTTCGACATCCCCGAGTACACCGCGGACGCGACCGGGATGGGGACCGTGAGGATGCTCGAAGCGATACGTGCGTCGGGAGTCTCGACGCGCTTCTACCAAGCGTCCTCGTCGGAGATGTTCGGTTCCGCTCCGCCACCCCAGAACGAATCGACTCCGTTCCATCCGCGGAGCCCCTACGGCGTCGCGAAGGTGTTCGCGTATTGGTCAACCGTCAACTACCGAGAGGCGCATGGCCTCTACGCGTGCAACGGCATCCTCTTCAACCACGAGAGCCCCCGTCGGGGGGAAACCTTCGTGACACGCAAGATCACGCGCGCGGTCGCACGGATCAAGGCGGGCTTGCAGAGCAAGCTTTATCTGGGGAACCTCGATGCCCAAAGAGACTGGGGCTACGCGCCCGAGTACGTCGAAGCTATGTGGCGCATGCTCCAACAGGACGAACCGGACGATTACGTCATCGCGACGGGGGAGGCCCACACCCCCCGGGAGTTCTGCGCCGAGGCCTTCGGGCATGCCGGCCTCGACTGGGAGCAGTATGTCGAGATCGACCCCGGGTACTTCCGTCCCTCGGAGGTGGACTACCTCTGCGGTGATGCAGCCAAGGCGAATCGCGTTCTTGGATGGGCTCCGGTCACAACTTTTCGCGAGCTCGTCCACCTTATGGTCGATGCTGACCAGCAACTTCTCGAAGATGAGCTTGCGGGACGGCTCGTTCGCCAGGATCGCGACGAGTAGCGGGACGCCGACGGTTTAGAGTAGCGGCGTGGAGATCGAGATCGGCATCGGCAAATCCGGTCGACGCGCGTACGGTTTCGATGACATAGCGATCGTTCCCTCGAGGCGGACCCGCGACCCCGACGACGTCGACATCACCTGGGAGATAGACGCGTTCCGCTTCGAGCTCCCGCTGATGGCGTCGGCTATGGACGGAGTGGTCTCGACCCGTTCCGCGATCGAGATCGGTCGGCTCGGTGGACTGGCCGTCCTAAACCTCGAGGGCCTTCAGACCCGCTACGAGGACCCGGACTCGATCCTCGAGGAGATCGCCTCGCTCCCCGACAAAGAGGCCACCGCCCGGATGCAGAAGCTCTACCAGGAAGACGTCAAGGAAGAGCTGATCTATAAGCGCATCCGCGAGATCAAGGAGGCCGGCGTCACCGCGGCCGCTTCGTTGACGCCACAGCACGTCGAGCGGTGGCACAAGATCGCTCTCGAGGCCGAGCTCGACATCCTCGTCATCCAGGGGACCGTCGTATCGGCCGAGCACGTGTCGACCCGTTCGGAGCCTCTCAACCTCAAGCGCTTCATCTCGACCTACGACCTGCCCGTCATCGTCGGAGGCTGTGCGTCCTACTCGACCGCCTTGCATCTGATGCGAACCGGTGCCATGGGTGTTTTGGTCGGCGTGGGACCCGGTGCTGCGTGCACGACACGCGGCGTCCTCGGTCTCGGCGTACCGCAAGCGACGGCGATCGCGGACGCGGCGGGAGCACGTATCCGACACCTCGACGAGACCGGTCGCTACTGTCACGTCATCGCCGACGGCGGGATGCGTACCGGTGGTGACATCGCCAAGGCGATCGCATGCGGCGCCGACGCGGTCATGATCGGCTCTCCGCTCGCTGCGGCATCAGAGGCTCCCGGACACGGCTACCACTGGGGTATGGCCACGTTCCACCCGACACTGCCGCGGGGGACGCGCGTCAAGACCTCGACCCTCGGCACGCTCGAGGAGATCCTGGTCGGGCCAGCTCACGAGAACGACGGCCGGCTCAACCTCTTCGGCGCGTTGCGCACGAGCCTCGCGACGTGCGGGTACGCCAACATCAAAGAGTTCCAGAAGGCCGAAGTCATGGTCGCCCCGGCGCTCAAGACCGAGGGCAAGTCCCTCCAGCAATCCCAACGCGTAGGAATGGGCGCCTAGCCTTTCCCCCCTGAACCTACCGCTCCTGTAGTGGTTGGTTTGGCTTTCGATGTGAAGCTAAAGTCCCTTTTGAGCTTGGATTTCTTTGGAGTTTGGTCGGGGCGCCTCAGAATCGTTGACCGAGGGGAATACGAGCCTGTAATCTTCGGTTGTTGCGGCTATAGGCCGAAGAAAGAGGTGGTAGTTATGCCAGAAGGACTCATTATCTTCGCCGGAAGCCTCATCGCTTTCGAAGTTGCGGCAGCTCGTCTAGGGCGCAATAGCCGCGATGGTCACGACTGGTTCGATGTCCGCGAAACGTTCGAGCGCGGCGTCAGGTGATCGTTCCGCACGCCTACTTCGTGCACCGAGGCCGCTTGTCGATGGAGGTTCCCCCCCGGACCGTCCTCGCAGGTGGCCGGACGCGCCACGGGGACCGGTAGCTATGGCTACCGGTCCCTCTGTGGACGCGATCGACCGACACATCCTTCGGCTTCTCCGGCAGGACGGCCGCATGCCGCACGCGGCCATCGCTAAAGAGGTCGGTCTCTCGGGCCCCGCGGTACACGAGCGCGTCCGCAAGCTCGAGCGTTCCGGGGTGATCGCGGGATACACGGCGATCCTCGACCCTCATGCCCTCGATCGGAGTCACGTCGCTTTCGTCCTGGTGACTCTGTCCGAGGGCAACGAGTTCGCGATGGACGAGCCGATCGTCGCTCGCATCTGTGAC
>DATLNM010000025.1:0-61820 GCA_035536775.1 Actinomycetota bacterium | reverse complement strand
GTCGTAACAAGGTAGCCGTACCGGAAGGTGCGGCTGGATCACCTCCTTTCTAAGGAGCTTGACTCCGAGTTGAAGCGCACTGGTTTTTAGGCACACTGTTCAGCTCTGAAAGAGCGGAGCAAGAAGCGTCCCCCCGAGGGGCGCTTTTTCGCGCCCGGTCTCATATGGGCGGTTCGCTTCGCCCCTGGCGGATCAGTCCATGTCGGCCGCCTCGGGCCAAACAATTTTCCGGGTGGGCGCCGAATAAGTGGCGAAGTCCGGTGGGCGCGCGCCATGAAGAAGACGTGGTTGCGCGCCCACATGGACTCATCTCGAAAGTGCCCCTAGCGGGGGAGAACCGTGACGCTCAGCGATCCGTAGCGATCGCCGTAAAGCAGATCAGGGACCTGCCGGGGAAGCACCGACAGCAGAGCCATCGAGGGCGCTTCCACCACAGGCCCGGGGATGATCCGTTCTAGTACGACGTTTTTGAGTAATCGCTGCACCTGAGCGCTCTTCGTCACGGGCGGGTCCCACGCGACCCACAGCTCGATGATCGTGCCGGGCCTCGCATCGGGGGGGAGGCCGGCGAGGTCGAGCACGGAGATCGCATAGGTGTGCCGCCTCCCTTGCGAGATGGCGTCGGATCCTTGGTCACCCTCGTCCGCAGCCGTCACCTCGGATACCCCGCTCATCCGAGTAGCCCCCCGGTCCCGGCCGGTCTCAACTGGCTCCGGAATCTCGAGAAGCGAAGCGTCGTCAGCCACCACGGGCGTAGGAGCGCTCAGCAGCTCGCTCATCGACACGATCAGGAGCGCCGCGATCAGAACCGTAGTCAGCACGCGCCGTGCAGTCCTAGACATCCTGCTGGGTCGCCGCCTTGACCGACCGGGCCGCGCTCCCAGACGTTAGGGCGGCGACCAGCAGGAATATTTGCGGCATCGTCCCGATCAGCACTCCGCCGGCAGAGCGAGGATCGCCCCCGGCGTGATGAGGTGTGGGTCGTTGCCAATGGCAGCGCGGTTCGCCTTGTGGATGGTCGGCCAATAGCGAGCGACGCGACGGATGTCGTCGGTCCCGAGAACCTCTGCCGCGATATCCCACAGAGTGTCGCCGGTCTGCACGACGTAGGTCTCCCCGCACTGAGCCGCTGGATGCCTCGTCATGGACTTCTGCTGGCGAGAGCGGCCCCGCATCGCGATCGGCTCCAACCGAGGGGCCGGAGTGGTGGGAGGAGGGGGCGGAGGTGCGCCGGGCTCGGCGGATGGAGCGGGCGCCGTACCAGCCGCGTCCGTCACAGCCGAACCAGAGGCCTCGACATCCGACGACGACGATCGTGGGGCCCTAGGGAACAGCGGCCCCGTGGCCTCCGCGGTGGACTCCCCGTGGATAGCGGAGTGCCCACCGCGGACGACCGACCGGCTCGGCGCGTCGGCGACCGGCGCTGACCGGTCCCCGCCCGCGGCGGCCTGGTTCTCGGCTGGACCGGGCAGAGGAGGGGTGGTCCTGCCCGGTCCAGCCCATGGTGGCGCAGCGATCCGGCGGCCGGCAGGGGGACCGGAGACCTTCTCGCGCGCTTCTGCGGGAGTGATCGTCATTGCGAGCGCGAGCCCGACGGTTGACGCCCAGATGAGGGACGAGGTGCGTTCGGACAGGGGGTGAGGACTGTGCATGTTGCCTCCCTTTGGGCTCGTTTGCACGCACTTGCGCTTCGCTGCATGCATTTCTTACTCCCGAGCCCTCCTCGAAGTCAACAGAGGATTTAACTATTGACTAAATCTCCAGTTAAATAAGAGGATGCGGAAAAGCCAGGGGGAGGGAACTGTGGGTCGGAACGGGTGGCCGCGAGCTAGCTCAGGCCTTGTCCTTGGGATTGAGGGGGTGCTTTTGGGCCCAGTCACGCGTCTCGTCGTGCAGTCTCTCGACGTACGCGTCCAGTTGCCGCCGCCCGACACGCCACACGCCTCGGCCACCGATCTTGATCGCGGGGAGCTCCCCCGACCGGACCAGGGCGTACACCTGGGGGACGCTCACGCTGAGGTAGGTCGAGACGTCCTCGAGCGTAAGGAACCCGGGTTGGATCGGGCCCTCGTCATCCCGGATCGGCTGGTTGGCGCTCACCTCAGCAAGATAGCACCGGGGACCCCCAGAATCCCTGATTAGGACCCGTTTGAGCCCGTTTGAGGTAGCTCTGTCACACCTCAGGCAGCCGCTTTGAGTCGCACCGCGAAATGCGCACCCTTCGAACCGTTGCGCTCGTACCAGATCTCTCCGCCTAGCGATTCGACGAGACGGCGGGTGAGAGCTAGGCCCAGCCCCGATCCCTGCCGCGGGCCGACGTTAGGGCCGCGCGAGAACGGCTCGAACAGATGGGGCACGAACTCGTCGGGGACACCGTCTCCAGAGTCCTCGACATGGAGCAACATCCCGCTCTCGTCGGACTCGGCGCGAAGTCGAACCGGACCTTCCCCGTACTTGTAAGCGTTGTTAAGCAGGTTCATCAGGATGCTCTCGAGACACACGTCGTTCGTTCGGATCTTGACGTCGTAGCCGATGTCCACCTCGACGCTCAGCCCCTCCGGCGGAGGAGCAGCGTCGAGAGCTTCCTTCGCCAACGTCGCCAGAGAGAAGGTCCCTAGCTGCATGTGGGGCGCGTGGTGCTCGATCTTCGACAGGTCGAGGAGGTTGTTCACGAGCGACGTGACACGCTGGCCCTGTCTCTTCAGGACATCGGTCGCTTCGTCGATCTGGGATTCGCTGAGCTCATGTCGTCGCGTTGCGAGCAACGCCCCGAACCCGGCGAGAGATGTAAGTGGGGTCCTCAGTTCGTGCGCGGCCTTGGTGATGAAGTCCTCACGGAAGCTCTCCAAATGCTTCCGCTCCGTGATGTTCTCGAAGAGAGAAACCGTGAACCGGGGCCCCCCCTCGTCGTCACGGATCAAGGTGGTAGTACCTCGGACCCAAAGGGGCTCCCCGTCGGAGCGGTGAACCCGCGTCTCGAGCACGAGCGACTGCTTCACCTCAGTGACCAGCTCTGCATAGCCACTTCTCCACAGCGGTACGTCATCTCGATGACTAACATCCTCGAATGTCATGGAGGCCAGCTCCTCGGCGCGGTACCCGACCATCTCCCTGAAGGCATCGTTGCACTGCACCATCCGCCCATCCGCTAGCGCCAAAACCATGCCGACACCGGAGTTCTCGAACACAGTTCTGAAACGCTCCTCGGCATCGAGCAACGTGAGCTCGACAAGTTTGCGGTCAGTGACGTCGAGGGCCGTCCCCAACATCCGGATCGGAACACCTCTGCCATCCGTGACAACGTGCCCGCTGCACTGCAGCCATCCGATCTGGCCAATGGCGGTGACATAGCGGTGCTCGAGCGCGTAAGGGAGTGTCGTTTCAAAAGCCTCCTTTACAAAGGCAGCGACTCGCTCGCGATCCTCGGGGTGGATACGCTCGATGTAAGCGGCGTACGTAGGAGGTGCCCCGCTTTCGTCGACATCGAAGATCCGGTAGAGCTCGCTCGACCACTCCACACGATCGGTTCCGATATCCCATTCCCAACTACCCAAGTGGGCGATGGACTGAGCCTCGATCAACTGTTCCTCACGTCGCTGAAGCCTCTCCTGCGCGTAGCGACGCTCCGCGAGCATCGCTCCTAGCAACAGGAAGGAGATCGCAAGCGCGGACGCACTCAACTCCGTCGACTGGATCGCCTCCTCCAACGACCCCGCGCCGGGGGGGAGATGGCCGAGGATCTGGGCAGTGAACGCCATGCCGCACAACCCTGCCATGTACATCGATGTTCCCCGCTGGGAGAAGCGGAGCGTTCCCCACAGAAGCATCGGGAACAGCACCGTCCCCGCCAGCTTGTTCTGAGAGAAGATGACGCCCCAGCCGACTACGGTCATCGATATCCCGAACACGATGGCTTCGTTCCGGATCCGGCGTTCGAGCCGTCTCGCCGGCGAGGCGAGTGTGAGCAACAGGGGACCGATGATCAGTGCTGCGAACGCGTCTCCGAGCCACCAGATCTCCCAGACTCGCCCCGGCTGGGTCGTCGCGCCCGAGAACCACAGCGCTGCGGTCCCGACCGTAGCGGAGAAGGCCGGGGCTGCAAGGCCGGCGATCAGGCCATAGTGCGCAACATCGCGCATCCGGATCAACGATGGATCGAAGCGCAGACGCTTCAGAACCAGCGTCGCTATCAGCGCCTCGCCGGTGTTCCCCAGCGTGATGCCGATCGTAGCTATGGCCGGGATGGGAGTAGCGAGATTGGCGACGAATGCCCCCAAGGCAACGCCAGGCCATAGCTTCCAGCCGTAGCGGATGAGTACGGCGATCGATATGCCGGTCGGGATCCAGATCAAGGCGGCGTTGCTCTCTCCGGCGGGGAGAGCCAGGCCCAGGCGAGCCGTCGCGATGTAGGCGACCGCGAGGCCCGCGACCTGTGCGAGGTAAGTTAGGCGCGCTCCGGGAGAACGTTGCGTGGACATGACCTAAGTCTGTAGGGAAGCCCAGTCAGACTTAACGGTTCAAACGGGCCATCTTCTGCTTCCCGTCTGACTAGTCAGCGGGCCGATATCGTGTCGCCACCATGGCCGAGACACGGGTACTTCAGGTCTTGGGGAGGTCTGCCGGAGGCATCGCCCGTCACGTCGCGCAGGTGACGGAGGCGCTCGACGGCCACCGCGATCTGCTCATCGATGTGGCCGCGCCCCGTGACCTCCCCTTAGAGATGCCCAAGCCGGCGATAAACCTCTCCATCCCCGACGGTCTCGCCGGGGGTCACATCCGGGCGATGCTCCACCTGCGCTTGATCGCGGCCGAGGGGGGCTACGACGTCGTTCACGCCCACGGCATCCGAGCCGGGATCGACTGTGGCGTCGCCCTGAAGGGACGTCGGCCCAAGCTGATCACCACGGTGCACAACCTCGTCCGCCCAGAGATCGTCGGCGGGGCGCGTTCGGTGCTGTTCCGCCAGGGTGAGGGGCTGGTGGTTCGCTTGTCTCAACACGTGTTCGCGGTCTCGGGCGAGATGACGGAGCATCTCCGTCGATCCGCCGACCCCACCAAGTTGGAAACCCTCTACCTCGGCGTCGGAACCGCGCCCGCGGTCGAGAGGACCAAGGCATCGGTTCGCAGAGAGCTCGGACTCCAGAAGGGCCGCTCCCTCGTGGTCACAGCGTCACGACTTGCCAAGCAGAAGGACCTCCCCGTGATGCTCGAGGCCGTCAAGCGGTTGAGCGCGGATGCAGTACTGGGGGTCCTCGGGGTCGGTCCGCTGGAGACGGAGCTTCGAGCCGAGGCGCGCTCTCTCGGCATCGAGCCCCGCGTGAAGTGGCTCGGTTTCAAGCACAACGTGGCGGACTACGTCAGCGCCGCAGACGTGTTCTGCCTGTCGTCGACCTGGGAGGGCATCCCCTTGTCGGTGCAAGAGGCGATCCTCTTAGGGACGCCAGTCGTCGCCACCGCGGTCGGGGGAATGCCTGAGATCGTCACCGACCGGGAAACAGGACGGCTGGTCCCTCCCTCCGATCCAGATTCCTTGGCCAAGGCTCTCGACGAAGTGTTGCTGGATGGAGCAGCGCGGAAGCGCTATGCGACGGCGGCGCGCATTCATCTCTCGGAACGCTTCTCCACCGCTCGGATGCTCGACCGTCTCGAGAGCGCGTACAAAGAAGCCTCGCATGGCGCGTAGGGCGTGTGTGCTCACGATTCTCATCGTCGCCTTGCTCACCATGGCGACTCCGGCGAGCGCTCGAGGATGCGGGCACGTTGTCATCTTCACAACGCCCGGCCTGACGTGGTCGGACATCGACAGAACCGATCCCCCAAACCTTCTCGACATCGTCGAGCGCGGAGCCATCGGCTCGGTCTCCGTTCGGACGAACTCATCGCGGACCACCTACGCGTCCGGCTTCGCCACGATCGGGGCAGGCGCTCGCGTCGATGGAGGACAGACATCTATAGGGATAGCCGAGGGGGATACGGAGGGATCGGCATTACACGTACCGTCCGTCACCGAGATCTCCGCTCTTGCCCACGACGCGGGTTATGGCGCCTCTCCCGGCGCCCTCGCGTCGGCTACGACGCGAAACGTCCTCGCGATCGGCAACTCTGACCTCGGGCCTATGCCAGATTCACCGTTCGGTCTCGGACGCTGGGCCGCGCTGGCGGCGATGGACGGCGACGGAGAGGTCGATCGTGCGTTCGTAGGGTCCGACATGCTGCAGGGCCACGATGCCGCACCCTACGGAGTGGTCGCCGACCGTTCTGTCTACGCGACTGCGCTGACGGCCGCACTCGAGCTCGAGTGCTCGGTAATCATCCTCGACCCCGGCGATCTAGCGCGGGCGGATCATTGGCTGTCCCAATCGGGTACGGATACCCCGGGCGTCGATCTCGATGACGCGATCATGCGCGCCGACGCCCTTCTAGGCGATGTCATGGCGATGCTCGATCCCGAGCGCGACCTGCTCCTTGTCGTCTCACCGACCTCGCCGAAATGGGAGCGTGAGCCGCACCTCGGCATCGCGCTCGCGCTCGGGCCCACCTTCGAGCAAGGGAGCGCTCTGCGATCCGCATCTACGCGCCGACCCGGGATCGTCACGCTTCCAGACGTCGCGCCGACCGTCCTTGCCCACCTCGGGGCTGAACGGCCCGCGGCCATGAACGGCCGAGCATGGGTTGCGGATCGGGGCTCGGTCACCATCGAGGAGGCGATCGCCCTCGACGGCGAGGCCGTGCTCGTCGACTCCATGAGGGGACCGATATCGACGTGGTACGTCGTGTTCCAGGTGGCGGTGTACGTCTTTGGGATCATCTTGCTTCGGGCCAAAGGCCGGCTCGGTGGGATGCTTCCCGATCTCCTCGGGGCCAGTGCGCTCAGCATCGTTGCGTTGCCGGTTTCCACTTATGCCGCGGGCCTGAGCCCGTGGCATGACGACGGCGCCCTCGGACTCGTCGCGTCCGTGCTCGTCGTAGATGCCGGCCTGGTCGCGCTCGCATCACTCGCAGCGCGCGGCTATCTCTCTCGTTTTCTGATCCTCGTAACCGCAACGACGGCGGTGGTCGTCGTAGATCTCCTGCTCGGCGCGAACCTTCAGCTCAACACCGTGCTCGGCTACTCACCGATCGTCGCGGGTCGCTTCGCCGGGATCGGAAACATCGGGTTCGCCGTTCTCGGGGTGTCGGCCTTGCTAGTGGCCTCGATCCTTCTCCACTTCCGGACCGGCGGCCGATGGCTCGCTGCTGCCCTGGCGGTAATGACGGTAGCGGTGGTCGTGGACGGCGCGCCACAGCTCGGTAGCGACGTCGGAGGGATCCTCGCGTTGGTGCCGTCTTATGGGATCACCGCGATCCTCCTCACGGGACGACGCCCCACCCTCAAGACCCTCGCGCTGTTTGGCCTGGGAGCGATAGCGGTGCTGGGAGCATTCCTCGCGGTGGATCTTGCCCGTCCGCCCGAGGTGCAGACACATCTCGCGCGCACGTTCGACGACATTCAAGCCCGAGGAATCGGCCAGCTCGGCGAGATAGTGATGCGGAAGGCGCGCGCGAACCTCCGCGTGTTCACGTCGACGATATGGACCTACTTCGTCCCGCCGGCACTGGCCGCGATGGCGTACCTCTTATCCCGGCCCGAAGGTCGGTGGCGAGACCTGGCCGACGAGTACCCGAAGCTAAGAGCCGGCTTGGTGGGGGGCCTCGTGCTTGCGATCATCGGATTCGCCTTGAACGATTCTGGGATCGTCATCCCGGCGGTCATCCTGTCCTTCCTGGTGCCGCTCGCCGTACTCATCCATCTGACGTTGGAAGCGGAGGACGCTCCCCCCGCGGTTCGAGCGACGGACTCATGACCGCCGACGTCGCGCTCACCGCCGCGACGGGTCTGGTGATCGGATGGTCCTGCGCGCAGGCGCTCTTGGTCGTGCGATTGAAGGCTCCGCCGGCCTCGGCGATGCGGATCAATCATCGGGGGGTCAAGGTTCCGGTCGTCGGTGGTGGTCCACTCGTCATGGGCGCCTTCATCGCCCTTTCGGTCCTGAACCTCATGGCTGCCGCCGGATGGGAACCCGCCGCCTCGCGTCGCGTTGGATCTGCCATCGCACTCGTGATGCTCGTCATGTATCTCGCCGGGTGGTGGGACGATCGTCGAGGCGACGAGCGCCCCAAAGGCTTCTCGGGTCACTTCGGCGCGCTCGGGAAAGGCCGGGTGACCGGTGGTCTCGTAAAGGCAGGCGCGGGTGCGGTAGCGGGGGGCGCGGCAGGGTTGCTCCTTGCCGACACGCTGCTGGAGGGCGTCGGGATGGCGCTGTGCGTGGCCCTCGCCGCGAACCTCATCAATCTGTTGGACCGCGCACCCGGACGCGCCGGGAAAGCCACACTCTTGTGCGCCGTTCCTCTCGTCGCGCTAGCCGGCGCGTCCTGGGTGGTCGCCGCTTCGGGACTGCTCGGAGCGCTCATAGGGGTCCTGCGTTACGACCTCGCGGAGCGGGTGATGATCGGCGACGCCGGGGCCAATCCGCTGGGTGCCGTGCTCGGACTCGGCGTGCTCACCGTCGTCGATGGGGCAGGGCTCGCCATCGCGATCACGGTCCTTGGCTTGCTCAACCTCGCCTCGGAGAAGTGGTCCTTCTCCGCCGCGATCGAGTCGAACCGGGTCCTCAGGTGGCTCGATCGAAGCGGACGCAGCAACCCCGCGGGAGACGACGCCCCAGATGCGTAGCGAATAAACAAGCCGTCCAGGGCGCGCGTGTTAGCGTGGCATGACTTCCCCTGAAGGCCACACTCTTGTTGCATTTCTGGAACAAGAAGTGAACCCGGCCGTGCGCGGGTAGGGGCCGAAGGGGACGTCACCCTCAGCTAACCGACCCGGACGCACAGATCGGAGGCCTTGGTGGCGAAGCACGTATTCGTAACAGGTGGGGTCGTTTCCAGCCTCGGCAAAGGGCTCACCGCAGCTTCCCTCGGGCGCCTCCTCAAGAGCCGTGGCCTCCGCGTGATGATGCAGAAGCTCGACCCCTACATCAACGTCGATCCCGGAACCATGAACCCGTTCCAGCACGGCGAGGTGTTCGTCACCGAAGACGGCGGCGAGACCGACCTCGACCTCGGGCACTACGAGCGCTTCATCGACGAGAACCTGTTCCGTGCTTCCAACGTCACCACCGGGGCGATCTACCAGTCGGTCATCGCCAAGGAGCGCCGGGGCGACTTCCTAGGTGACACCGTCCAGGTCATCCCCCACATCACCAACGCCATCAAGGAGCGGATCCGGTCGCTAGCCGAGGACTCGGGCGCCGACGTCCTCATCACCGAGATCGGCGGCACCGTCGGCGACATCGAGTCGCTGCCGTTCCTCGAGGCCATCCGCCAATTGAAGACCGAGCTCGGTCGCGACGACACCTGTTACATCCACGTGACTCTCGTGCCCTTCATGGGTCCCGCCGAAGAGCTGAAGACGAAGCCCACCCAGCACTCGGTTCGGGAGCTGCGCAGCATCGGGATCCACCCGGACGCGATCGTGTGTCGGTCGGACCGTCCGATCAGCGCCGCGCTCAAACGCAAGATCTCGTTGCTGTGCGACGTCCACATGGATGCCATCGTCTCTGCGGTCGACTCCGACAACATCTACGAGATCCCACTCGTGCTGCGGGATGAGGGGCTTGACGACTTCGTCGTCGATCGTCTCCAGCTCGATGCCACCAAAGTCCCGGCCCTCGAGGAGTGGCACTCGCTCGTCGGCAAGATCCGGGCATCGGAGAAGAAGGTCCGCATCGGGATAATCGGGAAGTACGTCACGCTGCCCGACGCCTACCTCTCAGTTGTGGAGAGCCTCAAGCACGCAAGCTTCGCCAGCGCGGCCGACCTCGAGATCTCTTGGATCGCATCTGACGAGCTCGAGACGGCGGATCTCGACGAGACGCTGGGTTCCCTCGACGGGATCCTCGTACCCGGAGGGTTCGGCGTGCGCGGGATCGAAGGGAAGATCCAGGCGGTGCGTTACGCGCGCGAGAACAACGTTCCCTTCCTCGGGATCTGCTTGGGTCTCCAGTGCGCGGTCATCGAGTTCGCGCGTAACGTCGCGGCGCTCGACGGCGCTAACTCCTCGGAGTTCGACGCGACGTCCCCGTATCCAGTTGTCGATGTCCTTGCAGGACAAGATCTCGACAAGCTCGGCGGAACCATGCGTCTCGGCGCATACCCCTGCCGATTGAAAGAAGGTTCCAAGGCCGCGGCTGCCTACGGAACCGAGCTCATCTACGAGCGCCATCGGCACCGCTACGAGGTAAACCCCAGACTGCGACACAAGCTCGAGTCGGCAGGACTGGTGTGTTCGGGTGAGTCGCCCGACGGCACGCTCGTCGAGATAATCGAGCTCGCCGATCATCCGTGGTTCGTCGCCGGTCAGTTCCACCCCGAGTTCAAGAGCCGCCCCGACCGCGCACACCCGTTGTTCCGAGACTTCGTCGCCGCCGCAGTCGCTGGGGGACGTGAGGCTGCGGGCGCCGAAACGACAGAGGACGTCGTAACTATCGACCGCTAGGACAGGGGCCGAGCGGGATAAGGTTCGGCCATGAAGGTCGGGGTCCCAAAGGAGCTCAAGGACAACGAGTACCGGGTCGCGATCACCCCTGCGGGTGTTCGAGAACTGGTGGTCCATGGGCACGACGTGATCGTCGAACGCTCCGCCGGCTTGGGTTCCAGCATCACCGACGCCGAGTTCGAGCGCGCCGGTGCTGCGATCGTTCCGAACGCCGACGTAGTGTTTGCCGACTCCGACATGGTTCTGAAGGTCAAAGAGCCGATCCCCGAAGAGTTCCCCCGCTTGCGCGAAGGCCTCCTCTTGTTCACCTACCTCCACCTCGCAGCGAGCGAACCGGTAACCAAGGCGCTGCTCGATGCGGGCACTACGGGGGTCGCGTACGAAACCGTGGAGCTCGCCGACCGCTCATTGCCTCTGCTGGCGCCGATGAGCGAGGTCGCCGGCCGCATGGCGCCACAGGTCGGTGCCTACTTGCTGGAGCGATCCAACGGTGGCAGGGGAGTGCTCCTCGGAGGGGTCTCCGGCGTCCGCCCCGGGAAGGTCGTCGTGATCGGCGCCGGGATGTCCGGAATGAACGCCGCGTGGATCGCGCAGGGCATGGAGGCCGAGGTCGTCATCCTCGACAAGAACATCAACAAGCTGCGCGACGTCGACCGGATCCACCAAGGGAAGATCCTCACGCTCGCGTCGAACCGTCTCTCCGTCGAACAAACCGTGATCTCTGCCGACCTCGTCATCGGGGCGGTCCTCGTACCGGGCGCGGTCGCACCCGTCGTCGTGACCGAAGAGATCGTGAAAGAGATGGCGCCGGGCTCAGTGCTCGTGGACATCTCGATCGACCAGGGTGGTTGCTTCGAGACATCGAAGATGACTACGCACTCCGATCCGACCTACATAGTTCACGACGTCATCCACTACTGCGTGGGCAACATGCCGGGGGCTGTGCCACATACATCGACCTACGCGCTCACGAACGCGACGATGCCTTACGTGATCGCGCTCGCCGAGCGGGGCCTCGAGGCCGTACGCGACGATGCCGCCCTCGCCAAAGGCGTGAACACCTACAAGGGCTCAGTGGTCTACGAGCCTGTCGCCGACGCTCACGGCCTCGACTTCGTCCCGCTCGACGACCTCCTCTAGGCACCCGGCCTGGACGCCGTCGAAAAGCTCGTCGACGAGTTCATCTCCTTCCTCGAGTACGAGAAGGGGCTGTCGAGCAACACGATCGAGGCATACCGGCGGGATCTAGCCACCTGGCATCGGTACTGCGCGTCGGCCCGGCGGGATCCTCTCCGATGCACGGAGGCAGACGTCACCGAATACCTCGGTCGTCTGAAAGAGGGCCGTTTCCCCGTAGAGAAGCCGCTGAGGTCGAGCTCGATCGCTCGCATGCTGGTTGCCGTCCGCTCCTACTACCGGTTTCTCACGGCCGAAGGAAAGATCTCGTCGGATCCGACGGCGGGGGTCGCGAGCCCAAAGAAGACCCGCTCTCTCCCGAAGGCCATCCCCATCGAGGACATCGAACGGCTCATCGATACCCCGGGTAATGACGTCCTGGGCCGGCGGGACCGAGCGATGCTCGAGGTCCTCTACGGCGCGGGCCTCCGTATCACCGAGCTCGTCGATCTCGACCGCGACGACGTCGATCTCGATGAAGGATCCCTCCTCGTTCGTGCGGGCAAAGGGAACAAGGCGCGGCGCTTGCCACTCGGCCGGGCCGCCAAGGGGGCAGTGGGCGACTACCTCTCCGCCTCCAGACCCGAGCTCGCGCGGCGAGCTCGCGGGGGCCCCGGAGCCCATCCGCTGTTCCTCAATGCGCGCGGCGGACGCATGAGCCGCCAGGGGGCGTGGAAGATCCTGAAGCGATACGCCGCTCAGGCCTCCCTCGGGGAGCTAGTCTCCCCCCATACCCTCCGGCACTCCTTCGCGACGCACATGCTTGACGCGGGGGCGGACATCAGGGTGGTGCAGGAGCTCTTGGGCCACGCGAGCCTTGCGACGACGCAGGTCTACACGTTGGTGAGTGACCAGAGGCTCCGAGAGGTCTACCTCTCGTCGCACCCCCGCGCCCGCGGCTGAGGAGCCAGGGGGTAGGAGCCGGGATCTCCCGCGCCTCCTCGACGACATGGGGGTAGAGATGCAAGCCGAGCATGTAACGAGGTTCGAAACCGAGCTCCGCAAGAATCTAGAGGGGATCGAGCATTCGCTGGCCGAGCATGGAGCGACGCCCGGCGAGGTGAGCGTCCCCGTGGACGACGATGAGGGTTTCGCCGACTCAGGCCACGCGACGATGGAGCGCTCCGAGCGGATCGGGCAGATCGACCAGCTGCTCGGGAGCCAGGCCGAGATCAAGCGGGCCCTGGAGCGCATCGCCGACGGGAAGTACGGGACCTGCGAGAGCTGTGATGTCGAGATCCCGATGGAACGGCTGGAGGCGCGTCCGGCCACGACGCTGTGCGTGGAGTGCAAGAACCTCGTCTGAGCCCCTGTGTGACTGATGTGAATGGTGAGGTTCAAGGGTAAGAAATTGCCTCTTGTGCTCCTCGCCCCTTTGGTCTAGCCTCATCCTCCCTACAAAGAGATTTGTCGACAAATTTCTTTCTTGCCTAGCACCGGGGAGGCGGCGAGAGTGGATCACACAACCATCACCGAGGAGCTCGGTTCTGGGGCGACGACGCCTCCTGAGCCCGACCGCTCCGAGAGTCTCAACGGCAACGGCTGGCACCAGCCGACGCACGTGGACGGACCCATGACCCACGGCTCGCCGGAGGTCCCAACACCGGCCGAGGTCGAGGTCGCCGTGACACCACCCTCACCGACTGAGGAGTCGCGCCCGGCAGGGCCCCGACGCGCCCGGATCATCGCGCTGGCCAATCAGAAGGGTGGGGTCGGAAAGACCACCACGACCGTCAGCCTTGGGGCTGCCCTCGCCGAAGCGGGGCAGAAGGTGCTGTTGGTCGACTTCGACCCCCAAGGGGGCTGCGGGCTCGGACTCGGCATCGAACCCGGGGACCTCGAGGCATCGATCTACGATGCCCTGCTCGACCGGAACGCGGTCGTCGAGGACATCATCATCTCCACCGGGGCCGCTGGGCTCGATCTGCTGCCCTCCAACATCGATCTCTCGGCGGCTGAGCTGCAGCTGGTCTCGGAGGTCGCCCGTGAGCAGAGCCTTCAGAGGGTCCTGGAACCCCTAAGGGTGAAGTACGACTTCATCCTTATAGATTGCCCTCCCAGCCTCGGGCTCCTCACGATCAACGCCCTGACCGCGGCTGACGGGGTAATCGTCCCCCTGGAGACCGAGTACTACGCCTTGAGGGGCATGGGCATGCTGATGGACTCGATCGGCAAGATCCGGGAGCGTCTCAACCCGGGCCTGGCGATCGACGGCATCCTGGCGACGATGTACGACAGCCGGACGGTCCACGGGAAAGAGGTCCTGGCCCGGGTACGAGATGCCTTCGCCGACCGCCTCTTCGACACCGTCATCCGCAAGACCATCAAGTTCGCCGAGGCCCCCGTAGCGGGGGAGTCGATCCTGTCGTACGCACCGGACAGCTCCGGGGCGACGGCCTACCGTAGCGTCGCCAAGGAGGTGATGGACCGTGTCAAAGCGAGCCAGTCTGCCGGGAGCTGAAGAGCTCTTCCGTAAGACGTCATCGCCGGCTCCGGCTGAGAGCCCTGCAGTAGCACCGGAACCTGTAGCTCAGCCCGCAGCACCTGTTCCTGCCGAGATTCGGTCGACAAATCTACAAGTCGCCTCGCCTCCCTCAGCGGCCGTGGACCGCAAAGGACCAAGGCATGAGGAGAAGGTGACCTTCTATTGCACGCCGGAGGATCTCGTGAACCTCGAGAAGACCCGCCTGGCGCTTCGGGCGGGCCACGGGCTCGGCGTAGACCGCGGCAAGATCGTCAGGGCGGCTCTCGCCTACGTCCTCGAGGACTTCGAGGCTCGAGGCCAGGACTCGATCCTCCTGAGGAAGCTGTCGGAGAGATAGCTCCTAGGCGGCTAGAGCACCTGTCGACTTGTCGATAAGGTACTCGACCCCACCCCCTGCGTAGGGGGTTTTAGGGGGCCACTGAGTGACTTGTCGACAAGTCGATGAGTCGCAATCTGGACTAGGCAGGCCTGCCTGTCGACTTATTAACTTGGACTCCTGAACTAGGTCCCGGTAGATCTATCGACTTGTCGACGGCTGAGCCGGGATGTGTCTGTCCCTTGCGACCGGGAGACTTCCAGACAAAGTGATTTGTCGACCGGGGCGCGAGCTCCCCAGGGCTGGCTCTGTGGAACAACTGCGCTTCGACCCAAGGCACCGGGACAGGGGAGGGGTCCCACAGAGAGGACGAGCGCCCTCGGATCCGTCGGAGCGAAGAGATGTGAGCCGCCGGGGAAGCAGTGATCCTGCCGGTCGCATTTTTGGCAAGAACAGGGTGAGCTACGGGGTGAGGGATAGCATCACCCTGATGCTCACGTATACCCTTAGACTATTCTCTAACCCTAAACTACAAGACCAGCCCCCAAGCGGCCTGCTGCGGGTCATCAGGGCCGTCCATAGCCTTCATCCACCTCGAGAGAGGCCTGGGCCTCAGATTCCGCCTCTCGATGCGACCGTTGTCGTAAACAAAGGCGACCCGCAGATCCTCAGAGCCCCCTCCGATCCCCCAAGGCCTACCCCGGGCGGGGGACAGGAGGATGAGGGGACATCTTCCTAACTCGACTGGGCGCCGGAGGAACATAGCCCCTAGTCGTCTTGTCGACAAGGTCAGAGGCCGACAAGACGACCTGTCGGTATTCCCCCGAGTGCTCGATCTGCGGAGCCGATGGGAGCCAGCACCGACTTGGTAACTCGGATACTTATCTACTTACCTCTTAGAGGACTTAGTCCCTTATCGGCTCAGGCGCCCCCTTGTATCCGTTCCCTGGGACGGGGGAGAGCCGACTTCTCTGCAAGTCGGCTAGGGGATCTGGGGCCTTGGCCACGAATTGCTAACGCTACTTATAGCTAAGTCGTCATATCGACTAGCCGTTTAAGCCTTGAGTCGTCTTCCTAACAAGTAAGCTAATCGAGAAGTAGTTAAGACGACAAAGAGACTTGCCTATTTACTATCTTGTCCCCTGAGGGACAAGGGCGCTTGTCTAGATGACTCCCGCGACGTCGAGGACCCATCCGCCCACGGCTTCGATCACCGGGCTGAGAAGGGCGAACCCACCGAAGAAGACCAAGGCGAGCAAGATAAGGAAGCCGTACTTGTCCAGGAAGAAGATGATCCGCTGCTTGTTGGGCGGGAGGAAGATCGTCAACAGCCGGGAGCCGTCCAGAGGAGGCAACGGCACCAGGTTGAACACGGCCAGCACGATGTTGATCGACACAAAGAAGCGGAGGAAGACGGCCACAGGGTTGCCTCCGAGAACCAGCTCATCTCCGCCTGCCCTGCCCACGATCCCGAGGGCGAACGCCCCCACCAATGCAAGCAACAGATTGGTCAGCGGGCCAGCAAGCGCCACTATCGCCGCCCCGAAGCGCTTGGACGACAGGGCGCTGGGACGGAATTCGACCGGCTTCCCCCACCCGAAGCCCGCTAGGAAGATCAAGATCGTCCCCAGCGGGTCGAGGTGCTTGATCGGATTTGGCGTCAAGCGTCCCATCGCCCTCGGGAGACGATCGCCCTGGAGATCCGCGGCGAGGGCGTGCGCGTACTCGTGCAGCCCGAGCGAGCCGATGAGGGCCACGGCGAGGAGAAGGAACGCCATGGGGTCCGAGCGGAGGAGAGGCAGCAAGCCGATGTCCACGGCGGTATTGTACGCACCCTGCGGGTCCCAACACGGAAAGGTAGTAACCCTCAACTTGAACGTTACTCGTCAGCGCCTCTTCAGCGGCATCCAGCCAACCGGTGAGACACACATCGGTAACTATCTTGGCGCTATCCGCAACTGGGTCTCGAGCCAGGACCAGCACGAGGCCTTCTATTGCATCGTGAACCTCCACGCCATGACGCTGCCTTGGGATCCAGCCGAGCTGCGGGGGGCGACCATCTCCAAGGCGGCCGAGCTTCTGGCGGCCGGCATCGACCCGGCCCGGTCCGTCCTGTTCGTCCAATCCGACGTCGCCGCCCACTCCGAGCTCGCCTGGGTCTTGAACTGCGTCGGGCGGATGGGGGAGCTACGTCGGATGGTCCAATTCAAGGAGAAATCCAAGGGAGAGGCGGAATCCGTAGGCGTGGGCTTGTTCACCTACCCCTTGCTCCAGGCGGCAGACGTGCTCCTCTACAGGGCCCACGGGGTGCCCGTGGGCGAGGACCAGCGCCAGCACGTGGAGCTCATGCGGGACGTCGCCATCCGCTTCAACTCCCAGTTCGGGGAGACGTTCGTGGTTCCGGAGGCGCGGATCCCGGCTGAGGGCGCCCGGATCATGGCCCTGGACGACCCCACTCAGAAGATGAGCAAGTCCGCAGCCCGCCCCGCCTCGAGCATCGGCCTCGTAGACGCCCCCGAAGTCATCCTGTCCAAGGTCAAAGCGGCCGTGACCGACTCGGGCCGGGACGTCGTCGCGGCCCCTGACAAGCCGGCGTTGACCAACCTCCTGACAGTATTTGCCCTGGTAGAAGGGGTCGAGGTGGGGGAGATCGAGGCGCGCTTCGCCGGCTCCGGGTACGGGGCCTTCAAGATGGCTCTGGGCGAGGCCGTCGTGGCCGCCCTAGCGCCGATCCGGGCTCGATACGAGGAGCTCATGGCCGATCCGGGCGAGATCGCGCGCCTCCTGGGCACCGGCGCCGCCAAGGCTCGCGAGGAGGCCGAGGCCACCCTGGTGACCGTCTACGAGCGGGTCGGGTTGCCGCCCCGGCCGTGACCGCCGATTTCCCCCCCGAGGGCCCCCCGCCTCGATAGAGTGAGCCCAGATGGTGTGGGGCTGAGTAGATATGTCTATGTGTCGACAAGTGATGGACCAGCAGGGGGCGCCATTTGGCATATGAAGTGAAGCTCGACGTGTTCGAGGGGCCGATCGACCTCCTCTTGCACCTCATCACACGCCAGCGCGTCGATATCTACGAAATCTCGCTGTCGACCATCACCGAGGAATACATCGCCGCGATCGAGCGCCTGGATGAGCTCGACCTCGAGACGGCCACCGGGTTCCTGATCGTCGCCGCCACCCTCTTGGAGCTCAAGTCGTCGCGTCTCCTTCCCGGGCGCTACACCGAGGATCCGAGCCTGCTCGAGGAGAGGGACCTCCTGCTCGCCCGCCTGGTCGAGTGTGCGACCTTCCGAGCAGCCGGGGAGTGGCTCGCCACCATGCTCGAGCGGGGCCTCGACTGGCACCCACGCACGGCGGGCCTCGAACCCGAGTTCGCGGGCCTCGCCCCCGATCTGCTGGCCTCGACCACACCCGAGCACCTCGCCAGGGCAGCCGCGGCGGCTTTCGCCCCAAAACCGACGCCCGAGATCGACCTCCACCACATCACTCCGATCCGCGAGACGGTCCGGGATGCGATCTACGAGCTCGCTCAGGTCCTCGATGGCCGTAGTGGAGCGGTCTCGTTCTCGGAGCTGTGCGGGGGGACCACCCGGCGCATCGAGGTGGTGGTTCGCTTCCTCGCCTTGCTGGAGCTCTTCAAGTCCGGCGCCGTGGATGTCGCCCAAGCGGACCGCTTCGGAGATATCCGAGCGACGTGGACGGGTGAGGTGGACTTCGACGAGGTCCTCGAGGAGGCAGACGAATACATGCTGGCCCCAACGCAGCCGGGAGGAGCGAGATCGTGAACGAAGAGCAGGGGAGCAGCCCCCCCGAGAGCAAGATCGTCGAATCGATACTGCTCATGGCCGACGAGCCCATCCCGGCGGCCCAGATCGCCGAGGTGCTCGAGCGCCCAACTGCGCTGGTAGAAGAGCTCTTGAACCAGCTGGCCGAGTCGTACCGGATGTCCGACCGGGGCTTCCTCCTCCGCGAGTCCCCAGGCGGCTGGCGCCTGTACACGAGTCCGGACTGCGCCCCCTGGCTGGAGCGCTTCGTCATCGGTAACCGTCATCCCCGCCTGACCCCAGCAGCCCTCGAGGTCCTCGCCGTGATCGCCTACAAAGGACCCCTGTCTCGGGCGACGATCACCGAGATCCGAGGCGTGGACTCAGACGGCGTCGTCAAGACCCTTCAGAACCGGGGCCTCATCGAGGAACTGGCCCCGACGGGGAGCGGGGCGGTGCTGTTCCGCCTGAGCGACGGATCCGTCGAGCGGCTCGGGCTGAGATCGCTCGACGAGCTGCCGCCCCTGGTCGATTTCATGCCCGACGCCGAGGCCGTGGAGGACATGGAGTCCAAATTGTCCCCTTCTGTGTAATTTCTGGGCGGCGCCACGTAGTCTCTTCCTATGGAGCACCCCGAAGGAGAGCGCCTGCAAAAGGTGCTGGCGCGCGCGGGCCTAGGATCTCGCCGCGCGGTCGAAGAGCTGATCGCTGCCGGCCGGGTCAAAGTGAATGGCAAGCGGGCGGAGCTGGGGCGCCGGGTCGACGTCACTAAGGATAAGGTTGAGGTCGATGGTTCATCCGTGCCGCTCGACGTCGATCTGGCTCACTACCTCCTCAACAAGCCGGTCGGGGTGGTCACGACCGCGTCCGACCCGGAAGGCAGAGAGACCGTCCTCGACATCGTCGACCTAGAACGGCGCGTGTGGCCGGTGGGGCGACTCGACATCGATTCCGAGGGCGCGCTGATCCTCACCAACGACGGCGACCTCACCCATGCCCTGACGCACCCGAGCTTCGAGGTTCCCAAGACCTACGTCGCCGAGGTCAGCGGGTCGGTGGGCTACAAGGTGCTCCGGATGCTGTCGCGCGGCGTCGAGCTCGAAGATGGGCACGCACGGGCGACCAATGTCGCGCTCGTCGAACGAACCGCCGGGGGAGCGCTGCTCGAGATCACCGTCACCGAAGGTCGGCATCGTCTCGTTCGAAGGATGTGCGAGGCGACCGGACATCCGGTGAAGCAACTGGTTCGCACCAGCATCGGCCCGCTTAAGCTTGGGCGGCTGAAGGCCGGAAGCTGGCGCCGCATCAATCCGGAAGAGTTGCGCGAGCTTTACCGCGCGTGCGGCCTCTAGCCACAAGTCGACAAGTAGATAAAGAGGCTGGCTCAGATGGATGATCCGCGAGATGGGATGCGTGTACGAGCGCTGCGCGGCGCGACCTCGGTCGATAACGACCGAGCTGAGGACATCACCGAGGCGACCAGCGAGCTGCTGGCTCGGATGATGGCGCTCAACCACGTCGGGGCAGGCGACCTCGTGAGCATCCTGTTCACCGCGACCCCCGACCTGAGGGCGGGCTTTCCGGCTGCAGCGGCGCGGGAGCTCGGCCTGGGGGACGTTCCACTGCTGTGCGCGAGCGAGATCGACGTCGCCGGCGGACTCGCTCGCTGTATCCGTGTGCTCATGCATCTCTATTCCGAGCGGACCCCGGCAGAGCTTCGCCATGTCTACCTCCGGGATGCGCACTCGCTGAGACCGGACCAAAGCTGATGAGCAGGATCGCGGTGATAGGTACCGGGCTGATCGGAGGCTCGGTAGCGCTGGGGCTGCGCAGCAACGTCCCTAGCATCCACATCACCGGCTTCGACCTCGACTCGGCGACGCTCGACAGCGCGCTCGAGGTGGGAGCCATCGACCGAGTGGCGACATCGGCTGCGGACGCCGCATCGGGAGCCGAGCTCGTCGTGCTCGCGATCCCTGTCGACCGGACCGAAGAGGTCTGTCGGGAGCTCAAAGGGGTGATCGGTCAAGGCGCCGTCGTCACCGACGTGGGCAGCTCGAAGGCAGACGCCGTTGCGGCGGGCGGATCCGCGTTCGGGCCCGCTTTCGTTGGCGGACATCCGATGGCCGGATCTGAGCGTCATGGGATCGATGCCGCGGATCCAGGACTCTTTCAGGATGCGTGGTGGATCCTCACCCCGACCCCTGACACGGCGCCCGAGTCGTACGCGCGCGTCGCGACGATGGCCTCGTCGCTCGGAGCAAAGCCGATCGCGCTGCACCCCCACGATCACGACATGCTGCTCGCACGCTTGAGCCACCTCCCCCAGCTCGTCGCGAGCACGCTTGTCGACGTCGCGGTCGGCGGCGGGCGGGACGACGCGGTTCTCAATCTCGCTGCAAGTGGTTTCCGAGACGTCACCCGCATCGCGGCCAGCCATCCGGATATGTGGATCGCGATCATGCGGTCCAACAGAAGCGCTGTTCTGGAGGCGCTCGGAACGCTCGGCGAGCGCCTTGAAGCAGTGGGGGACATGATCTCCGCCGGGCACTGGGACGACCTCCGGGCATTTCTGGAAACGAGCAGGACCGCTCGACTCGAGTTGTTCGCGAAACCGGAATCGGGGGGCGAGCCGGTTGCCCTCGACATGTCGGTTCCGGACCGACCCGGCGTGCTTGCGGAGGTCACCACCGCAGCGAGTGCTCTCGGCGTCAACATCGAAGACCTCAGGATCATCCATTCGACCGAGGGCGGTCGTGGCCGCCTCGAGGTGATCGTCATCGGCGATGACCGGGCCGCAAAGCTCGAGGTCGCGCTCGTCGAGCTCGGCTACCGCGTCGAGCGGTCCACGGGCTCGGGATCCGTCGAGGCGACCCCATGAGGAAATCTCGTCGCCCGACCCCGCTGCGCGGAACCATCCGCGTTCCAGGCGATAAATCGATCAGTCACCGCGCATTGATCCTCAGCGCTCTGGCAGAGGGTCGTTCGATCATCTCGAACATCAATACGGGTGACGACGTGTTGGCGACTGGACAAGCATTGGCCGCTCTCGGTGTGACGTGCGCGTTGGAGCACACCACGGCGACCGTCGACGGCCTGGGAGCGACAGGCCTGCGCGAGCCCGATTCGGTTCTCGACCTTCGTAACAGCGGAACATCACTTCGCACGCTGAGCGGGATCTGCGCCGGCATCGCCGGACTATCGGTGCTTACCGGCGACGGATCCTTACGGCGGCGCCCGATGTTGCGCGTCGTCGTTCCGCTGCGGCAGATGGGCGCGACGATCGATGGGCGCGCCCATGGCGAGAACGCTCCACTGGCCATCCGAGGCGGTGGTCTTCAAGGGATCGACGTCGAGCTCGACGTCGCGAGCGCACAGGTGAAGACGGCGCTCCTCATCGCCGGATTACAGGCCGCTGGCGTAACGCGGGTGGCCGAGCCGGGCGCGAGCAGGGACCACACCGAACGCATGCTTAGGGCAGCCGGCGCGCGCATCGTGAGTGACGGAACGGTCACCGAGGTTTCAGGCGGCGGCTCTCTCACACCGATGAGCCTTCAAGTCCCGGGCGACATCTCGTCCGCGCTCTTCTTCATCGTTGCTGCCGCGCTCATCGAAGGATCGGAGCTCGTGATCCAGGACGTGGGGCTCAATCCCACGCGCACCGGAGCGCTCGATGCGCTCATCCGCATGGGTGCAGACATCACGATCGCGGTCGAAGAAGAGCGGGTCGGAGAACCCGTAGGCACGGTGACCGTAAAGGCGTCGGAGTTGCGAGGGATCGAGATCGGGCCCGACGAGATCCCGGGACTGATCGACGAGATCCCAGCGCTAGCGGTGTGCGCGACGCAGGCGTCCGGCACGACCACCATCACCGGCGCGCGGGAGCTGCGGGTCAAGGAATCGGACCGGATCTCCGCGATCGCGACGGGCCTCAACGCACTCGGTGCGCGCGTCGAGGAACGCGAGGACGGTCTCGTCATCTCAGGTCCGAGCACCTTGTACGGCGGGGACGTGGACTCACTCGGCGACCACCGCATCGCGATGATGCTCGCCATCGCGGGGGTGATCGGTGCAGCGAACGTCAAGGTGAATGGGTGGTCGTCCGTCGCAACCTCGTTCCCTGAATTCCTCGACATCCTGGGTGCGGCCCAAGGTCGCATCGCGGCGCGGAAAGAAGCGGCGGCGCGATGAGCGTTCTCGCTATCGACGGTCCTGCCGGCGCGGGCAAGAGCACGGTTGCCCGTGAGGTTGCGCGCCGTCTGGGATGGCAATACCTCGACACAGGCGCGATGTACCGCACAGTCGCCCTCGCGGCCCTACGCGCCGGAATGATCGAGGAAGGACCCGACGCTCTCGGGAGCCTCGCGCGCTCGCTCGACATCTCGCTCGACGACGGATGCGTGCGCCTAGACGAAGAGGACGTGACCATGCGCATCCGCGAAGAGGATGTCACCGCGGCCGCAGCGATAGTCGCGGCTCATGCTCCCGTACGTGCCGCTCTTCTTCCGCTGCAGCGGAAGGTCCTCGCCGGTGGTGAGGTCGTGATCGAGGGCCGTGACATCGGTGTGACGGTTGCGCCCGACGCGCCCGTGAAGGTCTTCCTCACGGCATCCCCTCAGGAGCGGGCTCGCCGTAGAGGAGCTCAGCTGGGCGTCGAGGATCATGAGGAACTGGAGCGTCTCGCGCACTCGATCAAGCATCGGGACACCAGCGATTCGACCCGCGCCGCGTCGCCGCTGGCGCTGGCCGAAGACGCGATCATCGTCGATACCACCGGGATGTCACTCGATGACACAGTCTCGGAGGTACTCCACCTCGTTTCGAAAGCGATCGGACGTGGCTGAGGGGATACCCGTGGTTGCCGTCGTCGGACGGCCGAACGTCGGGAAGTCGTCGCTCGTCAACAGGATCCTGGGCAGACGCGAAGCGATAGTCGAGGCAACTCCTGGCGTCACGCGCGACCGTCACAGCTTCGTCGCCGAGTGGGCAGGCAAGCGCTTCGAACTGGTCGACACCGGAGGTCTCGAAGCGGGCCAGGAGGGTCTAGACGCGCGCGTCGCCGAACAAGCCCAGGTCGCGATCGAGCTCGCCGACGTAATCGTCTTCGTGGTCGACTCCGCGTCGGGGCCGATCGAGGACGACCATCTCGTAGCGCGCGCGCTTCGCAAGTCGGATAAGCCCGTCCTGCTCGTCGCCAACAAGGCTGACGATCCCCGGGACGAGCCCAGCTCTGCTGCCTTCTACCGGTTGGGACTGGGAGAGCCACACCCACTATCGGCGCTGCACGGAAGGGGATCCGGTGACTTCCTCGAGGCTCTCGTGGCCGAACTGCCGGAGGCAACTGGTCCCGAGCACGACGAGTGGGCATCCATCGCCATCATCGGGCGCCCTAACGTCGGAAAGTCTTCGCTCCTCAACGCACTGACGCGATCGGAGCGGTCGATCGTCGACTCGACACCCGGAACGACACGCGACCCAGTCGACTCCGTGCTCGAGCTCGCCGATGGACGGCGGCTCCGCATCGTCGACACCGCGGGCATGAGACGAGAGGTCAAGGTGAAGGACCCCATCGAGTACTTCGGGTGGCTTCGTTCGCGCCGCACTCTCAATCGCGTCGATTGCGCGATCCTCATGCTCGACGCGGACGAAGGTGTGACCGGGCCCGATCAACGCATCGCGGAAGCGATCGTCGAAGCCGGGCGCGCGTGCGTGCTGGTGCTCAACAAGTGGGACATCGTGCGCGCCGAGGTCGAGCTCGGCCCCGACCGCGATCGCCTCGAACGCGACATCTCGACGAAGCTTCGTTGGCTCGATTGGGCAACCCCGGTCAGGGTCTCTGCCCTTACCAAGCGAGGGATAGATCGCATCCTTCCCGCCGCGGTGGAAGCGATCGAGTCACATCGCCGACGGTTGCAGACGTCCGAAGTGAACCGCATCGTCGTAGACGCGCAACTGCGTTCACCGCATCCCCGGGTAGGTGGCCGCCCGCTGCGCGTCCGCTACGCGGTGCAAGCCGAGGTTGCCCCGCCGACGATCGTCTTGTTCACCAACGGGCGTCTAGAGACCAACTATCTCCGCTATCTAGAGAACCAGATCCGCGAGACCGAGCCCTTCCAAGGCTCCCCCCTGAAACTCACCGTCCGCATCCGCACCCGCGAACCCGCGGGATCGGACAGCGCCTAGCAGGAAGCCATCTCGAAAGGCGCGCTCGGGCAAGGAAACTCACCTTGCTTGTCCAAGTCGTGCGTCCCCGATAGCGGCGACAGAACGCTCGAGGGGTTCCCGCTCAGGGGCAGATCGAAGTAGGTGAACGCGATGTACCTCGTCGTGAATTTCCTGAGGCGTTCCATTAAGAGAACTTCATCGGGGGGGTCACCCGGTGTTGGATCCATCCGCGCCGTTGAGATCGACGCGTACCCGCCCGCGATATTTGCTCCGTACACAAAATTCAGGTCCTCCTGGTTTAGATCATGGGTCGTGAAACCGATGACGGCAACTGGAGCTACCTCCGCTTCATAAGCGCGCTGAAGTTGGTAGGCCAGATCGTAGGCGTCGAGCTGGCCCGACGGAAGTTGAGCGGTTTCCTCAACGGTCATTACTTGCAAGATCCTGACGTCGAGCCCCCAGCGGTCGCGGTAGTGATCTCGGAGCGTCTCCAAGATGTCGCTAGGAAATCCTTCGATCAGCACAAAGTAGATCGCTGATTCCGTTAGCACCTCACCCCGTGGCTCGCCTTCTCCGACCTCCACCAACGTGAGTTCTGCCCTCGGCCCATCCCAAAGGCGGGGCCACACTTGCACCCAGAAGATCACTGAAGCCATCACCCACGCGAGCAAGAACCACTTCCAGCCTGATTTTCTGGGTGCGAGGGCGGCGAGGGGTGTTGGTCGCCAGCTGAGCTCATCGCTGTGCTTGAAGTCCTGTGGCAAAGGTCGAAATGGCGGAGGAGGGGGTGGCGGTGGCGGTGGCGGTGGGATTTTGAGGGGGCACATCTTCGCGATTCTTTACCCACTGCGATGGGGAAAGATCTCGCCCTCGGTCGTTAGGCGATAGGTGCGCCAGGCTCGACGCCATCCTCAAGACCCAAGAGACGCACCGTTCCGTCCGGATCGAGTGCGCCGAGGATGAGGAACTCACTGGTGAAGCCGGCAATCTTCTTGCGTCCGAGGTTCAGCGCGCCCACGACCATTCGGCCGAGGAGCTCGTCGCGCGTGTAGTTCTTGACTTGGGCGCTCGTCCGAAGCATCCCCACGACGGGCCCGAAATCGACAGCAAGTTTCCACGCCGGCTTGCGCGCCTCGGGGAAGTCGTCGACCTCGACGACGCGCCCGGCGCGCATGTCGACGGTGAAGAACGCGGCCGCACCGACGTCGTCCTTCCTAGGGAGCTCCGAGGGCTCATAGGGACGACTTTCCGGATCGATCGAATGCGGTGTTGGTACATCACTCATGGGCCGGATGCTAAGCCTGTCCAGGACGCGCCCAAGCGTCGCTCTGATGTTGTCTTAGTCGGGGCGGCCGGATTTGAACCGACGACCTCCCGGCCCCCAGCCGGACGCGCTACCAAGCTACGCTACGCCCCGTCGTTACCTAGGCAGCATAACCGTAGGGGCCACCCCAAGCTTTATCCCTGCGGGATCCTTAACTCCTCATTTCCTCGATTTCGCCGCCGGCAGGGGACAGACTCTGTCTGTGTTCCTCATGTATGTGCTGTGCCTAGCCATCGCCCTTGGGGTTGTCGGTATATGGCGATGGGGCAATCTCGAGGTTCAGCCGCCGTGGAAAGACGAGGACGGCGCGCAGATCGAACCCTTCCCTCCTTCGATGGGCACGATCTTCCGTCGATACGTCTGGTACGTGACCGTCACGATCGGAGCCGGTGTTGTCTCGGGGGTCGTCATGCTCGGCGGCGGGGGTCGCCTCGTGATGAGGCTGCTTGCCGCGACCGCGGGTGACGAGGCACAGGGCCGCGTGACCGAGGCCGATGAAGTCGTTGGCGTGATCACGACCGACGGATCGATCGGCTTCATCATCTTCGTAGGGATATTCGGAGGCCTTCTCATGAGCGGCCTCTACATGGTGACCAGACGGTGGCTCCCACGCGGCCGGTGGGGTGGAGCCGTCTACGGAGCAGTGATCCTTATCGCCATCGGGACGCGCATCGACCCACTGCGCCCGGACAACGTTGACTTCAACATCGTAGGGCCGGGATGGCTCGCCGTCCTAGCCTTCTCGGCGATCCTGATCGGCTACGGGATGTTGCTTGCCACTCTCGCGGGCCGCTACAGCCGAGCCCTTCCTCTGATCAGCAAAGACGTCAAGACCGTCGCCAAACACGCCCCCCTTCTGTTGCTCGTTCCGGCCTTCGGATTGCTTATCCCGCTCACGGGGGCGGGGCTTCTCGGCCTGTGGTTCAGCAGGGCTAAAGGCGTCGACGATCTCCTTACGTCGCCCGGTTACCTCAGGGGCGGACGCATCGCCGCCGCGGTGCTAACCGCGATCGCACTTCCTGGATTCGTCATCGGCATAGTCGATATCGCCACGCGCCCTAGCTAGACAGCGACCCGACGGCCTAGATGTGGAAGCCGTTGGTCCTGCAGCGCGTTGACCCTTCCCATCTCCAGCAGGCTTTGTAGGCGCCTGGGCCTTTGTTGGGGAAGTGGCGACGCCATCTGACCTTGTCGCCGAACTGTTCGCCCATCTCTTGGATCTGGAACGTCTTGCACTGGCGAGTGTCGTCCGGGGCCCGCACACATAGGCGGTACTGATCGAAGTGCTTCGCTGTGAGGCCGATCCGCAGGTACTGAACCACGTCGATCTTCTCTGCGCTCGTGCACACATCACCCGACGGGCTACACGAACTCTCGGGCGCATGCTCGGCGGTCGCAGTGGTGGGAAAGAGCAAGCCAGCTATCACGAGGAGTACTCCGAGTCTTCGCATGCCGGCCAACCTACCCATTTCCACGTCGGCCATACTTCTCTCTGTGATGGCAGAGGCGACGACGGTGCCGAGGGCGAGCAACCTGACGGTGCCCAACGTTCTTTCGGTCCTGCGCCTCTCGTCCGTGCCGTTCTTCCTCTGGCTGTTCATCTCCGGGCGCGAGGAGGCTGCCTTCATCCTCTACGGGCTCGGCGCGCTCTCCGATTTCTTCGACGGCTACATCGCCCGACGGTTCAACCAAGTCAGCGAGCTCGGCAAGCTCCTGGATCCGGTAGCGGATCGGGTATTCATCGTTGCCCTCGCTGTAGCCCTGGTCGCGAGCGACGTGCTGCCGTTGTGGCTGGCACTGGTTGTCATCGTACGCGACGCGATTTTCGCGATCGCATTCCCTCTCGCGGAGAAGCGCGGGATGGAAAGGATTCCTGTCAACAAAGTGGGTAAATGGGCAACGGCTCTGTTGCTCATCGGCCTCACTTGGCTGGTCCTCTCGGAAACGAGCTGGGCGATCGAGGGGTCGAGGGGGATCGGGTTGATCCTCGTAGGGGGAGGGGCCGTCCTTTACTGGACGGCCGCCATCATGTACGCAGGTGAGGCCAAGCGGCGTCTGGATGCTCTGGACGCGCCGGATGGGGGAGGGGGGTAGATGGACTCGGGGATGCAGGCCGTCATCATGGCCGGGGGAGAGGGCTCCCGTCTGCGTCCTCTCACGAGCAATATCCCCAAGCCCATGCTCCCCATCGCGAACCGCCCGATGATGGAGCACATCATCACGCTTCTGAAACGCAACGGCGTCAAGGACATCGTCGCAACCGTTCAGTTCCTCTCCTCCGTCATCCGCAACTACTTCGACGACGGATCGGACCTCGGTGTCTCGCTCTCCTACGCGACCGAAGACGTTCCACTCGGGACCGCGGGATCTGTGCTCGCGGCCAGCGATCTCCTGTCAGGCACCTTCCTTGTGATCAGCGGAGACGCACTCACCGACTTCGACCTACAGAAGGCAGTCGACTACCACCGCAGCAAGGGCGCGGCTGCGACCATCGTTCTCAAGCGCATGGAGGACCCACTCGATTTCGGGATCGTGATGACGGCGGAGGACGGAAGGATCGAGCGCTTCCTCGAGAAGCCAACGTGGGGTCAGGTCTTCACCGACACGATCAATACGGGGATGTACGTCCTCGAGCCCGAGGTCCTCGACCTGATACCTCCGGACGAACCGTTCGACTTCTCGAGTCAAGTGTTCCCCGCGATGCTCGACAAGGGCCTTCCGCTATACGGGTTCATCACCGAGGACTACTGGGCCGATGTGGGCAACACGACCGCGTATCTGCAGGCACATCGAGACGTGCTCGCTCGTCGGGTCGATGTTGAGTTGCCCGGATTCGAGATACAGCCTGGCGTCTGGGTCGGTGAGGACGTCGAGATGGATCCGACCGCGACGATCGAGGGCCCCGCACTCATCGGAAACAACGTACGCATCGGCGCCGGCGCTCATGTCGGCCCCTACAGCGTGGTCGGTGACAACGCGACGATCAGCGACGACGCCCGGGTGAGCAACGCCGTTGTCATGGAGCAGAGTCACGTCGGGCGATTCGCGCAGATACGCGGCGGCATCCTCGGACGCGCCGCCACGCTGGGAAGAGGAGCCGTCGCCGAAGAAGGAAGCGTTCTCGGCGACGAGGTCGCTATCGGCGCAGGTGCGCTCATCAAGCCTCAGGTGAAGATCTATCCCGCCCGGTCGGTCGACGCCGGTGCAATCGTGACGCAGAGCGTCGTTCGGGAGCGCCGCGTCAGCCGCACGTTGTTCGGCACGCGCGGCGTCTCGGGACTCGTGAACATAGGACTCACGCCTCAGGTTGCAGTCCGCCTGGGCATGGCCTACGGGAGCGCGCTACGGCGCGGAAGCGTGGTCGTTACGGGTCGCGACGCGAGCCGTGCCGCCCGAACCGTCAAGCGCGCGATCATCGCCGGCCTCAATTCCACCGGCGTTACCTGTCACGACCTCGAGCTCGTCGCGATGCCCCTAACCCGCTTCACCGTGCGCGCCGAACAGGCATCGGGTGGCATCAGCGTCCGGACATCGCCCGGCGACCCAGAGGTCGTGGAGATCCGGCTCTTCGAGGCCGACGGCTCCGATCTGGCGTCGGCAGCGCAGCGACAGATCGAGCGCATCTTCTTCCGGGAGGACTACCGGCGCGCGGGCCCCTCCAAGATCGGCGAGCTGGAGTTCCCGGCCCGCACCCTCGAGCAATACACAGCGGGGCTGCTGAGCTCGGTCCTGCTGGAGAAGATCCGCTCAACGGGTCTGAAGGCCGTCGTCGACTACGCGTTCGGTCCGACATCGCTGATGGGCCCCTCGATCATGGGCCGGCTCGGCTGTGATGTCCTGGCCGTCAACGCATTCACCGACGAGCACAGGCCGGTCCTGGTGTCCGAAGACCTCGATCGTCTCCTCAGGGACCTGTCCGGACACGTGACCAAGTCGGGCTCCGATCTCGGGGTCCTGTTCGAGCCCGGCGGCGAAGTCGCCCACCTGGTCGACGACCGCGGGCGGGTCGTTCCCCACCACGATGCCCTGCTGGCGTTCCTCGGCTACGAGGCGCGTCATGGTGCCGAAGCCATCGCCGTGCCCGTTAACGCGCCGATGGCATGCCAAAAGATCGCGGCGGACGCCGGCACGACCCTTCACTGGGCGGCCACGAGCCCAGCCGCGTTGATGCAACGCGCAGCGCGTCCTGACGTCGCGTTCGCGGGCAGCACGTATGGATTGTTGATCTGGCCCGACTTCATGCCGGCGCCGGATGCTTTGATGACGTTCTGCAAAGCCCTCGAGATGGTGTCGGTCGAAAAGACTTCGCTGTCGGCGATCATTGATGACGTCCCGACCTTCCACATGGCGCGCCGCGACGTCAGAACACCGTGGTCCCTGAAGGGAACCGTGATGCGAGAGATCGCGTCCGCCGCGACACCAGGCCAGCGCGTGTTGCTCGACGGGGTCAAGATCGTCGAGGACGACCGTTGGGCACTCGTGCTTCCCTACCCTGACGATCCCGAGTGCGGCATCTGGGCGGAGGCCCCTTCCGCGGAAGAAGCGGAGGAGCTAGCCTCCCGGTTCGAAGCGATCGTCGAGAGCGTCGTATCCGAAGAAGCTGGAGGGGGAGAGTAGTGAGCCAGGTGCCGGAGGACCGCAGCTACACGGCCGAGCACGAGTGGGCCAAGATCGAAGGTGGCCGCATCGTGATCGGCATCACCGACCACGCGCAGGAGCAGCTGGGTGACATCGTCTTCGTCGACCTCCCCGACGTGGGCGATTCCGTGACGGCGGGTGAATCTCTGGGAGAGGTCGAGTCGACCAAGTCTGTCTCAGACGTCTACAGCCCGGTGTCGGGCACCGTGACCGAGAAGAACGAATCGGTCGAGGCTGACCCCGAGCTCATCAACTCCGACCCCTACGGAAGCGGCTGGCTGGTAGCGGTGGAGGCGTCCCCCGACGCCCTCGAGGGCATGATGACCGCCGAGGAATACCAAAACCTCATTGACCAACCCTAAAGCTGCGCTATAGGGTCACGCTCATGTTCTGTACGAATTGCGGTCACCGCAACCCTGAAGGCTCGAACTTCTGCTCGGTGTGCGGCACGACTTTGGGCGGCGAGCTCGAGGGCGGCGACACCACAATCACCTTCGCGACAGCCGAGCTCGAGGCCGATCTCGACGAAGACGTCCATATCTCGCCGGATGAGCTCGAGGGCGGCAGGGGCGTGCTCATCGTCAAGCGTGGACCCAACGCCGGCAGCAAGTACTTCCTCGATACGGACGTGACCGAGATCGGCCGCCATCCCGACAGCGACATCTTCCTCGATGACATCACCGTGTCCCGCAAGCACGCACAGATAAAGCGCGAGAACGAGAGCTTCTCACTGCACGACGTCGGTAGCCTGAATGGCACCTACGTCAACAAAGAGCGCGTCGAGAACAGCGAGTTGCGCTCCGGAGACGAGATCCAGATCGGGAAGTTCAAGCTCGTCGTACTGGTAGGGAGCTGAGATGCCGCTTTCGCGCGCACGTGACTACTTGAGCATCGGCGAGGTTCTCGACTCGGTCCGCGTCGATTTCCCCGACGTGACGATCTCGAAGATCAGGTTCCTCGAGGCCGAGGGGCTGATCGATCCCGAGCGAACCGCGTCGGGGTACCGCAAGTTTTTCGAACGCGACGTTGCGCGCCTTCGCTACATCCTGTCGCTTCAGAAGGACCACTTCCTCCCACTCAAGGTCATCCGCGAGCGGCTCGCGCAAACCGATTCGAACGGAGGCGCGCTGCTCCCTGCGGTACCCGCCCCGGACGAGACGACGACGGATACCGGCAGCAACGGCGAGAGGCAAGCACCGCCGGACATGACCAATGTTCAGATGACGCGTTCCGAGCTGATCGCCGCCGCAGGCCTCGACGAGGAAGAGATGAAGGGCCTCGAGGATTTCGGCGTGATCGGACGGCGTGATCGCGACGTTTATGACGGCGACGATCTTCTGGTTGCCCGTGCCGCTCGCCGCTTCTTCGCCTTTGGCGTCGAACCCAGGCACCTCAAGATGTACCGGCAGATGGCCGAGCGCGAGGCAGCATTCTTCGAGCAGATCGTGTCGCCCGGGATGCGCCGGCGCGATCCGGACGCCCAGGGCGAGGCGGCACGGTCCCTCAGCGAGCTGGTTTCTCTGTCCCGGCAGCTGCGCGAGGCGACCCTGCGCAACAGCCTGGCCGAGCTCGCCTGACCAGACCGCGCCTGCGCATGGCTCCCGGCCACGCGCATCCCTTCTTCTCAGCACTGCTCATTGCGGTGCTCTTGTTGTTCGCCGGCATCCCGTCCAGCGGCGGGCAGACGACGACCCCGATCGCGGCAGCCAGACCCGAGCGGCCGACCGTGACGTGCACGGCTTGTCTCGTGCTCGACGACACGGGGCGCGTGCTGTTCGGGCGCAAGATCCACCACTCCCTGCCCAACGCGAGCACCACGAAGATGGTCACGGCATTGCTGGTTATGAGGGATGCGCAGTTGGACGATGTCGTCACGGTTTCCGGAGAAGCCGCCGGCGTTGGAGAGGGCGGCCTCGATCTCGCGGCGGGGGAGAGCTACATCGTCGAGGACCTCCTGCATGCGCTCTTGATGTCATCGTCGAACGACGCCGCCGTAGCGCTCGCCGAACACGTCAGCGGATCCGAGGACGCGTTCGTGACGGAGATGAACAGCTTCGTCACCGGCCTCGGACTCGAGGACACCAGCTTCCAGACCGCGCATGGACTCGACACGCCGGGGCACCATGCGAGCGCGTCCGACCTCGCCGCGATCGGAGGGGAACTACTCCAGGACGCGACCCTTGCCCGCATCGTGGCGACCGACGGCTACTCGATCACTCCTGTGGGGACCGAACGTGAGATTCCCGTCGACAACCGCAACCTACTGATCGGTACTTATCAGGGCGCGATCGGCATCAAGACCGGATTCACCGATGACGCCGGCAACGTCCTCGTAGCGGCCGCCGTATATCGAGGCAGGACGCTCATCTCGGTCGTCATGCACTCCGAGGATTCCTTCGAGGACTCCGAGGAGCTCCTCGATTTCGGTTTCGCGCGCCTCGCTCGCGGGATCCTCGTCAAGGCGGGGACCCCGGTCGCGGGTCTCGTCTACGACCCCGCGGGCGCAGTCTCGGTCCTGGCCACCGACACGGTTCGCGATCTATACCGCCCCGAAGATGTCGAGATCCTTTTCGAGCCCGAAGAGGATGTCCGGCTTCCGCTCAACGCAGGTGAGACGATCGGCACCATCAAAGTGCTCGGAGCGGGGCTACTCCTCGCAGAGATGCCGGCGGTCACCGCCACCACCGTTGAGGCATCGTCGTCATCGCCCGCCGGTTCGATGATGTCGGGGGTGCTGTCGTTCGTCGCGAGCCTGTTCGGGCGGGGATGATGGCCTTGACCCCCGTAGACGAGCCGGCGCAGCTTCTCTTCCCGCACGCCCAACTCCGAGCCCGCATAAGGGAACTCGGGGCCGAGCTCACGGCCGAGCTCGGGGACACTCCCGAGCCTCCGCTGCTTGTGGGTGTCCTGAAAGGATCGTCGTTCTTCTTCGCCGACTTGATCCGCACCCTGGCGATGCCGATCGCCGTGGATTTCATGTCGATCTCGTCCTATTCCGCCGCCGGGACACAGTCCGGCGTCGTGCGGATAGTGAAAGACCTCGAGGGAGACATCACAGGACGCGATGTCGTCATCGTCGAAGACATCGTCGACACCGGGCTCACTCTGAACTACCTCCGCAGAACCCTAGGGGCGCGCCATCCGCGTTCACTTCGAGCAGTGACCCTGCTCGACAAAGCCGTGCGTCGCATCGTCCCGGTGCCCCTCGAGATGAGTGGCTTCGACACACCGGATGTGTTCGTCGTCGGATATGGGCTCGACTTCCAAGGCCTCTATCGCAATGTTCCCGACATCCTTGCGGTCAAGGATCTCGCGCGCCTCGCGAACGACCCCAAGCTTCTCGTGTCGTCATTGTTCGGTAGCAGTGGAACGCCGGGCTGAGGCGACGCCCCGGCAGTTCCTGGTACGAGGGCGCGGGTGTTAGTTTCCCTTCATGGTGGAGCTCTCGTTGGTGGGGGTGCGAGTCGAGCTGCCGTCTAACCAACCGATCGTCCTTCTGAAGGAATCGACGGGGGACCGGTACCTTCCGATCTGGATAGGTGCCGTCGAGGCGACCGCCATCGCGTTCGCCCTTCAGGGCATCGAGACCCCTCGCCCCATGACACACGATCTGATGCGCGACATCCTCAAAGAGACCCACATCGAGGTCGAGCGGATCGTCATCAATGAGCTCATCGATCAGACCTTCTACGCCACCATCCGGATGAGCATGAACGGCTCGACGACCGAGATCTCGTCCCGCCCCAGCGACGCGATCGCCCTCGCGGTTCGCATCGCAGCCCCGATCTATGCGGCCGAAGAGGTCCTCGACCAGGCCGGCATCGAGCTCAAGGATGACGAGGAGACCGAGGTCGAGAAGTTCCGAGAGTTCCTCGACCAGGTCACCCCCGAGGACTTCGCCGAGCAATAGACCGAAGCGGTCCACAAGTTATCCACACATGTGTCCACGATTCGTTGACATGGCGCGCGCCGGGGCCTACGCTTTTCCACCCTCGTAATTTCGGGGTTGTACTTACGCAACTAGCGGGGGGACTGGAAGCGGCTCGCCGAGAAGGGCCGCCCTGAGCGCACGACGGGGGCAGAACATGGAAGTAACGGGTTACCGGGGACCTCAGACCTGCAAGATCGTAGGGATCACCTACCGCCAACTCGACTACTGGACCCGCACAGGCCTCGTGGTGCCGTCTGTGGCCGCGGCAACGGGCTCCGGCAGCCAGCGCCTCTACTCGTTCAACGACCTCCTCCAGCTCAAGGTCGTGAAGGGCCTTACCGACGCCGGCGCGAGCCTCCAGAAGATCCGCCAGGCCATCGACTACGTACGAGACAACCTGTCAGACGACTGGTCGAAGGTCACCATCGTGACCGACGGGTCAGGGGTCTACGCGTGCATGAACGAAGCCGAGGTCGTCGACCTCCTGCGCTCGGGTCAAGGGGTGCTGGGGGCCATCGTGGCCGTCGACAAAGTTCGCGAGCAGCTCGCCGGAACGTTGCGTGAGCTCCGTCCTGTAGGCCAGGTGGTGGAGTACGGTGACACTGCCGCCGGCGAGGGTCCTGAGGCAGCCTCGCCGCCACCGGCTGCGGCATCGGGGATCGCCAAGGAGGGTTAACGATCGGGCAGCGCGGAAGGCATCGGCCTGCCGCTTCACGGGTCACCGGAGAGCCACCGCGGCCTGAAGCCCCCGCTCTATCAGAAGTGATCGACGAGGCCCCCGAGGTCGAGGGCCCAAGCCTTCCTCATGAGCTCGTCAACTTCGCCCATAACAGCGAACGGCAGTTTGCCAAACTCCTCGACTTCTACGAGATCGAGTGGCGGTACGAGCCGACGACGTTCGATATCGACTGGGACCGCCATGGCACGGTCACCCAGCGCTTCTCGCCCGACTTCTACCTTCCCGAATTCGACCTCTATATAGAGATCACGACCCTCAACCAGAAGCTTGTCACCAAGAAGAACCGCAAGATCCGCAGGCTGACGGCGCTCTACCCCGACGTCAAGTGCAAGATCCTTTACCAGAAGGACTACCTGAACCTCCTGGTCAAGTACGGGCTCGAGGAACCCAGCCAAGGCTCTCTCCTAGAGCCTGCGCGCGATATCGGCCCCATCCTCGCGGGATAACGTTCCACGTCATGACTGAGCGGGCGACGCCTCTGCTCGAGGCACATAAGGAGTTGGGGGCTCGCCTCACCAAATTCGGCGGTTGGGAGATGCCCCTGCAATACGAGGGCGTCATCGCCGAACACAACGCGGTTCGGAACGACGCCGGACTCTTCGACGTGTCACACCTCGGCAAGCTGCGACTCAAGGGCGAGGTCGGGGGAGCGGCGCTCCAGAAGGCTATGACCGCCGACGTTCTTGCTCTCGAGCCCGGACGCGCCGTGTATTCCCTCGTTCTGGTCGAAGACGGCGGCTGCATCGACGACGTCTTCGTCTACCGCGTCGCTCCGTCCGAGTGGCTCGTCGTTCCCAATGCCTCGAACGTGACTGCTGTCGCCGACGCGATCCGTGCATGCGGCGGTGACCCGGTCGACGAATGGGACCGCTGGGCGATCTTGGCGCTCCAAGGTCCGAAGTCGTTCGACGTCTTCGAGTCGGTGTGGCCCTCGACCGGCGCGCCCGGTCTGAAGCTTCACTACTGGAGCGCCATCGACGTCTTTGGGGTCGAGGGGATGGTCGCCCGCACGGGCTACACAGGTGAGCGCGGGTTCGAGATCTACGCCCCCGCGGAGACGGCCAATGAGGCGTTCAGGAAGCTGCTCGATGCTGGAGCAACCCCTGTCGGCCTGGGCGCGCGCGACACGCTGAGGCTCGAGATGGGCTATGCGCTCTACGGTCACGAGCTCAGTCTCGACATCAATCCGCTGGAAGCCGGACTCGCCTGGACCCTTGCGTGGGATAAGCCCTTCGTCGGACGCGATGCTTTGCAGGCGCTCAAGGACGACGGGGGACCGGCACGACGGACCTTCGGGGTCCGCTGCAAGGACAAGGGCGTCCCCCGGGAGGGGTACGCGGTGTACTCCGGCGACCAACAGATAGCGCAGCTCACCAGCGGCAACTACTCGCCCACCCTGGGAACAGGTATCGGTATAGGGATCGGGGCGCGCGGCGACATCCCAGAAACCGGGGCCGAGGTACATATCGATGCCCGCGGCCGGCGCATCGCAGGCGATATCGTGACCACGCCTTTCATCCCTCGTTGACTTCCTGCCGGACCTAGCGATAACGGACCTATAGCCATGGACTTCATCCCACATACCCCTGAAGACACTCGCGCGATGTTGGACGCCATCGGGCTCCCCGACATGGCTGCTCTCTTCGAGGCGATCCCCGAGCACCTGCGCGTGCACGGCGCCCTCGATGTACCTCCTTCGTTGTCCGAGCCCGAGCTCATCGCTCATATGTCGGAACTCGCGGCACGCTGCGGAGGAGATGACCTCGTGTGCTTCGCCGGCGGGGGCGCGTACGACCATCACGTGCCCTCCGCGGTCCGGGCGCTCGCAGGACGCGCCGAGTTCGCCACGTCGTACACGCCGTACCAGCCGGAGCTCTCCCAAGGGGTGCTCCAGGCACTGTTCGAGTTCCAGAGCATGGTGTGCGCGCTGTTCGGGATGGAGGTTGCCAACGCGTCGCTCTACGACGGAGCCAACGCGCTCGTCGAAGGCGTGAACCTCGCAGTGCGCGCCACCAAACGGACCAAGGTTCTGGTGGGAGCGACCGTCCATCCGCATTACCGAGATGTCCTCCAGACCTACACGTCCGGGCTCGGTCTCGACATCCAAACGATCCCGTTCGACGCCACCGGAAGGGTGGACTGGGGGAGCGTGGACGTAGAGGACGCCGCGTGCGTGGTCCCGGCCTATCCCAACTTCTTCGGCCTGCTCGAAGACATCTCCACTGCAGCAGAGCGCGCCCACGATGCCCGCGCTCTCTGCGTCGTCGTGGCGGACCCAACCGCCCTGGGCATCCTCGAGGCACCGGGCGCGCAGGGCGCGGACGTCGTCGTGGGAGAGGGCCACGCGCTCGGCAACCCGCTGTCCTACGGAGGGCCGTACGTCGGACTCTTCGCGACGACGCTGCCGCTCGTCCGTCAGGTGCCCGGACGCATCGCGGGCGAAACGTTGGACGCCGATGGCCGGCGGGCATACGTCCTCACCCTCCAGGCGCGCGAGCAACACATCCGCCGTGCCAAAGCCGCTTCGAATGTCTGCACCAACCAAACACTTATGGCGATCGCCGCGACCGTGCACCTCGCGTGGCTCGGTCCCGAAGGCCTCGCGCGCCTCGGCGAGATCTGCATCCGCCGCACGGCCTACGCCGCGGCACGGCTGTCCGAGATCCAGGGTTGCAGCCTCCGCTTCGACGGGCCGCGTTTCAAGGAGCTGGTCCTCGAAACCCCCATGCCTGCGAAGGACCTCGCCAAGCGTCTCGTGAAACAGGGATGGCTCGCAGGCCCAGACCTCGGCCGCTTCTATCCGGAGCTCGACCGCTGCCTGTTGATCGCCGTGACCGAGAAGCGAACCGAAGCCGACATCGACGGCCTCGCAGAAGCCATAGAAAAGGAGCTCGTGGCATGAGCGGCCACCCTCTCGAAGCATCCGCAGGCACGAGGCTCGACGGGATCGAGTCGATCTTCGAGGTCTCGCGTGCGGGCCGGCGCGCGTGGTCGTTGCCGGACGCAGGTGTCGACGCGCCTGAGCTCGACGAGCTCGTCCCGGCCGAGCACCGCCGCAATGAAGCTCCCGAGCTGCCGCAGGTGTCCGAGCGCGATCTCGTCTCGCACTACACGCGCCTGTCACAGCGCAACTGGGCGATCGACGTCGGCGCCTATCCGCTCGGCTCGTGCACCATGAAGTACAACCCGAAGGTCGCCGAGGATGTGGCCGCCCTCCCGGGGTGGGCGCGCCTGCACCCGTTCGCCGACGACGGCTCGGCCCAAGGCGCCCTTCAGCTTCTCGGGACACTTCAAGAGGCCCTGTGTGCGGCGACCGGGATGGCAGGGCTCACCTTCCAGCCTGCCGCCGGCGCGCAAGGCGAGTTGACCGGGCTCCTGATCATGCGCGCGTGGCATCAGGCCCAGGGCGATGTCCGCAAGCGCGTGATCATCCCGGACTCTGCGCACGGGACGAACCCCGCGAGCGTGAGCCTTGCCGGCTACGAAGCCCACGAGGTCCGCTCCGACGATCGAGGTCTTGTCGACCTCGCAGCGCTCAAGGACGCCCTCGGCCCCGACGTCGCGGGACTGATGCTTACCAACCCGAACACCCTCGGCCTGTTCGAACGTGACATCGAACAGATCGCTGCGGCGCTCCACGAGGTCGGCGGACTCCTGTATTACGACGGCGCGAACTTCAACTCGATCGTCGGCGTGCTGCGCCCGGGTGACATGGGCTTCGACATCGTCCACATGAACCTGCACAAGACCTTCGCGACCCCTCACGGAGGTGGGGGACCGGGCTCTGGACCGCTGGCGGTATCGGAGCGGCTGACGCGGTTCCTCCCGTCGCCGGTGCTCGCGTGGGACGCTGGGGCGGAACGCTGGCACTGGGACGAGGATCGCCCCGACTCGGTCGGACGGATCCACTCCTGGCACGGCAACTTCGGCATCAACGTGCGCGCCTACGCCTACCTGCGCTCACTTGGGCCAGAGGGACTGCGGCGCGTCGCCGAGCATGCCGTGCTGAATGCGAATTACCTCAAGGAGCTGATCTCCGACACGTTCCCCGCCGCGCACCCGGGCACGTGCATGCACGAATTCGTTTCCACGGCGAAACCGTTGAAGCGCCACGGGGTACGCGGCATGGACGTCGCTAAACGGCTGATCGACTTCGGCTATCACCCGCCCACGGTCTACTTCCCGCTCGTCGTCGAGGAGGCTCTGATGATGGAGCCGACCGAGACGGAATCCAAAGAGACGATCGACGGACTCGCCGCGGCACTCAATCAGATCGCGTCCGAAGCGGAGTCCGACCCGGACCTATTGAAGAACGCACCGGTATCGACGCCCGTGCGGAGGCCCGACGAGGCTTTGGCCGCGCGCGACCTCAAAGTCAGATGGGTGCACGAGAGCGATCGTCTAGACGATGACCCAACCGCCGCTCAGTGACCAGGTCCTGACCGAGGCGGCCGACGCCGTCGCGGCGGGGTCACCCGATGCGACGGCGCCCGAGATCCCGGGATCCCCGGATCGCTCTGCGTGGATCCATGCGTTCAGGTGGGTGCTCATCACTCGCCTCCTGTTCCTGTCGATCGCGTATGCCGGCACCCATTTCCTGACGACGACACAAGGCCCCGTCCTCGACGGCTTCAGGGCGATGTGGACGCGGTGGGACGCGCTCCACTTCCAACAGGTCGCGGAGCTCGGCTACACGGCGGCCGGCACGGACCCCCACGCGACGGCGTTCTTCCCGCTCTTCCCAATGCTGATGAGGCTGCTCAATTTCGCCGGTATCCCGTTTGTGGTCGCCGGGATGCTGATCTCGGCCGGGGCATCGATCGTCGCGTTCGCGTTCCTCTATCGGTGGGCCGAGGAGGAGATCGGACCCGGAGCCGGACATCGCAGCGTGCTCTATCTCGCGTTCTTTCCCACGGCCGTCTTCCTCGTTGCGCCCTACAGCGAGGCCTTGTTCATGGCAGGGGCGATACCCGCGTTCTATTACGGCCGCAAGGGTCAGTGGCACCTCGCCGCCTTCCCAGCGGCCGTTGCAACAGGGGCGCGCTTCGCGGGCGCTTTCCTCCTCGTGGGCTTGGCGCTCGAGTTCGTACGACAGAAGGATTGGACACCGAAAAGGGTCGGGAACGCCGCCCTGGCACTCGTCGTGGGAACGCTGCCTCTCGTCGCGTACGGCGCGTACTTAGAGCGCATCAAGGGCGACTTCTTCTACTACTTCACCGACCAGAGGGAGGGTTGGGGACGCGGTTTCGTCGGTCCCATCGACTCCTTCAAGAACACTTGGAACACGTTCGAGGGCGCGGGCTATCCCGCGAACTTCATCTTTGCGTGGCGCGTGGAGATCATCGCTGCGATCGGAGGACTCGCGTTCGTCGCATGGGCCTTGATGAGAAGGGAGTGGGGTTACGCGGGCTTCATGGGAACCTTCATGGCATCGTTGATAACGAGCAGCTGGTACTACAGCATCCCCAGGATGATGCTGTCGTTCTTCCCGATCATGCTGCTCGTCGCGGCGTACACGCACAAGCGCCAAGACGTGCACGAAGTCATCCTGATCGTCGGGGCAGCGCTGGCGTCCATGGGTGTCATCGTGTTCACGCGTGGAGCGTGGTTCTATTAGCGCGATGAGATCACGGGCAGTGCTAGGGCTGATATCGATCGTCGCCGGCCTCGTGTGGTCTGTACCGACCGCGGCGCAAGACGCCGTTCAACCCGCTCAGTCGTGCGCCGACCCCGACCGGTCGATCTCGCTGTTCGCCGAGCACCTCGGCAAGGGTCGGAACGGGTATGGCCTCACACCCGAGACGGCGTCGATCCCGGGGCCGACGATCGAGATGGAGGAAGGCGAATGCCTCCACGTCACACTCGTCAATGACACCTTCAGGAAGCTCTCGATGCACGCGCATGGGGTGGACTACACGGTCGAGAGCGACGGCACGCCCCTCAACAATAGCTGTGTCGCCCCGGGACGCTCGCGGACGTACGTCTTCCAGGCCCATCTCCCTACGACGCGTTCCGACGGAACGGTCGATCCAGGGAGTGCGGGCTACTGGCACTACCACGACCACTGTCTCGGAACCGATCACGGAACGGGCGGTGTGAAGTCTGGATTGTTCGGAGGCTTCATCGTGAGGCGCCCGGGCGACCCTCTGCCTGAGCGGACGTGCGTCCTGACGATGATCAACACCACCTTCAATCTGAAGATCGCCCCACGCACCCCTAGATGCGAATCGACGATCGGGGATCGGGTCGAGTTCCTCGTCATCGGCCACGGCGAGCTTTTCCACACCTTCCATCTCCACGGCCACAGGTGGGCAGACACCAGAACCGGATATCCAGAAGGGGCGCTGGATAACACCCAGCTGCTCGACAATAAGACCGTCGGCCCCGCCGACTCCTTCGGCTTCCAGGTAGTGGCAGGCGAGCACGTCGGACCGGGGGCGTGGATGTACCACTGCCACGTGCAGAGCCATTCCGATGCAGGTATGTCTGGGATCTTCGTCGTAAAGACCCCTGAAGGGACGCTGACGCAACAGACCGTCGACGCGCTTCGGGCGTGGAGGAAAGGGCATTCACATGGGCATGACCACCGTTAACAGTCCCCGTCGAGCCCGCGCCGCACGGATCGGGCTGCTTCTCGTCGTTCTCGTCGCGACGTTGCTTGTCCCGGGAACATCGAATGCTTTGCCCGCTCAGGTCTCCGCGAACGACAACACCTTCAATCCCAAAGAGGTCCGCATCGATCCCGGTGACACGGTGACGTGGAGCAATCAGGGCGCGCAGGTCCACAGCGTCTCAGCCGATAACGGCACCTTCAAGTCGGACAACCTCGAGCCGGGCGACACCTACACCCAGCGCTTCGCCGAAGAGGGGTACTACTTCTACTTCTGCAAGTTCCACGGCGCGAAGAACCGCGTTGGTATGGCCGGTTGGGTCGTCGTCGGAAACCCGCCGGAGCCCCCCGAGCTCGAGTTCAAGAAGGACCTCCGGCCCACGTTGGTCGTGCCGGGCGATTTCCCGACCATCCAGGAGGCTGTCGACGCCGCCAGCCCGGGTTCCTCGATCGTCATCAAGCCGGGCATCTACTACGAGGCCGTGGTCGTCCAAACGGACGATCTCGTGATCCGGGGTGTCGACCGCTTCCGCACCGTGCTCCACGGGCGCGACGAGATGAACAACGGCATAACCGTGGACAGCGCGGACAACGTCACCGTGAGGAACCTCACCGCGCGCAACTACCTGTCCAACGGCGTCTATTTCAACAACTCGACGAACTACACCGTCAATCGCGTCGATGCGCTATACGGCCGGACATATGGCATCTACGCCTTCAACTCGTACAAGGGAGTCATCCGCAATTCGTTCGGGCACGGATCCGGAGACGGAGCCTTTTATATCGGGCAGTGCCTCGGCTGCAGCGCGCTCATCGAGAATGTGGTCGGCCAGTACAGCCTGCTGGGGTATTCGGGGACGAACGCGACGGGTGTGGTCATCCGGAACTCCGTCTGGCGGAACAACGGGGTGGGGCTGGCTCCTAACACGCTCTACAGCGAGACCTTGAGCCCGAACCGCGGGACCGAGATCATCAACAACAAGATCATCAACAACAACTACAGCGGAGTTCCGGCGGCAGGCTTCTCTGAGACGGGCTACGTCCACGGCACCGGGATCTGGCTCGCGGGGACCGTGAACAACATTGCCAAGAACAACATCATCAGGAACCACGACTACTTCGGCGTCTTGGTGAGCGAGTTCCTCGGGGCCGACGCGACACCGTTCAACAACGAGGTTCGCGGCAACTTCATCCGGGGCTCGGGCAGATACGACCTCGCTTACGACGGCACGGGCGCAGATAACTGCTTCAGCGGCAACGACATCGACGGCGCGACGAGCGCACCGATGATCCAAACGATCTACGACTGCGCGCGCCGCCCGATGGTCGGCATCCCGTGGGCGCCCACCTTGGCGACTATGGGCGAGCAGTTCGCGTCCGACCTGGATCGCGAGCAGTCCGAGCCACCGGAGCCCGACCGCCCGGATTGCCAGCGGGGCCGCCCCGGCTGCAAGCGCCGCTGACCCTTAGCGCGGCCCCAGGAGTTGGTCTAGGACGGCGCGTTCGATCTGGGGCGCGTCGGTCCAGCGGCTCTCGAGGTTCTCGCGGCCCACGTACGCCCAGAGCGCGGCTTTGAGCTCGGCGTCGTAAGCCTCTCCGGTTCCTGTGTCGTAGCCGTACTCGGCAAGGCGGGCCCGCACGCGGTGGGCGATGCCAGCATCGATTGGGACGAACTCCAGGGTTCCGGGAGCCGGGAACAGCAGCTCGTGCAATCCCAGTAGGCGATCCAGCTCGGGGATCGGCTCGGTGTGGTCGTCGACGCGCAGATCTACGGCGACGTCGGTATCGCTGACGTAGTCGCCGCCCGCTCGAACCACGAGGAGTGCGGCCGATTGCCTTCCCCTTGAATCCCCGCCGGCGCGGTCGCCGGCCTCGAGCGCGGCCAGCAGGCGCTGGGGGAGGGGAGCCTCCGACGACTCGAATGCGGCAGCCATCGCATCGACTACGTCTGCTCCGGTGAGGATGTTGCCCTGGCAGCAATAGCCCTTGCCGGTGCGCCCGCCCGCCCACGCGAAACAGCTCTCACCGGTGAACGAAGCGGCGCGACCCCTGGCGTCGACGATCCCCACCTGGCGATCGGCACGGCCCTCGTCGGCAGACGTAAGGGCGGAGACGACGTCCTCAGCGCTCGCCCCGCTCGCCAGTAGGTCGAGACCGCGTGGACCGTAGGTCACGTTGGCGAAGGCCTGAGTCGCCACCGCGCCGACCTCGGCGCGCGCCCACGGAACCACACCTCCGACCGCGAGGAACTTCGACGCGACCGCCACTCCCCACTCCGGCGCGTCCGGGACCCGATCGTCGAACGCGCAGATGGAGAACGTCATGCCAACCGGTGGTGCGGGTTGCTACGGACGGTGGGGCTTGTTGGCCACGGTGTCGTCGTAGTACACGTCTTGCGACACGTTCTCGGTGTAGAGGTTCTGGACGACCCAGCGCACCGTGCTCGTCATGCCCGACGCGTGCACCCCATACATCCGGTTGTAGACCGAGTTGCCGGCCACGAAGACGTTGCCGAGGTCGAGGTTGAGGAGCCGGATCCCCGACGCCCGCGCCAGGAGCAGCTCCTCGACCCTGAGTGAGTCCTCTTCACCGACCGAATCGGCGCCGACGATCTCGTTGCCGACGATCCGCACGTTCACGTCATCGGCCTCCTGAACCAGGATGCCCGGTCGTCCCGTGATGATCTCGCTGGCATCGCGATCGAGCCCGATGTCGTTGTTGGCAATCTCGATAAGCCCGCGTGACGTCGTCCAGTGGTTGTCGTCAACGGCGTTGAAGACATCGACCATGACACCCGCCCCGACGAGACGGTTGTCCGTGACGTGGATCTTCGTGTAGTGGATGTGGGGGCAGTTGAGGTTCTTGTCCGTCTCGGAGGCTGCCGTCCGGTCGTCCCCGGTGTGGTTCCGGTCGTAGTAGCGGAACGCGTAATCGAACGTCGAGTGCACGACGTTCTGCGCGAACCAGCCCTCGTGATAGCGGCGCGTGTGGTCTGCCATACCTTCGCTGTGGCCGGGCTCCGAGTGATCGTGCGCGGTCGCGTGGTCATGGGAGCCCCCACCGAACGCGCTCGAGTGATGGTGCCCGTGCAGCTTCATGTCGACATAGCCGTAGAACTCGTTGGACGTGATGCGTCCGCCGTTGAAGCCGTCGACGAGCATCGCGAGCGCGCCGAGATTCTTGAGCATCGCATCTGGATCTCCAACGATGTTCTTGGTGAAGACGCCGTCGAAGTGACGCAGTTGTCCGACGCGCAGGAAGCGATTCTGGAAGATGGTGCCCGACGTCGCGTCACCGGTGCGCTCGGTGTTCTGGTTGACCCTCAGGTCGCTGGTCTGGTTGTGGTGTACCGAGACCCCGTCACCGATCCAGTCCAGGATCATGGTCCCGGTGACCTGGTTGTCGCGAACCGTCACCCACTTGCTCGTGTTGCGGATCGTCAGATTCGGGAGGATCCACCCCGAGATGACATAGGGATCGCTCTGCGTACCCAGGCCCGATCGCACGCCGCGGTCGGCGGTGAACTCGGCATCGGAGTTGATCACGATGTCGGCGCGCTGTTCCATCGCGGCGAGGCGCGGTCCGGCGCCTCGCACGGCAGCTCGAGCTGGAGCCGCGAGCACCCCGGGGAGCGCGGTCATGACCGCCATGACGAGACAGGTCACGATCGCCGAACGGCTGAAGGCAGGGGCTCTCATCGCATCCTCCTGATGTCGATTGACCTCAACTCGGTCTGCTTGGACGTCGCATCCTTGCTTCCTGCGCGAACACGCATAAGTCGGGCGCGTTCGCGCCCGACTTATCCACTTATGTCGCTTTTAGCGGGGGAGATCTCTTAGACGAGAGCGCGCACGCGCGCGACACCGTCGAGGAGACCCCAGACCGCCGCAGCACCCGCACGGGCGCCGGCTTCGGCTTCGGCGAGGGAGTCCTCGTCGGTGAGCACCCCTGCGAGGGCCTCGGTCAGCTCGCGCGAGTGCTCTACATCGAGCTCGCCGTGGAGCTCGAAGTATGTAAGTCCGGGACCGTCGATCGCGTAGTGCTCGCGGAGGCCCTTCACCTTGGTCTCCGCGACCGCGGGAGTCTGCGACTCGTATCCGTAGATCATGCCCAGGCCGAAGGCGGGGGAGCGCTCGCCGGTGCCCTCGGCGAAGGCGTTTATGCACTCAGCCGTCTCGCTCTCGACGGTGCTCGCACGGACCTCGGGCTCGGTGGCGCCCATCGCCGCCGCGAAATCGAGCCACAGGCCGGCGTGGTCCCCATCGACCTCATCGGCCAGGTTGGCCTCGATAGTCGTGCGCGCGGCCTCGTCTTCGATACGGCCGGCGAGCTTACGCAGGTACGAGGGGAACGCCTCGACCTGGCGCCAGTACTGGGTGGAGTAGTGACGGAGGTCCTCGGTGGTCAGCGTCCCGTCGGCCCACGCCTTGTAGAACGCGTGGTCGAGTAGGCGCCGGTCGTCGATCGCCCGGTCAAGTCGCTCCGCGATGCGCTCTGCAGCTGTCATACCGTCGCCCTCCCATTGCCGAACCTAATGACGAAGCCGCAACGTTACCCCTCCACGGCTACGCTTGAGCGCCATGCCGCCCATCGTTGCGTATCAGGGAGAAGCCGGCGCGTACTCCGAGGAGGGTGCGCGGGCGCTGTTCGATGATGCCGAGCTGACGCCTCTATCCACCATCCGCAAGGTTTTCGAGGCGGTCGAGGTTGGGCGCGCCGATTTCGGCTGCGTCCCGATGGACAACTCCCAGGCCGGCTCGATCAACGAGACCTACGACCTCTTCCTCAAACACGGGCTCCACCTCGTGGGGGAGACCCTGGTGCGGGTCGACCACTGTCTCTTGGCCCTGCCCGGCACGGTCGTCGACGATCTCGACGAGGTCATCTCGCACCCCCAGGCCGTTGCCCAGTGCGAGGAGTTCCTCAGTACCCTCGATGCCCGGGTGCGCGCCGAGTACGACACCGCGGGGGCCGCCAAGAGGATCTCCGAAGACAAGCTCGAGAGGACCGCCGCGATCGCCTCGGCTCGGGCGGGGGAGCTCTACGGCCTCGAGGTCCTGGCCGCAGCCATCCAGACCTACCCCGATAACCACACCCGCTTCGGTGCCCTCGCCCGGTCCGCAGAGCCTCTCGAGGAGCCGGACAAGTCCTCACTGGTCTTTGGGGTGGGCCATGTCGCCGGGTCCCTCTATCGCTGCCTGGGGGCCTTCGCGGAGCGCCACCTCAGCCTCTCCAAGCTTGAGTCTCGCCCGAGGGCGGGCCGTCCGTGGGAGTACGTCTTCTATGCCGACATCGAGGCTCCGGCGGGCGCTCCAGCCATGGTCGAGGCACTCTCCGAGGTGAGCGAGCACGCCACATTCACCCGCCTTTTGGGCACCTATCGATCAGGGGTGGGGCGGCCCCGGGCCTGATGGGCCTCGAAAGAGCGTCTTCCCTGCTCTTGATGCTTGCCCTAACAAGTCCCTTACGGCTATGTTGAGCCTTCATGGTCGCTTCGCTTGACCTAACAGTTCCATCCAACACACACCTGGAGGCGGGACCGACGTTGGTCGAGGGCGTCGCCGTGATCGCGGATGAACCCATAACCCCTGTGGTTGTCCTCGACGCGCCTCCTCCCCCCGTGACACCTTCACCCGTCGTGGCCGTCCCAGAGCTCACCCCGGCTCAACTCCGTGCCGCCGCACGCCGCGAAGCTCTCGCCCGTCTGGATGCCGGCCACGCGGATCCGCGAGAGGCCATCGCGGCGGCTGCGAAGCGCCAACAGGCAGCGATCCAGCCCTTCTAACGCCTCCCGGCGCGGTCCCACCACCTGGATGAAGCGGGGAAGTCAGCGTTCTCTCGCTTCAGGTTTACATAGCTGACATTATGGGCGATAGCCTTTGGCCGGATCGAAGTCCGTTCGGTCCATCGTGGGTGAGCTGTGCCCGACTCAGCCGGCCGAGGAAACGATCTCTTCGGCCCAGCCCCTGATCCGGTTCACGACGTCGAGCGCCTGACTGCGGTCCAACGCGGCGACATCTTGCAGCGGGTCCCGTTCGAGCACCTCGTAAGCGGTCAGGAACTCGGCCGCCCGGACATGGGCCGGAACCGACGTCAACTGCGCCATGAGCTCGCCTAGGTCCCGGGTCTTGTTGGGCTCGAACCCTTGGGCGATCAGCGCCGCCAGGAGGTATCGCTCGACCGCTTGGTGGGCATGCATTCCGAGCGCAGAGTCAGGCATCTGTGCCTCCGTAGCCAGGAGCCTGAGAACGGCCTCGTCCTCCTCACCCTTTTGCAGGTATGTCCGCGCCAGCTCCGGTGGCGTCGTTGAGGCGTCTGTCACGCGTCCTCCCTCATCGTCGGTTGAGGGGGAGGCTACCCGGCCGGATGACCCGGCATGGGGTGGGGTTTCCGGAGCTCGAGGAGGGCTTCATCGGCGCGGCTGATGAGCGCGTCGACCGAATCCCCGGGATGCAACTCTGCCAGTCCTACGCTGATCGAACCGTCCCCCTTCGACAACAGAGCAATGTTGACCGCGTCGAAACGGCGACTGGCATCGCTCTCGCCGACATCGAGGATGGCGCAGACAAACTCGTTTCCCCCGTAGCGGACGATGAGATCGTAGGGGCGAAGTTGCGCTCGGATCTCCTCGACTGCCCGGCGGAGACGACGGTCCCCCGCTGCACGACCGTCGATGTCGTTGGTTGACTTGAGCTTGTCGACCTCGATGAACGCCACGATCAGGGGCAGTTGGGTCCACGTCGCCCTAGCCACCTCGCGCTCGAGCTCGATGAGGCCTGACTCCCGATGGTAGGCCCGGGTAAGCCCGTCGATCGAGGATTCCTCCCGGTCGATCGCGGAGAACGCACGGTCCGCGGATGCTGCTGCACGGTCGTCGGCGGCTTGCTCCCGATCGCTGGCTCCACCCCGTCGATCGCGGAGGGCGCCGGCGCGGTCGGCGGCGGAGCCCGCATCTACCGACGCCGACGAGGCGCGCTCACGTACTTCGGCGCGCTCGTCGCGGGCGTCCGCCCTATGGTCCCGATCCTCCGAGGCCTGATCATGGGCTTCAGCGCGTTCGTCGCGGTCCTCTGCGGTTCGGTCTCGATCGATACCCAACACACGGGCTTCAAAGATCGAGGCCAACGGCGACTCCTCGAGCGCCGCCACGAATGTGGCGGTCCGGTTACCGCGCAACTGGTGGTCCGCTGCGGTCCCGATCCAGCGAAGGAAATCGGCCTGCTTGTCCTCCGGGAGATGGAAGAAGATATCCAGAACTCCTGAATCCTTGAGCGCAGTCATGACCTCGAAAACGATCCTGAGCGTCGCGGCCGCGTCCCCATCCCGGCGAGCGGACCCCTGCTGGCTTGCTCCCTCCGACGTCCCGAGGAGGTTCGAATCCCGCAGCGCGGCCAAGAGGTCGTTGAATCGCACGTCATTCATGTCGGGGGCCTTCGGCGCGTCCGGCAAGGTAACGATCGAAGCCTCCGGGTCCATCGTCGCTGGGTTCAGTGGGGAGCTCTTCATCGCCGCAACGAGGGCTTGGATCCGCACCCAGTGCGAATCATCGTCTCGTGCTGCCCCGATCCAGCTCGCGAGATCCTCTTGTGCCGCCTCGGGGAGCTGGTTGAAGACCTCCAGCGCGTCTGCCTCCGCGAGAACATCGAGGAGGTCGCGCGCGGTGATCCGTTGCCCGCTGTTCACACGATGATGCGGAGGTCAGTTGTTGCCTCAGGCTCCCCGCGCACCAGGTTGTTCAGCTCGGTGACCGTCTCGACGGCCGACAGCGCCAGTTCCTTCTTCTCGGGGTCGAGGAGGCTGTCCCAATCCTTGCCCAGGAGGAAGACCTGACTCTTGAGAACAGTGATGAGGGTTTTGACCTCATCTGGGATGAGGGTGATGTCCAAAGCGACGGAGCCCTTCCCGTCAACGGTATCGACCGAGGTGGCCATCTTGCTGAGGCCGTTGGCGAATTATGAAGCTGTGGTCATGTTACCCCTCGCGTCCTAATCGCAATCGACGATTGCCAGCGTCGGCCCAGCGAGCAGCCCGAACCAATCAACGCGTGAGAGCACGTGCGAACCCTTGCTGTAGGCAGCGTTATCGCTAGACAGCGCTGACCGATACGGCCGCGTTCCCGCGGTCGAAGGCGCCACCCACCGGGAGGATCCCACCTAATGACAAGAAAGCCCCAGCGAGCTGGCGCGCTGATCGTTCTCGCAACGGTCATCGCGCTCGTGAGCGGAGTCTTGACGGCAGCCGCTCAAGGTCCTGCCCCCAGCATCCAGCTCTTGAACCCCTCGAGCCATTCGACCATCGTCTCCGACAAGCTCGACGCAGACGCGACCTATCACCTCGTCGCCTGGACCGCCGGCGCGCCGGCCTCGGCGCTCGTCGAGTTCGAGATCCAGCAGGGCACCAGCCCGACTATCACGATAGGAACCGCAACTCGCGTCGGAGCCGACACCTTCAGCTTGGCGTGGGACATCCCGCCCACCGTCACCGACGGTAGCTACCGGGTACGTGCGATCTTGTACTCGGGCTCACCTTTGCAGGAGGTTGGGCGTGACGAGCAGGTCGTCGAGATCAATCACCAGAGCGGGGCCGCACCGACCGCGCTGGACGCAGCCGAGACGGTGGAGATCGTCTACCCCGCCATCGGCGGGCAGGTCGGCGTGTACGCACCTCCCCCGGGCCCTGCCGCACTTGTTGCAGATGTCGCTCTGAGCGCGGGCGCGACGCGCGTCCGACTTCTTTACACAACTTCGCCCACCGGAACCGAGCCGGCTTGGACGGTGTGCGGGAGTGAAACGGCTGCACAGGCCGCCGATGGCGTCAGATGCACGTTCGCGGCGACCGACGGAGCGATGTCGATCACAGCTCTTGCAGCGGTTGCGAACGAGACACCGTTGCCTCCGCCCGCAGCGTTCAACGAGTCGCTCAATGAGTCGGGCGATGCTCACCGAGTGGAGCCGTACCTGCAGGTCCCTCAGTCGGTCACGATCCAGCCGAGCATTGTCCGAGTCGATCCCGCGGTCTCGGGCGCATTTCCTTGTGCCCCGATATCTGCCGAGCCGGCGTTCCTAGCGACCGTCATCGATCAGAGAGGGCGCCGCATCGCCGCGGTGAACGTGGACGTGCATGCTCAAGGTCCGACCGATCAACTGGCCTTCGACACCTCGACACAGTCCCACCCGAACCAGCCTCCGGACGCGAACCACACACCGCCGGAGCCCGCATACAGCTGCCAATCAGGGACGTTCTCTGGACAGCAGGGTGACCACAACGTCGCCGGCGACGCAGACACCAAGCACATCGAATCCGTCACCGGGACGAACGACGCCGGTCAGTTCTCCTTCCGTCTGCACACGGACGCCGGCGGCGCGACGCGGATCACCGCGTGGGCCGACATCGACGCCGACGACCTCCTGTGCTCGGCCGAGCCGGCAGGATCAGCGTCGATCGGCTGGGGCCAGGACGCCCCCCCGCCCACCGCCCTTACACCCGACACGTTTGCATGCGCGGGGTCGACACCGACTCCTACCGCTATCGGGTCGATAACACCCACTCCGACCGTGACAAGCTCGGCATCACCGACCGCGAGCGCAACACCCACGAGAACGGTGACTCCGACCGCAACGACGACCGCTACCCCAACCGCAACTCAGACTCAGCCGTCGAGCGCACCCCGTGAGGTCACGCTAGAGCTGTCCACCAACAAAACCACTTTCAACAAGACGTTCACGTTGTCGGGGAGGATCCAAGCAGCGTCGAACGCGGCACCTAGTTGTTCGCAGCTCACCGAGGTCGTCATCTTCCGGGATGTCGCCGGTGGAAACGCCGATTTCGAGGAGTTCGCTCGCACGACGACCGACCAGGCCGGGACCTTCACGCTAACTCGCAATGCAGACCGCAGCGCAGGCTACGTCGCGCAGGTGGACGCCAACGCACTCTGCCAGAACGCGACATCGTCAACCGAGACCCTCCTCGTCAAGAAGAAGGTCTCACTCTCGGGCCGACCCGCGGCTGGAGGGATCGCGTGGCGCATCAGCGTGCGACCTTGCGCAGGTCACGAACGGGACCGGGTCAGGCTCCAGAAGAGGATCGGCGGGCGCTGGGTCACCCAGGCTCGCCCCCGTACCAACACGAGCTGCGTCGCCAAGGTCACGCGGACCGGTGACGTCGGCGGGACCTGGCGAGCAGTTGCTCCGAAGACCGACGCCGACCACCTGGGAGGGCGGTCGGCCCGGAAGCAGGTGTCTTAACCCACAGTTCTGGGCTTGCGCGTTGCAAGAGCGGCGACCGCCGCGATAAGCAGCACGACCGCGATCCCCAGGCCAAGCACGAGTGGCGCGGTGCCGGGTCCACCGTCTTTCGAGACGGCGGGCTCGGCATCAAGCGCGACCGGCCTGGACCCTCCCCCACCGCTCATGTCGGAAGTCACTTCTTCGATGTCGACGATCTCACCCTCACCGGCTCGACCTTCGCCCACAACTATCGCTCCGGACATCCCCGGGTGGATGTAGCACATGTACGGAAAGACACCTTCGTCTCCGAAGGTGAAGGTGATCTCCGACTCGGGCTTGATGTCCTTGTAGAGACCCTCTGCGAAGCCGCCCACCGGCCCGCTGAGGTTGTGCGGCATCGGGTCCTTGTTCTGGAACGTGACCTCGGTTCCCGGCTCGACGTAGAGGACCGTCGGGGTGAAACACGACGAATCGAGCTCGATAGCCGCGGAACGGCCCTTGGCGGCGCCGTAATAGGGGGCATTGGGACAGTGCATGCCACCACCCCCTGCGAGAGCCGTCGGAGCCGCAAAGATGAGGCCTCCTGCCAGCGCGGCTCCCATCGTTATCGCGACGCCCTTTCGAAGCCCCATGCGATTCTCCTCCCCTAGGCCGGCCGACTTGCTTGGACGTACTGGTTACACCGGCTCCTCGGAAACGGTTCCACCGTCCTGCTACCTAGACTGGTCAGAGCGCTCTTAGGTTCTCGACGAACGCGAGGGCATCGTCGAGGTCGAGAGCCGACTCGAACCGGTAGGTGACGCCTCCTTCGGACCACAGCAGGGTGTTGGCGGCGAGCCGTGCGGTGTCCTCAGCGACTTCTCCGTCGGGTCCCATGTAGAAGATGACGTGAGGGTCTCCGGAGATGAAGTACCCGGGCTCGCCGTGCACCTCGACCGCGCGCAGCTCGGCCCCCGACATCACCAGCTTCTTCCCGAACTCCGGGATCACGCGGCCCTGGAACTGTGTGAAGAGCCCCCCGACATCCTCATCGGCGGCGCGTGGCAGCAGATCGTCCGGGGCGTAGAGGAACGACACAGCGCCTCCCATGACGCCCGGGTCGAAGAAGACAGCCGTGGGTGGAGGGACGTCACCATCGGGCACGACGATGTCGAACTCGACCCTCTCCCCCGCCTCGCTGAGGCTCACCGGCTCCCCGAGGCGATAAAGCTCGGTAAGGGATCGGCCGGGTGATCTCGGGCCGATCGAGGGCGTCTCGTCGACCGTCCTTATCGCGATGCCCGGAACACCGATCCACTCCGCGACGGCGTGTCGGGCGGCCGGTGAGGCGACGAGCACTCCCGCGGCGGCGATGAGGGACACCGCAGCTGCGGCAAGCACACGACGCCACGCCGGATGGCCTGTCGTGTGGGACTGAGCCGGAAGGTCCCGCGGCGGTCCCAGGGTCAGCTCGGCTGCGACCGCGGATGCGATATCGGGCGTCTCGGGCCAGTCGATGTGCTGGGCGAGGGCTCGGATCCGGGTCGTCAGGCGACCGTTATCCATCGAGATCCGCCTCCAGCGCCGTAGTAGCCCGGAGCTTGTCGAGGGCGCGGGCGAGCCGAGATTTCACCGTTCCCTGAGGACAGCCGAGCACCGCAGCGGTCTCCGCCTCGGAGAGCTCGAGCAGGTACCGACAGGTGACGACCGCGCGGCTCCGCTCGTCGAGCTCGTCGAGCGCAGCGAGCAACCGTCCCCGGTCGTCTTCTCGGAGGATCGTCGCCTCGGGCGATGGGGCCGCATCGACCCGGGGACGATCCTCCGAGAGTCGCAGACCCAGGCCCTTCCTGCGTCCCGCCGCCCTCAATGTGTTGCGTGCTTCGTTCGCGACGATCGTCAAGAGCCAGGGTTTGAACGGCGCGTCCGGGCGGAAGGCACCCAGCGCGCGGAACGCCTTGATGAAGGCAGCCTGCGCGACATCTTCCGCATCGTCGGCCGACCCCGTCACGAAATATGCGGTTCGGTAAACGATCGCTTGATGCATCCTCACCAGCTCCTCGTAAGCGCCCACGTCACCATCCCGTGCGCGCTCGATCAGCTCACTCTCGTGGTTCTCGTCCAGTGGACGGCCCTCCACCTCGAACGGTCTCCCCTAGTACCCCGGACCCGCACCCTAGGTTCCGACATCTACACTCTGCCGACATGGCCGGGCGAACCTTGAGGCTCCTCATCGTCGTGTACGTCGCGACCCGCGCTTTGGGGGTCTTCCTCGCCATCAATCCAGAGGTCTACGGGACCTCGCATTCCAAGGTGACCTACGACCCCGTCCTCTACGGAGGTTGGGCCGTGGAGATGCTCGATGACGACCTCTTTCCCTACTCAGGCGTCGCGATCGAGTACCCGCCGGGTGTGCTCCCTTTCGTCGTTGCTCCTGAGATCGAGCGCCCGCTGAAGGACACCTATCTCGTTCGCTTCGTCGTGACGATGCTCGTGGTGGATCTGGCTGCTTTCATCGGCGTCCTGATCATCGGGAAGAGGTGGGGTTCCTCGCTCGGCCCCTGGCTGTGGATCGGCGGTGTAACGCTGCTCGGCCCGATCGCGTTCACGCGCCTCGATCTCATCCCAGCTATGGCGACCATCTGGGCGATCGAACGAGCTTCGGCCCGGTCGTGGTTCGGGGCCGGAGGGTGGATGGTGTTCGGCGCGCTCTCCAAGGTCTATCCGATGTTCCTCATGCCCCTGATGTATGTCGCAAGCTCGGCCAAGAGGCGCTTCGTGATGGGAATCTCCGTTATCAGTGTGCTGATCCTGATGCCCTATCTGGGAGCGCTGGCGCCCCTGTACGACTCGGTCTTCGGATTTCATTCGTCGAGGGGGGTGCACGTCGAGAGCACGTGGGGTGCTGCGCTCATAGGAGCGACTTACGCGGGATACGAAGCCGCGATCGAGCTCAATTATGGAGCGTTCCACGTCGAGTCCGGCCTCTCGGGACTCCTGAAAAACCTCGGCAACTTCCTCGCGCTGGTCGCCGTCGGCATCGGGATGTGGGTTGCCGCGACATCTTTCAAGAGGGACGACATCCCGAAGCTCGCGGCAACGATGTACGGAACCCTTGCTGTGATCATGGGCGTCGGTACGGTGTTCTCGCCACAATTCATCCTGTGGCTGATCGCGCTCGGCGCCGTCACGTTGTGCCATCCGTCGAGGACGTTGCGGGGGCCCATCCTCACCATGTTGCCGATCGCGTTCATCACACAGGTCATCTATCCCTGGGTGTACGAGCTGCTTTTGAGCGCGAACGCCTCCTCGATCGCCGTCCTCATCTCACGCAACGCACTGGTGCTCATCTCGGGACTCGGGACATGGGCCGCAATAAGGGGTGAGCGTTTCGGACCGTCTCAGCCGCAGCTCGTTGAAGGTCCCGTGGCGCCGAGCGCGGCCCTGGCTACGGTCTAAGGGATCGGGTCAGGAGCGGCGGCCGAAGCGGTCCTTGAGACCCCAGCGCGTCACGCTACTTAGCGCTTCGAAGACGATCCGCCGGCTCATCTTGGACCTACCGGCGACGCGCTCCACGAACGTGATCGGAACCTCGACGATCCTGCCACCAGCCTTGTGGATCCGGCGCGTCATCTCGATCTGGAACGCATAACCCTCACTGCGCACCGTAGTGAGGTCCTGCTGCGCGAGGAGTGAGACGCGGTAGGCGCGGAAACCACTCGTTGAGTCTTTGACCTTGAAACCGAGCCACGCCCGCGCGTAGAGATTGCCTGCACCCGACAAGCCTTTGCGTACGCGGCTCCAGTTCTCGACCCTGCCACCCGGTATGTATCGGGATCCGATCGCGAGATCGGCACGTTCGAGCGCCGCGATCAAGCGGGGGACGTCGGCGGGATCGTGAGACAGATCAGCGTCCATCTCGACGACGGTCGCATAGCCCCGCTCGATTGCCCACCCGAAGCCGGCGACATACGCCGTGCCCAGCCCGAGCTTCCCAGAGCGTTCGATCAGGTGCACGCCGTGAGGGCCGGTCGAAAGCTCCTTGACCAGCTCGGCCGTGCCGTCGGGCGATCCGTCATCGACGACGAGCAACTCGACAGAGTCCCCGGCGGCGTCAAACAGCCGACGCGCGGCTTCACCGATGCTTTCGCGCTCGTTGTAAGTGGGAACGATGACGAGTGCTTTGGCAGACGTCTTCAGCTCGTCACGCGCCATCGCTCGTTCGCTCCTCCTGGGTTTCGGATCCCGACCGAGACCGGTCGGGCGGCACCATATATCGCCCTCTCCTCAGCCCGTAAACCACCGCTAGGACCGCTGTCACGACCGACAACCAGACGACCAGATCGCCCCAGCGTGCATACGGCGTGACCTTGGTTGCGATGCCGACCTCGTGCACGAGCGTGTCCGCCACCCACAGCTCCGATGAAGCTTCGGTGCGCCCGTCGGGTCCGATCACGGCTGATATCCCACTCAACGCGGCATGGATCGTCCATACGCCGTTCTCCGCGGCGCGCACTTGACTCATGGCCACATGTTGCGCGGATGCCCACGAACGTCGCCATGTCGACGTATTGGTGGCGACGATCAGGAGACGGCCGCCAGCTGCGATCCGAGAGCGCACTAGACCGCCGAAGTCTCCCTCGAAAGAGATCACAGGCGCGACCTTGTGACCCTGGACGTCGAACAGTGTTGCGGCGCGTCCGGGTACGGCGTCGCGGGGGACCTGGTCGAGCATCGGGATGAAATCGAGGAAGGCTCGCGCCGGGACATACTCGCCGAAGGGAACGAGGTGCGTCTTCTGATAGCGATCCGCGACAACGCCTGTGGGGTCGACTAAGAACGCCATGACCTGATACCTGCTGTCATCGAGGTCTAGGTTGCCGCCGACGATCATCGTCGCGTCGGCCGCGCGAGCGGATGATTCGACCGTTGCCGCGACCTCGGAGTCGCGTTCAAGATCGATGCCGACCGAGCTTTCCGGCCAGACCACAAGGTCGACGCCTTGGCCTGCGAGTGATGACGTCAGACGCGCGTGGCTGTCCAGGATCGCGAGGTCCTTTTCGTGGAAGGTCCCCGCGAAGTCCTCCGGAACGTTTCCTTGGACGACCGCAACCTTCATCGTCGGTCCGTCCGTCTTTCGGGCGGGCAACAGCACCGGCAGCGCTACGAGCAGCAACGCGGCTGCGATCCAGCGATAAGGACGTTTTCGGCGTGCCCAGATCGCTTCCACTATGAGGGCGTTGACGACCACGACGATCGCCGCGACGAGGTGCCTGCCCCCGAACGCGGCGGGCCTCAGCATCCAAGCCGCGTTGTGCTGACTCTGCGCGAGCTCACCCCAGGTGAACCCGACGACCGGAACGATCGAGCGCGCCCATTCGAAAGTGACCCACAACGCCGACGTCGCGCCAGCGCGCGCCAGCGGGTGCAGTCGTCCCGCTCCTGCGGCCCAGGTGGTTGCGAACAATGCGATGAAGAGACTCTGCAGGACTACGAGCATGAACCAGGCGGCCCACCCCACGATGCTGATCCATACGAGCAACGACCCGAAGAAGCCGACGCCGAACAGGAATCCAATCTCAGCCGCGCGGTGCAGCGGACGAGCTTTGAGAAGGAGAATGAGCGGGGCGAGGCCGATCCATGCGATCGGGGCGAGATCGGGCTCGGGGAAAGCGAGACTAAGTGCCGCCCCGGCGAGGACCGCCGCTGTGGCGAGTTGGAACCTGCTCAGACGCAGTCCCGGCAGAGGCCCTTCGCCTCGTCCGCGAGCTGCACCCTGGCCTTCACGAGATGGCAGTTGCTGCAGACGAACTCCTGCCTGTCTTTGATGGGAGTGATCTTCGACGGAGGGATCTCGACGGTCGTGGGCTCATCGCGTTCTGAACCGAACGCCATGATGTCGTCATCTTCATCCGAGTCGTCGGTACCTCGGCGCGCCGCCGCACGTTGGGCAAGGAGCTCGTCCAGACTGGCCTCGTCTGAGTCCTCCTCGTCGATAACGGCTGGGAGCTCGTCATCGTCGAGGTCGTCGTCGTCATCATCCTCGAGGTCGTCGTCGAGCTCCTCGATAGCGTCCTCGGGCAGGTCCGCATCCTTTTTCGATTCCAAGCCTGCTCCCTTGCTCCACTGGGCGAAACCTTCGGGCGGTGGTGCCACGCCTAACGCAGGCGCGAGCCTTTGATTCCCACGCAGGCCAGATTCAACCAGACATTCAACCCGGAAAATAGCAAGGCCCGAGTGACCGCTGGGTCCGCCCGGTAGCCGGCCGGAGCCGGTTATTGGAGCGGCCCCTGAGCCATTCGGGCCTTGCCAATCAAATGTCCCAAGCAACCGTAGGAGACTGCGCATGAAGCGATGCTCTCCCGGTCGAACCAGCCCGGGGGCCAGTTCGTCCGAGCGCTCCACCGTTCCGGATCCGTTGCGGCAAGCCGCTCCGAACCCAGCTCGGCGAGCTCGGTAGGGGTGATCTCCCCGGCCGAAGCCGGTTCAAGGGCGTACCAGGCCGAAGCCCAGAAAGCTTTCCCCCGCCCGTCGATCGCTCCACCCGGTTCTTCCGTTTAGAGATCCGAGGATCTCCGCCCTTCGGAACCGGCAGGCCTTCACTTGCGATCCGGCCGCCGGCGCTGTAACCGGTGAGCTGCTTGGGACAAGACGCAACATAGGGAGTCACCCAAGGCGAGTCAATACGCTTCCGACGAAAACCTCGCGGAGCGCGAAAGTATCTATGTCATCAATAAGTGGCCCACAGGTTGTCCACAACTTGTGAGCACACCCGTTTGCCGAAAGGGGTTCGAGCGGGCAGCATGTGCCCGTCACCTACGGGAGAAGAGATGAGAACCCACCACGAAGAGCACATCGCAACAACATCGCGGCTCCACGATTTCGTCGACATCACCGACGACATCCAGATGATTCTCACGGGCTCGGGGATCAGCGGCGGCCAGGTGACCGTCCTGGTGCGCGACAACTCGTGCTCGCTCCTCATCAACGAAAAGGAGTCCGGCCTCTTCGACGACATCAAGAAGGCCATGGACCGGCTGGGCTCGCCGGGGATCCTCGTGGGGTCTCGCTCGGTCGTCGTGCCGGCCTCTGAGGGAAAGCTGAAGCTGGGAGGATGGCAGCGCGTGCTTCTCATGGAGCTCGGCCAAGACCCCGGCTCGCGCTCGATCGTCGTCCAGATCGTCGGCGAGTAGGTGGCCTCCGATAAGGGCGGCAAGAGCCGCCTCGCCTCACAGTCCGAGGACTTCCCCGCCTGGTACGTCGACGTCGTCAAACAAGCCGGTATGGCCGAGCACGGCCTCGCCAAGGGTTCGATGGTCATCAAGCCCTACGGTTTCGCGGTGTGGGAGCACATCCAGCGGGCGCTCGACGATCGCTTCAAGGCGACCGGCCACGAGAACCTCTACTTCCCGCTACTGATCCCGATGAAGGTGTTCGAGGTCGAGGCCGCTCACGTCGAGGGCTTCTCTCCCGAGCTCGCGGTCGTGACGCACGGTGGCGGAGAGGCCCTCGAGGAGCCCCTCGCGATCCGGCCCACTTCCGAGGCCGTCATCTGGACGACCTACGGCAACTGGATCCAGAGCTACCGGGACCTGCCGCTCCTCTACAACCAGTGGTGCAACGTCGTTCGCTGGGAACTTCGGACGCGGTTGTTCCTGCGTACCAGCGAGTTCCTGTGGCAGGAAGGTCACACAGCCCACGCGACACGGGGAGAGGCACTCGAGGAAGCCCTTCGCATGCTCGAGGTCTACAGAGAGGTCTGCGAGGACGTCCTGGCGGTGCCGGTGCTGACAGGCCGCAAGTCCGAGTCCGAGCGCTTCGCCGGTGCCGACGAGACGTTTCCGCTGGAGGGCCTCATGCGCGACAACAAAGCGCTCCAATGCGGCACGTCGCACTTCCTCGGGCAGAACTTCGCCAAGGCATACGACGTGACATTCTTGAACAAAGAGGGCGAGCTCGAGCACGCATGGGGCACGTCGTGGGGTTTCACGACTCGGATGATCGGTGGCGTGATCATGACCCACGGAGACGACCGCGGATTGCGCCTCCCACCGGCGATCGCCCCCACTCAAGTCGTCATCGTGCCGATCTATCGGTCTGACGAGGAGCGCGCCGGCGTTCTCGGTGTCGCTAACTCTTTGCGCGACGCGCTGGCCGGGAACGGGACGCGCGTAAAGGTGGACGACCGCGATCAGCACCGTCCCGGCTTCAAGTTCAGCGAGTGGGAGCTCAAAGGCGTTCCAATTCGGATCGAGATCGGCCCGAAGGATGTGGCCGCCGGTCAGGTCACACTTGCCGAGCGTGTCTCTGGAGAGAAGTTGCAGCTCTCGGTCGACGAGACCGTCGCTGGGATGGCCGGCCGACTGAAAGACATCCAGCGGTCACTATTCGATGATGCGCGTCGCTTCCGTGACGACAACACGCATCACTTCACGACCTACGACGAGCTCCGTGAAGGCATCGGCGCCGAGTCAGGCTTCTGGGTGGGCGCGTGGTGCGGCGAGCGAGGCTGTGAAGAAAAGGTCTCGGGAGACACCAAAGCGACGATCAGGGTGCTCCCCCTGGAACAGACGGCCCCGGGCGCGCCATGCGTCGTCTGCGGGAACACCGGAACCGAGATCGCGACCTGGGCGCGCGCGTACTGAGAAGGACCCGGCGCGGCACGTGCAGCCTGCTGTTCGTCGTTGCGCTCGCCCTGGGGCTCTTGCCCTCCCCCGTCTCGGCCGATGCCAGTGACGGTTCGATCTTGTTCAGCCGCTACGACCCCGACTCCAACACCTTCTCGTTGTATGCGACCAGGACCGACGGCTCCGAGGAGCGCAGGCTGACGGACGCGTCGTTGTCGGCTTGGGACGCGACGTTTTCTCCAGACGGTTCCCACCTTGTGTTCTCCGGCGCGCGCCAGGGTGACACCGCTATCTATGTGATGGCGGCCGACGGGACCTCGCTCCGTAAGCTCACTGAAGGGTCCGTGGATCTCGAGCCTGGGTGGTCGCCCGACGGTGCCCGCATCGTCTTCGTCAGACGCGACTCCCTCATCGACGAGCAATCCGCCGTGATGACGATGCTCGCCGATGGGAGCGAGGAGCGAGCGGTCACAGCGGCGACGCACAGCCACACCGATCCATCGTGGTCCCCGGACGGAACCAGCATCCTCTTCACACGTTTGAGATCGGCGCGCCGAGGCTGGGATGTGTACGTGGCCGATGCCGAGGGGTCTTCGATCCGGAACCTCACGGCGCGCGAAGGCAACGACCTTGCGCCGGAGTGGTCCCCGACGGGAGACCGCATCGTTTACGAACGTCACTGCGCGTGCCGACGCGGCGCGGATAGCAGCGAGATCTACGCGATGTCCCCCGACGGATCGGGCAAGGAGCGCATGATGTTCAACCGGTCTGGCGACCATCTCCCCCACTGGTCTCCCGATGGAGCGTGGATCTCGTTCCTTCGCTGCTCCGGAACATCGTGCGGGATCTATGTCATGAAGGCGACCGGACGCGACAAGATCGAGCTCGGCTCCGGCGATCAAGGCGGAACCCCGTACGTGTGGGCTCCGGATTCTTCGGCCCTCTCGTACAGCCAGACCAGCGAGCGCGGCTACACCTTGTTCACGATCGACCTCACCGGCGCCAAACGGCGCATCGGCGATGCCACCGGCGTCGCCGTATCGGACTGGACCCAAACAGGCACCTACTCCACCGGGGCGCCGTCTTCGCAGCTTCGACGGCGAACTCTCGACCACTCTCGACCGTGTCGAGTGTGATGCCAGCCACATCCGCCAGGCGGGCCGAGGCCGGATAATCGAACGTATGTTCGCTACTGGCAAGGATCAATCCCCCGTCGTTGGGACTAGCGTCGACGAGCCGTTGATGGACGATGCCGAGTGCGAGCGGATCGTGGACAGGGTCCGGGAGCTATCGGCGCACATCAACGCGC
>DATLNM010000024.1:0-10136 GCA_035536775.1 Actinomycetota bacterium | reverse complement strand
GTAGGTCGAACCGATCGCGGTGCAGACCTTCTTCCCGGCGAGGTCCTCGACGCCTGCGATGTCGGAGTCACCGGGGACCAGGATGCGGCCGTGCGCGATGAAGTACGGGTTCGAGAAGTCGATCTCGTACTCACGGTCGGTCGTGATCGTCATCGTCGACAGGATGAGGTCGACGGTCCCGTCCTTGAGGAACGGGATGCGGTTGTCGGAGATCGCCTCTACGAACTTCGGCTCGACGCCCAGCGCCTCGGCGATCTGGGTGCCCATGTCGACGTCGAAGCCGCGGATCTCGTCCGACTGCGGGTCTTTGAACCCGAACGGGGGGACGTCGTACTTGACGCCGATGACGATCTCGCCCTTTTCGACGATGGCGGCCATCGTGGAACCTTCTTCGAACTCGCTCTCGGTGCCGTCGTCCTCTTCCTCAGTGCTCGTGGGGTCGTCGGTCTCCTCGCCGCCGCCGCACGCTGCGCCCAGCAGCGCCACGAGGGTCATCATCGCGACGAGCCACCTCCACTTCGCTACATTCCTCACACGCTCCCCCTTTCCGGCTGCTACCGCCGCCGTTATGTCTAAGAGACCTCGGTCTCTAATGCACTTACAAGTGTCCCGAAAACTAGTGGTGGATGATCTTGTCGACGAACTCCTGCGCCCGCTTGCTCTTCGCTCCGGTGAAGAAATCGTCGGGGGGCCCCTCCTCGACGATCCGGCCTTCGTCGATGAAGACGAGCCGGTCGCACACCTCGCGCGCGAACCCCATCTCGTGCGTAACCACAACCATCGTCATCCCTTCGCGTGCGAGATCACGCATGACGTCGAGGACCTCGCGGATCATCTCGGGATCGAGCGCGGAGGTCGGCTCGTCGAACAGCATGAGCCTAGGCTGCATAGCCAGAGCGCGGGCGATCGCGACGCGCTGCTGCTGTCCGCCGGAGAGGTCCGCTGGGTGCGCCGAAGCTTTCTCGGGGATGCCGACCCTCTCGAGAAGCTGCAGCGCGGCCTTGCGCGCGTCGGCCTCGGAGAGTCCTTTCACCTCGATGGGTCCGAGGGTGATGTTCTCGAGCACCGTCTTGTGCGGGAACAGGTTGAACTGTTGGAACACCATGCCCATCTCGGCCCTCAGCTTGAAGATGCCTTTCCCCGCATCCCGGATGGACCTTCCCGCGAAGAGGATGTCGCCGGAGTCGACGGTCTCCAGCGCGTTGATGCAACGGAGCATGGTCGATTTCCCGGAGCCCGATGGCCCTGCGACGACGATCGCCTCGCCGCCCCGGATGCTGAGATTGATGTCGTCGAGGACGAGGTTGGAGCCGAAGCTCTTACTCACGCCCTTCAGCTCGACGAGGATCTCCTCCGAGAGAGGTCGTCTGTCGGAGCCCCTCGATTTCGATGCTTTGGAGGGCCCTTTCGCCGCGGGCGTCCGCCCGGCAGCCGGGCGTCCCGAGGACGCGCGTGCTCGCCCGGATCCCGACGCGGTCTTCTTCGCAGTCGTGCGGGGTCTTGGGGTTCCGCCCGGAGGGGTGCTTTTCTCGGCCATGCAGGCCGCAGTCTATCTACAACTGTAGGTCGTTCCTCTGGTGCTAGAGGTAACCGAGCGCGCTGAGGCGCTTGCGGATCGCCTCGATCTCCTCGGGACTCAACGGGTCGATGTCTTCTTCAGGCCCAGGCCCGGTCGGCGGAACTGGGAGGGGACCGCTGCCTGTGTGATGCGAGACGAGGTCCCGGAGGACGTAGACCGCGAACTCCGTGACGGAATGGAACCCAGATCCCTGGATGACCTGCTTGAGCTGCGCATACAGGGGGCGCGGGATCTTCAGAGTGACGTGATCGGCTCCGCTGGGCTGCTTCATCCGGCCGCTCCCGAGATAACGATGATCGCCAGCGGCGTGACGAACAGGGCTGCCGTGAACGCGGCGAGGCGGGGCCGGCTCTTGACCATCTGCCGCTGGAAGCGCCACATCCCCCGTCGGATCTGCGGATAGAAGAACGTAAGCAGGATGAGGCTCAGGATGCTGGTCGCGATGACCTCTGCCAGGACGATCCTGACGGCCGCGGGCGAATGAAGAGCGAACGCTGCCAGCATGGTGTCCCCGAGCGTCGTGATGTTCGCTCCGATTATGTAGGGAAGGATGTCCTCCCTCTTGGCGTATCCCTTGGCTACGAGCGGAACCAGGATCGTAAGGGCCACTGATACCGACATCGTTATGAGGGCGACGAGGCATCCGAGGCCGAACATCGGCCACTTCTTGCGCAACCACGAGAGTCGGGAAGATTCGATGACCTGGTCGTCTAGCTTCGGCATGACGGAGTCGATGACCTTGAAGGACACCAGCAGTACCCCCAACCCCACCAGGAAAACGGCCGCTGGGGGCCAGTTCTCAACGAGCGCCAGCAGGGGGTCGTAGATGAGGCCGATGAGGTCGGCGAACTGCCCCGGGAAGGTCAACTCGAGTGCGTGGAAAGGCTCCCACCGCAGCAGCGCGAATCCGATGAATGCCGCCGGGATATAGATCATCGCCGTCGTGCACAGCGCCATCACGGCGGTCGAGAGCGGCGCCATGCGCTCGCCCTCGGAGCCCCGCAGCGCATAGATCACGGCCGTAACCAAGACGACGAACGCGGCGCCGAGCCGTGATCCCGTCAGCATCGTGAAACCCTGGATCTCACTGAAGTGCTGGATCCCCGGTGCGGCTTGCTCTCCGGCGGCAACGAGGGTCAATGCGGTCGCTGCGATCGGCGAGCCCGACAGCACGAAGAGTGCCCCGATCCATCCGAGCCCGAGGGTGGAGCCCGGGTTGCGAACGAAGAACCCGCCTGGCTGCAGGAAATCGAGGCTCTTGGCGCCGGTCTTCATGAGCTGTAGGGCGCCGACGAACAGGAACAACGCGACGATGAAGCGGACGGCCCAGCCGAGAGTCCGCAAGACCCGCTCCAGGCCGCTCCGGGGAGGGGCGAGGGATGTGTCGGGGGCTGAGGTCCCCCCGGACTGCGGGGGCGAACCTGCCTCGGTAGGCTCGGTCTGCATCTGCGACTTATAACACTCCTACAGGAGTGTTGCCAGGCAAAGCGGCCGGCTTTGGCCGGACGCCAAAGCACTTGGGGGCCTGGCGCGCCCAGGCCAGAGCGGCGCTGAGGGGGTATCCCTAAGGAGGGCTCCTTCGGGGGTCGATAAACGAGAGACGGGCGCGCGCCTCGAGGGGGCCGACTGCGCCTGACGACTCAGGAGGGCTAAAGAGACCGATGCGGCATGGAGCCGGTGACGTACGCAGGTGGACGGTCATCGTCCTTCTCGTGCTGACCAGCGTCGTCGAGGTCGCGGCCGGCCCCGGCGCCGTGAGCTCGGCCCGCGCGGTTCCGACTAACCCAGATGCCTCCTCCGTCTCAAACCGGGCGATCCCGATCACGATGACCCGTCGGCTCAGCCCTTCGGTGGGGCGCCTCACGCCACTCGAGTTCGTTTCGACCCATCTGCTGTGGTCGTGGCGCGGCTCGACGGACGGGTTCCGTTACCGCTACCTGGAAGTAGGCGAGGCCACGCCCTCCATGTGGCAGCGGGTCGGGGAGCACCCTGACGAGGCCCGTCTGGGTCGCCGTGGCGATGCTGAGTCGACCGAACACTTCTCGGGGATGCTCGCGGTGGGACGCGTGCTGGCGGTCCAATGGCGTCCGCTCCGAAGCGGCGCTCCGGTGCGCCGCGTCCGGCTCGATTACCTCAACACCGTGGATGGCCCCTTGCGCGCGTCCGCCCCAGCCCCACAGCCGACCGCGACTTCCGCGGACGACCCACGGATCGTCACGAGGGCGGAGTGGGGCGCCGATGAATCGGTGAAATCCACTTCGGGCGACTGCGTGCGCCGCTTCTGGCCGCTGCAACAGATGTTCGTCCATCACACCGCGGGCTCGAACTTCGATGCCGATCCCGCCGCGACGATGCGCGCCGTCTATTGGTTCCACACCGTGAGACGGGGATGGTGCGACATCGGCTACAACTTCGTGATCGGGTGGGACGGCACCATCTTCGAGGGTCGTTGGGCGCGCCGTTACGGATACTGGGAAACACATACCTCGGAGTCGCGCACTGGAGACGTTGTCGCCGGCGCGCACGTCGCGTCCTTCAACAGCGGCAGCGTGGGGATCAGCCTGATGGGCATGTTCGAGGACGTCTCACCTCCGCCGGAGATGAGGAGGTCCCTGGCGGAGCTCCTTGCATGGGAGGCCGATCGCCACGATCTCGATCCTTTGGGTCAACACACCTACCGGAACCCCGACACCGGAACCACTCGAAAGCTGAATGTCATAGCGGGGCACCGCGACGCGGGGCAAACCGCGTGCCCCGGCCGCATGCTCTATCGCGCGTTGCCCGACATCCGTCGTGATACAGCGACTGCGGTAGGCACTGGGAAGTCGTCTTCGGGCTTGGTACTCACGCCGTCGGCGACGCGCGCCGGATACGGCGACCAGATCACCTTTGCGGGACGCCTAACAGACTCGGTGTCGGGAGCCGCGTTGCCGCTGCGCGACATCGTTGTCTACCAACGCGAAGGGGATGCCCCGTGGGCCGAGGCGAACCGCGCATCGACGGGCGCGGATGGCAGCTTCAGCTTTGCGGTGACCCCGGCGGCGAACCTCCAGGTCGTCGCCGCGTGGCGTGGTGAGGGGTCGATCTGGGGTTCACAGAGCGAGCTCGTGAAGGTGCGCGTTCATCCCGTCATCGCGCTCGGTGCCGAAGGGGAGAACGTCGACCACGGGGGCGTACGTGAGTTCCCTCAAGGAACGACCGTCGTCTCCCTTGTGGGTGAAGTGACGCCATCGCACACCGGCGCTCCAGTGAAGCTCGGCATCACTTATCTCGACAGCGCCGGGACGTACCGTGTCGTCGAGACTGTGCGCCGCCGTCTTGACATATCGAGTCGGTACCGTCACGACTTCGTGATCCCCCCGCACCTGGTTCCGGGAACGACCTTCCGCGCGGTGACGAAGTTTCCGAGAGATGGGGATCACGCGGCGGGCGAGAGCTCACCGTTCCTGTTCCGCATCGACCCGGGGTCTTGAACGAACGTCTTAGATAGGCCCGAGGATGACGCTGAGGCTGAGGTGCACGCCTAGCAATTGGTGACGGTCGTTCCCGGATCGTTGACGGATTCGAAGATGACGGTGACCCACAGCTTGCCATCGGCCTTGCGCGCGCCGACACCCACATAGCGATAGTCCGAGAACAGGATGTTGTCGCGGTGGCTGGGGGAGTTCATGAACGCATCGTGCAGAGATTTCACGTCGCCGCCGACGCCCACGTTCTCGCCGATGATCTTCCAGTTCGTCACGCGCTTCGCTAGGACGTCGTCGGGGGTGTGCTCGAGCGTGCCCTTGTTGATCATCTCTTTGGTGTGCAGCTTCGCCGGCTTGGACAGCTGGGTATCAAGCTTGAGGGGCACCTTGCCCTTCTTCTTGCGCTCGGCGTTCATCTTCGAGAAGAAGCCCTTCTCGGCGGTGTTGGCGGTTCCGGAGCATGCGGGGGCGGCAGGAGACGCGGTGAAAAGAGGCAGCAAAAGCCCTGCCACCACAACCAACACGATGTGAGTGCGCCTCATGGTCCGTCCTGCCGTTTGCCTGTTCGGTCCGCTAATCCGAGTTTCGGCAACCCCCCAAAAAAACTTGAATAGGTATCTCAAGCAACGATCAGGCCCTGAAAAACCCACTCTGGAGACAAATAGGCCTTTGTAGGCGGCCCCACCCCCGCCCCCGACCCGCGATGGAACTAGCTAGCTAGCTAGCTAGCTGGCGGGGTCGGCCTCGGAGCAGTCGGGCAGGTTGAGCGTGGTCTCGGGGTCGCCGCCCGTCGAGAACAGCACGGTTCCCCACAAGCGCCCCTCCCACTGGAGGATCCCGATCCCGACGTGGCGCCATCTGTGGTTGTAGGTCGTATCCCGGTGGGACGGGGACTGCATGAAGCCGGCGAACAGGCCCTCCACCGTTCCGCTAGCCCCGATGTTCTCGCCGATCAGCGTCCAGTTGTAGAGCCGGCGCCCCAGGACCTTGGAGCTCGTGTGGTACATCCGGTCCTTGAGGATCATCTCGCGGGTGTGGGCGCGCGCCGCCTTGGAGAGCTCCGGGTCGAGCGACAGTCGCTTGACGTGATAGTGCTTGCGGGCTTTTGCGACCAGATCGCTCATGTCACGCTCGCTCTTGCGGTAGCGCCAGCACGTGGAGTCTGCCAGGGCGGATGGGGAGAGCATCAGGAGCAGGGCAGAGATGATGGCGAGGGGGATCAGTTTGCGGGCGCGCCGAGGACGCATAAGGCTTACGTCGACCATCCCACCAACCACTGAGGTCCCCCGTGAGAGAAAGGTCGGTCGTGACTCCTCGGCCCGAAGCCGGAGCCATACCGGACTCCACCAATCTAGCCTCTTCTGAGGATTACAGGGCCCGTGGTCCGGAAGCGGTCTTGGCCGCCCAGGACCGGGCGGCCCAATGGTCGGCGCTGAATGCCTTTGTTGAGCTGAGGCCGGAGGCGCCCGCCGAGGCCGGGGAGGCTTCCGGTTCCTTCGCCGGACTGCCGGTCGCCGTCAAAGACATGTTCGTGGACGGGGGACGCGTCCCCACTTGTGGCTCGAAAGCCCACGCGACCTGGCTCAGTGGCACCGCTGAGATCTTCGACCGTCTGAGGGGCGCGGGGGCCGTGGTGGTGGGGCGGACGAACCTCCACGAGTACGGGCTCGGGACAACGTCGGCTATCACCGCGAGCGGTCCGATCCGTAACCCCTGGGACCTGAATCTCTCTCCCGGAGGATCCAGCGGCGGGTCGGCCGCGGCGGTGGCGGCTGGGATCGTCCCGGTCGCGGTCGGCACCGATGCGGGCGGGTCGATCCGTGTGCCGTCGGCCTATTGCGGGCTGACGGGCCTCAAGCCCACGTTTGGCCGCGTCTCGTTGCGTGGGTTCTCAGGTGAGCACTGCCCGATCGACCACGCGGGCCCCATCGCTCGCTCTGTGGCCGGTGTGAAGCAGTTGTTCGAGGTGCTTGTCGGCGAGGAGCAAGAGTCGGTCGATGTCTCGGGGCTGAGGGTCGGCGTCGCGCGCCGGTACTTCTTCGAAGATGTCCAACCTGAGGTCCTCGCTGCGGTCGAAGAGGGGATCGGCGTTATCCGAGACCTGGTCGCGTCGGTCGTCGACGTCGACATCCCGGGCGTCGAGATGTCGGGGCCCGCTATCGCGCTCATCCTTCCGCCGATGACCGCCGATGCTCTTGCCACCGCGCTCGTCGAGACTCCCGAGGCGTTCCAACCACAGACGTTGAATGTGCTGATGCTCGGAGCTGCGATGACGCCCGAAGATCGCGGCGGGGGTCTCGCGGTGCAGGAGTCACTTCGGGCCGCGTGGGAGGGTGTCTTCGGTGACGTCGATGTGGTCATCACGCCAACCGTTCCGACGCGGCCTCCTCCGGTCGACGATCCGGTTGTCGAGGTCCCCTCGGGCGAGACGCATGTCGATCTCGCCAACATCGCGTGGAACGGCCCGATGAACCTGGGTGGTGTCCCGTGTCTGTCGGTACCGTGTGGCCGCCTCGATGACCTCCTGACGACGAACATGAGCCTGTCGGGCGCGCGCGGCAACGACCATGTTGTCCTCGCGTTAGGAGCCGCGTTCGAGGCTGCAACGGAGGGGGTCTTCGCGAACAGGATCGCGCCGCTGCCATAGGTCCTGCTTATGCGTCGCGTCCGAACAGGCGGGCGATGCGATGTTCGATCGAGCGCGCGACCTCTGCGGTCTGCGCGTCGTCGAGCTTGTCGCCCCAGCGCGTCCGGACGTAGAAGACATCGACCACACGGTGGCCGAGGGTGTCGATCTTGGCGATGTGGATATCGAGGTCGAGCTCGCTCAGGGCCGCGGTCAGCGCGTAGAGAAGCCCGATCGCGTCTGGGGCGCGTACCTCGATGACGGTCGAATGCTCCGAGGCACTGGCTACGACCCGCACTTCAGGCGTCATGTCTTTCGGCGCGCCGTATTCGCGTACCTTGCGTTCGAGCCGAGCTTCGAGCGCGAGCCGGCCCGAGTAGGCGGCTTCGAGATCGGTTTCGAGCCGGGCGTGATCGGACCCCTCCGGGATCGAGACGATGAAACGTTCCAACGCGACGCCCGTCGAGGTCGAGTAAGCCTGCGCGCTCATCACCGAGACGCGGTTCAGGGCCAAGACGCCGGCGGTGCGTGCCAGTGTTCCGGGTCGGTCGGGCAGGCACACGGTGAGCACGGACAGACCGGGCTCCGTCGAGCGTTCGATCCGGCACCGGATCTCGCCTGCGCTGGGGGGATGGAGCAACATCCTGACGTCGTCGGCCATGTCTGAGACCGTTGTCGAGGCCATGTACGAGTGGGGGAGCGTCGCCAGGACTTCCTCGGCGCGTCCGGAGAGAAGAGGTTCGTATGCCTCGAGCTCGCGTGCACGTGCCGATACATCGCTGCGCGCAGGGATCTCGCCGGTTTCCAGCGCGACGAGGACCTTGCGGTACAGCTCCAGAACCAGGGCCGCCTTCCACGACGTCCACCCCTCAGGGCCCGTTGCGCGCCCATCCGCGATCGAAAGGACGAAAAAGTGCCTCAGCGCTCTCGGCGTCCCGACGGTCTCGGTGACGCGCGCGATGATCGCGCCGTCGCTGAGGTCGCGACGCGTTGCCGTATCTACCAGCAACAGGTGATGACGTACGAGATGAGTAACTTCGTCGGTGTCGCCATCCGAGAGGCCCATCCGAACGCACAAAGTCCGCGCGATCCTCTCGCCCGCAACCGAGTGGTCTTCCCCCGAGCCCTTGCCGACATCATGAAAAAGAGTGGCTAAGTAGAGATTGCCGGTATCACCGGAGAGGGCGGCTGCATCGGCGGCCTCGGGTGTGTCGGTGCAGCACCGAGTGACGTTCTCCACCGCGATGAATGAATGCCCGTCGACGGTGAACCGATGATAGGGATCGTGTTGCGCGCGCCCACGGATGCGCGCCCACTCCGGCAGGAGATGCTGGAAACCTCCGACATGATCCAGAAGCTCGAGACCGGACGCGCTGTGGGGACCCGCCAGTAGCGACCGGAACGCGGCTCGCAGATCACCTTCCCAATGGTCGGGAGGGGGGCCGGAGAAGCACGCGCGTACCCAGTCCATGGATCCCGCGTCGAGCTCTCGCCCCGTCAGCGACACCGCTGCGATCAGAGCCATACCGGCGCTCGCGGACGGTGCCGCGGCGCGGTCATGACTCAGACGGCCGTCCTCCAACCACACCCCTGGACCAACGAGCGAACGGGTCCCCGAGCGCCTCGGTCCCGCGGTGAGCCGTTCGGTCCACGCCGCGAGGGTCGCGGCAGCCACATGCTCGATCGTGCGCGCCGAGGTGTGCACCTCCGCCATTAGCTTGTCGGCTCCGCTATCGCCGATGAGCTTGTCGGCTCCGCTATCGCTCGAGAGCTCCTCGATGCTCTCGTCGGACGCCAGTGACAGACGCCGGGCGACGGCGGGTTGAAGATGGATCGATAGCCGGTCGCGCTTCCTCTTCGTCTCGGCATGCAGGGCCTCGCGCGCTGCGGTCAGCACCCCAGCCGCCGCGACGAGCTCTTTTGGGAGCTCTCCTTCGCCGGCGATCGCCAGAACCCATTCGCATGCATGGACATCCCGAAGCCCGCCGCGATCCTCTTTCAGCTCTGGCGCGAGTGCCCATCCAGCGCGATCCATGCGCGCATGTCGTTCTCTGGTTGTCTCGACGATCCGTCTGACCAAGATCTTGCTGTTGCGTTTCAACCAGCGCGCGCGTCTCTCCGCGAGCTCCGCAAAGAGTTCCTCGTCACCCGCCACCAGCCGTGCCGATAACAGTGCCGTGGCGGCATCGAGGTCCTCGCTGCTGAGCTCGACCGCCTCCTTGGGTCCGCGCACCGCGTGACCGACCTGCCACCCGGCGTCCCACAGGGGATACAGGAAGCCACGCAGTGTCGCGGTGGAGACCTTCGCCCGAGGGGCCAGCAGGAGCAGGAGATCGATATCGGAGTGCGGAGCGAGCTCGCCACGGCCGTAACCGCCTACCGCGACGACGGCGGCCTCGGGGCGGGGGCCAAGAACTTCCTCGGCAAGGCGCGCGAGCGCGCGGTCGACGTCGACCGCGCGCTC
>DATLNM010000023.1:0-62151 GCA_035536775.1 Actinomycetota bacterium | reverse complement strand
GCTCGAAGGCATCGCCGAGGGCACCGTCTAGATAGACGAAGAGGAGGAGTGTTAGCAGATGACCACAGAACTGTTGCAGCTGGCTCAGGAATCCGCAGGCGTCACCGATGAGGGACTTTCGTCGCTCGCGGCCGGTCTCGTATACGGACTCGCCGCGATCGGTCCGGGGATCGGCGTAGGCCTGGTGTTCTCCAGCGCTATCGAGGCCATGGCACGCCAGCCCGAGACCGCGGGTGAGACGAGGACCACCATGTTCCTCGGCTTCGCCCTCATCGAGGCGCTCGCCCTCATCGGCTTCGTCCTCTCCTTCATCGTCTGATCGGAGGGCTTGGGATGCTTTCCATCGAAGGTAAGACGATCGTGCTCGCCGCAGAGGAGGAGCACAGCGAGACCGAGTCCGCGACGGTCGAGCACGAGCCCACAGGTCTCGACCTGATCCTGCCGGCGCTTCCCGAGCTCATCGGAGGCGCGCTGGCGTTCCTCGTCGTGTTCGCCGTACTGAAGAAAAAGGCGTTCCCGAAGATCAAGGAGGGCATCGAGGCGCGGGAGAATGCGATCCGAAGCGACCTCGAGTCGGCCGAGTCCAAGCACCGCGAGGCCGAGCAGGTCCTGCAGGCCTACCAGGCTCAGGTCGCGGACGCCCGCACGGAGGCGAACAGGATCATCGAGGAAGCGCGCGTCCAGGCCGAACAGGTCCGCAAGGACATCGTCGCCAAGGCAGAGCGTGACGCGCAAGCGATCACCTCACGCGCCGAGGAGTCGATCAGCGCAGAGCGCGGCCGAGCGCTGCAGGAGTTGCAAGGCACGATCGCCGGGATCTCAGTCGAGTTGGCAAGCAAGGTCGTCGGCCGCACGCTGGACCCGGCGTCGCAGAAGGATCTCGTCGATAACTACATCAAGGAGCTCTCGACGATGAATACCAACGGGGGTTCCGCGTCCTGATGGCCACAGAAGAGGTTGTCGAAGGTTACGCCCAGGCGCTGTACAGCATCACGAAGGCCGAGGGTGAAACCGAGCGTGTCGAACGCGAGGCTTTCCAGCTGCGAGGTCTGCTCGAGAAGAACCACGAGCTCGGTCAGGCGCTCGGCGACCCATCGATCTCGACGGAACGTCGCGAGGAGCTACTGGCCGGTGTCCTGGGCGACAAGGTTTCTCCGCAGACCAAGAAGCTGGTCGGCCTCGTCGTCGAGCAGGGAAGGGGGCGTCAGCTCGCGTCGATCCTCGCGCGCCTCAGTGACCTCGTCGCCGAGTCGAAGGGCTCCGTTGTAGCTGAGGTGCGCTCCGCCATCCCGCTGGACACCGAGCGGCAGCAAGCGCTGGCGGCCGCACTGACCAAGGTCACCGGCAAGAAGGTCGAGGTCAAAGTCATCGTGGACGAATCGGTCCTCGGTGGACTGGTGACGAAGATCGGCGACACCATCATCGACGGCACCGTGAGGCGCCGCCTGGAGTTACTGAAAGAGCAGGTGAGATGACAACTAGCGATTGTCTCGACAATCGCGCCGCAGAGGCAACGCCCGTGGGGCGGTGCCGTCGCAGGGCAACGCACCGAGAGGGGCGTTGGCCGAAGGAGGAGAATGATGTCTGATCTCGCGATCTCGCAGGAAGAGATCTCGGCAGCGCTGAAGAAGTACGTCACCGACTTCCAACCCTCGATGTCCGCCGAGCAGGTCGGGCGCGTCCGCGAGGTCGGCGACGGCATCGCGCGTGTCACGGGGCTCCCCGGTGTCATGGCGAACGAGATGCTCGAGTTCCCGGGCGGCGTCGTTGGGCTTGCCATGAACCTCGACGAGCACGAGATCGGTGCCGTGGTCCTCGGAGACGCGTCCAAGATCGAAGAGGGAAGCGCCGTCAAGTCGACCGGTCAGATCCTCTCGGTCGGTGTCGGAGACGAGCTCCTCGGCCGTGTCGTCGACGCTCTCGGTAACCCCGTCGACGGCAAAGGTCCCATCAACACCAGCACGCGTCGTCCCCTCGAAGTGCAGGCGCCCGGTGTGACGGCGCGCCAGCCCGTTAAGGAGCCGCTTCAGACCGGGATCAAGGCCATCGACGCGATGACCCCCGTAGGACGCGGACAGCGTCAGCTAATCATCGGGGACCGCCAGACCGGGAAGACCGCGATCGCGATCGACGCCATCATCAACCAGCGCGAGCTCGTCGGCACCGATCAAGCCGTCAAATGCATCTACGTCGCCGTGGGTCAGAAGGCGTCGACCGTGTCCGAGGTCGTGCGCGCCCTCGACGAAGCCGGGGCGATGGAGTACACCGTCATCGTCAACGCGTCGGCCAGCGACCCGGCACCGTTCCAGTTCCTCGCCCCGTACTCCGGCTGCGCTATGGGACAGCACTGGATGGAGAACGGTCAGCACGCGCTCATCATTTACGACGACCTCTCGAAGCAGGCGATCGCGTACCGCCAGCTGTCGCTACTCTTACGACGTCCCCCAGGCCGCGAGGCCTACCCGGGCGACGTCTTCTATCTCCACTCTCGGCTTCTCGAGCGCGCTGCGAAGCTCTCCGACGAGCACGGCGGCGGGTCCCTCACGGCGCTTCCGATCATCGAGACAAAAGGTGGCGATGTCTCGGCATACATCCCGACCAACGTCATCTCGATCACCGATGGTCAGATCTTCCTCGAGAGCGATCTGTTCTTCTCGGGTGTGCGCCCCGCCATCAACGTCGGCATCTCGGTGTCCCGCGTGGGCGGCAACGCGCAGATCAAGGCCATGAAGCAGGTCGCCGGGCGACTCCGACTCGACCTCGCGCAGTTCCGTGAGCTCGAGGCGTTCGCCGAGTTCGGCTCCGACCTCGACAAGGCGTCCCAGACGCAGTTGGACAGAGGAGCTCGCATCGTCGAGATCCTCAAGCAGAGGCAGTACACCCCGTTCCCGGTCGAGGACCAGGTCATGTCGGTATGGGCCGCCACCAACGGTCTGCTTGACGACGTGCCGATCGAGAGGGTCGGCGACTTCGAGAACGGCGTGCTCGACCACCTCCGCACTCGTTATTCGAACATCGGCGAGACGATCAGGTCGACGGGCAAGCTCGACGACGCGACCATCGCGACGTTGCGCTCCGCCGTCGAAGAATTCAAGGCGACGTTCGTGGCGGCCACGCCCACGGGGGCGTCCGCGGGGGCAACGTCGACGCCGGACACCGGGGGTGTCACGGACACGGCGCCGACACCGGGGACGGTGGCCACTCCTGACGCAGTCACGGCTGAGGCACCTGCGAGCGCGGGTTAGGACCTAGGAAACCAGATGGCACAGCAGCTTCGAGCGATCAAGCGCCGGATCGGGTCGGTCAAGTCGACCCAGAAGATCACGCGCGCCATGGAGCTGATCGCCTCGTCGCGCATCGTCAAGGCCCAGCAGCGCGTTAATGCTGCCCGCCCGTATGCGGAGGAGATGCGACGCTTGATGGCCTCCGTAGCCAAGAACGCAGGTAATTCGGATCACCCGTTGCTCAAGCAGCGGACTGATGTCAAGACGGTCGGGATGATCGTCATCACCGCGGACCGTGGTCTCGCCGGCGCGTACAACTCGAACGTGATCCGCGCCGCCGAGCGAGACATGCGTAACCACCCCGAGACCAAGCTGTTGCTCGTCGGTAAGAAGGCAGGGTCGTACTTCAAGTTCCGCGGCTACGACACATCAACATCTTGGAACGGCTTCTCAGACCAGCCGGGGATCGACCATGCCCGCGAGGTTGCCAAAGCCGCAGCGGAGGTCTTTTCAACCGGGCAGGTCGATGAGTTGCGGCTCGCGTTCACGCGCTACACGTCTCCTGCCAGCCAGCATCCGGTCGTGCTCAATCTCCTTCCTGCCCCCCGCAAAGAAGGGAATCCCAATTCCGCCCTTGGCGGAGCCATAGGGAATCCCAATTCCGCCCTTGGCGGAGCCATAGAGAGCGATGACGCGACCGGAACGAAGGCCGGGTACATCTTCGAGCCGGATCCAGAGGACATCCTCAGCTTCCTGCTTCCCCGCTACCTGGAAGGCGCGGTCTATCAGGGTCTGCTCGAAGCTGCAGCTTCAGAGCACGCTGCCCGTCGCCGCGCGATGAAAGCTGCGACCGACAATGCCGACGAGCTCATCGAGGGTTTGACCAGGGTCTACAACCAGGCCCGCCAGGCAGAGATCACAACGGAGATCATGGAAGTCGTCGGCGGCGCCGAGGCGCTGCGCTCGGCATCGCGCTAGAGAAGAACTTTGGACACCGAGCGGGCGGCCTCGGCCGGACGCAGAACAAAATTGGAGGGGTAGATGGCGGTAACGGAGGAGCGACTCAGCGATTCAAAGAAGACGACCGACGGCAGGATCCTGGCCGTTACGGGACCGGTCCTCGACGTCTTGTTCCCTCCGAACGCGCTGCCCGAGATCGGCTTCGCGCTGACCGTGCAACGCACGATCGCCGGGAAGAGCGACACCATCACGGCCGAGGTCTCGCAGCACTTGGGCGATTCAACTGTCCGAGCGATCTGCATGAAAGCCACCGATGGACTCGTGAGGGGAACGCCGGTCGTCAACACAGGCGCGCCTATCACGGTGCCCGTAGGCAAGGAGATCCTCGGCCACGTCTACAACGTCCTGGGTGAGCCGGTTGACGGATCGACGCTTCCAGAAGGAATCGAGCGTTGGCCGATCCACCGTCCGCCGCCCAAGTTCGAGGACCTCGAGCCCAAGACCGAGCTGTTCGAGACGGGCATCAAAGTCATCGACCTTCTCGAGCCGTACGTCCAGGGCGGGAAGATCGGGATGTTCGGCGGCGCCGGTGTCGGCAAGACCGTCGTCATCCTCGAGATGATCCACCGCGTGGCGACCCAGCACGGTGGTGTGTCAGTGTTCGCAGGCGTTGGGGAGCGCACCCGTGAGGGCAACGACCTCTGGCTCGAGATGAAGGAGTCGGGGGTCCTCGAGAAGGCTGCCCTTTGCTACGGCCAGATGGACGAGCCGCCCGGCGTGCGTCTTCGTGTCGCACTGTCGGCCCTGACCATGGCCGAGTACTTCCGCGACCACGAGCACCAGGATGTGCTTCTGTTCGTCGACAACATCTTCCGGTTCGTGCAGGCCGGCTCCGAGGTCTCGACGCTGCTGGGCCGCATGCCATCCGCCGTCGGCTACCAGCCCACACTTTCCGAAGAGATGGGCAACCTCCAGGAGCGGATCACCTCCACTAGAGGCCGCTCGATCACGTCACTTCAGGCGATCTACGTCCCCGCCGACGACATCACGGACCCGGCACCACACACAACGTTCGCGCACCTCGATGCTACGACCGTCCTCTCGCGTCAGATCTCGGAGCTCGGTATCTACCCGGCGGTGGACCCGCTGGACTCGACATCGCGCATCCTCGACCCGCGCTACGTCGGCGACGAGCACTACAACGTCGCGCTCCGCGTTCAGAGGATCCTTCAGAGGTACAAGGACCTTCAGGACATCATCGCCATCCTCGGGATCGATGAGCTCGCCGAAGAGGACAAGGTCATCGTCGGACGCGCCCGCAAGATCCAGCGCTTCCTGTCGCAGCCGTTCTTCGTCGCCGAGCAGTTCACGGGTATCGCAGGCAAGTACGTGCCACTCGAGGAGACGCTCGCGTCCTTCAAGGCGATCACGGAGGGCGAGTTCGACCACCTTCCGGAGCAGGCCTTCTACATGGTCGGCGGGATCGAAGAGGCCGAGGCCAAAGCGCGCGAGCTGGCCGAGTAGTCGATGAAGGTAAGCATCGTCTCACCCGAGAAGAAGGTCTGGCAGGGAGAGGCCGAGCTCGTGATCGCGCGTTCTCCCGAGGGCGAGTTCGGGATCATGAAAGGCCACATCCCGTTCCTCGCCGCGCTTGTGCCTGGGCTCGTGACGATCGTGTCGGGAGCAACCCGCGAGGCGTTCCAAGTTTCAGGTGGATTCCTCGAGGCGTCTGGGCCGGCCGACGACTACCACGTCATCGTTCTCGCCGATGACGCGGAGCCTGCAGCCCCCGCCTCAGCCGCGGGATAGAGGTCCCCGTGAGCGAGCACGCGAGCGACCTAAGGAACCGGGTCTTTTGCTCGTCGTGCGGGATCTCTGCGCCGCGCCGTCAGGGACTGTGTCCGATGGGGTGGCAGGAGATGCCCGACGGACGCGGCAGGAAGCTGGCGCTCTGTCCAGAGTGCGTACGTCGGAACCTCTGGTTGATAGAGGCCAGGCTCGACGTCGATCCTGGGTCGGGACTCTGAGCCAGCAGGCCGCACCCGAGCTCCTTTATCGCGAGGAGCAGCGCCCCCCATGGTGGGTGTGGCTCCTCGTGCTTCCGTTCTGTGCATTCGTCACTCACCGAACCGTCATCAGCGGGATCGCGCCGAACGCGTTCCTGGTTCTGTCCTGGGTCCTCGGGGCAGTGCTGCCGATCGCGTTGCTCATAGCGTCAAAGATGATCACCACCGTTACCACTCACCACCTCGAGGTCCAGTGGGTGCCCCTGTGGACGAGAGACGTCGACCTCGACACCATCGAATCTCTCGAGGAGAAGAAGTATCGCCCGCTGCGCGACTGGGTCGGGTGGGGCATCCACTACAGCCCGAAGCTCGGGTGGGTCTACAACGTCCGAGGCACGCAGGGTGTCTGGTTGCGCCTCTCGGACAGGAAGCCTCTGCTTGTCGGGTCTCGGGATCCGAGCGCGCTTGCCGGGGCGCTCGTAGACGCGTTGGAACGCCGCGCCTAGCTGACGCTCGTCTTCGGGGACGGCTCTCCAGCATCAGCCGGCTCCGCGAATGCCGCTCGGGCCGCGTCGTCGAGATGGTCCTGGATCTGAGAGATGTTCTCGTCTGCGCGCGCTGCCAGCGCGACCGGATCGATCGACGCTATTGGACCTTCAAAGATCGGGACGCTCGCGAGCCTCTTCCACAATGACGCCCGGCCTTGGACCCCCATGAGCAAGCCTTCTAGCTCTACGACTCTGCTTAACGGTGAATAGCCGGTGAGCTCTCCATTCAGCTTCAGTCGACCGAGTCGCTCTGCAACCCACGCGACGGGGGCTTTGATGGGACTTCGCGCCACCCCTAGCTCTTCCATTATCAGGATGACCGTCTGCTGATCTTCTTCGATCACTGGGATGACCTCCGCAAGGAACTCGCCGAGTGGCGTGCCTTCGTTCTCACCGCGGATCCTCTTGGCCAATTCGATGCCTGCAACCGACCCCGCGAGGTGGTCGTTGAGGTAGATCCCGAGGTATTTCATGTTGGCCATAACGGCTTTCTACCCCACTTGAAGTGAAAGTCACCCACCTATCGCGACGCGCGCGCCGACGCGGATGGTTGTTTTGTTCTTGCGTTGAAGGGAAAAGCAGGATACGCATTCACTTTGTGGATTCGTCGCGGCTCGTTTCTTTACGGACGGGCTTCTGACAGGGAGGAGAAACATGGCGGACGACAGGGGGTTGGTAGAGCGCATGCGCGACGTGTTCGCCGGTGTGGGCGACACGGCTGCGCAGACAGTGGCACCCGACGAGCCAGACTCGGGCCCGACCGCCAAGGTTCGAGGTTTGGTCGCATCCGCAACACAGGTGGGTGCTGAGATCGCACGACCTGCCTCCTCCAAGAAGAGTTCGGGAGCGAAACGATCCGGCGCGAAGAAGAAGAGCTCGGCGCGCAAGCCCACGGCCAAGAAGTCGACGGGTAGGAAGTCCGCAGCCAAGAAGGCCACCGGCAGGAAGTCGACGGCCAAGAAGGCCACGGCTCGGAAGTCGGCTGCGAAGAAGGCTACCGGTCGCGCCAAGTCGGCCGCGAAGAAGACGACCCGGCGCGCGAAGTCCACTGCCAAGAAGTCGACCGGCAGGGCAAAGTCCACGGCGAAGCGCACAACGGGACGCGCCAAGTCGGCCGCCAAGAAGACCACCGGACGCGCGAAGTCCACGGCTCGCAAAGCGACCGGACGCAAGTCGACCGCACGCAAGTCCACCGGACGCAAGTCGACGGCACGCAAGTCGACGGCACGCAAGTCCACGGGCCGCCGATAGCCCCGATCAGCCCGTCAAACCGTCAAGCGGCCCCTCGCGGGGCCGCTTTTCGTTGAGGGCCCGATAATGGCCCAGGAGCGATCGCCACGGCTCCGCCGGGGGCGGAGATGCCATTTCCGTTGACGATCGCGTCGCAGAGGCAGCCTTTAGGCTCCGTCGGAGGAAAAGGATGAGGATCTACTCGATAGACGGTCCGAGCGCGCTCGAAGGCGACGTGCGGATCAGCGGCGCGAAGAACTCCGCGCTCAAGATGATGGCGGCGTCGCTGCTGGTGCGCGGGACGGTGACGCTTCGGCGGGTGCCGTCGATCACCGACGTCGGTCTGATGTCGAACGTGCTCGAGCGTCTCGGAGCCATCGTCACGTTCGACGAAGGCAGGCTGACTATCGACGCCTCGGGTGATATCGCCCACGAGACCCCCTATGAGCTCGTAACGAAGATGCGTGCCTCGATCCAGGTGCTCGGGCCGCTTCTGGCGCGATTGGGACGCGCTCGCGTTGCGATGCCCGGCGGCGACGCGATCGGGTCGCGTCCGATCGACCTTCATCTTCAGGGCCTCGAGCGCATGGGTGCGAAATTCTCAACTGAACATGGGTTCGTCGAGGGCATGGTGGAACGCCTGCACGGTGCCTCGGTGCTGCTCGAGTTCCCCTCAGTCGGAGCAACCGAAAACCTCTTGATGAGCGCGGTGACCGCCGACGGTGTCACGACCATCGAGAACGCGGCGCGCGAGCCGGAGATCCAAGACCTGGCCGCGTTCCTCAACGCGTGCGGCGCGCGTGTTACAGGCGCGGGTACACCGACGATCACGATCGAGGGCGTCGATGAGTTGAGTGGGGTCGAGCACGAAATCATCGCCGACCGCATCGAGGCCGGGACTTTCGCGATCGGCGCAACAGCGAGCCGAGGCGACGTTCGCTTGCTGGACGTGCGGCCCGAGCACATCGAGTTGCCGCTCAGGAAGCTCGAGAGTGCGGGGGCCGAGGTAACCCGAGGTGACGGCGAGGTAAGAGTCGCGATGAGCCGTCGTCCGGAGCCTCTGGACCTGGTGACGTTGCCGTTCCCAGGTTTCCCAACAGACCTGCAGCCTCTGATGATGGTGTTGCTCGCACAAGCTACGGGACCATCGATCCTCACCGAGAACGTCTTCGAAGCGAGGTTCTTGTTCGTCGACGAGCTCAACCGGATGGGTTGTCAGATCCGCGTCGAGGGTCACCATGCCGTTGTCAAGGGGACCGATCGTCTGTCCGGTGCGCCGGTGCAGGCGCCCGACATCAGGGCCGGCGCGGCACTAGTGCTGGGGGGCCTGTGCGCGCACGGAAGGACCGAGGTTCACGACGAGGGGCACATCGAGCGGGGTTACGAGGCCTTCGGCGAGAAGCTCCAAGGCCTCGGCGCGTCACTGACCGTCGCCGATCACTGATGACGACGCGTCTCTCTGCACTGGTCGTCGCTCTGATCCTCCTGCTCGCCGGCGCAGCGCCGGCCGCGGAGAAGAAGCGGTCGGGGGAGCCCGGCGCGCTGCGAGGTCCCGTTCGTCTCGTCCCGACCTCTTCAACGCCACTCGAGGTGAGAGGTCTCCATAGTTATCTCGGCGAGCTCGAGATCGACGTCCAACCGGATGGGCTCGTACTTGCCAACGAGCTCACCCTCGAGCGTTACCTGTTGGGTCTGAACGAGGTTCCTCTCGACTGGCCCGAGGAGGCTCTTCAGGCCCAGGCGATCGCGGCGCGCACCTATGCGCTCTTCACCTTGTCCGAGGGCCCCGCCGGCGCCGCTGCCGACTACGGGTTCGACATCTGCGCATCGGTCGAGTGTCAGGTCTTCGCGGGCGCCGACGTCGTCTTGGCGGAAGACGGTGATCGGTGGGCCGCGGCCGTCGCAGACACGGCAGGCGACGCCATCCTCTACGACGGCGCTCCGATCCTCGCTCGTTATCACTCGACGTCGGGGGGCGTCACGTTCGACAACCCGCAGATTTTCACGGACGAACAGGACTACCCGTATCTTCGTGGCGTCGAGAGTCCTACCGAGCGCGCGTCGCCTCTGTTCCGCTGGCGCGCACGGTTCCGCATCGCACGTCTGCAAACCATGTTGGTCGCCGGTGGGCTGTGGTCCGAGGCTGCGTCCGGCGAGCTCGTATCGGCCGAGACCGTCCCGTCGGCCGAGGGCCTTCACTATCTAGATGTGGTGCTGACGGGCTCGGCCGGTGACGAGAGAGTGACGGCGGAGGAGCTGCGCGACGTCGTGCGTGATCAAGGGCCGGAACTCTTTCCGAAGGCCTATCCCGGACGCTCCGATACGGGCTCCGGCCGCCTCCCCGAAACACTGCCGTCCAATCGCTACGAGATGCGAACGGTCGACGGAACGGCGCGCGTCGTCGGACGGGGTTGGGGGCACGGTGTGGGCATGTCGCAATACGGCGCGTACGGGCTTGCGCTGCGAGGCGTGGGTCACCGAGACATCCTCGAGCACTACTACACGGGCATCGAGATCCGGCACTACGACGTTCCGCCGACGATCACGGTGGGATTAGCGTGGGGCCTTGACCGCATCGTCGTTGACGGTGGGTTCTCCATCGTGGACGTGTCCGGGGAGACGGTCGTGGAGGACGCACTCGGAACGTGGGCGTTCGAGCTCGATGACCACGGCGCACTGCGTGTCGACCCACCCGTTGGGTACGGGCTTCCCCTCAGGATCGCACTCCTCGTCGACGATCTGGAGGCGATACCAGGGGAGACTCTCGACGTCCCGTTCTCGCTGTCGAAGCCGGCGCGCGTGACGGTGGTCACCGATCCAGGGGGGTCGCCGACCGATCCGCTCGTGTTCAGTGCGGGTGGTCGGACGATCGAGTGGACCGCCCCCGACGTCCCAGGGACCTATCTGGTCGCGCTGAACGCGCAAGCCGCCCGTGCAGACCGGACGACGGAGGAGTTGGCTATCGAGGTGGCCCTCCCGCCCCCGACCTTCACCCCAGAGGCACGCCGCACCAGCGCGGCCGCAGTGACCGGCGAGCAGCTAGATGCACTGCCGATCATCGTAGGCGTGGCCGTCGTCGGGTTCCTCTTCTTCCTGACCCTTGCCGTTACGATGGGACGGCGTTCGAGAAGGAGAGCGGGGGGATGAGCACGGCTGTCACGGTCGAGGATCAGGTCCGCGAGGCGCTGGAGTTGATCAGGCCGGCTATCCAGATGGACGGGGGAGACATCAGGCTCGAGGCGGTCACCGACGGGGTCGTCACCGTGCAGTTGTTCGGCACCTGCGAAAGCTGTCCGATCTCACCAGTGACGCTGAAGCAGGGTGTCGAGCGGATCCTGAGGGAACGGGTTCCCGGCATCACCTCCGTCATCGCCATCGAGGCCTAGCAGGCCGTTGTCCCATCCGCTCGTCGAGCGCGCCCTCTCTGGTGAGAGAGCGGCGATCGCTCGTGTGATCTCACTGGTCGAGGACGGCGCGCCCGATCTCGGCGAGGTCATGCACGCGCTCTATCCGCACACAGGCAACGCGTATTCGCTCGGGATCACCGGCGCGCCCGGAGCCGGAAAGTCGACCCTGACCGAAAAGCTCGTCGGAGTTGCGCGCGCCGAGGGCCTCAGCGTCGCGGTCCTGGCTATCGACCCCTCGAGCCCATTCTCAGGAGGCGCGCTCCTCGGAGACCGTGTACGTATGCAAAGCCATGCGACAGACCCGGGGGTCTTCATCCGGTCGATGGCCACGAGGGGACATCTCGGAGGGATCGCCCTCGCCACGCCCGAGGCGGTCCGCGTCCTCGACGCAACGGGTCACTCACTCATCATCATCGAGACGGTAGGTGTGGGTCAGGCCGAGGTCGAGATCACCGACGCATGCGACACCACGCTCGTCGTGGTGAACCCAGGGTGGGGGGACGCCGTCCAGACTGCGAAGGCAGGTCTGATGGAGATCGCGGATGTATTCGTCGTAAACAAAGCCGACCGACCCGGGGCGCGTGACACCGTCCGGGAACTGAAGTCGATGCTCGAGCTCTCGCCGCCCGGCTGGAAGCCCTCGGTTGTCGAGACGAGCGCCGTGAAGAACGAAGGGATCACAGAGCTGTGGGCCGCGATAGCAACCCACCGTGCATGGCAGGAGAGCGAAGGCAAGCTGACGGCCCGTCGCCGCCGCCGAGTCGAACGAGAGATCCGCGAGATAGTCGGTGAGGTCTTCCGTGCCCGAGTCGACGAGTCTGCCGCGGATCTTCTCGACGAGATGACCGACGCGGTGGTGGGCCGCCGGATCGACCCGTACGCGGCTGCGCAGAAGATCGTGGCGGCCATCTAGCAGCTTGCTAAGCTGCGCGTCCCATGGCGTCCTCAACAGACACCGTCGAGCTCCTGTCGTCGCTGGCATTATTCGCCGACCTGTCGCGCCCTCAGCTCGAAGTCGTCGCTCATAGCTTCGAGGAGGAGTTCTTCCCCGAAGGTCAGCGCGTCCTTCGGCAGGGGATCGCGGGATCGAACTTCTACGTCATCGTCGACGGTGAGGCGAGCGTCCGTATAGATGGCGTCGATCGCGTGACGCTTGCCCGAGGCGACTTCTTCGGCGAGATCTCTGTCCTCCTGAACGAGCCGCCGAACGCCGACATCGTGGCGTTGCGGCCCTTGCGGTGCATCGCGCTTCCGGGGACCGCGCTAGTCGACTTCCTCGTCGATCACCCGCGGGTGATGTACCGGATGCTTCAGACGGAAGCCCTGCGATTGCGAGCGACCGCGCTCTGGCAGATGTAGTGGCCGAGACGGAGAAGCCGTTCCCGCCGGGAACGTATCCGGTGGTCGTAGTCGGTAGTGGGCCCGGCGGTCTGCAGACGAGTTATTGCCTGAAGCGAGTGGGCGTGAAGCATGCCGTGATCTCGGCCGACGACGCTCCCGGTGGCATGTTCCTACGTTTCCCTATCTTCCAGAGACTCATCAGCTGGACGAAGCTGCACGCGCCCGTGGACCGAGGAGCGCGTGATTATGAGCGTTACGACTGGAACAGCTTGATCGGTGATTCTCCCAAGCTAGGAGGGCTCGTAGCCGACCAGATGGAGGGGAAGATCTACTTCCCTTCACGCGCAGAGATGCAGGCGGGGCTCGCTGCGTTCGCCACCAAGGCGCGGATACGTGTCCGGTGGAACTGCGAATGGCAGTCCACCCGTCACGAAGATGGATGTTTTGTCGTTTCCACTTCGGACGGCGAGTTCAAGTGCAAGGTGCTGATCGTCGCGACCGGCATGACCGAGCCCTGGAAGCCCCAGATACCTGGGTTGGAGGCTGCGCCGCATTACGCGGAGACACGTTTTCCAAAGGAGTACTCAGGCAAGAGCGTGTTCATCGTCGGGAAACGCAACTCCGCATTCGAGCTCGCCGACGGCATCCTCGCTTACGCCAAGCAGATGTTCCTTGCGAGTCCCCGTCCACCGAGTATCTCGCTGATGAGTTTCCACGTCGCCTCGGCGCGCGCTCGCTATCTGCAGGTCTACGAGGACTACGTCCTCGGTGGCGGAAGTGTGATCCTCGACGCTGCCATCCAACGAGTCGAACGTCACGCGAACGGCTACACGGTCCACGCGGCCGGCACGACGAAGCCTGGTGACCTCCGTTTCGACGTCGACGAGGTCATCGCCGCCACGGGGTTTACGACACCTCTCGGCGATCTTCGGGAACTCGGAGTCGCAACGTTCAATCAGGATCGGTTACCCGCGATGACGAACTATTGGGAGAGCGCCTCGGTGCCCGGCATCTATTTCGCGGGATCGGTCTCTCAGGGCGCGGTGGGTCTGAAGAAACACGGCATCCCTGGCGTCTCGGGAGCGGTTCAAGGGATGCGCTACAACGCGAAGGTCCTCGCCGAGTTCGTTGCACAGAAGCACTTCGGGATCGTGCCGAGCAAGCCACGCGTCCAAGTGGGCGACCTCGGCAGGTTCATCCTGGGCGAGGCGACTCACTCACCCGTGCTGTGGGTCCAAAAGTCATACCTAGCGCGCTCAGTGACGTTCGACGGCAACGGAGTGATCGACGACGGGATCGTCCCTCTAGCGGAGTTCGTCGATGCCGCCGGTTCCGATGCCCTCGCCGTAGTCGTGGAGACGGGGCCCACAGGAGACATATATCCGGTCGTCTACGTGCGCACTCGTGGGGGTGTTCAGGAGCACGTTTTTCCCTCGAATTACCTTCACGACTTCGAGGGCCCCGAGCACGCTGCGCAGCTCGAGTCGATCCTGAAGATCGTGCAGCAAGCTCGGTAACCGGCGCCGTTAGACTGTCGATATGAGTGAGAACGGCGAGGGGGCCGGGCAGAACGGGGCCGGGCAGGTCGAGCGCTGGCGCGCCCGGCTGGAGGGCGCCAAGCTGCGTGACGACGTCGATTTCGACACGCTCTCGAGCGTTCCGCTGGAGCCTCTCTACGGACCAGATGATCCTCCCGCCGGGATAGGCGCCCCGGGCGAGTATCCCTTCACCCGAGGTATCTACGACAGCGGTTACCGAGGGCGCCTGTGGACGATGCGGCAATTCGCCGGTTTCGGGAACGCCGAGCAGACCAACGAGCGTTACAGGTTCCTGTTCGAGCACGGCCAGACCGGTCTCTCCGTGGCCTTCGACATGCCGACGCTAATGGGACGCGACTCGGATGACCCGCATTCCATGGGTGAGGTCGGTCGCTGTGGTGTCGCGGTCGATTCGCTCGCCGACATGGAGCTCCTGTTCAATGCGATCGACCTCGAGGTCGTCTCGACGTCGATGACCATCTCGGGTCCCGCACCGATGTTGTTCGCCTTCTACATCGCGGCCGCCGAGAAGCAAGGTGCCGACGTCTCGAAGCTCGACGGAACGTGTCAGACCGACATCCTCAAGGAGTACATCGCGCAGAAAGAGTGGCTCTTCCCACCGGAGCCGCATCTGAGGCTGACCGCGGACATGATGGAGTACTGCGCAGAGAGCATGCCGAAGTACCACCCGCTCTCCATCTCGGGCTACCACATCCGCGAGGCGGGATCGACGGCCGCCCAGGAGCTTGCCTTCACCATCGCCTCCGGGTTCGCGCACGTCGAGCTTGGTATGCGACGGGGGATGGACGTCGATGCGCTCGCGCCCGGCCTGTCTTTCTTCTTCAACTCACATATCGACTTCTTCGAGGAGATCGCGAAGTTCCGCGCCGCGCGCCGGATCTGGGCGCGGTGGATGAAGGAGAGGTACCAGGCCAAGAAAGAGCGGTCGTGGATGCTCAAGTTCCACACGCAGACCGCTGGGTGCTCCTTGACCGCCCAGCAGCCGTATAACAACGTCGTGCGCACGGCCACCGAGGCGCTCGCTGCGGTGCTCGGCGGGACGCAGTCCCTGCACACGAACTCGCTCGACGAGGTTCTCGCCCTGCCGACCGACGAGACCGTTGAGATCGCGTTGCGCACCCAGCAGGTCATCGGTTACGAGACCGGCGTCGCGAACGTCATCGATCCCCTCGGAGGATCGTGGTTCGTCGAGCAGTTGACCGACGAGATCGAGGCCGCCGCCGAGGCTTACTTCGCAAAGATCGATCAGATGGGCAACGGCTCGATCCTCGACGGGATGCTCGCCGGCATCGAGGAGGGCTACTTCCAGAAGGAGATGGCCGACGCCGCGTTCAAGTACCAGCAGCTTCTCGAGTCGGGCAAGAAGGTCATCGTCGGCGTTAACAGGTTCACGCAGACGGTGCAGGACCTCCCCGAAGTTCTGATCATTACGCACGAGATCGAGGAGCGGCAGAAGAAGGCCGTCGCCGAGGTCCGCGCCAACCGCGACGCCAAGGTCGCCGAGGACGCGATCCAATCGCTGCGCGATATGGCGCGCGACGAGACGATCAATTCGGTTCCCGTGCTCGTCGAAGCCGCGAAGGCATACGTGACCCTCGGCGAGATGGTCGAGACCCTGAAAGAGGAGTGGGGCGTCTACACCGAGCCCCCGATGTTCTAACCGCGGGCTAACTCCGAGCCTGCTCGGGGGCGGGGGCGGCGTCATCCCCGCTAATGCTCAGACACGTCCTCGTCCGGGCCCGCCGATGCGGCGGCCCCGGCCTGCGGAACTCGCCGCGTGGACGCCGCCGCCCCCTATCGGGTTCACGCCGGTCACGCGGGGCAGCCGGTCATGCGGGGCGCCCCGCTGACCCAGTGGACCCGCTGACCCAGTGGACCCGCTGACCTTTGATGGTTATGGGTAGGGGTGCCAAGAACCCAACCAGGGAGGTGCTGTGGAAAAGGATTACGACGAGGCTGCGGACGATGCGCGCGAGGCGCCGGGGGAAGGTGCTGGGGAAGACACTCAGGCCGGCGAGACGACCGACGACCAGAGTGAGCCTGCGACCAAGTAGGTCAGCCGAAAGCTAGGAGAGATCGATGGATGACGACCAAGTGAGCGAAGCGCAGGAGATCCCCGGCACCGGCGATGTCACGGACATACCGCCACCTAGCGCGACGGCAGCCGGAACGCCCGACGATGAAGAGACAGAAGACGCCAAAACCAAGTGGGATCGTGTAGGGCAGCGACCGGACGGCCCTCCCGAACTCGCGCCCGAGGGCGACACTGACTCCGGTGCAGGACCCGCGGGAGGCGCCGGAAACCAGTCCGGCTAAGAGTGCCTGGCCGGGTTAGCGGCCGGTGAACTTGGCTTTGCCGGGGCCTTCTTCAGCGAACGTCTTCATACCGACCTTCTGATCTTCCGTGGCGAACAGGGCCGCGAATGCTTGCCGTTCGAGCAGTAGGCCATTAACCAGATCGGTTTCCAGGCCGCCCTCGATGACTTGCTTCGCGGCCATCAATGCGACCGTCGGCCCCTTAGCGAAACGCTCGGCGCGTTTGACGGCGGTCGCATAGACCATCGCCGCAGGCACGACTTCATTGACCATGCCGATCTGCAGCGCCTCTTCGGCACCGACGAACCGGCCCGAATAGATGATGTCCTTGGCGCGTCCCATCCCGACGAGGCGCGGCAACCTCTGGGTTCCCCCGGCGCCGGGGATGACACCGAGCAGGATCTCGGGCTGGCCCAGCAGTGAGTCGTCCGCGCAGATGCGCATGTCGCACGCGAGTGACAACTCACACCCTCCTCCAAGCGCGTAGCCGTTGATCGCGGCGATCGTGACGACCGGCAGCCGCTGCAGCTCGAGGAACACATCTTGGAAATCCCCGATGTAGCGGAACATCGACACCGCGTCGAGGTCTGTCATCTCCTTGATATCGGCGCCCGCGGCGAACACTTTCTCGCCACCCCACACGACCACTGCACGCACTCCCTCGTCGGCGCGCACGGCGCGTACTGCGTCCCGGATCTCAGCGGCGACCTGGCGGTTCAGGGCATTGACCTTCGGACGGTCGAGGCGGATCGTCCCGACGCCGCTCTCGGCCACCTCGAGGTTGACGAACTCACCCATGCGTGGATCCTCCATTCGAACGGACGCGTCGAGCCGCAAGGCTACGATGCTCAGTATGGCCGCGCTCTTTCCCGACCGGCTCGAGCACGTCCTGCGGGCTTCGCCACTCTTGACCCCAAGGATGGAGGGGCGCGCCGCAGCCGTTCTCGTGCCGATCCTTCAACACCCCGTGCCGTCGTTGATCTTCACCGTGCGGACCGACACGCTCCCGAGTCACAAAGGGCAGATCTCGTTCCCTGGGGGGTCGATGGACGACGGCGAGGATGCCTTCGCGGCCGCTCTTCGCGAGGCGCATGAAGAGATCGGCTTGGACCCGTCAAGCGTGCGGGTACTCGGTGAGCTGCAGACCTTCCCGACATTCGTGAGTGGATTCGTCGTCACTCCCATCGTGGGTTGGATCGCCGACACCCCCCAGCTCGAGCCCAACCCATCGGAGGTCGCCGCGGTCCTACAGGTACCACTCGGGGAACTGAACGAGGATGTGCGGCGAGAGCCCGGTTTCAGCCACAGCGACCGCACGTTTCCCACCGAAGCGTGGGTGTGGAACGACAATGTCATCTGGGGCGTCACCGCTCGGATCCTGCGGCTGTTGCTCGTCCGGCTCGGAGAGGCCGGACTGGTCGAGCCGCCCGGGGAAACCGTGTCGTGGGCGGGATTCCCCAGCGATGTCGCAACGCTATGAATGACGGCGTGAAAGAACACCCAACCCAAGCACAGGTCGTCGTGACCCCGAGCCCCGGATCCACATTGCGTCCACCGCCCGCGGACCCCCTTCAAACCGCGGGTGCCGTCGTCGGCATCGCGCTCGCGCTCGCAGCTGCGGTCCTCGGTTATCGCATCCTGCGCGGTGGACGCGGTCTCTAGGAGCGCCTCGGCGTCACGGGCCTAGGATGGCCCCCGTGCCCTCTGTCCCGGTCTACACGATCACGATGCCGACGCCGTACGCGGTGGGTCCGGTGAATGCGTACTTGATCGAAGCCGAGCCTCTGACGCTCATCGATGCGGGGATCAACACCCCACAGGCACAGAACGCGATGCTCGTAGCGCTCGCCGCGGCGGGTTACTTCCCGGAGTCGATCGAACGCGTCCTCATCACCCACGCGCACCCCGACCACTACGGGCTCTTGCACATGCTGCAGGAGCGCTCCGGAGCGACGGTGTTCTTCCCCGAGCGCGAGATCGCGCGCGTTCGCGACAGCCAGATGCTCTTCGAGGTCGGCCGTCTATTGCTCGAGGCCGGCATGCCTATCGACCTTCTCTTCAAGATGGATCAGCAGCGTCGCGAGGGCCCGCGCTCGAAGCTCAAACACGACGAGGTCGTGGCCGTCACACACGGCGACACGTTCGCATTCATGGACGACGACGGCCGCGAGTTCGAGCTCGAGGCCCACCTCATGCCGGGCCACACCGGAGGGCACGTCGTGTACCTCGAGCCCGAGTCGCGCACGTTGTTCGCGGGCGACCAGCTGCTTCCCGAGACGTCCCCCAATCCCCTGCTCGAGGCGTCCCTCGACGAGCCGGGGGAGCGGCGCCGTTCGCTCAAGGAGTACATGAGGTCGTTGGAGCGCATGGACGAGATGGGTCTCAAGCTCGTCTATCCCGGCCACGGCGGCGTGGTCAGCGACCCGGGTGCGCTGATCACCTCCACGATCGAGCATCATCACAAGCGCAAGGCAGTCGTCGCCTCATTCCTCGGGCCGGAGGGCAAGACGCCTTACGAGGTCGCGTGCGAGGTCTTCCCGAATGTCGAGGGTTACGACTCCTTCCTTGCGGTGTCCGAGGTCGTAGCCCACCTCGACCTCGTGGTCGAGGACGGCGATGCCGTGGTGGAGGCCAGAGAGGGCGTCACCTATTACAGCGCGGCGTAGCTGTGAAGGTATGGTGCTTGCTCTAGCAAGCACCTAGACAGCCATTCGCAGGAGGTTCGATCTTGAATATCGCGGTGTGTGTGAAGCACATCCCCGATCCGAACGTTCCTCCCGAGATGGACGGCACCCGGTTGAAGCGCGAAGGCGTGACCGGGGTCCTCGATCCGGGAGACGAGTTCGGCGTGGAGACGGGTCTGCAGCTCAAGGAGGCCCACGGCGGAGAGGTCACGCTCGTGTCGATGGGGCCCGCAGCGGCTTCGGAGGCCATCAAGCGCGGCCTTTCGATGGGCGCCGACAAGGGGATCCTCATCTCCGACGATGCACTCAAAGGCTCAGACGCCCTCGTCACGGCCAAGGTCCTCGCAGCGGCGCTGAAGCGTGAGCAGTTCGACCTGATCATCGCCGGTGTTGAGTCTACGGACGGCTACAGCGGAGTGATGCCGTCGATCCTCGCCGAGCTCCTAGGACTTCCCCAGGTGACGTTCGTGAAGAAGCTCGAGGCCTCCGACGGCTCGCTGAAGGTCGATCGCCAGACCGCCGACGGCTATCACGTCATCGAATGTTCGCTTCCCGCGTTGATCACGGTGACCGCCGGTGTGAACGAGCCTCGCTACGCGTCGTTCAAAGGCATCATGGCGGCCAAGAAGAAGCCGGTTGAGCAATTGAGCCTCGGGGACCTTGGCCTCTCCGGTGACGACGTCGCCATCAAGCAAACCGTCGAAGAGATCGCCCCTGCCGAGGAGCGCAAAGCGGGCGAGGTCATCCAGGACGACGGCACCGCCGCCGCCCGCATCGCAGATTTCCTGCAGGAAGCGAAGGTGATCTGACGTGTCGAAGATCTGGGTGTTCGCGGAAGTAACCCCTGAAGGAAACGTCGACACAGCCGCGCTCGAGATCCTGACGAAGGCTCGTTCCCTCGACGGCGAAATCGCCGCGGTCGCACTCGGTCCCGGAGCGACGGCGGCTGCACCGAAGCTCGGTGAGTACGGAGCGACCACCGTCTACGCGAGCGACGACGACGTTTACGGAGACTTCATCGCCCAACCTGCGGCAGAGGCTCTCGCTCATCTCGTTGGTGAGCAGTCGCCAGACCTCATCCTGTTCGCCACGAACTACGACTCCCGGGACATCGCGGGTCGCCTAGCAGCCAAGGTCGACTCGACCATCATGAGCAACGTCACGGGCTTGGTATCGGTCGACAAGGCACAGACTTCGATCTTCGGTGGCGCATTGATCGTCGATGTCGCCCTCCAGGGAGCGCCGAAGATCGCCCTCGTACGTCCGAAGTCCTTCGTGGCCGAGCCATCCGGCGGCTCCGCTGAAGTCGTCCAGGTGTCCGCTCCAGTGTCCGAGGAGGCGAAGAAGTCCAAGCGGGTGGAGCGTCACGAGGAAGCCGCGAGTGGCCCCAAGCTCGAGGACGCACCGGTCGTCATCTCGGGTGGTCGCGGCCTCGGCGAGCCTGACAACTTCAAGCTTCTCGACGAGCTCGCCGGCCTCCTGGGCAACACTGCTGTGGGCGCGACGCGCGCCGTCGTCGATGCCGGATGGGTGCCTTACTCGTACCAGGTCGGCCAGACCGGCAAGACAGTCAAGCCAGGTGTCTACATCGCGATAGGGATCAGCGGGGCGACTCAGCACGTCGTTGGGATGAAGGGCGCGAAACGCATCATCGCCATCAACAAGGACGAGGAGGCGCCGATATTCGCGCTATCCGACCTCGGCGTCGTGGGCGATGCGCTCAAGATCCTGCCGCAGCTGATCGAAGAGGTGCGTACCCGCAAGGGGTAGCCGTGGCGTCGTTCGGCGACAGGATCCGTGGATTCTTCAACCGGAAGAACAATCCGGCGCTCGGTGAGCTGGAGGTCTTCGCGGCCGAGCGGAAGGGCATCGAAGGTTTCATCGAACCACAGACCTCGACAAGCCCGACCACGCTTCTGCTCGTCGACCGTAACGGCGAACATCTCCGGGCGGCCGTGCGCGAGCCCTCCGACGCGGTCGCGTTCTGCGAAACCCGTGGCATACCGGTGTACGACGCGTTGGTGATGGGTTACCCGCAGCGGATGAAGGACTTCGAGCGGCGGCGCAAGAGCGCCGCCCTCGAGGATCTCGACGAGCAGATCGAGGATCTAGAGCGCCGGTTGTCCGAGGAGCCACCGGGGGGTCAATAGGAAGTGTGGCCTGGAAGGCGAAATCACCCCATATGCGCAAGAAACTGATCGCTTTTCTCGCCGCGGCGATGGTCCTCGGCGCGTCCGGCGTCCCCTCGGCGGGCGCGGGAACGAGCCTCGGCGGCGAGTCGAGCGACAACGTCGAGTGGTTGAAGCACGTCCCATTTGACGCCGTCACGGGCACGGGCGCGCGCCTGGTGGGCGATCTCCTCTATGTCACGAGCTGGCGGGCGTTCTCGATCTACGACGTCAGTGATGCGATGAACCCGGCGCTACTCAGCACTACGCCGTTCGGTTTCGCGTTCGAGAACGAAGACGTTGCGACCAACGGAAAGATCCTGTTGTTCTCGGAGTCACTGCCGCAGAACATCCTGCACATCTGGGACGTCGAGGACCCGACGCTTCCGGTTCAGATCGCACAGCTTCCGGGCGCCGGCGACCACACGATGAGCTGCATCCTGGATTGCGATTGGGGATACGGCTCCGATGGATCGATCGTCGATCTCCGAAACCCGTCGAGCCCGAAGCTCGCTGGCGACTGGCACGAGCTCATCGGACTCACCGACGACGGGCACGACGTCGAGGAGTTCAAGAAGGGCTTCGTCATCATCTCGACGATCTCGAGTCCGCTGCTGGCGCTCGACGTGCGTAACCCCCTCAAGCCCAAGGTCCTCGCACAGGGCGAGCATCCCGACCCCGCATCCTGGTTGTTCCACTCAGCGCGCTGGCCCAACAAGGGCAAGGACCGCTTCCTGCTGATGGAGGGGGAGGGCACCAACGGACCGTTCCTCACCTACGACACGACCGGCTGGAAGAAGAAGAGGAGCTTCGAGCTGATCGACTCGTGGAGTCCGTCCTCGGCGAGCTCTCACTGGTTCCAAGAGCATCCCGACTTCCACAATGGCGGTCTGGTGACGGTGGCGTGGTACGGGGAGGGCACCCAGATCCTCGAAGTGAAGCCGGACGGCACCATCGAGCAGGTCGGGTGGTTCAGGGGGCACGCCGGTGATGCGTTCTCGTCCTACTGGATGGGGGACGACCTCATCTACCACGTCGACCTCTACCGCGGCATAGACATCCTCAGACTCCACCCCGACTGATCGCGCGGGCCGCGCGACGCCCGGGTGTGGCGCGACGCCTCGTATCCTGAGCGGATGCATTACCTCGATCACGCTGCCTCGACACCGCTGGTACCCGAGGTCCGAGACGCCATGCTGGACGTCCTCTCGGACAACCACGGCAACCCCTCGTCTGTCCACTCGTTCGGTCGTAAGGCGCGCGAAGCCGTAGAGGAGGCCCGCGAGCGGGTTGCGGGAGCGGTCGGGGCGAGCCCGTCAGAGATCTTCTTCACCGCGGGTGGCACCGAGGCAGACAACATCGCCATCAAGGGTGCTGCTTCGAAGCGCAGGGGCAGTGGCAGCCATGTCGCAGTGTCGGCGTTCGAGCACCACGCGGTCCTCGACGCGGCATCCTGGCTCAGCAAGACAGGCCTCGAAGTGACAACCATCCCCGTCGAGGCCGACGGCATCGTGTCGCTGGGAGCCGTGACAGAAGCCACGCGCCCGTCGACGATCCTCGTAGCCGTCATGGCGGTTAACAACGAGATAGGAACGATCCAGCCGATCCGAGAGATCGTGGTCGCGGCCAAGGGCGCCTCTCCCGATGTCCTTGTCCATACCGACGCCGTCCAGGCCCTGGGCAACATCCCGGTCGATGTCCACCGTTGGGGTGTCGACCTCGCGGCATTCTCAGCCCACAAGCTCGGAGGACCCAAGGGTGTGGGCGCGCTGTTCGTTCGCTCCGGCGTCGCGGTCGAGGCGCTCGTGCACGGCGGCGGACAAGAGCGCGGAGTGCGTTCGGGAACTCTCAACGTCGCAGGGATCGTCGGGTTCGGGGTCGCCGCTCAGCTCGCTGAGAAGGAGATCGACTCGAAGGCGGAGCGTCTCGAAGGGCTCCGTGCACATCTGCTCGAGGGATTGCGCAGCGAGATCCCCGACATCGTCGTGAACGGGACGATGGAGCGCCGCGTCGCGGGCAACCTCAATGTCGCGATCCCCGGCACCGACGGGGAGACGCTGTTGCTGCTGCTCGACCAAGCTGGGGTCGCGTGCTCATCGGGAGCCGCGTGCGCTTCGGGCGCGTTAGACCCGTCGCACGTTCTCCTCGCTATCGGGACGCCGCGGGAGGTCGCGCGCGGGAGCCTTCGGTTCTCGCTCGGCCGCGACTCGAGTGCCGAAGATGTCGACGCGGTCGTCAAGGCTTTGCCCGAGGCGGTCAAGCGAGCGAGGCTCGTCTCATGAGCAAGAGGGCCGTCGTCGCGATGTCGGGCGGGGTCGATTCGTCCGTGGCCGCGGCGTTGCTCGTCGAAGCCGGTCACGACGTAACGGGGATCATGCTCAAGCTGTGGAGCGACGACGGAGCCAACTCGAACTCCGGCTGCTGCAACGTCGGCGCGGCCGATGACGCCCGGCGCGTGGCCGACGTACTGGACATACCGTTCTACTGCCTCAATATGGCCGAGCACTTCGAGCGGACCGTCGTACGGGATTTCCATGCGGCCTACAGCGAAGGACGGACCCCGAACCCGTGCGTCAGGTGCAATCAGTGGGTCAAGTTCGATGCATTGCTCGAGCGTGCACGCGCGCTCGGGGCCGACATCCTCGCGACCGGTCATTACGCACGCGTGGATCAGTACGGGGGCAGGTGGCGTCTGCGCCGTGGGGTCGATCCATCGAAGGACCAGTCCTACGTCCTGTGGATGTTGACTCAAGACAAGCTTCGGCAATGTGCATTCCCCGTGGGCGATCTCCACAAGACGGAGACCCGGGCGATCGCGGAACGACTCGGATTGAGGACTGCGGCTAAGCCGGACTCCCAAGAGATCTGCTTCGTGCGCGACGGAGACTTCGGTTCCTATGCGCGCGAGCACATCCCCGCAGCGGCGCGTCCGGGACGGATCGTCGATTCGACCGGGCGCACCCTGGGGACGCACGAAGGCATCGGCCGCTACACGGTCGGGCAACGGCGTGGCCTCGGCGTCTCGCTCGGGATGCCGGTCTTCGTAACGGGCATCGATGCAGCCGAGAACATCCTGCGCGTTGGGCCAAAGGAAGAGCTCCGTGTGGGCACCGCCATCCTCGATGAAGTCAGCTTCACCGGTGCTGTACCCAACGCCGCCGAGCGCGTGCTGGTGCAATGCCGTGCACACGGCGATGTCTTCGCGGCGCGCCTCCGCCCCGACGCCCACCGACTGATACTCGACTTCGAGGAACCACCCGACGCGCTGGCGCCGGGACAATCGGCCGTCCTCTTCTCGGGGCCTGCCGGGGACGAGGTCGTCGGCGGAGGCATCGTCGCCTCGACGATCCCCGTGGGTGTGGAGGGCCCTCTCGTTCCGGCATTGGCCGACCAGTGACCCGCGCAGAGCACAGCGCGATCGTTGAAGAGTTCACCAGGACCGCCGAGTTGTTCGACGCGCGCACGGCGGCGCGCTTCGACGCGATGGACGTCGTCGGTTTCTCGGGGCTCGAACCCGGCGGCTCGATCCTCGAAGCCGGTTCTGGGACGGGCAACTTCCTCGCGAGGTTCATCGGCCACGCGGGCACCCTGATAGGCGTCGACCTGACGCCCGCGATGGTCGCGGTCGCCGCCAAGTCTCACCCTGAGATTCTCTCGCTCGTGGGCTCGGCCACCCACCTTCCGGTCCGTTCAGCAGCGATGGACCTCGTCGCGTGCGCGCAGATGCTTCATCACGTGTGGGAGCCCGCCGATGTAGTGCGGGAGATGCGCCGCGCGACGCGCCCCGGCGGTTCCGTGCTCATCGTGGATCAGGTCGCCCCCGAGAGCTTTGAGGCCGCCCAAGCGATGACGGCACTGGAGCGCCTCCGCGATCCATCGCACGCGGTGTCGCGCCCACCGTCCGCCTACCGTCTGATGGCGCAGTCATGTGGCCTGGAGATCGTCGACGAGAGGGTCCACGACCAAGCCGATTCCCTGAGCCACTGGTTGGCGCCCGAGGAGTTTCCCGAGGACAGGATCGGATCGGTACGCGATCTGATCGAGCGACACGGCGGCGAGATGGGGATGTCGTTCGAGCGCCATGAAGACGACTGGACGTTCGTAAGGCGCCGCATCATGTTGTTGGCCAAGAGATGACGAAGAAACAGGCCGCGGCGAGGCTCGCCGAGCTTCGCAAGACGATCGACCACCACGCGTATAGGTACTACGTCCTCGACGATCCCGAGCTGGCCGATGTCGAGTACGACGCGCTCATGACCGAGTTGATCGAGCTCGAGACCGAGTGGCCGGACCTCGTCACGCCGGACTCGCCCACGCAGCGCGTCGGCGCGCCGCCCTCTGACCTCTTCGCGCCGGTTCAGCACCGGGCTCCGATGATGTCGCTGGACAACAGCTTCTCGATCGAGGAGTTGCAGGCGTGGGGCCGTCGTCTCGAGCGCTTGATCGGTACGCCGGGTGGATTCGTCGGCGAAGTGAAGATGGACGGCATCGCGGTCAACCTGATCTATGAGGACGGCGCGCTCGTGAAGGGCGCTACTCGTGGCAATGGGCTGGTGGGCGAGGACATCACCGGGAACCTCAAGACCGTGCGCGCCGTCCCGCTGCGACTCCAGGGCAAGCCGCCCTCGGTCATGGAGGTCCGGGGCGAGGTCTACATGCGAACGGACGAGTTCACCAAACTCAACGAGACCCTCGGGGACGCCGGCGCAAAGACGTTCGCGAATCCACGCAATGCAGCAGCGGGCTCGCTGCGACAGAAGGACCCCAAGGTGACCGCGTCGCGCAATCTGTCTCTCATCTGCCATGGCGTGGGGTTCCTTCGTGGTGCGCGCTTCACGTCGCACTGGGAGGCCCTCGAGACCTTGCGAGATCTCGGGTTGAGGACGAATCCCGAGAACCGCAGGCTCACGACACTCGAGGAGGTCTACGAGTTCTGCGCGCACTGGCAGGAGCATCGCCACGATGTGCCTTATGAGATCGACGGCGTTGTCGTCAAGGTCGATCCGATCTCCGAGCAGGAGGAGCTCGGCTCCACGTCGAAAGCGCCTCGCTGGGCGATCGCGTACAAGTTCCCGCCCGAAGAGCGAACGACCCTGGTCAAGAACATCAGCGTGCATGTCGGCCGGACCGGAGCCGCGACTCCGTGGGCCCAACTGGAGCCTGTTTTCGTCGGTGGCGTCACGGTCTCGACGGCGACGTTGCACAACGAAGACGAGGTCAAACGCAAGGACATCCGGATCGGCGACACGGTCGTCGTGCGTCGTGCCGGAGACGTCATCCCGGAAGTCGTCGGCCCGGTCACTTCGAAACGAACGGGCAAGGAACGCAAGTTCAAGATGCCCAAGAAGTGCCCCTCGTGTGGCTCGGACATCGTGCGGCCCGAAGGAGAGGCGGTCGCACGCTGCACGGGGATCGACTGTCCGTCCCAGCGCGTCGAGCGCTTGTTCCACTTCGCGTCGCGCGGCGGGATGGACATCGAGGGTCTCGGTTACCAGACGATCATCGCGATGGTCGATCGTGGGTGGTTGAGAGATGTCGGGGACATCTACTCGTTGACGCGCGAGCAACTCGCAGAACTCGAGGGCTTCGGCGAGAAGTCGATCGACAACCTGATGCGGGCGATCGAAGCCTCGAAGAAGCGACCCCTCTCCAACCTCCTGATTGGACTCGGCATCAGACACGTCGGCGGCACATCGGGTCGAGACCTCGCGGCCGAGGTTGGTTCGCTCGATCGCCTCAAGACCATCACTCAAGAGGAGCTCGAGGGGATCGAGGGCATCGGGCCCGTCATCGCGACCTCGATACGTGACTTCTTCGACCAGAAAGGGAACCTTCAGGTCATCGCCAAGCTGCAGGCCGCCGGGGTCGATCCGACCGAAGTTGCCCGAGTCGCTTCCGGGCCACTCAGCGGCAGGACGTTCGTGGTCACCGGCACCCTCGAAGGGTTCAGTCGGAGCGAGGCCATCGCGGCGGTCGAGGACCGGGGGGGCAAGGTCGCTTCGAGCGTCTCTAAGAAGACCGATTTCGTGGTCGTGGGAGAGAACCCGGGATCCAAGCACGACAAGGCGGTGACGCTCGGCGTCCCCGTCCTCGACGAGGCTGCGTTCACCAAACTCCTGGACTAGCGCAAAGAGCAAATGCGCCCAGCTGGGAGGGAAGACCGGGAACAAGGAGAAGATACGGGGCGTTAGATAGCAAAGAGGTCGTTTCCGGGGGGTCCGGGGGGCGGACGGCCAACATCGGGGGGGACCCTTCTTCCATGCGTACTCGCCTTGCCATCTTCTCTGTCGTCGCGTCGCTCGCCGCGGTCCTCGTGGGAGCACCTCCCGGCCACACGCAGTCGCCCACCGCCGTCAACAGGGCCGTCGAGCCGGTCATCCTTCAGGGAGCCCTCCTGCCGGCATGGGCGCGCCTCCCGGCGCAAGGCCAGGCGAATCCTTATCCGAGCGGCGCCATCGACGAGGTACGCGATGCTCACAACGGGACGCTCTTCGTACCGACCGACACGGTCGACGGATCGATCAACCAGGGTGTGGATGTCTCACGCCTCGCGGCGTTCAGGTGGAATGCCACGACCGAGTCTTTCGAAGAGGTGCCCGTGCAGGTCGACCAGCGCTTCCCGTATTTCCTCGCCAACGGTCGATCTGATTTCGGCATCTACTCAGGGACCGACGAGGAGCTCACCTACCAGTGGGACATCGAATCGTGGAAGAAGGTCGCAGGGGAGTGTGTCGCCCGCTACCCCAACCAACCGGGCGAGGAGGACCCGAGCATCTACGCGGGTTTTCCGACCCAGGACCCCGTTCCCACGCTCGACCATGACGATGAGATCGTGTTTATGGCATCCGATGCCGGCCCGGATGCACCGATCGATGCGCCTGCCCCTCCAGGTGCCATCGCCGAGCGATATGAGATTGGCTTGAATGATCCGCTCACAGGCGCCGACACATACGTCTATCTGTTCCAGCGTCCTGGTGGCTCTTCGTTCAATGGGAACAACGGCTACGTCAATTACCGGCGGGACGCCGATGCCGACGAATGGATCGACCGGCACACGTTCTCGGACGATGATCCCGAGGAGCTCGGAACGTCGAACACCGGATACGGCCCCAACCTGCCGGGGACGGTCTGTGAGACGCATCCGTCCAAGATGGGCCAGTTCGGCATCTCTAACTCTTCGACTCCCAGACCGTCCACCGACCGGTTCCCGCGCGACGGCACGACCGTCTCGACCGAGGCTTACCAGTGGCGGGCGTCGGGTCGTTGGATGGTCCGCAGCATGCGTGTGCGCACGACTGCGGCTCCCGTACCCGGATGTCACCGCGTCGAGAACCTCTGTCCTTACGGACCGGACCTCGTCGATCGATGGAAGGGCCGTGCGTTCCAGCAGTCGCCGGACTCTGACATCTCTGCCGTCGGGTTCGAAGACGAGCAGGTCAACTGGGAGGCGAACTCCGCGCTTCTCGGTGAGCGCATGGGCCCGGTGCGTGCCATCCGTGAGACGTGGGGCGCCGACTCAGGCACGAACGTAACGAAGCGCGAGTACTTCTATCGAGACCTCGTCGTGAACCGTTACTTCTTGAGGGTCCACCCCATCCCCCCCGACGGCCTCTACACGTCCTGGGACCACAACGACGAGAGCGTGGCGAAGTACTACAACGAGCAGACGATCGAAGGCGTGCCCGTCGATGGGATCAACGACGAGAATGTCGGCAACGTCGATCAGGAAGCTGCCGGCCAGCAGACGTACTTCGATGCGACGGACCCGACTTTTTCGCGGCCGATCTCGATCTTCAACTGGGAGCAGATCGCAGGTGAGGGCACCGCAGGTTCCCTCGTCTATATGTTCCAGCTCAACAACATCCAAGGCGCGGAGCACCCCGACGTCATCCCGTATTACCGGGACGACGCGTGTTTCGATGACGGGACAGGGGACGATCCGGCCCCGCGCATCCAACCGGGCGACAGACTTCCGGACTCCGAGAAACCATGTGTCGGCGGAGTGCCCGTCACCCCGCGGCGCCAGGCCTGCTACGGCTGTCACGGTCTTCACTTCCTGATCACGAGCGACACCGACAACGCGTGGACCACGAAGCCCACTACCGAGGTCGACGGCCAGCAGTACCAGTGGGCCGCGCCGACGAGCTCGGCGGACATGGTGGTGGGGGACGGTTACGCCAACACCGTCAAGTTCGCGCTCGCACCGTCGCCCGTCTTCCTCCCGGGCGCTCCGCCCGCCGACCCTTCGCCGACCCAAAGCGCCCCCGCGCCCGCGAGCAGTGGGCCGTCGACCGGGCCGAGCGCCGGACCCTCGGGTCCGACCGCGCCCGGTAGCACCCCTTCGGGCGCGCCGGGAGCCACATCTGGCCCCACCCCTCCCGGAGGCTCGGGAGGCCCGGGCTCGTTCCCGTCCCCTGGCGCTTCGGTTCAGCCGTCCTCGTCACCGGCAGGTGGAACCGGGGGAGGGGCAGGCGGATCGACGCCTACCCCCTCACCAAGCGCGTCCCCTGGCGGGCCATCGCAGACACCCGTAGCGGAGTCTTCCCTGGAGGCGGCGAGAAGGCGCGTGCGTTTCGGCCGCCCCGTGGTCCTGTCTGGCCGGCTGTCGGTGCCTCAGCGTTGTGACGGCCCGTTCGGTGTGGCGATCTACCGGCAAGGCCCCGGGGAGGAGTTCTTTAGCGAGGTCACCCGCGTCGAAGGCCTGAATCGCACTGCGCCGTGGACCGCGCGGGTTCGCTCGGGCGTCAATGCCAACTACGTCGCCCAACCCCTCGTGGGAGCTGGATGTACCGGCGCCTTCTCACAGTCGACGCTCGTCAAGGTGTCGGCCGTCGTGTCGGCCGTCGTGCCGGTGCGCTGCGATGGAGGGTTCACCGTCAGAGGCCGAGTGCGTCCTGCACGTCCAGGGTCAAGGGTGTTCCTGTTCCGTCGCGGGGAGACGATGCGCCCACTCGACCGGGCGCGCCTCGATGGCCGCTCACGCTTCTCGCTGGACGCGCCGAGGTGCGGCACCTATCGGATCCTGTGGCCGGGAACCAGAGGCAATTCCGCGGGCCACCTGCGGATCTCGAGCTAGAAAAGCGTCGGGGCGCAGGATCTCCTGCGCCCCGACTTACTTCGCTTCTGGAAGCACCGCCCGTGCTCGCCGTAGCGCCCGGGGGACCAAGCCGGGACGGGTGGAGCCGGTGAACCGGTTCGGATTCTGCCCGTGGCCCAATCTTCTCGTGGCCCACTTGACGTGGCCCAATGGAGATGGCCAGAACCCAACTTGTGAGGCTTAGACCACTAGCAGCCGGTCACCTCGTGAGGTCCGTCGAAACTAGGTAACAAGTCTGGACCACCTCCTTTCTCACGTAGCGCAAATACAACCACAAGCCGCGCTCCCCTCCGCGCCAATCTGCGATGCGAACGGTGGCGGCCACTCTTTCTTGCGATCAAAGCCAGCTTCGCTGCCTCTGATCGATGGCGTCCCGCCAAGGCGGTCCGTCGGCCGCCGCCGTCCGGGCGGCGCACGGCCTCCGGCCTCCTCGCGCGTCTTGCGACGGTGGCGCCCCAACGGTCCTCGCCGGCTCGGCGTTAGACTCCTTTGAAACTTGACTGCTCGGTCAACTTCATCAGGACTCACAGGAGGTCGCTCGGGATGCCGTCACTCGAAGGGAAGGTCGCGATCGTCACCGGAGCCGGACGCGGGATCGGGCGCGACCACGCTCTCGCCCTGTCGGCGGCAGGCGCGAAGATCGTGGTGAACGACCTCGGCGGGTCCGCAGCGGGCGAAGGCGCTGACAAGACCCCCGCGCAGACGGTTGCTGACGAGATCAAGTCGGCCGGCGGAGAGGCGACCGCGAACTACGACAACGTCGCCGACTTCCAGGGCGCCGAGAACCTCGTCAAGCAGGCGGTCGGGGACTTCGGGCGTCTCGACATCCTCATCAACAACGCCGGCATCTTGCGGGACCGCATGCTCGTGAACCTCTCCGAGGACGAGTGGGACGCGGTCATCAATGTCCACCTCAAGGGTCACTTCGCTCCGACGCGGCACGCGGCCGCGTACTGGCGTGAGCAATCGAAAGCGGGCAACGAGGTCAAGGGCCGTGTCATCAACACGTCCAGCCCATCCGGCGTGTTCGGCAATGTCGGGCAGACCAATTACGGCGCTGCGAAGGCCGGCATAGCGGCATTCACAATCATCTCCGCGCTTGAGCTCGGACGTTATGGGGTCACGGTCAACTGCCTCGCGCCGAACGCGCGGACACGTATGACCGAGGCGACGTTCGGCGAGATGCCCGTGCCCGAGGGTGGTTTCGACGCGATGGACCCGTCAAACATCTCACCTGTCGTCGTGGCGCTGTGTGCGGACGAGGCACAGGACATCACCGGCCAGTGCTTCTTCATCTACGGCGGGATGATCAACATCCTCAAACCATGGGAGGCGGGCACCCTTCTGTCGAAGGAGTCCAAGTGGGAGCCCGAGGAGCTCCTCGCCGCCATCAAAGAGAAGTTCCCCAGCGGCATCGCCCCTGACGGAATGATGCCGGGGATGATGAAAGCAACCGGTGGTCAGGGAGTCCAGCTTGGCTGAGTCGAGCATCTCGTTCGCGCTTCCGGTCGAGCACGGGAAGGTGGCGGAGTTCGCACTCGCCGTCGGCGAGGACAACCCGCTCTATTTCGACAGTGAAGCGGCACGACTCCACGGTTTCCCCGACGTCGTGGCTCCGCCGACGTTCACGGTCACACAGATCTGGCGCGTATCGCGCGAGGAGCGCGAAGAGCGCCTGGGTGCAAACCTCGACTACGCCCGCGTTCTCCATGGCGAGCAGGAGTTCGTCTACAAGCGCCTTCCCGTCGCAGGAGAGGTCCTCAAAGGGACGATGCGTATCTCCCGCGACTTCGAGAAAGAGGGGAAGCGGGGAGGCTCGATGCGGTTCGTGACCTACGAGACAGTATTCACCGATGCCCAGGACGAAGAGGTGGTCACAGCCCTTTACACACTGATCGAGACCGCCAAGGACCCAGGATCATGAGCGTCCCGTCGACGTTGACAATCGATGGCGTAACGCCCGGGATGGATTTCGGAGAGGTGGTGTACGGCCCGTTGGAGCGCGCCGACATCGTGCGCTACGCCGGCGCGTCCGGTGACTTCAACCCCATCCACATCGATGAGGGTTATGCGCGCGCGACCGGGGCTCCCACCGTCTTCGCGATGGGGATGCTGCCCGCGGGGTACCTCGCGCATGCGGTGTCCGACTGGGTCGGGGGCCCTCACCACTTGCGGCGTTTCAAGATCCGCTTCACGACAAGGGTGTGGCCCGGCGACGAGATCGTCTGCACCGGGAGGGTCGTCGCGATCGAGGACGGGTTGATAAAGGTCACCATGCAAGCGAGCAGGCGCGGACCTGGCCCTGAAGGAGCCGGGTTGGAGACGGAGGGCGAGGTTGCCATCGTCGGCGAGGCCGACGTCGAGCTGCTCGTCTAGCTGACCTCCACGACAGAAAGGCGGACGCAGCGTGGGACTGAACACGGAGCTGATCGGCAGGAGCTACGACGTAACGACCTTCGAGGTCACGGCCGACGCGATCGAGGCTTATGCCCGCGCGACCAACGACGAGAACGAGCGATACATCTCGACCGACGTGGTCGCGCCGCCGGTCTTTCCGGTGGTCCCGGCGTTCGGCACCTTCATGGCTGCGGGCATGGATCCCGAGCTGGGAGCGGACCTGTTGAGGCTGGTGCACGCCGGTCAGGAGCACGTCTTCCACGCGCCCATCCGACCAGGCGATGTCCTGACCGTCGAGGCCAAGCTCGAATCGGTCGAGCAGAAGGAAACGGGCGAGACATTCACGGTTGCGGCCACCGAGACGAACCAAGACGGGGTGCTCGTCGCGGAGGTACGCGGCACGATGTTCATCCGTGGCTCAGGGTCGGGCGCGCGTAAAGACGCGCCGGCTGCTGGAGACGAGCCTGAACGCGACATCGTTTACGAAGAGACAACGAAGATCGATGATGACCAGACACATCGCTATGCCGATGCGTCTGGTGACCACAACCCGATCCACCTCGACCCCAACGTGGCCCAGATGGCCGGGCTCCCCGGTATCATCGTCCACGGCATGTGCACGATGGCGATCGCGACCAAGGCTGCAGTGAACGGCGTCGCGGGAGGCGACCCCACGCGCGTCAGGCGTCTGAGCGTCCGGCTGTCCAAGCCGGTGCTGCCGGGCCAGGAGCTGACCACGAAGCTCTGGAAGTCGGGCTCAGAGGGCGGCGAGACTTATGCGTTCGAGACCTACAACCCCGACGGCGCCGCGGTCATCAAGAACGGCCTCATCGAGATCGCCCCGGCATAGTCGCGTGGCCGCAGAGCCGGATCCTCTCAGCGCGCTGTCCGACGAGCAGGACCGGCTCGAAGAGGTCCTGGGCTCGCTCGACGAGAGCGCGTGGCGCCATGCATCGGCTTGTCCCGGGTGGACGATCACAGACGTCGTCCTCCACCTCGCCCAGACAGAAGAGGGCGTCACGACCTCCATCACCGGAGAGGGGCTCACGGCCCTGCCTTCCGTCGAGGCCTCGAGCGTCGACGAGCTGATGGCCGGGTGGGTGCAGCAGGACCGTGCTACGCCCCCACCGGAGGTCTTCGAGCGTTGGCGAGTGGCGCGCCGGGCGGCCCTCGATGCCCTGAGGTCCGCCGATCCCTCGCGCGCTCTCACGTGGGTCGCCGCTCCGCTCAAACCCCGCACCTTGGCAACGACCCGCCTGTCCGAGCACTGGATCCACGCGCTCGATATCACGGGCCCCTTGGGTGTGCCCTATCCGGATACGGACCGCCTGTGGCACATCGCCCGCCTTGCTCATAGGACGCTGCCGTATGCCTTTATGCAGGCAGGGGCCGGCGAGGCGCCATCGGTAAGGGCGGTGCTGAGATCGCCCGGCGGGGAGGAATGGTCGTTCGGATCGGATGACGCCCAGTGCCGCGTCGAGGGAACCGCAGGCGAGTTCTGCCGCGTCGCGGGCCGACGCTTGGCGCCGGAAGAGGCCCCAACACTGACCGCACAGGGAGAGCGTGCCAAGGATGTTCTAAGTCTGATCCGTACCTACGCGTGAACAAAGACGCTACTTGCGGAACGGAGCACTATCCGCAGAGCTGAGCGAAATTGGCCGTCCTCCAGACCAGCAGCGCGACACCCACTCCAACCATGGCAACCACGAACGCGGCCTGCAGCGCGACGGAGCGGGCACGGCCGGAAACGAGCCCCCGATCGAAACCGAGGCCCAATGCCATGCCAGCGAGGAGGCCGCCGATGTGCGCGAGATAGTCGATGTTCGGGAGGCCGAAGCTGATGACCATGTTGATCCCGATGAAGATCATGATCCCGCGCAGGTATTGACTCATGATGGCCGACGTTCGCCGGTTGTACGCGTAGATCACGAGGATCCCCACGACCCCGAAGATCGCTCCGGACGCGCCGACGCTGGCAGCGTTACACGACCCGAACGCGTACGACGCGACACTTCCCATGAATCCGGCGACGAGGTACATGACGATGAAGCGCAACGTCCCGAACGCCTGCTCCACGTTCTGGCCGTAGGCGTAGAGGATGTACATGTTGAACAGGATGTGAAGGATGAAACTTGGCGAGTGCAGGAACATCGCGGTTATCAGGCGGTAGTACTCGCCGTTCTGGATCGCCGGTGCGAACGCAGCGAAGCGGTTGGTGACGCCGGCGCTTCCGAGCTGGGCGATGAAGATCACGACGTTCACGACGATGATGGCGACCACCGCAGGTGCGTTCGCGCGCGCTGCCGACCGGACCTTGGGGGCCGTCTTCCGGGCTTCCGCCACGCACTCGGGGCAATGTTGGCCGACGGACGCAGGTATCGCGCAGCGCCCGCATATCGGACGCTCGCAGCGCGAGCATCTCAGCCGGGTAGGAATCTTCGGATGCCCATAGCAGTAGGTCTCTTCAGAGCTCAGCGCGGTATTGATCAATTCTTTTCCCTCCGGGCAACCCACCTTGTAGGTGGTTGCCCTGCGACGGCAGCCCCACGGGCTGCCTCTGCGAGCGCGACCCTCAAGAGGATCGCTCGGCGACATGCTCCCACAGGCGCGCGCGGCGGGGTTCCGGCGCGATGAGCTTCGTGACGGTGGCGACGTTCAACATCCGTCATGGGGAGGGCCGCGACGGAAAGGTCGATCTCGACAGGACCGCGGCGGCGATCAAGGCGACCGGCGCATCTTTCATCGCGCTTCAGGAGGTCGATCGCGGGATGAAGCGGACCGGGGGAGTGGACCAGCCTGCCGAGCTCGCCCGCCTCACGGGTCTGCACATCTCGTTCCATCCCACCCTCCAGCGCGGAGACGGACGCTATGGACTGGCGATCGCATCGACCATCCCGGTGGATAGCGTCTTCAAGCCGCTTCCGCGCGCATCTGCCGACGAGGAGCCGCGCGGTTTCGTTACCGCGCAGTGGAAGGGCTTCATGATCTTGGCCACCCATCTGTCCCGGGCTCGCGCCGGCCGCAAGCTTCAGACCTCTGCCATAGAGCTGTGGGCCTCGACTCTGGCCCGCGCTCGCTACCGGCCGGGACGACGACCGATCGCCCCGGCCGTCGTGCTCGGAGACTTCAACCAAGGGCCACGCGATCTCAACGGCCTGCTCGCGGCAGGGTTCACGCGTACCGAAAGACCGCCCGTAACCCTGAAGGCCGGCCGTGGTCGCGCGATCGATCATGTCCTTGCCGGGCCGGGGAGCGAGCTCGGTCAGGTGTGGACGATCGAAACCGACGCGTCCGACCACCTTCCACTCGTCGCGGAGCTTCGTGTGACGAGTGCCCCGAGCCATTGATCACGTCGCATTCGAGCGACCCTGCATCGACGATGCCTGCGTTGCTCGTCGCGTCCGTACTCCCCGGTACGGGCCGCTTCTCGCGCCTTGCCCTCGCCGCGCAGGGTCGCTCTCGGTGCAGACGAACCAACGACTCGGGACACTTGTTAGATAAGTAAACTTCTGTACTATATTGAGCATTATTGATCTATCGGGAATACCATGGGGTCTAGAGGTGCTCGTGTGACGATGTTTTTCATGTCTGTCGGAACTCGATCCCAGCTCGCCCGCGGTGGGCTCGCAGGTCTCATCGTCGCCCTGGCGCTGGCATCTTGCGGGCCGCCCGGCGCCGATCCCGCGGCCGCCGACGACGCACTACGCCTCAAGGTCGATCGTCTCGAGGCAGACCTGATCGCGCTCAGCCGATCGTCGACCGAGAACGAAGGCCGGCTCCGAGTCATCGAGCGGAAGCTCTCAGACGCGACCGACCGGCTCGAACAAGCCATGCGGAGGCTCGAGTCTGCGCTCGCCGGAGCGGAGGCAGACGCCGCAGGCGCGCTCGAACGCGCCGAATCGGCGGCTCGTTCACTTGCTGTGCTTACCGATCGATACGACTACCACCTGCGTCGCTACCACGGAGACGGCTAGTGCCCCGTCCCGCAAATAACCGCCATCCCAGAGCGCCCCTGCATCGACGAAGGCTGCGTTGCTCGTCGCGCTCGTACTCCCCGGTACGCGCCACTCCTCGCGTCTTGCCCTCCTCGCGCAGGGCCGCTCTGGACAAAGACGCTACTTACGAGACGGAGCACTAGTGCTCGTCGAAGACCACGTCCGCCTGCTGTCGGGTCGCTACCGGATCAATTCACGCATCGGCGGCGGAGGCATGGGAGATGTGTACCGAGGTCAAGACCTCCTCCTAGAGCGGCCGGTCGCGGTCAAGCTCCTCCACAGCGACCTAGCGCGCGACGAGGCTTTGGTCCGTCGCTTCAAACGAGAGGCTCAGGCGGCTGCCCGTCTGACGAGCCCTCACATCGTGGCCGTACACGACTGGGGCTACGACGAAGGCTCGTACTACATGGTGATGGAACTTGTGTTCGGCCGTGATCTCCGCGATCTGCTGGCGCGCAGCCGAACCGTCGAACCGTCTCAGGCGCGCAGGATCATCGCGGACGTCTGTCGCGCGCTGGCGACGGCTCACGCGGCTGGGTTGGTCCATCGTGATGTGAAACCGGAGAACATCCTCATCGCGAGAGACGGGGTTGTGAAGGTCGCAGACTTCGGTATCGCGGCCATCGCCGGCAAGCACACAGACCCCGGCGGGATAGTCACTGGAACCCTGAGCTATCTCGCGCCGGAGGGCGCGGCAGGTGCCGAGGTCGGACCCGCAGCGGACATCTGGGCCGCCGGGGCCGTGCTGTCCGAGTTACTGACTGGACGCGGGCCTGCGCGCACGGGGACGGTGGCCGAGGTCCTCACAGCAAGGATGTACGACCCGCCCATCGCGCCCTCGGTGTTCGATCCGCGCATCGGGGCAGATCTCGACCGTGTCGTCTTGCGCGCCTGCGCTCTCGAACCGTCGCTTCGATATGGGTCCGCGCTGGAGATGGCGGGCGAGCTCGAAGCCGGGGCGAGCTCGGAGCTCGAGGGGCTGGTCGATGACGTCACCGGGGAGGTCGACTTCGCGTGGGGGGAAACGACGCTGCTCTCGGCCGCCACCGACCGGGGACGCCGCGTCCTCCGACGCGGACGTCGTCATCTGCTTGCGGGAGCAGCCGCGGTATTCGTCTTGCTCGCAGTCGTCGCCGGAGCGGCTGCGTTCGTCGGCTCCCCGCCGCCGGCCCCAGCTCTTACAGGGACGTCGCGCGGCGCGGCCGAGCGGCAGCTGAAGGAGCTCGGTGTAGATCTTGTAATCGAAGGACGCAGGTTCTCGTGGGACATCGCGCGCGGCACGATCCTCCAGCAGCACCCTGCAGCCGGCACTCCCGTCGAGGGCAGAATCGCCGTGATCCTCGCGGGAGGGCCTCCTCATATGCCGCTTCCGGACCTCGAGGGTTTGGAGCTCGATGTCGCGTCCACCCGCATCGCGGCGCGCGGCAGCGAGGTCGGGAAGATCGTCGAACAACACAGCGGCCGGCCGGCCGGGACCGTCATCCGTTATTCACCCGATTCGGCGACCATCCCCTTCGGCTCGACGATCGACCTCGTCGTCAGCCTCGGACCCGTCCCCGTCCCGATACCGGCGGTGGTCGGAGAGCGGGCAGCCAAGGCCGAGCGACTCCTGAAGGCGGCCGGGTTCGAGGTCAAGCTCCTCGACGCCTACTCCGACGAGGTGGGCGAGGGAGTCGTCATCACCGTTGCTCCCGACCAGGGAACACAAGCGCCCAAGGGCAGCACGATCGAGGTCTATGTCTCCGCCGGGCCGAGGTTCAAGGAGCTCGATATGCCCGACGTTCGCGGGATGGACGTCAACGCGGCGACCGCGCGGTTGACGGATCTCAATCTGCGGGTCGATGTCGTGCAGTCGTGTGGCGGCGGAGGCACCACTGTCTCCGAGTCCGACCCGATCTCGGGCACCCAGATCCGCGAGAACGACCTCATAGTGCTGTTCGTATGCTGAGCCCCTAGGGCCCGGACCCTTCTTCTTCCAAGACCCCCCACGCTCGCAGCATCTCTTCGAAGCGCGGCGTGCATTCGAGTGCGCCGATGTCATCAAGCGGAACCCATCGGACCTCGGAGACATCGGTTCCGGCTACGGGCTCCCCCTCCGACGACGTCGTCGCGACGTAATCGAGGATGACGTAGTGCGGGTCACCCACGACCTCGAGGATGCCGAGGAGCTGAAGCACCTCGATCTCGAGCCCGGTCTCTTCGCGCACCTCCCGCTGCAGTGCATCGGACAGGTACTCGCCGTGCTCGACGCGCCCCCCGGGTACGGACCAGAGCCCCGCGCTCGGCTCCTGCGCGCGCCGGACCATCAAAAGCGAACCGTCCTTGACGACGACGGCCCCCACGGCGATCACAGGCGAGCTCATGTCTTGGATTAAACCGCACCCCCGAGCACACTTAGGGTGGCGGACCGTGACGGCCGACCCGAGACCTTCCGTGAAAAGCCTGCGAGCCGTCGCGCCGTGGCTGCCCGGGTCGGTCCTCGCTCTCGGCGTGGTGACCGCTTCTGTCTCGGCGATCTTGATCCGCTACGCGCACGGGGCGGACCCGCTCGCGTTGTCCTTCTGGCGGTGTGCCGCGGGTGCAGCCGTCCTTGCGCCGTTCGCCCTCCCGCGCCTTCGCTCCCTTCGCCCCAGAGACCTGGTCGTCCCCGTCTGGACGGGCTTGTTCCTGGCGCTTCATTTCGCCACGTGGATCAGTTCCATCGAGCTCACGACTGTCGCCGCTTCGGTGCTGCTGGTCTCGACGACCCCGGTCTTTGTCGCGATTGCCGCGCGCTACTTGCTCGGTGAACGACTGCGACGGATCGCGTGGGCCGGCATCCTGCTGGCGACCTGTGGCGCCGCGATCGTGGGCGGGGGCGGACTTGAAGGGTCATCACTCACGGGCAACCTCCTCGCGATCGCGGGCGCGGTCTTCGGCGGGGGATACTTCCTCGGAGGGCAACAGGCGCGCGCGACGATGGGGATCCTGGAGTTCGCAGTTATCACCTATGCGGCCGCGGCCATCTTCCTGATACCCGGTTGCCTGCTGCTGGGAGCCGAGCTCTCCGGCTATCCGGGTGACACATGGCTCGTCATCGCCGCCCTCGTCGCCGGCCCACAGCTCCTCGGTCACACGCTCATCAACCTTGCGCTGTCCGACATCGACGCGACGACGGTGTCCGTCGCGGTCATGGCCGAACCCGTTATCGCGACCGCGTTGGCCTTCGTCCTGCTGTCCGAGACACCCGGCTTACTCGTGTACCCGGGAGGCGTAGCGATCCTGATCGGGATCTATCTCGTCACCGCCACCCGGGGAACACCAGCTCTGATAGTCGAATGACAGGCAGGCTCTTGCCTCAAGGTCGCTGCGCGGTGATGGGCATCGTCAACCGCACGCCCGATTCGTTCTACGACGGCGGCCGTATGGACCTCGAGGAAACGCTCGACCACGCCGCGGCGCTGGTCGAGGAGGGCGCGGATCTGCTCGACATCGGGGTCGTCCGTGCCGGTCCGGGTCCGGCCGTGTCGCCCGACGAGGAGTGGGAACTGTTGCGCCCGGTCCTGGAGGGTCTCGCCGATGAGCGCGTTCCTCTTTCAGTCGAGACACGTCATCCCGTCATCGCGGAGAGAGCGCTCGGCGCCGGGGCGTCGATCATCAACGACGTGGGCAGCGGTGACCCCGGGGTAGCCGCGGCGGTTGCGTCTGCGGGGGCGGGGCTCGTAGTGATGCACAACGGCGGTCAGATCCGGAGTCGGCCGCGACATCCCGCGTACAAGGACGTCGTTGCAGAGGTCAACGAGGAATTGCATCGGCGCGCGCAAGACGCGGTCGAGCTCGGCGTCCCACATGGGTCCGTGATCGTCGATCCAGGACCGGACTTCGGCAAGACGACCTTCCACTCACTCGAGCTCATGAGGAGGCTGGACGAGACCGTCGCGCTCGGTTGGCCTGTCCTCGTCGCGGTCTCACGCAAGGATGTCGTGGGGGAAACCCTTGACCTTCCCCCCGGGGAACGCCTCGAGGGTTCCCTCGCACTCGCTGCACTGGCTGTAGAGAGAGGTGCGGCGGTCGTCAGGACCCACGACGTACAGGCAACGGTGCGCGTCGTGCAGATGGTCGAAGCGGTGATGGGCCGAAGGATCCCGGCCGCTCCGCTCCGTGGACTCTGGGACTAGTGCCCCGTCCCGTCGCTACTTCCGGGATGGAGCGCGTGCGATAGCGTTGAACCCATGGGAAAAACGGTTCTGGTGGTTGAAGATGAGGACGCGGTACGCGAGCTCGAGAAGTTCATCCTCGAGCAACAGGGCTACGACGTCATGGAAGCCAAGGACGGGCTCGAGGGCCTCGCCAAAGCTGAATTCAAGCGGCCCGACCTCATCCTTCTCGATCTCATGATGCCGGACGTGTCCGGCGGCCGGATGTTCGACGAGATGCAGCGGCATCCATCGACCTCGGGTATCCCGATCGTCGTCGTCAGCGGTAAGGCCAACGCCCACCAGGAGTTCGATGACGCGATCGGGAAGGACGACGTCATCATGAAGCCGTTCGAGACCGAGACCCTCCTCGCACGGATCCGGCATCACATCGGAGACCCCGACTGACCACGGCCGCACTGTCGGTTCTCTTCGCGGTCCCGCTCGGTCTCATCTTCGGAAGTTTCGCCTCTGCCGTCTCGCACAGGATCCCGCGCAACGAATCGTTTGCGCACGGGCGGAGCAAGTGTCCTAACTGCGGTGCCCAGATCAAGGCGATCCACAACATCCCGCTATTCGGCTATCTGCTCCTTGGCGGCCGTTGTGCCGAGTGCAAGGAACGGATCTCGATCCGTTATCCGATCATCGAAGCATCGACCGCGGCCCTGTTCGGCCTCGCGGCCCACCGCTTCGGATTGACGCTCGAAGGCGCGGCCTACGCAGGGTTCTTCTGGGCCCTCGTCGTCCTCACGGTCATCGACCTCGATTTCAAGTTGCTGCCCGACAAAGTCACTCTTCCGTTGTTTGTGACCGGCGCGGCCGTCCTCGCACTCGCGTCGGCTGAGGCGGGCACTGCCGGTCACTGGGCTCCGCCGGGGCTGCTCGGTGCCGGCCTTGCCCTGGTGGTCGGTGGGCTCAGCTGGGAGTGGCCGCCGTGGAAGGTCTTCAGCAGGCCCGTTTCGATCACAGATGAAGAACGTCCCGAAGCAGTCGTACCTCCTGAGGATGCAACGCATCCGGGAGGAGTAGCGCCTTCCGAAGAAGCGGCGCCGTTGAGCGATGCGGTGTTCCTGGCGATCGGCGTGTCCGGCGCGCTGCTCTGGATCGTGCTGATCGCTCTCGCGTTCATCGAAGGCGATACGACGGGCCTGCCGGGCGCGGCCGTCGGCGCAGCGATGTTCGCCGGTCTGCTGTTCGTCATGAACATGTTCGTGCCGCGCGGGATCGGCATGGGCGACGCAAAGCTCGCTCTAAGCCTCGGCCTGTTCCTCGGCTACCTCGCCGCGCCCAAGCTTGTCCTCGTAGCGATGTTCATGTCCTTCCTTCTGGGAGGAGTAGGAGGGATATTGCTGCTGCTCGCCGGCGCCGGACGAAAAGATCAGGTCCCCTTCGGCCCCTACCTAGTAGCCGGCACGATCCTCGCGATCTTCGCCGGCGACCGGCTAGCCGATATCTACCTCGGCTCGCTCTAATGGCCACTGGGCACGGGTCGCCTACGATGACGTGATGGAAGATGATCCGCTCGAGGGGTTCTCCGATGAGCCGTTGGACGATGACGAGCGCGAGGCGCTGCAGCAGGACCTCCTCGATGTCCAGGTGCTCAAAGAGGTCCTCGGGTCCAAGGGTATAAAGGGTGCCGTCTTCTATTGCCCCGACTGCGACGAGGACCACTTTCTCGGATGGGATCTCCTCGCCGGGAATCTCCGGCAGCTCCTCGAAGCGGGTGAGTCGCCCGTTCATGAGCCTGCGTTCGAACCGGACCCGAACGACTACGTCTCATGGGATTACGCGCGAGGCTTCCTCGATGGTTACGAGTCCTTCGAAGGCGAAGAGACCGCCGGGACGACCGAACGATTGACCGACGAGCTCACCGCACGGGGCTGGCGCGTCGATGAGGTGAAGGCACTTCTCGCCAAGATCGCGCCGGAGGGACTTCAGCCGCCCGGGGGCGGCGACGAACGATGACGCGCGTCCTCGCGTTCGCCAACCAGAAGGGCGGCGTCGCCAAGACGACCAGCGCGCTCTCGATAGCGGTCGGGCTCAGCGAGCTCGGCAAGCGCGTCCTTGCCGTGGATCTCGATCCGCAAGGGGCGCTCACGTTCTCTTCGGGTGTAGATCCCGATTCGCTTAGCGAGACGGTGAACGACGTGCTGACTCGACGTCTGCCGCTGGAGAAGGTCATGGTCGAGCGCGAGGTCGACCTCATCCCGGCCAACATCGACCTCGCCGGGGGCGAGGCCGTCCTGTTGTCGAAAACGGGGCGAGAGTACGTCCTTCAACGTGCGCTGCGAGAGATCGCCGATCCCTACGACTATGTCGTCATCGACTGCCCGCCCTCACTGGGGATCCTCACCATCAACGGGTTGACGGCGGCCCACGAAGTGGTCATCCCGTTGCAATGCGAGGCGCTTTCCCATCGCGGGGTCGGACAGCTTCTGGAGACGATGGAGGACATCCGCAACTTCACCAATCCATCCCTGCGCGTCAATGGGGTCATCCCGACGCTCTATGACGGACGGTCGCGCCACGCGCGCGAGGTCCTGAGCGATGTCGGTGGCCGCTATGACCTCAATGTCTTCGACCCACCGATCAAGAAGTCCATCCGTTTCGCGGAAGCCTCACAAGCCGGCAAGTCGCTGCTCGCGTTCGCGCCCAAACACCCTGCTGCCGAGGCGTATCGGGAGCATGCTCGTAGGATCGACGCCAGCCATGAGTGAACAGGTACGTGCCGACAGATATGCGCTGTACTCCGCGAGTGAACGAAAGGCGTTCACGTGCACTGTGGAATGCTCCGCGTGCCGTGAAGAGACGCGGGTCGGATACCTGGAGCTCGCCGCGCTGTTGTTTCCGGTCCACCTTCATCTGCCGCTGGTGAGGTATCACTCATCTTGGTTGAAGTGTCCGGCCTGCGGGAAGCGTACGTGGGTCCGCCTGCACCTCGATCGTTGACAGTCAGACTCTCAAGGAGGAGTTGATGGCCAGAGCTTCCAGAGCTGCCAAGCAAGCAACGGACGCGCGCAAGCAGATAGGTAAGGCGGCCAAGAGCTTGACCGAGGTCGGCAAGGTCGCGGTCAAGGTTGCAGGCAAGACCGCCAAGGAAGTGGCGAAGACGCGCGACGCGAAGACCGCCAAGAAGCACGCGAAGACCGCGACGGGCGCCGCCAAGGTCGCCGCGGGTGCGGGGGTGGAGGTCGTCAAGATCGCAGTGAAGTCCGCCCGCAAGGGCGCCAAGGGCGTGGCCAAGTCCAAGGAGATGAAGAACCTCAAGTCAACGTCCCGCAAGGCCGCTGATGCCAGCAAGAAGGCGGCCAAGACCGCCACCAAGTCGGCCCGTACTCAAGGTGCGGCGACCGTTAAGGCTGCCACCACGCGCGCCAAAGCGACCTCGAAGAAGACCACCAAGCGCGTCAAGGCCGCCGCAAAAAAGCGATAGCTCCTGGATTGCCCCTTCAGCAAGGGGGTAATAGCTCATCTCGACGCTTGCTTTGGTCGATAGATAGATAGAGGGCGGGCCACCTCAAACAGCTGGGGTGGCAGCACTCCCTAACGAACGCGTGGGATGACGACATGAGCCAGGCCAGAGGGCAGGTTTCGAAAGCGCAGTGGATCCGCCGTCTGGCGGTTCGACGCCGCGAGCGCGTCGGCTTCGTCCTATCTGGCGGGGGACCCCTCGGAGCCATGCAGGTCGGCGCCCTCAAAGCCTTCGAGCGTCACGCGATCAAGCCGGATCTCATCGTAGGAACTTCGGTCGGCGCCATCAACGGCGCGTTCCTCGCGTTCTCACCGCCAGAGAGTCGCATCGAGCGGCTCGAAGACGCGTGGAACACAATGCGCGAGTCCGAGCTGTTCCCGGCGACGAGGTGGCGTCCCGGGTGGGCGCGATTCCTGGCTAGGGGCGATCACGTCTACAGCAACGGGGGCTTGCGCGCTCTCCTCGAGATGCACTTCCCGAACGCGCGGTTCGAGCAGGCCATTACGCCCCTGGGCGTCGTCGCCACCGACCTCGACACAGGTTTGGAGCGCGTCTTCACCGAGGGGCCGGTCATCGATCCGTTGCTGGCATCTGGCGCCATGCCGGGGGTGTTCCCTCCGATCTCGATCGAGGGCAAGCTCTATATCGACGGCGGTGTCGCCGACAACGTGCCGATCGCCCCGGCGGTCTCGCTTGGCGCAACGACGATCTACGTCATCGACACCACGGGCGCATCGGTCCGAAGCAGACGCCCCCTGGTCCGCCCGATCGACTATCTCCTCCACGCGTTCTCGCTCGCTCGATCGCAACGAGTCGCCCTCGAACGAACGCTTTACTCCGAGAGGGTCCGTGTCGTCCATGTCCCTGTTCCCGAGCTCGACACCTACATCCCCTTCGCGTCGTTGGGCTCGACCCGGGCGCTCATCGACTCCACCTTCGAGCTCGTCGATAACTTCCTGGCGAGCGGCCCCGCCGACGCGATCGAGGCCAGCGCACCCGGAGCCTGAACTCGCTAAGCTCGCCTCGGAACGTGCGGCATGGGCACAACCGGGAGGCGGGAGGGGCGATGGCGCGTACCGAGACCGATCTGACGGCCCCTGAGGAGACACCTCCGACACCTGCCCCGTTGGGGAAGGCCCCGTCCGACGACATGACCGCCTTCGAGGCGGCCACCTACTTCTTCGAAGGGGCGGCTCGCCGCCTCGAGCTCGCAGACGAGAAGATCGCCGTCCTCGCAAGCTCGTACCGCGAACTAGCCGTGCAGATCCCCGTTCGGATGGACGACGGGACGCTGCGGGTCTTCCGCGGATATCGGATCCAGCACAACGGCGCGCGCGGTCCCTACAAAGGCGGTATCAGGTTCCACGTGTCGGCCGACCTCGACGAGGTTCGTGCTCTTGCCGCTCTGATGACGTGGAAGAACGCCCTCATCGACGTCCCGTTCGGCGGAGCCAAGGGCGGCGTGCAGTGCGAGCCCGCGCTCATGTCCATCAAGGAGCAACAGCAGCTTACGCGCCGGTTCACCGGCATGATCTCGTACATCATCGGAGTCAACCGCGACATCCCCGCACCCGACATGGGGACCAACGCGCAAACGATGGCGTGGATGTTCGACGAGTACGGCAAGAAGTACGGCTACACCCCGGGCATCGTCACCGGCAAGCCGGTGGAGCTAGGGGGCTCGCCCGGTCGCGAGGAGGCAACCGGCCGCGGCGTCGTCATCTGCGCGCGCGAGTCCGCGAAGCGCAAGGGCATCGATTGGCGCGGCGCGAGGGTGGCGATACAGGGATTCGGCAACGTCGGTTACTGGACGGCGGTCCTAGCGGACGAGCTGGGCGCGAAGATCGTCGCGGTCTCAGATGTAGGTGGCGGGACGTACAACCCCAACGGTCTCGACCTCAAGGCCGTGAGCGAACACCTCAAGGACGCCATCTCGGTCTCGACGTTCGCGGACGGAGAAGCGGTCAGCAACGAGGCGCTTCTCGAGGTCGACTGCGACATCCTCATCCCCGCGGCGATCCACGGTGTCATCAACACCACCAATGCAGATCGCATCAAGGCGAAGCTTGTGATCGAAGCGGCGAACGGGCCAACGACCCCCGCTGCCGATGCCATCCTCGAGGCGCGCGGTCTGACGGTCGTTCCCGACATCTTGTGCAATTCGGGCGGAGTTACGGTCTCGTACTTCGAATGGGTCCAGAACATCCAGCAGTTCAAGTGGGAGCTGGAGACCGTCAACTTCGAGCTCAAGAAGCGGATGACCAAGGCGACGCAGCAGGTCTTCTCGCGCTCAGAGGACAACGGAATCTCGCTGCGCGACGCGGCGTTCGATATCGCCGTTCAGCGCGTCGCCCATGCCGCGGAAGTACGTGGCTACCTGTAGAGGCCGAAAAAAGGTCCAGACGAACCCATCCATTTCGGTCGTTTCCCCTGCTCAGAGGCCCTTTTTCTGTGTCGGGATGCAGGAGACGGTTTAGGATGCAAGAAGTTTGCGGGCGATGACGCAACGAGCGGGCACCCCCTCACGTTTAAGGAAGGCTTGACGATGGATGACGGAAGGACCTGCGCTTGGATGTCCGGTCCGGACGACTCGTCGCTCTCGATGTCAGGCGCTCGGTGGTGGCTCGCGATCTCCCGTGATCTTCTAGCAACCAGCTCGCGTCAGCAGCGCACCCCGGTGCGCGCTCCTGCGGTCTGCGACCGCACGCCCATGTTCGCATCGCCGCTGCGGGCGGATCACGGCGGCACCGCACGCTCCCTCTGATCGGTACAGACCTCCTCCCTCCGAGCGGCGTCGATCGCTCGTAGAATCCCCCGGCCCGCCGAACTATCGGTGTGATGACCGGAAGAAAGGGATCGGCATGTCGGTCGAGAAGTCGATCGACCTCACCGCTACGGGGTCGAGTATCGAGGAAGCCGTCGCCCAGGCCGTGCACCGCGCGAGCCTCACACTCAAGGGACTGACCTCCTTCGAGGTCGAGCGGATAGAGGGAACGGTCGAAGACGGCGCACCCGTCTTCCGGGTTCTCGTCAGGATCTCGTTCCAGATCAAAGAGCAGGTCCACGAATAGCGCGCGCAAGATGCGTTTAGAGCATCGTCGCCGCGAACCCGCACCGGGTGTTTTCAGACTCGTCCTGCCGCTCCCGTTCCCGGGGCTCGACGCCGTCAACGCGTATTTCCTGTGGGATGACGACGCGTCGGTTCTCGTCGACTGTGGCATCTATTGGCCCGACGACGCAGGCGAACACGGCTGGGATGACCTTGCGGGTGCTATCGCGGCGACCGGCCATGACATCGCAGATATTTCCAAGCTCGTAGTCACCCACGCGCACATCGACCACTACGGGATGGCCGCCCGGGTTGTAGAAGCGACCGGGTGTGAGCTCGTGATGCACTCGACCGCGCCCGAAGACATCGACATCTATCGTGATCCGACGTCACACATGGAACAGATCAAAGAGCTGCTCGCGGATCACGGAGTGGAGGGCAGCGAGCTCGAAGAGCTCTCCGCGTTCGAAGATTGGCGATCGTTCGTCGCTTCCCCAATCGATCCGACGGCCCCCGTCGTCGATGGTGACAAGGTCGCGGCGGGGGAGCGAACCTGGGAGGTCATCCACACGCCCGGCCACGCGAGTTCGCACATCTGCTTGTGGTCGGCTAAGGACCGCATCTTCATCTCCGGCGACCACCTCCTCCCGACGATCACCCCCCACATCGATTTCGAGCGCGGAGAGATCGACCCCTTGGGTGATTTCCTCAACTCGCTCAAGCGGACCGAGGACCTCGACCCTGCACTCGTCCTGCCCGGCCATGGGAGGCCGTTCGAGGATGGGGCGGAGCGCGCCCGTGTCATCGCCCGGCATCACGACCGTCGCCTGGGCGCGATCCTTCAGGTGGTGCGGCATGAGCCCCACACCGCGAACGAGATCGTCGACGAGATCTTCGGGAAGGAGCTCCTCAACTTCGACAGACGTCTCGCGCTCGGCGAGGCGCTCGCTCATCTGGCCTATCTACGCCGGCGCGATGAGGTCGAGCGCATCGAGACCGAGAAGGAGAGCTATCGATACCTGAAGAAGCGTCGCAAGCGTGAGGTCGAGGACGAGTGAGCGCGTCACACAAGGATTACTCGCACGTCCCCTTGGCGAAGAAGCTCGGCATCAAGGAAGGCCACTCGATCGCCATCGTCAACGAGCCGGGCGGTTTCCTCGACTGGTTCGAGATCCCCGACGGCGTGGACGTGTACGAACGAGCGACGAAACCACTCGATGTCATCTTGTACTTCACCGACGAGGCGGCGAGCCTCGACCGCCGGCTCCCTCTGTTCAAGCGCTACCTCGCGCCCGATGGAGGCTTCTGGGTCGCCTATCCGAAGAAGTCGTCCGCGATCGAAACCGACCTCACCTTCGAGCTCGTCCAGCGGCGCGGTCTGGAGGAAGGTCTCGTGGACAACAAGTCGTGCGCGATAGACGACGACTGGTCCGCCGTCCGCTTCGTCTACCGCCTCAAGGACCGCCCCGCGACCCGCTGATCAACCTGCGAGGGTGCGCAGGAAGACGAGGCCGCCGATGGTGAGGGCAACAACCACGATCGCGATCCAGGTGAGCGCACGTGATGGCTCCGGCGCCTCGCGCCGGGGTGGCAACCCACCAGTGTCTGCTGCGCCCGGGAGGGTCGGCTGCGGCTCGGCGGCCGCCATCAGCTCGTAAGAGGGGTGGTCGCCCTTGTTGGCCGCAGCCTCCTCGAGTGTCCTCGGGAGATCTCTCGAGACCTTCCGGTCGCCACCCGGCGCCAGCGTCGCCGCAGGACTCGGCTCCACGGTGGGCGTGGGAGTGGGTGTCGGTGTGGCGGTGCCCGTCGCCGTCCCTGTGGGGGTCGGGGCGACCACGGCACATGGGAAGAGGTCCTCGATCAGAGCAGGCCTCGTGCGCGTTGATCCGTTGCGCGCGAAACAATTCTTCGGTCCAAGCTGGACGGCCGCGGCGAGATCGGCGCGTTTGTTGCGGCCGACCTCGTTGTCGAAGATCTCGTTCCGCGCTGTGATCCGGCGACGGCCATTGGCCTGCTCGATCGACCAAAGGACGATGCCGTAGCCGGCGTTTCCCCTGACCTCGTTCTCGCGGATGGTGTTCTGCGACCCCCCGGCGATCCCGATCCCGATCCCCGCGAATCCTCCGAACTCGCTGGCGGAGGGTGTGGGCTCGGTTCCGTTGTCCTTGATCGTGTTGTTGGCCACGATGGCCGAGGCTTGGTGGATCCCCTTCGTCAGGCCGAACGTTGACAGAAGGATGCCCGCGCCGTTGTACTCGAACAGTGACCCGCGTACCGATATCTGGCCGCGCGCATCCAGCACTAAGAGCCCCGTCTCGGCGTAGCGCGCCGTCAGACGGTTGAACTCGACGTCACAGGGGTCGCAGCCCTCGAGACCGAAGGCGGCGCGTCCGGCCCCGCTCACGTAGGCCTCTTCGACCAGAGCTTTGCGGCTCTGGTGGATGTGGATGCCGAAGCCGCCCACCCGGTAAGCGGTCAGGTAGCGCGCGACGAGACCATCGACCCCGTCCCACTTGAACGCCGTGCCCGTGAAGTTATGAGCCGTCAGATTCTCGATCGCAACGTCGTCGGCGGTGACCTCGATCGCGGTCTCCGTGTCGTCACCCCCGTCGAGAACGACCTCGTTGCGATCGACGCCCCGGATGGTGATTCCTGAGTGCTCCGAACCGACCTCGAGCCCGCCTGGATAGGTCCCCTTGTCTACGAGGATGATGTCGCCCGGCTCAGAGACGTCGATGGCGCTCTGGATGTCCTCGAAATCCCCTGGGACCCTGAGAAGGGCCTGGGCGTGGGCTGGAGCCGGGACGAAGGCGCACCACAAGATCGCCGCCAGCAGCGCGGCGATGAACCGCGATGTCTCCACGTCGACCCGGCCTTTCATGCCGGGATTGTAGGAGAGACATCAGTGCCGGATAACGTCCCTGCGCCGCGCGGCTCCTTATACTGCTCGCCCGATGCCCGAAGACGCTCCGTCACCCGCCCCCGCGCCCCCTCCGGCTACCGACGCCGAGGTGCCTCCAGCACCTGAGGCCGCGTCCCCTCCGGCATCTCCACCCGCAGCGTCGTCGCCATCAGAGGCCGAAGCCAAACACCCCAAGCCGCGTCCCCCAGGTGAGCCCGCCGAGATCGTCGAGCTCCGCGAGCTGATCGAGGCGGAGCTGGCGAAGCTCGTCGAGATGTACGGCGCTCATGGCGGGAGCTACCTGCTCGGTTTCCAGTCGGCGAGGGTGTTCGTCGTCCCCGCCGCCCTCGAGAGCGGCGCCACCGTCATACGGGTGTTCGCGATCACGAACGTCGATGTGCCCGTCAGCGCGGGCCTCAATGAATATTTGGTGACCAAGAATCTCGATTTCGTGTGCGGCTCGTTCGCGCTCGACGCGGAGCACGGCGCCGTGTGGTTCAACCACAACCTTCTCGGCAAGTTCGCTCAGCCCGAGGAGCTTCAAGCGACGATCGTCATGATCGCCGAGACGGCCGACAGGTTCGACGACGAGATCAAGTCGACGTTCGGCGGCCGCCTTTACGCCGAGTCCCCCGACCAAGCGATCGCCCCCCCGAACACCCCGGGCTACCTGTGAACGGTCTCCTACTATGCCCGCCCGATAGTTTGGCGGGAGGCCCGGTCATCAGGAGAGGGCGGCGATTCCAATGAGAGAGACCACGCCCGAGGTTCACCTGATCGCGCGTCCGTCGATCGACCTGGAGGCGCTCGGGCGCTACCTCGAGTCCGTCGGCGGCGAGGAGTGGCTCGAGATGCGCAAGGACGACCCCGACGGGATCAACGGGGGTCAGCTCCTGATCGAGGCCGCGGGCCGAGCGTGCTACCGATCGTGGAAGGAAGGCCTCAACCCCAACGTCACGCGTGTCCGCAAAGACCAGCAGGAGTACTTCATCAACATCCTGCGCTCCGGCCACGGCAGCGTCCTAGAACACGCCAACTACAGCTTCATCCTCGACAATGTCAGCCGCGTGATGACCCACGAGCTGGTTCGTCATCGGGCGGGGTCGGCGTTCAGTCAGGAGAGTTTGCGGTTCGTGCGCCTTCAGGACATCGGGTTCCGCATACCGGAGTCGATGGAGTCGATGAAGCCGCGGATCTTGTCGATCCTGGAAACGCTCGAGACGTTCCAGATCGAGGCTGCCGAACATTTCGGGCTCGACGAGGCGAACATCCCCTTCCACCAGAAGAAAGAGATCACCTCCGCGATGCGGCGGCTCGCGCCGGAGGGCCTTTCGACGGTGATCTTCTGGACCGCGAACGTGCGCACCTTGCGCCACACGATCCAGATGCGCACCGATCCTTCGGCCGAGGAAGAGCTGCGCATCGTCTTCAACCAGATCGGCGAGATCATGGTCCGCGAAGCGCCATATCTGTTCGGCGATTTCGAGGTCAAAGACGGCGCGTGGGTGACAGAGTTCCGGAAGGTCTGAGCGGCGTGCCGGCCGGACGCGCCACCGCTAAGAGGGTGAGTTAAGGCGATGTTCGACCCGCTGTCTTGGCCGATCATCGAGCGCATCCACCTCGGGCCGCTCGCGATCAGCCCCCACGGGATCGGGATCGCGGTCGGTTACCTCCTCGGGGCCCAGCTGATGGTCCGGCGCGCCCGGCGCTTCGGAGGGCCCCCCGAGAGCGACATCTGGAACGTGCTCTTCTACGCACTCGTCGGCGCGATCGTGGGTGCGCGCGTCGGCTACGTGCTCGGCCACGTCCCCGAGGTCACCAACAACGGAGATGACCTCTTAGGGGTGTTCAGGATCTGGGAGGGAGGCATCTCTCTCATCGGCGGCATCACGGGCGCCGTGCTGTTCGCCCTGCCGTTCATGTTCAAGAAGAAGATGGGGTTCTGGCGGACGATGGACCTCGCCGCGCCCGGCATGGCGCTGGGGATCGTCATCGGGCGCATCGGTGACCTCATCATCGGCGATCACCTCGGGAAGCCGACCTCGTTCCCACTCGGCTGGCGCTGCTCGGGCTACGTGGGCGGCGAGCCCCCCAAGCCAGAGTTCTTCTACCTTCCACGGGCTGAGCTCGGCGATCCCCCCTCGCTCGGATGCTTCGACGTCGTCGTGCACCAGACCGCCCTCTACGACCTCATCTCGACACTGGCGCTGCTGGGCGTCCTCCTGTGGCTCGGCAAGAGCGCTCGCAAGCCGGGCTTCATGATCCTGGTGTTCGCGACGTGGTACGGGAGCATGCGAATCATCACGGACTTCCTGCGCGTCGACAGGCGGTACTTCGGCCTGACCGGCAGCCAGTTGATGTCGCTCGCGGTCGTGCTCGCAGGCCTCTACATCCTCGCGCGCTGGAGGGGCGCCCCCCCTCGATGGGCCACCGCTGCGGCGCAACAACCGCCTGAAGATGCCGACCCTGACCCAGATGAGGCGCTGTCGCCCACGGAGAGTGACGAAGATGCCCAGATTGGCGGCGAAACCCCCCGTGGAGACAGCGCTCCGTAGTCGAAAATCCGCCGCCCAGGGGGCGAAGGTGGCACGATAGACGGCGTAGGCCGACGAGGGCCCGCCCGTCCGACGACTTGCACCCGCGGGGACGGAGATCAACAGAGAGAGGAGCAGCGAGATGGCCGACACGTACAACGGCTATTGCGTGAAGTGTCGCGACAAGCGCGACTTCGAGGGCGAGGTCAAAGAGCTCGCTAACGGGTCCAAGGCGGCCCAGGGGCAGTGCCCGGTTTGCGGGACCAAGATGACCCGCATGCTTCCCAAGAACGCCTAGATCCTTTCCCGGGGCTCTGAGCTCGAACGGCTAGGCCGGACGCCGGTATTTCAGTGACCCCGTCAGCTTCGGCGGTCTCCACCTCGTTGGAGGGGGAGACCGCGATCGTCACGCTCACCCGGCCCGAGCGCCGTAACGCGCTGGACTCCGAGGCGGCCCGCGCGGTTGCCGAAGCCATCCGATCGACGTCTTCGGCGCGCGTCACCATCCTCACTGGCTCGGGAGGCGCGTTCTGCGCGGGGGGCGACCTCGAGGAGCTCGAGAAGTGGAGCGAGATGGACCCCGCCCTGATCGGGTCCGTCCTCTACGACTCGTTCCAGTCGATGATCCGGGCCGTCCGAGCGTCCGATTCAGTCGTGATCGCGGCGATTGACGGAGCGGCCGTCGGCGCCGGCATGGATCTGGCGCTCGCGTGCGATCTGAGGATCGCGTCGAGCTCGGCGCGCATGGGCCAGGTATGGGTGCGTCTGGGGGTCATCCCCGGCACCGGTGGCGCCTACCTCACGCAGGCCCTGGCCGGCCCCGGACGCGCCGCGGAGCTGTTGCTGACCGGCGAGCTGATCGGTGCGGAAGAGGCGCTCCAGGCAGGCCTCGTCAACGAGGTCGTCCCACCGGACGAGCTCATGGCCGCGGCGCACCGCATGGGGGCGCGCATCCTCCGCCACCCACGGGAGGGGGTCATCGCGAACAAGAGAGCGATGGTGGCCGCGTCCGACCCCTCGGTCGAGGCGGCTCTCGAGCATGCCGCCGCGGTCCAACCGGGACGCTTCACCTCAGACGAGTTCAAAGCGGCCGTCGCCGCTGCCCGGAAGCACTGACACCACCGGCGTCAAAGAGGCATCATTGCGTCGAAGCTGTGTCAGGGCAGTGGGCTTAGAGAGGAGTGCGGCCGATGGGAGCTTCGAGCTCCGATCCATACGCCGATCACATCGCACGGTTCTTCGATCTTGCCCTGGGCCCGATGACCATCGTCGGGATGGACGGCTACCAGAAGCGAGTCAACCCGGCCTACCTGGACCTCGTTGGTTACACCGCGGAAGAGGTCTACACGCGGCCCTTCATGGAGCTCGTTCACCCCGACGACCGTGAGGCCACGACGATGACGTTCGAGCACGTGGTGCTAGGTGAGCGCGCACTGAACTACGAGGTCCGTCTGATAGCCAAGGACGGTGGCGTCAAGTGGACTGCGTGGAGTGCGACCCCCCTCCTAGACGAGGGGCTGGTCTATGCAGTCGGGTCGGATATCAGCGATCGTGTCGCAGCTGAGGAGGCGTTGCGCGCCAGTGAGCTGCGCGTGCATCAGGTCGAGTTCCAGCGCGCGCAGGCTCTGCAGATGAACGACGAGATCGTCCAGGGACTTGCGGTCGCGAAGATGGCCCTGGAGCTCGGCGTCGCCGACAAGGTCGAAGGCGCCGTCATCGACACTCTGGAGAAGGCCCGGCACATCGTCGGCGATCTTCTGGTCGAGCTGAAGAAGCAGGGGCCTGTTCCAGGAGACCTGCGTCACCGCGGAGCTCAGAGCTAGACAACCCTCGCTATAGCGCTGAGAAGCTGCTCGCGATCCACGGGCTTGGCGAGATAGTCGCTCGCCCCGGACCGCTCGGCGGCTGCCGCCGTATCGCCTCCTGTATGAGCCGAGATGACGATCACGGGGATCGATTCCAGGAGCTCTTCCTTCTTGAGGCGAGCCAGGACCTCCCAGCCGTCGACCCCCGGCATGCGGAGATCGAGGAGCATCGCGTCGGGGAGTGATTCCTTCACGATCTCGATCGCGCGCTCACCCGACGGTGCATCGACGACGTCGTACCCGGCCCCGGACAGCATGATCCCGAACAGGCGCCTTAGGTCGGGCTCGTCCTCGACCACGAGTACGCACTTCTTCATGGCTTCGAGAGCCGGATCTCGAAACGTGAACCGCCGGACTCGTTGGGCTCGTACCAGATGGAACCACCGAACGCCTCGATGATCCGCTTGCAGATCGTCAGACCGAGTCCCGAGCCGCGCGCAGCCTGATGTTCGCCTCGGGTGAAGGGGTCGAACAATCCACCTACGAGCTCTGGAGGCACAGGGGCGCCAAGGTTGCAGACCGAGACGCGAACGTCCTTCGTCGTGGCCCTGGCTTCGATCCGTAGTTTCTCGCTGCCGTATTTGAACGCGTTCTGAATCAGGTTTGTGAACACCTGATCGAGGCGCGCATCGTCCGCGATCACCTTGAGGTCCTCGGGGACGTCCGTCCCTACATCCCAGCCGTCGGGCGGGGGATTAGCGGCAAGCGCGCTCTCAACCGCCTCACGAAGTGGAACCGGGCGAAGGTCGATCTTGAGGCGTCCGAAATCCATGCCGGTTATGTCGAGGAGATTGTTGATGAGGGTCCGCATCCTCTCGGACTGGCGATCCATCATCGCGAACATCTCATCGCGTTCTTTCACGGACAACTTCCGGTGCTGCTTGACCAGGATCTGCGTGACCCCCGTCAGCACAGACAGAGGAGTTCTCAGCTCGTGCGCCGCGTTGCCGATGAACTCGGTCTTGGCGACATCTAGTCGCCGCAGCTCCTGTTCGATCCTCTTCCTCTGTACGGCGTGCCCGAGCTGCGTTGCGAGAGGAGCGATGACATCCTGGAACGACTCGTCGCGCGCTGCATGATGCTGCGCGAAGAACTCGAAAACGCCGACTACCTCCTGCTCCACGAGCAACGGGAACGCGAAACCCGACCGAAGCCCTGCTGCGCCTGCTTCTTGGGCGCGACTGAAGGCGGGATCCTGCGTGACGTCTGTTATCCATTCGAGCTGGCCCGATGCTCGCGCCGCCCCCGCGGGCCCTAGCCCCTCGAGCTTGCCGCCCGCCTCCGTCAGCTTCTTGAACGAGGAATAGCGTTCGGGATCGTCGAGATGCCAGATGCCCATGGAGACGAGATGTCCGTGGCTCGGATCGTTCAGGTAGACGTGGCCCACGGGCCATCCGTTGTAGCTACAGACCGCGTCGACCGTGGTCTGCATGGCCCCCTCGATATCGCTGGCTTCGTTAGCGGCGACGGCGACCGTTTTTACGAGTTCGACGATCGCGGTCTTACGCCGCAACGCTGCCTCGGCGAGCTTGCGCTCGGTCACTTCCTGCTCGAGCTTGCGCAACCTGGACGCGAGGAGGTCACTCTGGTGCTTCAAGAGCGTGTTCTTGCGGCACAGGTCGATGAACAGGGTCACCTTCGCCTTGAGGATCCATGGGTCGAAAGGCTTGGAGATGTAGTCGACCGCGCCGGTGGAGTAACCCCGCAGCGCCTGGTGAGGCTCACGACTGATCGCCGTCAGGAAGATGATGGGGATGTCCCTCGTCTTCGCGCGCTTCTTGATCTCGGCCGCAGTCTGGAACCCGTCGAGACCTGGCATCTGAACGTCGAGAAGGATGACCTCGATGTCGTGCTTGAGAAGGATCTTCAGTGCTTCTTCGCCCGAAGCTGCCTTGATGATGTTCAGGTCGAGCGGCTGGAGGATCGAGTCCAGCGCGAGGAGATTGTTGGGGCGGTCGTCGACTAGGAGGACGCTAGCGCGGTCGTCGTTCATTTCGTCACTCGGACAGCCTGGCACAACTCGTTCAGCAGCGGACCCATCTCGCCCAGGTTGAGCACCAGACTCGAAGGACATGCGACGAGGGCCGCGTCGGGCATCTCGCTTCGCTCGGCCGTCGCGGGATCCTGCACGATCGTGGTTCCTCCGGCAGCGCGTATCGAACGGAGGCCCCTCGCTCCGTCCTCATTCGCGCCGGTCAGCACAACTCCGATGACGCGTTCCCGGTATGTAGCAGCTGCCGACTCGAACAGAACATCGGCCGAGGGCCGGCTGAACATCTCAGGGCCGTCGACCGACAACGCGAGGTGATCGTCCTCGACAAGGAGGTGGTAGTCGGCAGGGGCGAGGAAAACCGTCCCCGGCTCGAGGGGATCTTTGTCGTCCGCCTCGCGCACCGCGAGCGAGGTATGTCGCTTCAGGAACCGTTCGAGGCCGAGGGAGGAATCGGCGTGGCGATGTTGAGCGACCACGATGGCGGCCGGGAAATCGTCCCTAAGCGGCAACAGAAGCTCGGACAGGGCTGAGAGGCCTCCCCAGGAGCTGCCGATCACCACGATTTTCTTGGGTGTCACGCGATCCTCCGGTACATGCGCTCTCTGTCGTCCAAGGGCTTGTAGCGGTCCGCCAGCCGTGCCATCCTGATCGACTCCCTGCGACCGAGAGCCAGCACTCCGAACATGACCAAGCTGTTGTAGAGGAGTTCGTGGACGTTATCTTGCAGGTCCTTCGAAAAGTAGATCATCACGTTCCTGCAGATGATCACGTTGAACTCATTGAACGACCTATCAGAGACGAGGTTGTGTTGCGCAAAGACCACGTTCTCCGACAGCGACCGACTCAGCAGCACACGATCCTCGCGCGCGACGTAGTACTCGGAGAACTCGGCCGTACCCCCAGACCGTAGGTAGTTGTCGGTGTATCCACGCATCTTCGAAAGCGGCACCACACCCGCACGGGCTTGGTCCAGCACGTTCTGGTTGATGTCTGTCGCATAGATGCGCGTTCTGTCGTACAGCCCTTCCTCTTTGAGGATGATCGCCAGCGAGTACGTCTCCTCACCGGTGGAGCACCCCGCGTTCCAGATCCTCACGAACGGATAGGTGCGCAGGATCGGGCAGATGTTCTTCCTGAACGAGAGGTAGAAGCTGGGGTCGCGAAACATCGATGTCACGTTGACCGACAGGTCCTTCATCAGACGCTCCATGCATGCAGGCTCATGGAGCACCCTCTCGGTCAGTGCCGAGATCGTTGTCAGGCCTTCAGCGTGGGCGCGCTTCCACATCCGTCGCCGGATCGAGCTCCGCGCGTAAGAGCGGAAGTCGAACCCGTAATGCCTGTAGATCGCCTCGAGCAACAGCTCTATCTCGAGGTCCTCCAGATCGCCATGCATGTCGCGTCCGGGAACGACCTCCCCTATCTGTATAGCCACACTCGCATCAAGGACAGCAGTTGGTCGGTGTCCACAGGCTTGGTGATGTAGTCGGATGCTCCCGCGGAGATGCTCTTTTCGCGGTCGCCCTTCATCGCCTTCGCAGTGAGGGCGATGATCGGGATCGACTTGAACTGAGGCATTTTGCGGATCGCCGTCATCGTCTCGTACCCATCCATCTCAGGCATCATGATGTCCATGAGGATGAGATCGAGATTCCCTTCGGTCTTCAAGGTCTCGATGGCGTCTCGTCCGTTCTCGGCGTAGAGGACCTGCATCCCACGTCCCTCGAGGACACTCGTCAGCGCGAACACGTTACGGACATCGTCGTCGACCACAAGGACGCGCTTGTCCTGGAATAGCGCATCGGCATCGTGGAGCTGCTCGATCATCTTGCGCTTCTCGATAGGCAGACGTGCCTCGACACGGTGCAGGAACAGCGCCGTCTCGTCCAGAAGCCGCTCCGGCGAACGAACGTCCTTGATGATGATGGTCTGAACGTACTTCTTGAGCTTCGTCTCTTCTTTCCTCGTCAGATCGCGGCCCGTGTAGACGATCACCGGCAGGTCCCGGAAGCGCTCATCCTTCTTGATCTTCTCGAGCAAGTCGAAGCCACCCATCTTCGGGAGCTTGAGGTCCAAGACCATGCAATCGAACGGCTTCGACTCGAGCGCTTCGAGCGCCTCTTCGCTCGAGGCGACCGCAGTGACTTCGACATCGTCACCGCTTCCTACGAGTTCGACCATCGCGGCGCGCTCGATGTCGTCGTCTTCGACAACGAGGAGGTTCTTGACGGTGCGCTCGATGAAGCCGGCGATCTCTGCGATCTGCTCGCCGAGAGCTTCGCGAGTGACGGGCTTCTCGAGGTACGCCACGGCCCCTGCCTTCAATGACTCTTGGCGCTCGTCTCCTCCCGAGATGATGTGGACGGGGATGTGGCGCGTGTGCGGGTCGTGCTTCAGGTACCTCAAGACGTCGAGGCCCTTGATAACCGGCAGCTCGAGGTCGAGCAGGATGGCGTCGGGCTTGTACTCCTTCGCGTGGGCCAGACCAGTGTCTCCACGGGTGGTGACGAGCACCTTGAAGCCTCGTTCCCGGCCCACGTCCGCACACGAGGACGCGAACGCCGGGTCGTCCTCGATGATCAAGAGGAGACGATCGCCGGGCTCGATGGAGTCGCGATCGTCGGAGACCTCGCTCGCTTGCAGGAGGCTGGGGTCGTCCTCGACGCTGAAGGGGCTGATCTCCGTCGCGTGCGGGATGTCGATCGTAAGTGCCGGGAGGTCTTCGATGATCTCCGGCGCGGCCGGCGCCTCTTGCGGGTGGAATACGAGCGGGAGGTACAGGGTGAACTCGCTCCCAACGCCCTCGGTGCTGTCGGCCTGGATCTCTCCTCCGAGCAGCCGGGCGATCTCCCGGCTGATCGACAGGCCGAGGCCTGTGCCACCGTAACGCCGGCTGGTCGTCCCGTCGGCTTGCTGGAATGCCTCGAAGATCAGGCGCAGCTTGTCCTTGGGGATGCCGATCCCGGTGTCCACGACGGAGAACCCGACGACGGTCCCTGCGTCTGTGAGGTTCTGGTTCAGGAACCGCCTGTCCTTCGGCGCCAACGCGATGTTGAGCGTCACCGTGCCCTGCTCCGTAAACTTGAATGCGTTGGAAAGCAGGTTGTTCAGGATCTGCTGCAGGCGCTGCTCGTCGGTGACCATCGCACTCGGGACGGCTTCGGCGATGTCTACTTCGAGCGCGACGCCCTTTTGCGATGCAACCGGCCCGAACGCCTGATCGACGTACTCCTTGACCTCCGAGAGACCAAGGTCGGCTGTGTGGATCTCCATCTTGCCTGCCTCGACTTTGGACAGGTCGAGGATGTCGTTGATAAGGCTGAGGAGATCGCTACCCGCAGCATGGATCGTGTTGGCGTACTCGACCTGCTTGTCGCTGAGGTTCCCTTCGTTGTTGTCCGTCAGCAGCTTCGCCAGGATCAGGAGGCTGTTGAGGGGCGTACGCAGCTCGTGCGACATGTTCGCCAGGAACTCGGACTTGTACTTTGAGCTCAACGCGAGCTGCTGCGCCTTCTCTTCGAGGCTCGCTCGAGCGAGCTCGACCTCTTGGTTCTTCACCTCGACGTTGCGGTTCTGCTCCGCGAGCAGTGCTGCTTTCTCCTGCAGCTCCTCGTTGGTCTGCTGCAGCTCTTCCTGCTGCGTTTGCAGCTCCTCGGACTGGCTCTGCAGCTCCTCGGTCAGTCGCTGCGATTCCGTCAGCAGCTCTTCCGTCCTCATGTTGGCGATGATGGTGTTGAGGACGACGCCGAGCGTCTCGATCAGTTGCTCGAGGAAGGTCAGGTGCACATCGCTGAACGGCTGGAACGAGCCGAGCTCGATAACGCCGAGGATCTGATCCTCGAAGAGGATCGGAACGACGACGATGTTGACCGGAGTGCCTTCGCCGAGCCCCGATGTCACTTTGATGTAGTCGTTCGGAGCCTGAGTTACGAGGATGCTCTTTCGCTCGATGGCCGCCTGCCCGACCATCCCTTCGCCGAACTCGAAGCGGTTCGCAACGTTCTTTCGCTTCTTGTACCCGTAGCTCGCCTTGAGCTTCAGCAGCGGCTGCGGAGTGCCCTCTTCTATCTCGGTAAGGAAGAATGCACCGTGTTGCGCGGAGACCGTCGGGGTGAGCTCGGACATGATCAAGCGGGTGACGGTCTGCAGGTCTCGCTGACCCTGCATCATTCCGGAGATCTTGGCGAGGTTCGTCTTCAACCAGTCCTGCTCTTGGTTCGTCCTCGTCGTCTCGGCGAGGTTCGTGATCATCTGGTTGATCTTGTCCTTCAGCTCGGCGACCTCACCTTGCGCTTCGACGGTGATCGACCGCGTTAGGTCACCCTGGGTCACCGCGCTGGCCACGTCGGCGATCGCTCGCACCTGCGTCGTGAGGTTCTCGGCGAGCTGGTTCACGTTCTCGGTGAGACCCTTCCACGTTCCCGACACACCTTCGACCTCGGCCTGACCACCGAGGATCCCCTCGGTACCGACCTCTCGGGCGACACGGGTTACCTCGGCGGCGAACGAGCTCAGCTGGTCCACCATGATGTTGATCGTCTCTTTGAGCTCGAGGATCTCGCCCTTCGCGTCGACGGTGATCTTCTTTCCGAGGTCACCGTTAGCGACGGCCGTCGTCACCTGAGCGATGTTTCGCACCTGGTTCGTCAGGTTGGATGCCATGAAGTTCACTGAGTCGGTGAGGTCTCGCCACGTACCGGACACCCCTCGGACCTGTGCCTGACCACCGAGCTTCCCTTCGGTACCTACCTCGGTGGCAACACGGGTCACCTCCGCGGCGAAGGACGACAGCTGGTCCACCATCGTGTTGATCGTCTTCTTGAGCTCGAGGATCTCGCCTTTCACGTCGACGGTGATCTTCTGGGAGAGGTCGCCCTTGGCGACGGCGGTCGTTACCTGAGCGATGTTTCGCACCTGGCCGGTCAGGTTCGAGGCGAGGAAGTTCACCGAGTCGGTGAGGTCCTTCCACGTTCCCGACACACCCTTCACCTGCGCCTGACCACCGAGCTTGCCTTCCGTGCCGACCTCTCGGGCGACACGCGTGACCTCGTCTGCGAACGACGAGAGCTGGTCCACCATCGTGTTGATCGTGTTCTTGAGCTCGAGAATCTCGCCCTTCACGTCTACGGTGATCTTCTGGGAGAGGTCGCCGTTGGCGACGGCGGTGGTGACCTGCGCGATGTTTCGCACCTGGCCGGTCAGGTTCGACGCCATGAAGTTCACCGAGTC
>DATLNM010000022.1:0-108068 GCA_035536775.1 Actinomycetota bacterium | reverse complement strand
TGGCGCGTCCGGGCGACGAGGTCATCTGCGAGACCGGTGCTCACTTCTTGCACTTCGAAGGGGGCTCGGTCGCCGCGCATCTGGGCCTGATGATGCGGCCCGTACCCGGTGTACGAGGCACGTTGCAGCCCGAGGATGTCGAGCGGCTGATCCGCCCCGGCAACGAGCACAACCCGCGCTCGGCCGTAGTGGCGATCGAGAACACACACAACTCCGCCGGCGGAGCGGTGTTTCCCATCGAGACAGCGCGGGCGATCGCAAACCTGTGCCGGGAGCGGGGTGTGAAGGTCCACCTCGACGGTGCGCGCCTCTTCAACGCGCAGGTCGCTACAGGGACGCCCGCCGCGGAATGGGCGGCATGCGCCGACACGGTCACGTTCTGCTTCTCCAAGGGCTTGGGCGCGCCGATCGGTTCGATGGTGTGCAGCACCGCCGACGCCATCGCCGAAGGACGTCGTGTCCGCAAGCGGATGGGCGGCGGGATGCGCCAAGTCGGCGTCATCGCCGCAGCTGCTCGCGTTGCCTTGGACACCGGGATCGAGCGACTTGCCGAGGACCATGCCAATGCCACACGCCTGGCGCAAGGCCTGGCGGACTTGGACAGCGCGTGCGTGGACCTGGCCTCGGTCGAGACCAACATGGTTTACGTCGATCTCAGTCCGTGGCGACTCCTGGCACCCGATGTAGCCGAGCGACTACGCACCGAAGGCGTCCTCACGCTCGGATTCCCCGGATCGTCGATGAGACTCGTCACGCACCGCGATGTGGACATTGCGGACATCGACCGAACGCTCCTCGCGTTCAAGAAAGTCTTGCTCGCCTAGGTTATCTAAGTGCAACTTGGGACACATACATCATTAGATGTTCTTCGAGTTCCGGATCAGCCTGCCGAGGGAAGCCGTAACGGTCCCGACCGTTCGTCATCTTTGTCGCGACACGTTCGAGCGCCTGGGTGTGGCTGATGACTGCATCAGCGATCTCGAGATTGCTCTTACCGAGGCCTGCAGCAATGTTCTGAAGCATGCCGAGAACACGGACTCTGAATACGAGGTCTGCCTCCAGGTGCAGGACCACCGCTGCACGATCACGGTCACCGACGCGGGAGAGGCGACCGAAGAGGACTGGATGGAGGAGCCTCCTTCCCCCGCTGCGTTAGATGCCGAGAGCGGCAGGGGCCTTCACATGATGCGCGCGCTGGTCGACGACCTCAGCTTCATCTCGCGCCCCAAGGTCGGTACGATCGTTCATCTTGAGAAAACATTGGTCTTCGGAGAGGACTCGCTCCTGGCGGTGGCTGCGGCCAAGGAGTAGTTGATGACGTCGGGCGGCGCCCCGGATGTCATCGTCGTGGGCGGCGGGGTGATCGGTCTGTCGATCGCATGGCGCCTCGCAGGATCGGGTGCCCGTGTTGAGGTTTTCGATCCTGAGGGCTCGTCGGGAGCATCGTGGGCGGCGGCAGGGATGCTGGCGCCGGTCACTGAAGCGCATTTCGGAGAGGAGCGACTACTCCGGCTCAATCTCGATAGCGCTGCTCGCTACCCGGAGTTCGTCGAGGAACTCGAGAACCTCACGGGTTGCTACGTCGGGTATCGGCGATGCGGGACACTGACGGTCGCGGCTACCTCGGACGATCACGCGGTCCTCGACGACCTCTTCCGTTTCCAAGTGAGCCTAGGCGTCGAGGTTCAGCGGCTGCGCGGCGGGGAGGCGCGCGAGCTCGAGCCGCGACTGTCGCCTCGCATCAGGAGCGGCATCCTTGCCCCGGGTGACCACCAGGTCGACAACCGCGCTCTCCTCGTCGCGCTCGAGGATGCATGTCGGCGCTCCGGCGTGACAACACGACGCGAACGAGTGGCGAGCCTCGTCGTGGATAGCGGCTGCATTGCGGGGGTTCGGTTCGAGGCGGACGAGGAAAGAGCGCAGTCTGTAGTGATAGCCGCCGGCGCGCGCTCGGGAGAGCTTTGTGCGACAGCGGGTGCAGCGCGTGTCCCGATCCGCCCCGTCAAGGGCCAGCTCGTTCACTTGGATGGAGTTGACGATGACCATGTCGCGCGCAATATCCGCGGCCTTCGCGTCTACATCGTGGGTCGCGGTGACGGTCGAGTCGTCGTGGGTGCGACCGTCGAGGAGCAGGGGTTCGATACGAGAGTGACGGCGGGGGGTCTCTACGACCTACTCCGTGATGCGACCGAGTTGCTGCCTGGGATCACGGAGGCAGAGGTGGTCGAGACGATCGCCGGCTTACGGCCCGCAACCCCCGACAACGCGCCCGTGATCGGGGCAACCGACGTCGAAGGGCTTTTCATCGCGTCGGGTCATTATCGCAACGGCATCCTGCTGGCGCCGGTGACGGCCGACGCCATCGCAGCGCTTGTCACCGGCGGCGCCGCGGGCCCGGGGGTCGAAGCCTTCTCCCCCCAGCGCTTCGCGTCGCAAGCGACCCCGCGCTGGGTGGCGAGATGACCAGGCTCTGGATCAACGGCAGCGCTGTAGAGCTCGATGACGATGCGCACGTCTCGGATATCGTCGGGAGGTTCACGGTCTCCCCGCGGGGGACCGCGGTCGCGGTCAACGGAGAGGTGGTGCCGAGATCGCGCTGGAGTGATGTGAGCGTCAAGGACGGGGACCGCGTCGAGGTCCTCGGCGCTATCGGAGGAGGCTGAAGTTGGACGACCCGCTCGTCATAGCGGGGGAGTCCTTCAGCTCGCGCCTCATCATGGGCACGGGCGGCGCATCGAGCCTGGACGCGCTCGAGAGGGCTCTAGTCGCGTCGGGGGCCGAGATAGCCACTGTTGCGTTGCGGCGGATCGATCCGGACGCGCCAGGGTCTGTGCTCGAAGTCCTCGATCGCGTCGGATGCAAGTTGCTGCCGAACACCGCCGGCTGCTTCACGGCCAAGGACGCAGTGTTGACCGCGCGCGCAGCCCGTGACGCCTTCGAAACCGATTGGATCAAGCTCGAGGTCATCGGCGACGAGGACACGCTGTTGCCGGATACAGCCGAGTTGCTCAAGGCAGCCGAGGAGCTCGTCGATGACGGCTTCGTGGTGTTGGCGTACACGAACGATGACCCGATCGCGGCGATGCGGTTGCAAGACGCGGGGTGCGCCGCGGTTATGCCCCTGGGGTCGCCGATCGGCAGCGGCATGGGTATCCGCAACCCGTACAACCTCGCGATCATCCGCGAGCGTTGCTCGGTCCCCGTCGTCCTCGATGCGGGTATCGGGACAGCGTCCGATGCTGTGCTCGCGATGGAGCTCGGGTGCGACGCGGTCCTGCTTGCCAGCGCCGTTACTCGGGCGCACGACCCCGCGGCGATGGCGGAAGCGATGAAGCGTGCCGTCGAAGCGGGACGCCTCGCCCGGCATGCCGGGCGCATCCCCCGGAGGCTTTACGCCGAAGCAAGCACCCCCTTCGAGGGACTCCCCGAGCTCTAGCTCGATAGAGGAGAAGGCGCTCTGCGAGCGAAACCTCTGCCCAGGAACGACATCCGGAGGGGTTGATGATGAGGAAGCTCGCTGTTTGCGCGATCGCCGCCACCCTAGCCGTGGCGCTGGTGCCCGGTCCCGCGACCGGGGCCCAGGCGAAGAAGCAAGAGGTCAGCGGGTCTCTCGTCGTGGGCCTGACGCACACCGATGCAGGCTGCTTCGCCGGAGCCCACCGGAGGGTCGCGATCCTCACACAGGAGGCGGTCAACGGCGTCTCGGGGTATCACTTCGATGTCGATCCGGCGACGGCTGGAAAGCCGTTCGTGCTCGAGCCCACGGGGGGGCAGGGAACGCCCGACCTCGACATCATCTTCTACACCCACTTCGGCACCCCCGAAGATGTAGCGGCCGACCCTGCGGGCGCGGGCGCGCCGCCCGTGATCGGTTTCGAGACTCACGCAGTAGGTGGCGAGACTGGCATCGTTCCTCCGAAGGAATACCCGAAGGCGATCGTGTGCTTCAACGCGGCCACGGCTCCCGCAGCGAATGTGACCTTCACCTACACCGCGGGGAAGGGCGTCAAGCCACCTAAGTAGACAGGATCAACCCGAGCCGGCCAAGGCCTCTAACCGCAGTGGCGGCGAGAGCCCTTGCTGCGTTTACGTGACCCCTCTTCGCAGTCTTTGCCCTGGTCGTTGGGGTCTCCTGGTGCCGCTGGGTCGTCATCGCTGGTGTCGGGCGCGGGCGGAGGGCTGCTCGTCGGCCGATCTTCTTGAGTGGACGATTCTGGCGAAGTAGTTGACGGGGTGCTCCTGGTCTCAGCTCGGCGCCGCTCGACGCGCTCTCGCGGAACGCTCCCACCACTGCCGCGCGTTCCTGAAGCGTCTCGCGGAGCCGTCACAGTGGACGTTGTAGGAGAAGACGTCGCCCCCCCGGGTTCGTCCAGTGCATAACCCTGGGCAGGGATCGCGGGAGTAAACAATGACGTTGTCCCGAGGATGACGGAGGTGCCCACGGCACCGAGAGCAGGCGCGAGAGCGGCGCTGCCGAAGCGGTGGAACAAGTGCTCTAGGAAACGCCAGAGAGCTCCCGGTCCGGTGGCGAGCGATGTGAACCACCCCACGACGGGCCCCCTCGCCGGCAGCGTGGTCAAGAAAGCGTCCACAACCTCGGCATCGAGCTGGTGACCGGACTCGTCCGTGAGGATCTGCACCGCTTTGTCCCTGCTTGCTCCCGTCCGGTACGAACGGGTCGACCTGATGGCGTCGTAGCTGTCGGCAACCGCAATCACACGCGCGAACAGGGGGATCTCGGTCCCGGCTTTGCCGTCGGGATAACCGCCGCCGTCCCACCGCTCGTGGTGATGACGTACCGCATCGACGATCTGCTTGTTACCTATGCTCGCAACCATCTCGGCACCCAAGACAGGATGTTCCTCGATGAGCGAGCGCTCGTCATCGCTCAGCTGCCCCGGCTTGTGGAGGACCCTGTTAGGAACCCGGATCTTGCCCACGTCGTGTAACGACGCGGCCATGCGAAGCACCTCGACGTCCACGAGAGGCAAGCCCAACGCCACCCCGGTCTTGAAGGAATGTCGTTCAACACGTCTCGAGTGGCCACGCGTGTATGGATCCTTCGATTCGAGGGCGGCGGTAAGTTCGTGGAGTACCTGGAGCTGCTCCTCGTGCGAGTCGGCACTCTCCGCCGCTCTTAGACTTTTCTCGAGTTGCCGCTCCGCTTTCTGGAGGCGGTACCAGCTCCAGATCATCAACTCGCTGAAGGAGACCTCGGCGGTCCTCGATCGGCGTTCCCATATGCGTGATGTGACGGTCGCGCAGACGAACGAAAGTGCGAGCGACAGGACCAAAGCAGTGATGATCGGGAGCCTGACATAGAGAAACTGGGAGCTCACCCAAACGACGATCAGGGGGATGGAAACCATGAGAACCGTGGCCGCGAGCGACTGGGGAAAGGACGCTCGTAGGCGATCTGACTGAGCTAGTGAGGTCGGGATGACGCGGTTCCTCTGTCTCGGATGGTGGATGGAGCTGACAGGGGTTCGCTCGTGGGGAATCGAATCGGTTGGTGGACGGCTCGGTAGGCCACTCCCATCGGGGTCCCTACCCAGGGTCCTTACCCCGCGGGAAAGGGCGTCAAGCCACCCAGATAGGCGTCATCATCGACGCATGGGTGAGATCCTCGTCGGGACGGCGTCGTGGACAGACAAGTCGCTGCTCGCGTCCGGGTGGTACCCGTCCGGCGCGTCCAGCGCGGAGGACCGCCTGCGCTACTACGCGTCGCACTTCCCGCTAGTAGAGGTCGACTCCACCTATTACTTCCCGCCGAGCGAGAAGAACTCCGAGCTGTGGGCTGAGCGGACACCGAAAGGGTTCACGTTCAACGTCAAAGCGTTCTCGCTGCTGACCCAGCATCCGACCAAGCCGGAGGCTCTCTACAAGGACCTCGAGGTGCCCGAAGGCAAGAAGACGATCTATCCCACCGATCTCGCCCCGAAGGTTGTCGACGAGGTGTGGGACCGGTTCCTCAGCGCGCTCGAACCGTTGCAGAGGGCTGGGAAGCTAGGAGTGCTGCTGTTCCAGTTCCCTCCCTGGTTCGTGATCGGTAAGGATTCGAAGGGCTACGTGTTGGAGTGCGCGAAGCGGGCGGCGCCGATGCGGATCTGCGTCGAGTTCCGGCACAGGTCGTGGATGGAGGAACGCAATCGCGCCGAGACGCTCGACTGGCTCGAGGGCCATGACCTGCCATATGTATGCGTGGACATGCCTCAAGGCTTCAAGAGCTCGATCCCGCCTGTCGTCGCGGCGACATCGGACCTTGCCCTGATCCGCTTCCACGGCCACAACGACGCCGAGTGGGAGAGCGGCTCGGTCCAGCGAAGGTTCGCGTACGACTACTCGAAGAATGAGCTGAAGGAGTGGGTCCCGCGCATCCAGGAACTAGCCGCCGACACCAAACAGACCCACATCCTCATGAACAACTGTCACAGAGATTACGCGCAACGCAACGCGCGCGAGCTGGCTGAGCTTCTGAATACGTGAACCGACGCGACGGCCAGGATCAGCTCTACTGACACTTAGCTGGTCATACCGTTGGCCGATTTAGCTGAGCGAGTCTGTGATGGTCGCGAGGGCTTTCCTTAGGTCTCCAAGCCGCTTCTTGCCGAGCAGAGTTTCTAGAGCGGCTTCGACTTCGCCTATGACCTTCCACTCGACCTGGTTGCTTCGTTTTCCCTTCCGTGTCAGATGGATCCGTTTGGCGCGTCTGTCGTCGAGATCCGGACGTCTCTCCACATACCCGAGGTCTTCAAGTTCGTCTACGAACTGGCCCATGGACTGAGGAGTTATGCCTGCTCGCGTAGCGAGGTCGTTGAGACGCAATCCGTCTTCGAAGGCGAGGTGCTCCATCACGTTGCCATGGCTAGGTCGCGTATCCGTGATCCCGCTTTCCTGGAGGTGCTGGTAGATCACGGCCGAGGTCTTGTTGTACGCGAGCGACAGTAGGCGCGGTGTAGGCGTCCGGTCATCGGTCGGATCAGGCATTCGATTTAACCTCCTTGACAAAATAGTCAGGTATACCTGATAATCAGGCTGTATTAGGAAAGTCTAGCGAAAGGAGCGAGGGGTGGGTTTGATCGGTGTCAATCATGTTGCAACCGTGAGCAAGGATCTGGACGGCCTTGTCCAGTTCTACTCGAGAATCTTCGGCTCGGAGTGTCTGCTTGATGTCGAGGTCCCCTTCATGCCGCTCAAGCAGGCCGACGGCGGCGGTCGGCACGTGTTCCTCTCACTGGGCGGTCCAACCGTTCTACATGCTTGGCAGGTCGACGGGGTAGACCCAGATGAGTTTGACGGTGAGATTTTCTCTCGAGGCCGCGTTGACCACTTCGCCCTGGCGGCGGAGAGCTACGCAGATTTCGAGCGTCTACGTCAGACGCTCGTGGAAGAGGGGGCCACTTCGGGTGAGGTCAATGATTTCGGGCTAATGCTCAGCTTCTCGTTCCAGGACCCGGATGGGCTCTGGACTGAGGTGGCGTGGTGGAAAGACGGACCTGATCTGACCGGGCTGGACTCAACCCTTATGAAAGACCCGATCGCGAGCCAAGCCCGTGCATGAGGGCAGCGGGAAGGAGAACCGGTTTGGGGACCTGGAGTGGAGATTCATCGCGTCAATGGTGACGGTTCAGATGTTCCCTTGGCTGGCCTGGCCATTAGGTCAGGTCGATAGTCACGATAGACATCGTCATTTCGCTCAGCGGCGACGTGCGAGAACGCCATCTAGCCGAGTGAGGTCCAACCCAGCGCGATCAGGATCACTGTTGCGATACCCGTCAGCCAGGGGAGCGGCAAGTCAAAGCCAACCCAGAAGATCGCCTGAACAGGCAAGAGCGCCAAGGTGAATACCGCTCCGATCCTCGATCCGTTCCAGAGCAGCCACGCTGCTCCTGCCGCCGCGACCGTCGTTACGAAGAAGCCCATCAAGAGGAGGATGAATCTTCCGTTGTCGACCTTGCCGAACCAGCGGCCCCCGTACATCGGAAAGAGGCCGAGGAAGGTAGGAAGTTTGTCGTGTCGGAGCAGATAGCGCGCTACCGGAATGGTCGACAGCCCAAACCCCACGCAGTAGAACCAAAGAAGTCCCGCCGCAACACGCGCGTAGCTCACTGTGGAACGTTCCTCATCTAGCGGACAGGACGGGAGCTACGGATGAACGAGACGGGTCTGGAGATCGACCATGTCATCATCGCAGTCACTGATCTCGAAGCTAGCGCGAAGGATCTCGACTCCCGCTTTGGACTGACCGCCATTGAAGGAGGTCGCCACCCGTCATGGGGCACGGCGAACTGGATAGTTCCTCTGGGGACCTCCTATCTCGAATTGGTGACCGTGACGGACGATGCGCAAGCAGCGGCGAGCGCGTTCGGGCGGTTGATCGTGAAAGGCATGGCCGCCTCCGACCGACTGTGCGGCTGGGCGGTGCGCACGTCTCCCCTTGAGCGGACGGCCCAGAGACTTCATCTAGAGATCGCTACGGGATCGAGACAGCGTGGGGACGGCTCGATCCTGCGGTGGCGGACGGCTGGGATCGAGCACGTAGCTACCGAATCCGAACTTCCGTTCTTCATTGAATGGGGGAGCGCCCTTGATCAGCCTTCGCGTGTACCAGTCGCCCATCGTGCCGGAGAGGTGCGGTTAAAGGATGTCGCGTTGAGTGGAGATGCCGACCGCATCTACAACTGGCTGGGAAACTACGACTTGCCGATCTCGCTAGTGTCCGGCCGTCCTGGGTTGGTTTCCGTTACCTTGACGAGCGAACATGGGGACATCGTTATCTCCCCAGCGCTTCTCTCTTAGCCGTCGGCCTTCTCAACCTGGGCCGGAGTCGCTTGGCTGCTTCGGATCGCGCCTAGATAAACGCCTATCAGCACTACGAACGCGCCGACGAGGAATGACCAAGTGACGCGTTCGTCGAGCAGCCACGCGGCAAGTGCGACCGCGACGACAGGGGCGAGGACGAACTCGTAAGAAACCGCGCTCGCGGTCCATCTGCTCAGAAGGAACAGGTACAGCCCGAAAACGCCAACCGAACCGAACAGGATCAGATAGCCCTGCGCGATCCACGTTGAACGCTCGACAGGCAACCCGAATGACTCGTTGAAGAAGGGCATCAACACCAGCAAAAGCACGGCTCCCACCGCCATTCCGATGGCATTCCTGCTCGCCGGATGGACGGGCGGGAAACCCTTGACGACGACTGCGGCCTCCGCCGCGCAGATGGCCGCAGCCAGGATGGCGAGCAGCGATGTGACCGGCACTCCCTTATCAGCTCCCGCGGTGAAGATCGCGGCGGTTCCCACGATCACTATGGCTCCGCCGACCACGCTGTCCCAGCGAAACTTCTCCTGGCCGTGCAGCATCGCGAAGAGAAAAGTGAGCAGGGGGCCCGTTGCCAGGATGACCCCCGCGATCCCCGCGGGCGACTTCTGCAGGCCCCAGTAGATGAATGCGTAGAACGCTCCGATCGCCAGCACTCCGTAGAGCAGCGCGCCCACAAGTGCGCGACCTCGAGGCATCGGCGCGCGAAGGACGACGGCGCCTGCCGTGAAGAGCGCGCTGGCCGCGAGGAATCTGGAGGCGGCTGCCCAGAGTGGATCGAGATCACCCGCCCGGGCGATGTACTTGACGGCGATGACGCTCCCACCGATACCAACGACCATGGCGACGAAAGCCGCCACGGCGATGCTCTCTGATCCTGTCCGGACCCGATCCTCGGCCACTCGGGAGACCTTACGTCCCGGGTTGACTCTGACGTTACGTCAGGGTGCAACATTGGCTGCATGAAGGAAGCGCTGAAGGGCTATTCGGTAGGCGAGGTCGCGGGTCTGAGTGGTGTGACGGTCCGGACGTTGCATCACTACGACCGCATCGGCCTGCTCTCGCCCAGCGGCCGATTGCCGAACGGGTACCGCGAGTACTCCGAGGGTGACCTCGACCGCTTACAGCAGATCCTCTTCTACCGAGAGCTCGGCTTCGCGCTCGGCAACATCGCCGATCTGTTGGCCGAGAGTGGGATGAGCCGGCTCGACCACCTTCGACGCCAACACCAGTTGTTGGTGGCGGGAGCCGATCGCCTGCAGCACATGATCACGTCCGTCGAGAACGAGATGGAGGCATACAAGATGGGAATCTCATTGACGCCGGAAGAGCGGTTCGAGGTCTTCGGTGACTTCGACCCAGACGAACACGCGGATGAGGTCGAGGAGCGTTGGGGCGACACCGACGCGTACAAGGAGTCGCAGCGTCGCGTATCCAGTTACACGAAGGCCGACTGGGAGCAGATCAAGGCTGACGGCGCCGGCATCGACGAAGGCTTGATCGAAGTGAAACGCGCCGGGCTAGGTCCCGACAGCATGGAAGCCATGGACCTCGTTGAGCGTCACCGGGGGCACATCACTCGCTGGTTCTACGAGTGCAGCGTCGAGATGCAGCGGGGCCTGGGGCAGATGTACGTGGCCGACCCGCGCTTCAAGAAGCGGTACGACGACCTCGAACCCGGCCTCGCGGAGTTCGTCAGAGATGCGATCGAAGCGAATGCTGCGCGCCAAGGGGCTGAGCCTCCGCTAGCGTGATAGGTCATCTATTAACGTCCTTGCGTGGAATCTGCGCTGGAGCATCCCGCCCAAACGGACGTCGATGGACTCGTCGAGCTGATGCAGGCCTGCAATCTGGCCGACGCCCCGGGGGTCGTCAGTAACCGTGAGGACGTCGCCTGGCGCTGGCGAACGCCGGGCTTCGATCGTCAACGCGACGCCTGGGTTGTGCGACGAGACGGGACGTTGGTCGCATACGCATGGGTGTTCGAGGGTCTTGCCGAGGTCGAGGTACATCCCGCGGTGCGAGGGGGCGGTCTTGGCGGGCAGCTTCTCGGCGTTGTGGAAGAACGAGCGGCCGCGCAGGGCAGCCGAGATGGGCACGTCAGACAGAATGTCACGAGCCTGAATCAGGATGCCCGCTCTCTGCTCGAGGCTCGCGGCTACATGCACTCGCATCATTACGCGCGCATGGAGATCCTGCTCGACGAGAGGCCCGTGGTGCCGGCCCCTCCCGCCGGATTGGATTTGCGCAACTATCGCGTGGGGCCGGACGACGCCGCGGTTCATGCAGCCTTCAATCGGGCGTGGTCGCAGTACGAGGGCGAGCGCTGGGCACCCGAGCCGCTGGAGCGGTGGATGGAGGCCGTTGGTTCCGAGGAATTCGATGCCGCGCACTGGCACCTGGCGATGGACGCTAGCGACGTTGTCGGTTTCTGTCTCGGCGAGCGTTCGTCGGATGACGGATGGATCCAGTACCTCGGCGTCGTGCCCGAGCACCGAGGCCGGGGGATCGGCAGGATCCTTCTCATGCGAGGCTTTGCAGGCTTTCACGATGACGGCGTAAGGCGCGTCGAGCTCGGCGTCAGTTCGGAGAACATCGCTGCGGCCCGCGCCCTCTACGACAGCGCGGGGATGCATGAGACTTTGCGCTACGACAACATGAAGAAGCCTCTAGAGCGGATCGATACTTCTGTCCGTTGACTCTGGGGGTGTATGGCATCCTCCGAGGATGTTGATCACCGATCACAAGGCGCACCTCAAGGAGTATCTGCAGAGGGCTCGGGACACGATGCTGTGGAAACTCGACGGTCTCGACGAGTACGGGGTGCGGAGACCGCTCACTCCTACCGGCACCAACCTTCTCGGACTGGTGAAGCACCTTGCGATCGTCGAGGCGGGCTACTTCGGTGCGACCTTCGGTCGCCCGTTCCCCGAACCCCTGCCGTGGCTCGAGGACGACGCGGAGGACAACGCCGACATGTGGGCGACTGCCGACGAGTCACGCGACGACCTCATCGGGTTCTACAAGCGGGTGTGGGCGCATGCCGACGAGACCATCGATGCGCTCCCTCTCGACGCAGTGGGACGGGTTCCGTGGTGGCCGGAGGAGCGAGGCGACGTGACGCTCTTGCAGATCCTCGTGCACATGATCGCCGAGACGCATCGGCATGCAGGACATGCCGACATCGTCCGGGAGCTGATCGACGGCAGCGTGGGATACCGCAAGGACAGGGACAACCTTCCCCCGGGTGACGCCGCATGGTGGGCGGGTTACACCGACCGCCTCGAGCAGGTCGCCAAGGAGGCAGCGGGGGGCAGGTGAGCAACTTTTTCGGCCTGAAACGATGAGTTCGGCTCGGCCGAGAGGTCGTAGCGGATGAGAGTTGTCGCCCTGACGAGATGTCGGAGTCGGCTCGACCTACAAGGAGGCTGCGATGCTGAGGATCACGCCACACCTTTGGTACGACAAAGAAGCCGTTGAGGCCGCGGAGTTCTATGTGGCGGCGTTCCCTGACGCCAGAATCACGAACGTGTCCACCATCACGGACACGCCGTCAGGTGACTGCGACATCGTTTCGTTCGAGCTGTGCGGTCTGCCTTTCCAGGCGATCAGCGCAGGACCGCTGTTCGAGTTCACACCTGCCATCTCGTTCCTCGTGCGGTGCGCTACGACGGATGAGGTCGATGCGTTGTGGAGCAAGCTGTCAGACGGAGGCAGTGCTCTCATGCCTCTCGACTCGTATCCGTTCAGTGATCGCTACGGCTGGACGACCGATCGTTATGGGCTCTCGTGGCAAGTGATGATCGACTCGACTGGAGAGATCGATCAGGCGATCGTCCCGACGCTGATGTATGTCGGCGATGTCTGCGGGAAGGCGGAAGAAGCGATCGATCACTACACCTCGGTGTTCCCCGATTCGAAGGTGAACCACGTCCAGCGATACGGCGAAGGTGAGGAGCCGGAGCAGGCGGGGACGATCAGGCACGCGTATTTCGCACTCGACGGCTACAAGCTCGCCGCGATGGACAGCGCGCAGAAGCATGAGTTCGGGTTCAATGAGGCGATCTCGCTAATGGTTCGATGCGAAGACCAGGGGGAGATCGACCACTACTGGGACGGCTTGTCGGCGGTCCCCGAATCGGAGCAGTGCGGCTGGCTCAAAGATAAGTTTGGGGTCTCGTGGCAGGTGATTCCGGCTGCTCTCGAAGAGCTGTTGAGCCGAGGAACCGAGGAGCACATGGCGCGCGTGACCCATGCATTCCTGCAGATGAAGAAGTTCGATCTCGCGGAGCTGGAAAGGGCGTTCGAAGGCGCCGAGACCAACGTGGGAGGTAATGGATAGTGAAGGTCAATCCGTATCTCAATTTCGACGGTAACGCGGAAGAGGCGTTCGAGTTCTACAAGTCCGTTTTCGGGGGGGAGTTCTCCTCTGTGGTGAGGTTCAAGGATCTCCCGATGGAAGGCGTCACTATCCCCGCGGAAGACGAGAACAAGATGATGCACATCTCGCTTCCGATCGGCGAGGACAACACCCTGATGGCGAGCGACGCGCTTCGTTCGATGGGTCAAGAGGTGCGGCAGGGGAACAACAACTACATCTCGCTCCATCCCGAGAGCCGTGAAGAGGCCGACAAGATCTTCAGCGCGCTATCCGACGGTGCAGATATCGAGATGCCGATCGCCGACCAAGTGTGGGGCGATTACTTCGGCAGCCTGAAGGACAAGTTCGGCGTCGGATGGATGATCAACCACGGCCAGCCTCAGGAGAGTTAGCTAGTCATGTATCACCTCGAATTGAAATAGACCGCCACGCTCTCCGTCGCATCGGCCGCTGCTGTCGCTGACTGTTCCTCCGACGTTCGAGTATGCGCCGTTTCCTCCCGTGATCGCGAAGACGACGGCCTCATCTGAGAACTTGAAGGAGCCGTAGAAGGTGATCTTGCCGGTCTCGAGCTCGTAGGTTCCCTCGACGTATCCTCGCCCATCGTTCTTCCCGATCGGTTTGACGAAAGTGAAGGTCGACACCAACTGACCTTTGCGGTCGCCGGTTTCCGGGTCGAGCAAAGGCTTCACGCTGACTGTGTAGTCACCCGGTGAGAAGTCTCTTTTCCCTACGTCGATAGAGCGATCGAATCCGGATTGCTCCTGCGCGCAAAGGGTGAATGTTTCTGGACCTGGTTCCTGTGAGGAAGCCGGCCCGAGCCCCGTCGCACCCATAGCTGCGGCTGTCAAAACGAACGCGAGCACGGTCCCCGTCGCTTTTCTCATTCCGGTCCCCCTTAGGAATCCTGATTTGGGGAGGTGTCTACCAAAGATCAGGTCAGGGACGGGTTGCAGCCCGTTGACGCCTAGGGGTTCTAAGCCTAGGATGTCTAGGTATGGGAAGCGAACTGATCAAGGGACACTTGGATCCGCTCGTCATGGCCGTCGTGGAGCAGGGCCCGCTCCATGGCTACGCCATCATCGAGGAGCTGCGGCGCCGCAGCCAAGGTGAGTTCGACCTTCCCGAAGGCAGCGTGTACCCGGCCCTTCATCGCCTGGAACGACTCGGCTACCTGTCGAGCCGCTGGGACGAGAACGCGGGGCGGAGGCGGCGCGTCTACGAGCTGACGCGTTCGGGGCGCAAGGCCCTCGCTGCCAAGCGCGACGAGTGGACCGGTTTTCGCAACGCGGTCACCTCAGTCTTGGAGGGCGCCGGTGGCTAGTGATGCCGGTGGATCCATCGAAACGTTCGTCGCGCTGCTGGAGCCCAACCTCGTCGGCCGAGCATCACTCCGGCGGCGGCTTGCCGAAGAGATGTGCGGCCACCTCGAGGATGCCGCGGAGCATTACCGCATTCTCGGGCTGACGCCGGGCGAGGCGGCCCAACGGGCGATCGAAGACTTCGGCCCCCCTGAAGTTGTCGTGGGGGCGTGGGCTGAATCGAAGGGAGTTGGAGTGCCAACCACATTCACCAGGTACGCGGGCCTTGCCGGGATAGTTGGAGCTTTGGGTCTCGGTGGAAGCCTCATCTATGAGCAGATGTCGGAGTCATACAGCCACGGCATGTTCGCCGAAGTGTCGTTGTCCTTCCTGGCGTTGTTCGCGATGAGCCTGGTTGCGCTTTACCTGCGGGTTCGAGGAAAGCTTGTTCCTTATGGGCGGCTAGGGACTCGCGTCGCGATCGTCGGTTTCGTCGCCGTGGTGGTCAGTAGTTCGCTGTGGTTCGCTCCCGGCGCCCTCGTCGGGCTGCTGGCGATCTTCGTGGGGCTCGGGTCATTCTTCGTCGGGACGATCCGAAGCGGCGTCGTTCCCCGCGGTCCGCTGGCGCTCGGGATCGCCGGGCTCGTCGGGGCTTTTCTCGTTGGTCTCGTCGGTACTCTGCTGGGCTTCGACTCAGGCCCGACGGCCGCACTGGTAGGGGTCGGAGCCCTCGCGACCGGCTGGGCCTGGTTGGGGCTCCACCTGTGGTCCGAAGACGTCGCCGCCGACACCGACCGTGAGTTGGCGACGGGGTAGAGCCGTCGGAGCGTTCTCCCTCGTCCCTGCACTAGAAAAACCCCGGACCACGAGCTTCTGTGGCCGGGGTCTTTCTCCTAGAGTCGCTCAGGCGAGGGAGACGGCGACTTCCTCTAGGAGGTCGTAGGCGTCTTGCATGCCGGCTTCCATGCCGGACTCGATGACCATGTCGCGGATCTCGTGGCTGGGGTATGTGCAGAGAACCGTCATCGTGGTGCGACCGTCGTGTTCGGTGAGCGTCACTGTATTGAGTGAGCCACCCTCGTCTCCGCCGGGCGCGCCTTCGTAGACCTCGGTCGAGACGATGCGCTCGTTCGGGACGATCTCCCGGTACTCACCGTGAAAGCCGACCTCGAAGCCATCAGGGGTCACCATCACTTGGCGCCACTTTCCGCCAACGCTCAGGTCGATCTCCGCGACGGTGACTTCGCCGCGCTTCGCGTTCCACCACCGCTTGATCAAGTCGGGTGTCGTGATCGCCTTGTAGACCAGGTGCTTCGGAGCGGCGAACTCCCGGGTGATCAAGATCTGATCGTCGGCCGGAAGCGTCACCTTGGCCGTGCCGCTACTTGTCGCTACCACCATCTGCCTCCTCCTCTCGCTTCAACTCTTCCAGTACCTCGTCCAGTGCTTCGAATCGCTCGGTCCACATGCGCTCGTAGTTCTTGACCCAGTCGTGGATGGGTTTGAGGGAGTCGCCGTTGAGCCGGTAGACGCGCTGGCGGCCCTCTTCACGGACATTGACGACGCCGACCTCACGTAGGACCTTCAGGTGCTTGGAGACCTGGGGCTGGGGGAGTCCGAGAACCGCGACGAGGTCGTTTACCGGACGCTCACCGCCGGCGAGGACGTCGACGATCTGCCGGCGTCGGGGCTCCGCCACCGCATTGAACGCATCCGTCGTTGTTGCTGCGCGCGCCATGCGAAGAAGATATATGCTGATATAGGAATATGTCAACCGATGCGCTTACCAGTCGTCGCCGGAGCGTTCCTCGCACGAGATGGGCGCGGAGAGGTCGAGGTCCTCGGTCGCCTCGCAACGCAGCACCATGACGTAACCCTCTTCGTCTTTGGAGTGGAACAGACCGTCGGCGCGGCGGACGTAGGTGGGACCGCGCCAACGCTCCCATCCGAAGCGCTCATAGAAGCTGAAGAGGTCGGTGCCCAAAGCACCCATCTCGTACTGACCGCCGATGTGTTCCGAAACGGCCGTCATCGCCAGTGAGGCGAATCTCTTCCTCTGGTGCGCGGGGTCGGTGGCGACCCCCTCGACGTAGCCGGTTCGCAACGGGCGGGAGTCGACCTCGAGGACTCGGGGGACCACCGACGCATGCGCCACAACGGATCCCTCTTCCTCCACGATGAAGTGCACGCCGCCGATGGTGTGCTCCCAGTCCTCCTCTGGAAAGTCGTTCTCGAATGCCGCAAGGAGGAGCGCGCGGATGTCCGCCAGGGTTGCGGGGGTGAGCTCTGCCGTCGTCGCGGCGCGCAAGATAGCCACCGAGGGAGTTGACCGTTTGCCATAGATGCCTGTCAAAGGGGCATCCGTGGAAAGATTCGGCGACTCTCAGCGATCCATTAGGAGGATCCGTGGTTAGAAAGAGCTCGGGCCTCATCGGAGCGATCGGGGGGTTCCTGGGTCCCATACTCCTCGTCGTGGGGATGGCGTTGACTATTGGGCCGACAGCGGAGGCGCGCGACGGGAGCGCTCTGCTCGATCACGGTGTGCCGGCGACCGGGACAGTCATCGACAAGACCATCAAGACCGGCGGCAGGTATTCGTCTCGGTACGCGATCCTGGACGTCCTGTACACGTCTGACATCGGTCTTCCGGAAGAGGTCTCGCTGCCGTGGTGCGGAGAGCCCGAGGATCTATCCATCGGGGACGACGTCCCCGTCCTTTACGACCCCGATGACCTCACTAATGCCGGGTTCACGGACTGCCCTTTCGAAACAGAAGGGATGGGTTATCTCATCGTCGGCATCGTTCTTCTCGTCCTCGGTACGGCGGGGGTCCTCAAGGCGTGGCAGGCCGGGGGGTGGAAGCGTCGTCGGTGGCCCGTGGCGCTTGCGATCCTGGGATTGCTCATCGCGGCCGCGTCATTCTCGGAGGACTGCGAATGTCGTGAGTTCGTCTATACGGGCGGGGCGCTCATCATCCTCGGGATCGTTCCCGTTGTTGCTGGGCGCGACCGCGTTGTTCCGCCTATCCCTGAATCGGAATCCTCGGTATGACACGCCCCGTGGAGATCGGGCTGCATCTTCCGAGCGCGCAACCGGCCGCGACCGCGGAGGGCATCCTGGCGGTTGCGCGCACTGCGGAGGAGCTCGGCTTCGATTCGGTGTGGTGCTTCGATCATCTGTTCACACCCGTCGATCTCGAGTCGCTCTATCCCTATAGCCGCGATGGCAGCTACGCGATGAGTGCGAACGATCCGTTCTTCGATCCGCTCGCGCTGTTCGGTGTGCTCGCCGGCGCGACCGAGCGGGTGAAGATCGGAACAGGTGTGCTGATCGGCGCGTACCGCCATCCCATCGTCTTGGCGAAAGCGCTCGCATCGATCGAGAACTTCGCGCCGGGGCGGCTCGTGCTCGGGATCGGCGCAGGGTGGATGCGCGAGGAGTTCGACGCGCTCGGCGTGCCGTACGAGCGGCGTGGTGCTCGTCTCGACGAATACATCGAGGCGCTTAGGACGATCTGGTCGGGTGCGTCCTCGTCCTTCGAAGGCGACTCTTATCGGTGGCCCGAGTCGGGATTCTTGCCGGCGCCGACCGGCGGCGCGTCCGGGATCCCGCTGATCGTCGGGGGCCACAGCGATGCTGCGCTGGCGCGCGCAGCGCGCATCGGTGACGGATGGGCTGTCGTTACCGGACGCGGGCAGGGCAGTGGGATCGACGCTCTCTTAGCGCGCATCGAAGTCATGCAAAGCCTGCTCGAGAAAGAAGGTCGCTCGGGCGACGACTTCGTGCTCATGCTTCAGCATCTGTTGTGGTTCTCGGACGCGCCCAACCCGAAGCTGCCATTCACGGGGCCACCGGAGGCAATCGCGGAGAACCTGGTGCGCCTGCGGGATGCCGGCGTCTCGATGATCGACCTGATCGTCTACGGGCCCCCGCCGGTCATAGTCGAAAGCGCCGAGCGGTTCGCTCGAGAGGTCCGCCCGCTCGTCTAGCCCGCCGACGCTCGAGCCATGCTCCGAGCGAGAGGCCCGACACGAACAGCGTCACGCCCCCGAGACCTGCGGGGATCCCCACCAGGAGCAAGCGCCGGCGCGTCCTCAACTCGTGTACCGGCCAGCCCCGGACCATGGCGATGCGCTTCAGCTCGTGCTCGGGATTCACCACGTGAGGGTGGCCGACGGATTCCAGCAGCGGGAGGTCGTTCATCGAGTCCGAGTACGCCGCGCATTCGTCGAGGTCAAGGTTATGGGCGGCGGCCATCTCCGCGACCGCCTTCGACTTCTCGGGGCCGTGCATGATCTCGCCCTCGATACGTCCGGTGTAGTTGCCGGCTGTGTCGACCTCCGACACGGTCGCGACCGCGCCGGTCATCCCGAGCGCCTCCGCGATCGTCTGCGCCAGTTCGATGGGGGCTGCGGTCACTAGGAACGTGAGCTCGCCGCGCTCCTGATGGTTCTCGATGACACGGACGATGTCCGCGTAGACGAGGGGCAGGATGCGCTCTTCCGCGATCTCGCGTCCCCACGAGACCAGCTCGGCTTGGGAGCGTCCCGCTACGAAATCGAGCGAGGACTGCTGCGAACGCTCCATGTTCTTCTTCTGCTCGCCGCGCAGCCGGAACATCGCCTGTGCCCACGCGAACCTGAGGAGGTCGCGCACCCTGAACATGTCGCGCTCGTACGCCCCGCGGGCGAGCAGGAACAGGCTCGACCCGGGGATCAGCGTCCGATCGAGGTCGAAGAACGCCGCTTTGGTTGGGCCCCGGTTCCGGCGCAGCGGCATCAGGGGAACCCCCGCCACGTCGTCAGCTCCGCCGGATCGGTACGTCTTGTCAGCGGGCGGTCCGTTTGATCCTCGGGTGGGTAGCCCAGATAGATGTAACCCGCGACGAGCTCGTCCGGATCGACCCCCAGGTGTTCCAGAACCTCGGGGATGTGAGCGGCGGGACCGGTTCGCAGCATCGCCCCCATGCCCGCAGCGTGCGCCGCAAGCAGGATGTTCTGGATCGCCGCGCCGGTCGCGTAGTGCTCCTCGATCTCTTGCACTCGGGCATGGTGGGTCTTCGGCGTCTCGATGACCGCGATGATGACAGGGGCGCGCAAGGCCTTGTCGCGGATGCCTTCGGGGTCCTTGCCTTCACGCTCGGCGCCACGGACCCAGGCGTCTCCAAACTCTCCGAGAGCCGAGCCGGTGAGCACAACGAAGCGCCACGGCTGAGTCAGGTGATGCGTCGGCGCCCTGACGGCGGCGGCGAGCAAGCGCTCGATATCGGCGCGTCCGGGCGCGACATCGGTGACTTTGGGAACCGATCGCCTCGTGACGATCGCGTCGTAGGTCTCGATAACGGGTTCCTCCTTCCCACCGGAGGATAATCGGCGACATGTACGTCGGTGCGATGAACTTCCCGGGGCGCTCGGTGATCAAGGAGATCCACCGGATCGCCGAGGACCGTTTCGATTTCGTCGACCTGACGCTAGAGCCACCTGCAGCGTGGCTCCCGAACGGCAAAGAGATCAAGCGCTTGCTCGGAGACCTAGGTCTCTTCGCCGTCGGGCACACCGCGTATTACCTCCCGATCGCGTCGGCGTTCCCAGAGTTGCGAGGGGTCGCACGCGACATGTTCAAGCGTGCTTTCGACTGCTTCGCCGACGCCGGCGTATCGCTGGTCAACCTTCACCCGGATCAACGTGTCCCGCTCCACTCCCAGGACAACGTGCGCAAGCAGAACGCCGAAGCCATCGCTGCGATCGCCGAGGACGCGTCTCAACGCAACATCAGGCTGATGATCGAGAACCTCGACCGGGGGTTCTCGGGCGTCGACGACCTTGCGGCGTTGTTCGAGGCCGTTCCCGATGCCGGGTTCCATCTCGACATAGGTCATGCCAACCTTCGCCTCGGGCTCGGCGAGCCGAACCGCACCGCAGCCTTGCTCGAGGCGTTTGGTGATCGTCTCGCTCACGTACACATCTCGGACAACCGAGGCGGTGCAGAGGATCTCCATCTTCCTCTCGGCGCTGGCGCGATCGATTGGAAGCTGGCGGTCCGGCAGCTCAAAGGTGTGGGGTGGGACGGCACCGTCACCCTCGAGGTGTTCTCTCGGGCGCGCGAGCATCTCAGGACGTCGCGCAAGCTGTGGCTCGAATGGTGGACGGGTTCGGGGTCGTGAAGACGTCACGGATTATCGGGCCCGACGAAGTCACGGTGATGACGGTTCGACCTCATCCGATCCGGATCGTGCCCGTCGTTGCCGGCGCCTTCCTGGTAGCACTCTGCGCGTTGGCCATCGGTTACGTCTCCGGCCCCGACACGGGCTCGGACCTCATCGACACGATCGTCGGTGGGGTCGTCGTCATCGCGGTGATCCGTGCGGGCTTGCGGGTCCTCGCATGGTGGGCCGAGCGGATCGTCCTGACTACGAACCGGATCCTCGAGGTTTCAGGTTGGTTCACGAGAAGCGTGCGCAGTATCCCGCTCAGCCGCGTTGCTCAGGTCGTGTTCGAGCGAGGCGTCGTCGGGCGCGCTCTCGGCTACGGCGACGTCACGGTAAGTGGTGGCGGGGGAGGTGTCGTGGGAGAGCTCAAGCACCTGCGAGAGCCCGAGCGTTTCTACCGGGCGCTCACCGTGCTTACGACGCCGGGGCCCGCCTCGTCGAGGCCGGCGGTCCCCGTCAGGAGGCCCGACGAAGAGGACACCGGTCCCATCCCTCAGGTCATCATCTGAGGGGGGTTCGGCAAAGAACCGAGGGGGCGCCTCGCCTAGAGGAAGAGAGCGCCGAGCATCGAACCCTGACCCTAGGACTAGGGCAATCACACCAAGCCAAGGGCAATCCAAAAAGGGGTTCGATATGAAGAAGCTGATCGTGCTCGGCGCCGCCGGGCTGATGCTGGTGCCGACGACGGGCGCCACCGCCAAGTTGCAGGGCACCAAACAAGAGGTCTCCGGGAGCGTCGCTGCGCCGGCGCCCTACACCGACGACTCGGGTTGCTACGCGGGTCTCCACCGCCGTGTCGCCATCCTCGGTATGGAGCAGGTCAACGGCGACATCGGCTATCACTTCGACGTCGATGAGAAGACCGCCGGCAAGCCGTTCATCTTGGAAGTCACGGGCGGACAGGGCACCGTCGACCTGGACATCACCTTCTACCAAAAGTTCGGAACGCCGGAAGACATCGCCAACGACCCGGTCAACGTCGGTTCGCCGGTCGCCGTCAGCGAGCAGACCCGTGAGGCCAGCGGCGAGTCGGGGATCGTGCCCAAGGGTGGCTTCGTGAAGGCGATCGTGTGCATGTACGGGGGCACCGCGGGGTACACGGGCGTCGGCGCATCCTTCACGTACACCGCAGGCAAAGGCGTGAAGCTCCCGAAGTAACCCGGTTTCACGCCGCCGGCGGCTTACGCTGGTGACGTGGCCACTGCGATAGTTGCTGCGCTCGTTTCGGTTCTCATCCTCGGCTTCGTCGAGGGGATGGGCAGGTTCTATCCCGCGCTCCAGACCTGGCGGCGCCTCCGGATCGCGCATGGCAACAAGGCCGTGCGCGCCATGCGGGAACGCTTCGAGAACACCGCGCTGCGCAAGACACCCCGACGCTTGGCTGAGGTGCTCGTCGCGCTCTCGATCGCGTGGGTCGCTGCGGCGAGTCTTCTCGACAAGCGGTGGTACGAGGTCGTCGGGGATGTGCTCCCGTATCTCATCTCGTCTATCGCGCTGTTCCGGGTGCCTGTGGTGTTGCGGCGGATCGCGGAGCGCATGAAGAGCTACGAGCGGGACGTCGGATGGGAACCGGACGCGGGTGAGGGCGACGGCGGCCCCACGGCGATCGCCCTATGAGGATCTCGGTCTTCTCAGACGTCCGTCTTTACCTCGTCGCCCCGCACAAGCTCAAGGCCGGACGCGCCGAGGATCTCATCGCCGAGCTCGCCTCCGCCGGGGTGGGCGCGTTCCAGCTTCGTGAAAAGGACATGGAGGCCGCCGACGTCATCCGCGTCGGCACTCCCATCGCGGAGGCGTGCCGCACCGCGGGGATCCCCTTCATCGTCAACGACCGGCCCGATATCGCACTGGCGCTCGGCGCGTCCGGCGTCCACCTCGGGCAGAACGATGTGCCCGTCAATATCGCCCGCCGCCTGTTGCCGAGCGGGCTCGTAGGGCGGTCGATCCACTCCAATGATGATCTCGAACGCGTCTTGGACGAGGACGTCGACTACTTCGCTGCGGGGCCGGTGTTCGCCACGCCGACGAAGCCGGGGCGTCCGGCCGCTGGGCTCGAGTACATCGAGGAGGTCGCGGTGAGCGTGTCCGCGACCCAGCCATGGTTCGCCATCGGGGGCATCAATGGGAAGAACCTCCCCAAGGTGATCGAGGCCGGAGCCCGCCGGATCGTCGTGGTGCGTGCGGTGGCGGGGGCCAAAGACCCGGTCGCCGCCGCCGCCCGCCTCGCCGGAATGCTCGCCCTCAAATAAGCTCCGCCGATGTTCAAGCCCAAGCTCGAGTGGCTGCTCGTGTTCGTGCCCGTGGCCATCGTGCTCGAGTTCACCCATGGGCCGGCGCTGGCCATCTTCATCACATCGGCTCTGGCGATCTTGCCGCTCGCCGGTCTGATCGGTCATGCGACCGAGGATCTTGCGGCGCGCACGGGCCCTCAGATCGGCGGCCTTCTCAACGCCACGTTCGGAAACGTCACCGAGATGATCATCGCCTTCTTCCTGATCCTCCAAGGAGAGATCCTCGTCGTGAAGGCATCGATCATCGGATCGATCATCGGCAACGTCCTTCTCGTGCTGGGCCTGTCATTCCTGGCGGGAGGGTGGACGCGCCAGGAGCAGACGTTCAACCGATCGTCGGCCGCCGTGCATTCGACGGGTCTGGTCATCGCCGTCATCGCTCTTCTCATGCCCGCGTTGTTCGCATTGACGCCCGGCGCGACCGGCTTCCGGGAGGAGGCTGTCTCGATCGGGGTATCGATCGTCTTGATCGGCGTTTACGCCGCAGGGCTCCTGTTCTCGCTGAAGACGCACCGGGCGCTGTTCAGATCCGACTTCGAGCACGGAGAGCCGAAGTGGTCCGCGAAGCGCGCCGGCGCGTTGCTTGCAGGTTCCACGGTCTTCGTCGCGTTGATGAGTGAGTTCCTCGTCGGCGCTCTGGAAGAGACCACCGAGCAGCTTCATCTCTCGAAGCTCTTCGTTGGCCTCATCATCGTGCCGATCGTCGGGAACGCGGCCGAGCACTCCTCGGCGATCTTCCTCGCGGCCAAGGACAAGATGGATATCGCGATCGAGATCGCGATCGGAAGCTCGACCCAGATCGCGCTATTCGTCGCGCCGATGCTCGTGTTCCTGTCACTCGCCGTCGGGCATCCGATGAACTTCATCTTCAGTGGGTTCGAGATCGCCGCGGTCGCGTTCTCGGCGATAATCCTCGCGTTCATCGCGCTCGACGGGCGTTCGAACTGGCTCGAGGGCCTGCAGCTGGTCGCCGCGTACATCATCATGGCGATCTCTTTCTTCTTCCTCTAGACCGCCCCAAAGAAAGGACGTCTCATGCCGCGCGCGATCGACTTCCATGTCCACGCGTCCACCGAAGAATGGCTCAAGGGCTCGATCGGGCCCATGCTCGAAGGAACGACGAAGTTCTTCCGCAGCGAGGTTCGCATCCGGACCGCCGAGGAGATGGCGGCCGAGTACAAGGCGTGGGACCTCCTCGGCGTGCTGCTCGCGTGGGATGCGGAGACCGCGACGGGCCTACCCGCGCTGACGAACGACCGCGTCGCGGAGATCTGCCGTGAGTTCCCCGAGCAGTTCATCGGGTTCGCGAGCGTCGATCCACACAAGCCAAATGCGGTAGAGGAACTCGAGCGCGCCGTCACCGAGCTCGGGATGAAGGGCCTGAAGCTCCACCCGCAGGTGCAGGCGTTCTATCCCGACGATCCGAGCTTCGACCCCTTGTGGGATAAGTGCGAGGAACACAAGCTGCCGATCGTGGTGCACGTCGGTCAGACAGGCCTCGGCGCAGGCGTACCGGGTGGCTCGGGGATCGCGTATGACTTCGGGCGTCCGATGCTGATGGACACGGTCGCGGCGCGTCATCCGGAGCTGACCGTCGTCATGGCGCACTTCGGCTACCCGTGGCACCTCGAGGTGCTCGCGAGCGCGATGCACAAGACGAACGTGTGGGTCGATCTCTCGGGATGGCGTCCGAAGTACATCCCCGAAGAGGTCAAGCGTGACGCGCGCGGCCGGTTGTCGGATCGTTTCGTGTGGGGGAGCGACTACCCGATGCTCGACCCTGGGCGCATCCTCGACGAGTTCGGCGAGATGAACCTGGGCGACAAGGAAGAGGCCGTTCTCAAAGGCAACGCAGCCCGCCTGCTGGGGATCGAACTGACCTAAGTACTCAAAGACGAGTCTGAGGTTCGGACGCGCCGGCAGACCTCTTTGAGCATCGTGATCGCGAGGCTCGGGTCGGACTTCAGCGTTGCGTTGAACGACCACGCGGGGATCAGCATCGATTTCACGTCGGTCGACGCGACCACGGTCGCGGACCTGGGACCGCCGTCGAGAAGTGCGATCTCGCCGAAGAACGCGCCGGGTCCTAGCTTGCGGCGCGTCCGGCCTTTGACCTTCACTTCGGTCTCGCCCTCCATCACGATGAAGAGGCCGAGGCCAGCTTCACCTTCTCGGCATAGCTCGGCCCCCGCGGCGAATTGCTCGACCTCGACGATCCCTGCGAGCAGGTTGATCTCGCGCTTCGAGCACGCCGCGAACAATGGCACTGTCTTGAGTAGGTCTTTGACCTGTCCTGTGGGTGAGATCTTCACTGCGCTTTGGGTCCCCTCGTTCGCCGGCCGTCGTTGTTATTGGGGAGCGTACACATCGACCGCGCCCTGAGCTTTGAGGTTGGCGACCTTCTGACGGCTCTTGCTTATCTCGGGCCGCCCTGAGTCCGCTCCGAGCCGCCATCTGAGGAATGCAAGCCCTGCCAGCTCGGTGTGGAGGCGGCGGATGACGCGGACGCGTTCGATCTCTCCAACCCTCAAGAGTTGCCAGTACCACTGGACGCGCCGCCAGTAACTAGGAACGAGCTCCCAGTCGCGGGGGTCTATCAACCCCAGGTCGGCCTCTTTCGCGAGCTCGAACCGGATGATCCGACGTTGGTGGCGGAGCCACAACACGATCGCCGTGATGAAGGCGGCGACGATGACGAAGTCGAGGATTGCCATCGCGTTCAAGACCGTCGCACGCGTCGCTTCCATCTGGGGTGTCAGCGTGCCGAGCTGACCGAGCGCCGCGGCGGTCTCGTCGAACCCGTAGCGCATCACGAGGACCAGCTGCACCAAGCCGTTATTGGTCGCGTGGAGCAACACGGCGACCAATAGGCCGAGGACGGCCCACAACGAGCGCCATCCGATCCGACGGCTCCACGTTGCGAGCCCGAGCCCGGCGCCGAAGGCGGCGGTAAAGATCGCGTGCTGCAACGCGCCCATCCCTAAGAAGTCGCGCCGCAGAAGGAACAGTGACAACCCTTGGTCGAGTCCTTGCTGGGCCGCGACGACGAGGAGGTAGTGGAGGTCTTCGGTGAACGCGAAACCAAGTCCGACCGCAGCTCCGTACACGATGCCGTCGGTGATTCCACCCATCTGCATCATCCCGAACCTCGAATGAGCCCAGGCGGTGACACCGAACGCAATGATGAGAGCGATCCCCTTGGCGAGCTCTTCGACGACCGGCGCGGAGATCGCAGGTCCGAACACCGCATCGACGTCGCGGCTGAGGCTCGCAGCGACCATGCCGTTGCCGATGGCCGACAGTGCGGTCGCACCGACGGCGCCCCAGAGGGCCATGATGGCTACGAGCGAGAACGGCTCGTGCTCGTAGAGGTCGAGGAATCGGATCAGCAATAGAAGCACGAGCGTCTGGATGACCGCGTACGTGATGAGAAACGCGGGAGCTCTGAGAATGCCCATGACCTGGCGGGCACTCTAGGTCATACTTCTCGCCCTAGGGCGAATGGGACGCGGACCGCCACGGCGGGACGCTAGAACGGAACAGCGGACCGGCTTGGCGGGACGCCAGAGCGGACAGGGCGAAGGCATTTGAAGGCTGAAAGGGCAGCGAAGCTTCTCGGCGGGTCCAATCTGTTCGCGGACCTCGATGAGGAGACCCTTCTAAAGGTCGCGGATCGCCTGATCGAACGCAGCTACAAGAAGGGCCAGGTGATCTTCTATCAAGGGGACCTGGGCGACTCGCTGTTCCTGGTAGCCGAAGGCCTGGTCAAGGTCATGGTGACCTCTCCCGACGGCGAGGAGATGGTCCTCACGACCGTGCGGCCCCCCGACATCTTCGGTGAGCTTGCGGTCTTCGACGGCGGCCAGCGATCGGCGTCGGCGGAGGCACTCGAGGCGACCACCACCCTGGGGCTCACCAGAGAGACCTTCCTTACCGTCCTGCAGGAGCACCCCCGCCTCCAGGACGCGTTGCTACGGTCACTCGGAAACGTCCTGCGCCGACTGACGGAGCAGGCTTCGGACCTCGTCTTCCTCGATCTCCACGGGCGGGTGGCGAAGCTTCTCCTCGGACTAGCCGATGACCGCGGCGAGAAACAGGGTGACGAGACGCTCCTCGACCTCCGGATGACCCAGGCGGACCTCGCCGCGATGGTGGGCGGGTCCCGCCAGCGTGTGAACGTCATCCTGCGGTCGTTCGAGGACCGGGGCTACCTAGCGCTCGAGGGCCGCAAGATCAAGCTGATACGAGCCGACCTGCTCAAGCGAAGGGCATCGGCGTAAGAGTGTCCCCGAGATGACACGGGTGGAGTCACCCGGGGGACAGCCTTGAAGAGGGCGGACACCTAACGTGATCGACACAAGGGGCCACCTCGCAATGGGGTGAAGTGGTCAGTCGGGCTAGCCTCGTAAAGGAGGGACAGGTATGAAGAAGATCCTCGCAGGTGCAGTCGTAATGCTGTTCGGGGTCGCAGGGTGCAACGGAGGCTCGGACGTCGCTCCTCGCGCGTTCGAAACTCCGCCCCCCGAGCTGAACGAGCTCAAGACAGAGGTCCAGGAGCTCACGGTGGAGACCCGAGATGCGATCCGCAACGTGAGTGGCGACAAGCTCGGCCACGACCTCAAGGAACTGATCGACGCCGTCAAGAAAGACGTAGCCGACGCTACCGGGAACAGCGGCGCCGTCCGCAGGGTCATCAACTCGCTCGACAAGATCGGCGATTCGCTGGACGACGTGCTCGGCCGTGACGGCACGATCAGTAAGGCACAGGACACGTCGGAGCGCCTCGTCGACGCAGTGGACAACGTGACCGACAGTGACACCGTGTCCGACGCGCTGGACCTCACCGGAAACCTCGGCGAGAGCTTGCTCGAGATCGTCGATGAGGACCTCGCGCAGAGCCTGGACAAGACGCTGGACCGGTTGAACACGATCGTGGAACGTGTCGGCGCCGGCGACCAGGTCGAGCAGGTCCGTCTGCTGACCGAGAGCCTGATGAACTCGGTCGACGACGTGCTCGGCGACAGCGGCACCATCGTCAAGGCGCACGACCTGACGCAGCGCATCGCGGATGGACTTCAGAAGATCGTGGACTCACTGATCGAGCCGTAAGCAGCTTCACTGCACCGACTGAGAGGGGCCCTTCGGGGCCCCTCTTCCTTTTGCTCTTGCGAACGGTGGCGGCTTCGCCGCCGCCGTCCGGGCGGCGTATGGGCTCCGCCCTCCCGTCGCGCTGGTGTCCAGCCGGATTGCCTCGGGCTAACATTGAGTCATGGCGACTAAGGAAGAGATACGTGAGCAGGTCATTGCTGCGTTGCAGACCGTGGATGATCCGGAGTTGGGGATCGATATCTGGAACCTCGGGCTCGTGTACGAGGTTGACGTGGCCGACGAGGGCGACGTCAAGGTCGACTTCACGCTGACCACCATGGGATGTCCCATCGGGCCGATGCTCGACGAGCAGATAAAGGAAGTGACCGCCCCCATCGAAGGCATCGGACAGGTCACCACCGAGCTCGTGATGTACCCGCCGTGGAACCCCGAGAAGATGAGCCCTCTGGCGCGCTCCGCGCTGGGGATCGTCTGAGCGACACGGCACCCTCCGACTTCCCGTCCGCGCTGTCGCACCTCGAGTGCGCCGCGTGCGGCATGCGTCATGACGCCGACGTCCTCCAGGGGCGATGCGGGTGCGGCGGCACGCTCCTGTGCCGATACGACCTCTCGCGCGTCCCGAAGCTTGCGGATATCCGAGCCCTCGAACGCGGCTTGGCGCGCTACGGATCCTTGCTGCCGTTGCGCGCTCCCGCACCATCGCTGGGGGAGAGCGAGACCCCTCTTCTAGCCCTTCCCAAACTGTCGGAGCGGTGGGGCATCGAGGTCCTCGTCAAGGACGACGGTCCCATGCCCGGAGGAACGTTCAAGGCCCGCGGCGCCGCGATCGGTCTCGGTCGCGCGGTCGAGCTCGGTATCAGCGACGTCGTCATGCCGAGCGCGGGGAATGCCGGAGGAGCATGGTCGCTTTATGCGGCGCGCCTCGGAGTGGCCCTGACCGTGACGATGTCGATCACCGCTCCACTCGCCAACCAGGCAGAGGTTGCCATCGCCGGAGCGCGCCTCGTGCTCGTCGATGGCTCGATCGCGGACGCAGGGAAACGCGCCGTCGCGATCGCTGCTGAGACCGGAGCCTTCCTGGCGGCGACCTTCTACGAGCCTTACCGCCTGGAAGGAAAGAAGAGCGCGTGGCTCGAGCTCTTCGATCAGATGGGTGATGAGTCGTCGATGCGAATGCCGTCGGAGATCGTGCTGCCGGTGGGCGGTGGGGTCGCCGCTATCGCCGCGGCCAAGGCTGCCGAAGAGGTCACCGCTGCTCGATGGGCGGTGGGGGAGTCGCCTCGGCTCGTCGGCGTACAGACGACCGACTGCGACCCGATCACGCGGGCGTTCGAAGCCGGAGCCGAGGATGTCTCCCCGTGGGATGGACACCCATCCTCTATCGCAGCTGGGTTGCGTGTCCCGGCGCCCGTCGAAGGCAGACTCGTGCTGAAGACCGTGCGTGCCTCGGGTGGAGTGATGGCGTCCGTCACCGAAGATGAGATCCGCTGTGGGATGAGGACGCTCGCAGAAGAAGGCGTGCTCGCCGGACCTGAGGGTGCCGCCACCGTTGCTGCGGCGGAGCGACTCGTTGCCGACGGAGCGCTCGTGGGCCCTGTCGTGCTCTACAACACCGGAAGCGGCTACAAGTACCCCGAGGTCTTACTCGAAGCGGCCGGTCAGGCGAGCTCACCCACGTAGAAGTCGTCGACCGCGGCCTGGTCCTCCCACAGGAACACGGCGCGGATGATCTTGCCGCGGTCATTGACGTCGAAGACCGCCACTCCGTTCTGGTCGATAGTCTTGTCGTTGCGCTTCGCGGTCGCGTGGATCAAAGCCACCGAGTGGCGGTCGTTGGCAAGGACGTCACGGAGCTCGTTGCGCCATGTCCCTCGACTCTCTCGGATGAAGTTCCCGAAGAACCCAAACAGTTCGATCTTGCCTTTGTAGGTTCCAGAGAGCGGGTTCTTGCCAGGCACGACCCACACGATGTCATCCGCGAAGAGTTCGCTCAGGGCGTGCATGTTGCCCGTGGTGAAAGCTTCGAACCCCGCTTGCAGCTGCGTGACGCCTGGATGCTCAGCCACTTGATCACCTCCGCCCGGTAGGTAGGAAGCAAGTCTTTCTTATCCAACGCTCGAGGCGCAATCGCCCTCTGGGAAGTGGATCCAGTGGATCCACCACGCTGCGCGTTCGCTCGAGCAGGAGTAGCCGCAGAATGGCGCGATTATGGGTCCAGGACGCAGGCAGTACCAACGGAGGGATCGAGATGCGAAAGCTCGCGGTTGTTGTAGTGGCGATGGTGCTGGTCGCTGGTCTCACGTCCGCGTACGGGGCCGAAGCCCCTGCCGCCCCCGCGGCGCCGTTGGGCCCGGTGGCTACCAGCGCAGAGGAATATCAGACACTCGGCCGGATCTTCCCGGACCCGCACGCGTGTAGGCCCGACGGGTCTCCCTGGGCGAAAGGGACCATCTGCGCGGTCGACTTCATCCAGTACCAGGAGCTCCTCGACGGGCTGAGCTTCCTCGAGGAGACCTTTCCTAAGTTCGTCGAGGTCTACACCCTGCACGAGGACTTCAAGTGCAATGGCCAGCCCGTCATCGGAAAGGAAGAGGGCTGTGACGCGTTCCGCTCCGCGGGGGTCCCGACAACGATCCAGGGCTCGAACACGTCAGAGCGCGACCGGCTGCCGCTGAAGATGGTCCGCATCACCGACGAGTCGGTGCCCGACAAGGGCAAGAAGTACTTCATCTTCCCCTTATCGATCCACGGCATCGAGCGCGCCGGAGCCGAGGGTGGCACGCGGGCGGTGGAAGACCTTGCGACCTGGGGAGCTTGTGAGAAGGAGAAGGCTCCCGACTACGTGGACTGCACTCACGAGGACAACGTGGCACCACATCCGCTGCTCGAGGCCACACCTGACAAATCTGTCACTGCAGGGCTCGCCCTCCGCAAGTCGGCGATCTACTTCATATGGCCCAACCCCGATGGTTGGAGACGCGGGGACCGTGAGAACGGCGTCTCGTGGTACCAGCGTTACAACGGCAACGGCGTCGACCTGAACCGCGACTGGCCCGAGCAGGGCTGGACGTACCTTCCGTACACGCCGTGGTCCGAGCCCGAGTCACGAGCTTTTGGGCGCGTGCTTCCTGCGATCGGCCCGAAGGATGCGAAGGGGAACGCGAAGTGGGCTGGCGGGATCGATCTCCACGGGATGGTCGACGCGAAGGCGTTCTCGTTCACGTTGCTGGGTGGGACGCAGCGTCACTACGGCAAGGATCAACGCGTGCTTCAGACCGTGAAGGGCGCGTGGGCCGACGCCGAGGCGCGTCTTGCGTATTCACCTCGCATCAAGCCGAACAGCGCGCCCGAACAGGACCCGCGTCAGTACGGCGTTCAGTGGGGCACGATCTGGGACACGATCGACTACACGGTCACCGGCGCGCTCGGCAACTGGATCGACTCGCCGATGGGACTCAACGCTGACGGCATCGACAACGAGATGGCGTTCTCGCATCTGAGCAATTGCGTCGTGGGGTCGTGCTTTGACCAGGATATCGAGCAGCTTCACGTCGACGGCAACAAGTCACTCATCTACTCGTTGATCAACTACACGTTGAAGCCCGAAGATCAGACGTTCGAGACCAAGGGCCGCGTCGCCTACGTGCACAACCGCGGCTTCGTCAAGGAACGGGCGAAAAACATCGCCCCGGCCGCCGCGAAGTGGCGTGACCTTCCTCAGCAGGGTCCGATCGAGGACGCCGTCCTGGACGAATCGAACGACTACACGTACGAGTTCGCAGTCGACGGACCGCCCAAGGTCTACAACGGCGGGATCGAGGCCGTCATCACGTGCACCAATGTCCAGGGCGTCAGCCCGTGCTCGGCAAGCCAGGCTTTCCTCGAATTCAAAGGGGGCGCCGAGCACCCCGGCGAGGAGCAGACCGACGACGAGTGGGAGACCATCAACAGCTACAACGGGGGCGGAGGAGATGCTTACGTGCCCGCTGGACAGGCGCTCCACGCCAACTATCCGGAGCCGGGACAGTGGCGGATCCGGATCGACGGAGGCCAGGTCGGGCTGACCTACGACGCCGATATCAGGTTCATGGACGAGGCCGCATGGCCCGATCCGGGTCAACTGGCTTTCAAGGCGACGTCGATGCGTTTCTGGCATCACCTCGCCAAGTACGCGAAACCCGGCATCGGCAAGCTCACCGTCCGCCGCATCCTTAAGAGGAATGGGTGGCAGCGCCGCTACGACACGATCGTCATCACCAACCGTGTGTACGACGACCTCGGCCCCCGCTTGAAGTCATGGGTCGCGAAGCACGACGGCAACCTCGTCTTGACCGACGAGGCGATGGTGATGTTGTGGGATGGCCTCAGCCTGATCCCGCATATCTCCGGTGATGAGCCGAGCGTCCGGATGGTCGAGGTCTACGCGGGCTACGTGAACTTCGCGACGGCCGACAAGGCAGTGACTTACGACGATCCGCTGGCCAGGAAGATCAACCAACCGGGCGCAGCAGAGGGACGGTCGTGCGCGGCGAAGCAATCCGGGATCACGAGGGCCGAGGGGTGCACGACCACCGATGTCCTGCATCGTCGTCAGACATACGAGCCGGTGCCGCTCGGGTACAGCCTCAACGAGGGTGGCTCACCGGTCTGGTACGTGATGCAGGACGCGTTCGACGCGGCCGAGGGGACCGCGCGTGCGGTTGCGACGGGCCAGGCGCAGAACGAGATAACGGTCGGCGAGATCGAGTACAAGGGTGGGCGCATCAGGTTCGTCGGTGCGCTGCTGCCCGACCCGACGAAGAAGTACTACCACCCGTACGGGTTGTCGGACTATGCGCTGACCTGGGCCGGCTACCAGCTCCTTCAGAACCTCTTGACCTGGAAGTAAGGGCGAGGACCGCCCGCGCGCGACGCGTCGCTGAAGAACTTCGGCCGAGACTCTTGACCGGGACACCCACCCGCGCCTAGTATCGAACATACGTTCGACTCTAGTGATTGCAGCTTCCCCGGGCTGCGCACCGTGCGAGCGGGGGTTCCCCGGCTCCCGCTCGCAGAGTCGATCTAAGAGGGGGCGGAACGCCCCCTCAAGAAGACTGGGGCCGCTTTAGCGGCCCCTCTTCTATCTCTGGTCGGGAACGTTCGGGAGCGAGTGCAACACGAACCGGTGTCCAAGCGATACGGCGACCCCATAGAAGTGGAAGTGGCCGGAGGGCTCCCTCTCGCATTCGTGTGGCGCGGCCGCCGCTACGACGTCGATCAATACCTCTCCTCGTGGCTCGAAGCGCCGGCGGCGGTGCGCGCCCCCGACGTCCGGTTCCATCGCGTCCTGGCGCGTCCGGCCGGGCTCACCGCGACGGGTGATCTCGACCCCGACGGCTTCGGCAGTCCCCTCGGCGCCGTCTATGACTTGGCTCAAGAGAACACGTGGCGGCTCGCTCGGGTGTGGGACTGATGAGCGATCGGGATATGGCCGGGTATCGTCCCGCCCATGTCTGGTACGCGGTGGGATGCGATCGTCGACGGGTCGATCACGATCCCAGTGAACGAGCATCTCGGCTTCGAGCTCGTGCCGGGCGGCGACCCTCGCGAGGGCGTCACCTTCACATGGACGGTGCCGCCGGAGTGCTGCAACGCCCAGGGCGCGCTCCAGGGCGGGATGTTCGCGGCGTTCGCCGACGCGGTCCTGGGTGGAGTGTCGGCCGCGTACCTGGATGCCGACACCTATCCGGCGCTCGCCGAGATGAAGATTTCGATCTTCCGACCGGCGCCCGCGGGCGAGACCATCACCGGGACCGGACGCATCGTGAAGGGAGGCTCGCGGGTGCTGTTCTCGGAAGCCGAGATCACCGACTCGTCGGGCCGACTTATCGCCAAGGCGAGCGGCACGGCGATCCCGGCCAAGGCCTAGCCCCGCCAGCTCCTCAGGGCTCACGGCAGTAGACCGTGAGCTCGTTCGTCCACCTTCACTGTCATTCGACGTGGTCGCTGCGCGACGGTGCGATCCCTGCCGAGGCGCTGCCCCACCTCGCCGCGGCGGCCGGTTACGACGCGGTTGCGATGACCGACCACGACGCACTGACGGGCGCGGTGCGGTTCACGCGCGGATGCAAGGATGCCGGGGTCAAGCCGGTCTATGGAGCCGAGCTCACCACCGACACGGGGCATGTCACCCTCCTTGCTCGGGACGCAAGGGGATACGCGAATCTCTGTCGCCTCATCAGCCGCGCTCACCTCGACAACCAGCGCGACCACCCATGCACGACCATGGCCGCGATCGCAGAGCGGGCCGAAGGTCTCTTCGTCCTGTCGGGGTGTGCCGGGTCTGAAGTGGCTCGCCTCGCCGCGGCTGGGACGCTTCCGGACGCGTTAGCCGCGGCCGAGCGCTGGCGCGATGCCGTCGGCGACGGCTACCGCATCGAGGTCTTCGACCACAGGACTTACGGCTCTCGAACGTTGCGCGACAGGCTGCTTGCCATAGCCGACCGCAGCGGGATCAAGCCCGTGGCGACCAACGACGTCCACTACGCGTCAGTTATCGACGCTCCTACACACGAGCTTCTGCACGCGATCCGCGAGATCGTTCCCTTGTCCAAAACCCACGCGTTGCGCCAAACGTCCGAGTACCACTTCAAACGACCGGCCCAGATGGCCGAGCTGTTCGCCGATGCTCCGCACGCGATCGGCGAGGCGAGGGCGATCGCCGACGCGTGTGATTTCGAGCTCGAGCTCGGCACCTACCACCTTCCCGAGATGCCGCTGCCTCCGGGAGAGACGTCCACGGGTCTGCTCGCGCGCCGCTGCTACGAGGGGATCGACCGGCGTTTCGGCCGGCGCTCGCGCGAGGTCGAGGACCGCCTGCAGCACGAGCTCCACACGATCTTCAGGCTCGGATGGGCGGCCTATTTCATCTTGGTCGCCGACATCGTCGATCACGTGAAGCGCAACCTCGGCATCCGCTGCTCGTGCCGGGGGAGTGCCGCGGGATCGCTTGTTTGTTACCTGCTCGGGATCTCCGATGTCGATCCGGTTCGCTACGACCTCTTGTTCGAGCGTTTCATGAACGACCGGCGCGAGGAGCTGCCGGACATCGACGTCGACGTCGAGTCACACCGGCGCGAGGAGGTGCTCGATCACATCCTCGAGACCTACGGCGCCGAGCAGACCGCGATGTGCTGCATGGTCGACACCTTCCGGGCGCGCATGGCGATCAGGGAAGTCGGCAAAGCACTGTGCCTGCCCCAGGATGAGATCGACCTCGTCGCCAAGGCGTTCCCCCGCATCCGGGCTAGCGACATCCCCAGCGCGATCGAGCGTCTCCCCGAGCTCGCAGGCACGAACCTCGACGCGGGCCAGCTCGATGTCCTGTTCGACCTATGCCGGTCGATCGACGGCTTCCCACGCCACCTCGCGTTGCATCCCTCCGGGGTCATCCTGTCGTCTCCTGACCTTGGCGACCGCGTCCCGATGCAGGAGTCGTTCGGTGGGTTCACGATGCTCCAGGCCGACAAGGACGATGTCGAGGAGCTCGGACTCGTCAAGCTCGACGTCCTCGGCGTCCGGATGCTGTCGTCGATCGCGCACGCAAATTCCGAGATCGAGAGGATCCACGGGACAGCGGTAGATCTCGATGCGTTGCCGCACGACGACACCGATACCTACAAGCTGATCCGCAGCTCCAAGACGCTCGGGTGCTTCCAGATCGAGTCACCGGGTCAGCGGGAGCTGCTCGCCCGTTATCAACCGCAGCGCTTCGAGGACCTCATCATCGATATCTCGTTGTTCCGCCCCGGGCCCGTGAAGTCAGACATGGTGAGCCCGTTCCTCGAACGCCGTCACGGCTTCGCCGACACCTACTACCAGCACCCGAGCCTCGAACCGATCCTCAGAGAGACCAACGGGGTCGTGGTATTCCACGAGCAGGTCATCAGGGTCATCGCCGCGGCGACCGGGTGCTCGCTCGCGGATGCCGACTACGTCCGCAGACACCTGGAACCGAGTGCCGGGTTCGAGGGGGTCGCCGGTCCGATCGCGATCAACCAACCCGGTGAGAACGTCGAGTCCGATGTCGCGACCTGGTTCAAGGCGGCCACCCTCGCGAACGGGTTCTCTCGAGAGCAGACCGAGGCGCTGTGGAAGGAGATCTTCTCGTTCGCCGCGTTCGGGTTCTGCAAGTCGCACGCCGCCGCGTTCGCCGTGCCGACATATCTGTCGGCGTGGTTGAAGGCGCACCACCCTGCGGAGTTCCTCGCGGGGATCTTGACCCACGACCCCGGGATGTACCCGAGGCGTCTGATCGTGGCCGATGCGCGCCAGATGGGCATCCCGATCCTGCCCGTCGACATCTCGCGGTCCGACAAGGTCTATAGAGCTGAGCTGAGTGAACAGACCGACAGTCTCGGGATCCGGCTCGCACTGTCCGAGGTGCACGGGATCTCCGAGGCCGAGCTCGACTCATTGCTTGCAGCGCGCTCCGAGGAGCCGTTCACGTCGCTCGAAGACGTGTGGCGCCGCGCCGGGCTGAGTCGCCCGGTGCTCGAGAACCTCGTCCACATCGGCGCGTTCGAGTCGATCGAGCCCCACCGCTCCCGCCGCGAGCTCCTATGGCTGACCCTCACTTTGCCATCGGCAGCGGGACCCACATCGACCCAACGGACACGGCTGCGGCGGTCGCGAGCGCGGGCGTTCTCGAACGGACGCCAGAGCAGCGTGGCGACTCAAAACGCTCTGGAGCCTGCAGTGAATGCCGCAGCCGGGACCGCTCCCGAGCCCACGCGGACGAGCGTCCGGACCGCGGCTCGCGGGGATGAGCCGGTCCAACTGGCACTCGATCTCGATGCGGCGGCGCCGGTGGTGTTGCCGGGACTGCCGGACTACTCGCCGCTGGAAGAGACCCAAGCCGAGCTCGAGGTCACCGGTATCGACGGACGCCGCCACATCATGGATCTGTACGCGCCGCTGATGTCGGCGCTGGGGTGTGTCCCGGCCGATCGGTTGGCGTCCGTGCGTACCAACACCGAGGTGTGGGTTGCCGGCGTGAAGGTCTCGAGCCAGACACCGCAGATCCGTTCGGGGCAGCGAATCATCTTCATCACGCTCGACGACCTCACCGGACCACTCGACATCACGGTGTTCGAGCGGGTGCAACCCCGGTGCGCCCGGACGGTGTTCCATTCGTGGCTCTTGCTCGTAAAAGGAGCTGTGCGCAAAAGAGGGGGCGCGTCGCTCCGGTATGAGACCGATCCCGACAACGTCGGGATCACCGTCGTCGCCGACGAGGTCTTCGACCTCGCCCAGCTCGCCAACGATCGGACGGGGGGGATGTCGCTCGCATCGGCGCTCGGCCGGCAACGCAAGCTCCAGGCCGCGGGTGCGTATCTTCAGGGAGCGGGACCCAAGGTGCGATGGCATTCGAGCGGAGGCAGTGCAGGTGGATAACGAGGTCCAACCCAACGAGGTCCAACCCAACGAGGTCCAACCCCTGGCGATCCTCCACGTCGATATGGACGCCTTCTACGCGTCCGTCGAGGTGATCAAGGATCCCGCCCTGCGAGGGAAGCCAGTCATCGTCGGCGGCCAGGGTGGGCGGGGAGTTGTGACGTCGGCATCGTACGAAGCGCGCGCGTTCGGGATCACGTCGGCGATGCCGATGCTGAGGGCGCGCCGCCTCTGCCCCCAGGCTGTATTCGTGCCGAACGATTTCTCGGCCTATCAGCGCTACTCGGAGCTCATCCGCGATGTCTTCATCTCGTTCACCCCGGTCGTCGAACCGATGTCCCTGGATGAGGCGTTCCTCGATGTCTCCGGAGCATTGAAGCTCTTCGGGGATCCCGTCACCATCGCCGGTGCGATCAAGCGAGACATCGCGGGGCTCGGATTGAGTTGCACGGTGGGGGTCGCTCCGAACAAGTTCCTCGCCAAGCTTGCCTCCGCGGCCGGGAAGCCTGACGGCCTCCTGGTGGTCCCGCCCGATGGCGTCGAGGCATGGCTCCATCCGATGCCCGTACGAGCGCTCTGGGGAGTAGGGCAGCGGACCGGAGAGATGCTGCAACGGTTGGGGTTGCGCACGATCGGCGACCTCGCCGTGGTTCCGCGGGCGACCCTCCAACGGGCCCTGGGGGACGCTGCCGGTGCCCACCTGCATGACCTCGCCAACGGGCGTGACGATCGTCCTGTGGTCCCGTCGCAAGAGGCGAAGTCCGTCGGCGCCGAGGAGACCTTCGCGCGGGATCTCGACACCCTCGATGCGGTCGTGAGGGAGGTCCTACGGCTTTCGGACCGCGTCGCCGGGCGCCTGCGGGCGAAAGGCCTGTGTGGGCGCTGCGTCACCCTCAAGATCAGGTTCGGCGATTTCCGCACCATCACCCGTTCTCTCACCTCCCCTGACGAGATCGATAACGCGGCTGAGATATTCGAGATCGCCAAGGCGCTGATCGAAAAGGTCCATAAAGCGGAACGCATCGGGCGCAGTAGCGCGCGGATCAGGCTCGCCGGTGTGAGTGTCTCGTCGCTCGCGCCCGGTCCAGCTCGAAGACAGCTCGACCTACTGGAGGAGCGCGGCTCCAAAGGAGGATGGCCGGAGGCATCTGATGCGATCGACCGGATAAGACAGAGATGGGGGGGCGACGCGGTAACGCCGGCGGCGCTCATCGATCCATAGCAACAAGTGGGGCACCAGCCGTCGATATGATCGGGTGACAGTGCCACTGTCCGAGCACGAGCAGCGCATCCTCGAAGAGATCGAGAAAAACCTCTATGCCGAGGACCCGCTGTTCGCGAAAGATGTCGAGCGCGGTGCCCCTTTGCAGAACGAGGTCCGCCGAGCCAAGCTCGGTCTCCTTTCATTCGTCGCTGGTGTCGCCGCCCTGATCTCGTTCTTCGTCACGCGGATGGTTCTTCTCGGGGTGGTGGCGTTCGGGGCGATGGTGTTGGGCATCGTGTTGCTATTGGGCTCTCTGAGAGGCGTTGCCGCGGCACTCAAGCCCGCCGTGTCGCGCTGGACGGATGACCTAAAGAAGCGTTACCCGCCGCGTTGACACTGGCTCCGCGCCTAGATGTCAAGTGCGAGCCGGAGAAAAAGTCTGTCCCTCCGAACGAAATCTGTTTCTCAGGTTGTCGCGCACGAGGGAGGCACGCTATCTTCCGTAAGCGATTCATCGAGACCACGTTTTACTTCTTAACTAACCGCGGGAGGTTCGCGCGCTTCTATGGAGGGATTCTCTGCAGATGAGGCATGTCGTTACACCGGTTGCACACCACACCAACTTCGATACTGGGATCGCATAGGACTCGTACGACCGAGCATCCAGCAAACTCGGGGACGCCCCGGTGTCCGACGTCTGTACTCGTTCCGCGACATCGTGGTGCTGAAGGCCGTAAGGACGCTGTTGTCCGAGGGCATGAGTCTTCAGAAGGTGCGGAAGGCTTACGACTTCTTGAGGAAGAGGGCCGCGCTCGAACAGCAACTCTCTGAGGTCAAGCTCATCTCCGACGGCCGCAGCGTTTTCAAAGTGGGACGCCGGGAAGGCGAGATCGAGGACGCACTCAAAGAGGGACAGCTTGCGTTCTTCATCAAGCTGGAGGGCGTTGCCGCTGGGGTCGACGGAAAGGTCTCCCAATATCTCTACGACCGTGAAGAATTCATCAAGGTCGTAAAGATGGTGGAGGACAAGCTCAAGCGTGAGTTCAGTGCTCCCCAGGTTCGCAGGGTCAGCGCCGCGGCCCGCTAGCGCACTAGTGGTCGCCTAAGCCCTTTAGTGACCACAGCGCTCCGAAGCGGGTCCACCAGGAGGAGCGTCTCCAGAGCTCGGCCCTGAGGTCTCTTACGAGCGCCTTGGCTTCGCGCACCGTCGCGGACTCGGGTGGCTCCGCCGAATACTCGCCGGCCTCGTGAAGGTGGGCGAGCCTCAAGGCTCGTGGGCGCGAGATGGTCGTCGCCGCTGCGATGCGGGCCGCGTAGGACGACGGGGACTCGGCCGGAGAGCGACGATCCCCGCGAGCTGTGGCCATCGCTTCGAAGTGCCCGAAGGCTGCGGCGATCAGGGCCCGAGGGCCGTCGGCGCGCGCGTACCGTCGCCGGACCCGCCACATCTTGAGGGACGGGATCGCGAGGAACCACAGCCCCCCGAGGACCAAGCTCACCACGAGGATGCGCTCGAACGCGGCGGCCCAGCGTTCGGAGGCTACGGCTCTCCTTCGAGCCTCGCCCCGCCGGTCGGGGGAGGTCCCACCCGCCTCACCGACGTCGCCGAGACGGGGGTCGGATCCATCTACGCGGTTGGAGGGATCGAATATCGCGGCGTCGGGACGCTGGAAGTTGGCCGCGGCCTGGACGGGGGTGAGGGTGTAATCGGGTACCCCCGCTTCTCCTCGAGGCGTTGGTTCGAACGGGACCCACCCCCATCGTTCGAGGTAGACCTCGGGCCACGCGTGGGCGTCGGTCCCTCGAACCGTGTAGGTCTGACCCAACGCGTCTGCGGTTCCCGGGAGGAACCCCACCGAGACCCGCGCAGGGATCCCGAGCGAGCGCGCCAGCAGCGCGAACGCGGTCGAGAACTGCTGGCAGTAGCCCGCCTTGATCTCCGTGAGGAATCTGAGGAGGTAGGGGGCCGACGCCGCGCCTGCGCGTGCCTCCTCGGCGATCTGTGCCTCGGTCGGGAGGCGGTATTCGAATCCGCGGAGTCGTTGTTGGATCGCGATCAGCGCTTGTCCGGCGGTCTTCGCTCCAGCGGTCCACTCCGTTGCTATCGCAGTGACCTCGGCGCGCACGGTCTCGGGCACGAGGATGTAGCTGGGATCTGCGGCCCCGGGTCCCGCCCCCCTGAGCTGCCGGTAGTTGATCAGAGGCAGCGATGACTGGACGGTGTACGTGAGGTTCTCCAGTTCTCCGTTGTACGAGAGATCGGCGGTCTCGGGATGAGACGACACGTTGCGCTCGAAATTCGACTCCATCTCGACCGCGAACGGTGTCGATGCTGCAGGGATGTACGAGCCGCCGAGGCCGATGAGGTCGTAGCTCTGCCCGACGATCTCGACGGCTTCTGGATCCTCAGGTTGAGGGCTGTCGATGACTCCGTTCTCCGCAGCTACGCGCGCCGCGGGCCTGGCCCGCCACGTCTCGCCGTCGAACTCGGTCAGGGATACGAGCCTCCAATATGCCGCGCGGTCGGCGGTCACCGTGAACAGTGTCTGATCGGACTGCGAAACGAGTGTCGGTGCGAGCCGTACGAGCGGGTCGACGGTCGCGGCACGGCCTCCCTCGGATGCTCCGGCGTTCCCACCGAGCCCGGTTTGCCAGCCCACCAACCCGCTGCCAAGCGAGGGCAGCATCAGGGGCACCACGATCGCCGCGGCGATGGATGAGACGGCCATGCGCCGAGCGACGCGCGAGAACATGCTCGGCGCGTGAGTGACCGTGCGGTTGGCGCGTGCGCCGACCCAGCGGCCCCAAGTGCCGAGGCGGTCGGCCGATTCCAGCGCCCAGAAGGTCAGAAGAGCGGCGAGGAACACCATTACGAGGAGCGTCGCTCCGGTGCCGGTGCCGACCACGAGGATCATGCATAGGAGGCCGATCGCTGGGATGGCCGCGAGGAGCGGTTGGCGCCAGCGGAACGTCGCGACCTCCGCCCACGCCGCCGTCACCCACAGCCCGATGATCGTGAGAGCTACGTACCCAGGTCGCACCGGAACCGGCGCGTAATCGACCGACGCGTGCCGGTACGCGCGCGCCATGGCCGAACCGAGTGCACCGAGCGAGTCTGGATCTGGCAGTCCGTAGAAAGAGCGCCCGGCTTGGAAGATGAGCACGAGGTACCACAGCAGTCCGATCGTCGATAGTGCGAACGTCGTCACAGGACGAAGGCCCAGCCGCCCTCCTGCGAACGCCAGCGCTCCGCCGAGCAGACATGCGACCAACGTCGGACCCGCGTAGGGCCCTTCGCCGAACACCTGGCCGAACGCGAACCAGATGACGACGACGAGACCACCGAGGCTCAGGCGAGCTCTGGCTTCCGTTCCCATGGGGTCTCACCCCCGATCATTCGCGCCGGCGTCAGTGCAGCGGAGAGCCGATCCTCAGGGCCGAGTGTCACGACACGCGCGCCGGCTCTCACGAGCATCTGCTGAGCCGCCAACAGGTCCTTCTCGCCGGCCCATCGTGCCCGCGTCACCCGGTCGCCGTAGCGATGTGCGGGGAACGACACGACGATGACCTCTCTGAAGCGGCGTGTGCACGCGCCGAGCGCGGACGAGACATCCGGTGTAAGCGTTCCGACGATCACAACGAGGGTCGATTGAGCCATCGTGGACCCGGCCTCGGCTATCCGCGTCAGCATCGGGTCATCGCTCGACCGCGATGGTTCGACGGTCGCGAGGAGGTCCATGCACCGCCCCCAGTGCTCGGGTCCTCGTGCCGACTTCGATCCGGCCGCAACCGCGGTCAGGAGCCGCCACGAGTAGCCGGTCTGGTGATAGAGGTCTATGAACGCGGCGGCGGCCTCGATGGCGCGTTCGAACGACGAAGAGCCTGGGTCGGTCGAATGATCGGCGGCATCATCATCCAGCAGGATCGTCGCGGTGGTGTTCCACGTCGTCTCTTCCTGCCGGATGATGAACCGCCCCCGCTTGGCGGTGCTGGGCCAATGGATCCTGCGAAGGTCATCGCCCTCCACGTACTCGCGCAGCGTGTAGAAATCCTCCCCGATCGCGCCGATCGGTTGGCGCAAGACCGAAGCCGTCGCGGCTCGCCGCTGCCCGCGTTCGGTGAGCATCGTCAGGGGCTCGAGCTGCGGGCGTACGAGGAAGCTTGTGAGCCCGGCCGTCGTGGCTCTCACGCGCGCTAGGCCGAATGGATCCATGAACCGGATGGTCGACGGACCGACCTCGAAGCGTCCTCTTCGCCCCGGGGCGATCTGGTACGTCGCGGAGCGCATGCCCCCCGCTTCGATGCCATGAAGGATGAATCGAGCCGTCCCATGGACGCCCCGGGGGAGCCGGTCCTCGAGGAGCATCAAGGGTGCGGTCGAGCGACCCTTGTTCTTAATGTCGAGCGTGACCGTGACGTCGCCGCCTGCTTGAGAGCGTTCGGGTGTGATCGATCTTTCGATCTCGAGCTCGTGGCGGCCGCGTCGCACGACTACGATCGCGATGACGACGAGCGCTAGGAGGGCGACGCCGAGGCGTTCTATCTCCGGCGCGCCCAGCGCCCGGCCGGTGAGGCCTAGGGCGACCGCCGCCCCGACGATGGACCACCCTCGCGCGGTCGGCATCCCGGACGCCTAGGTCAGGAGCTGGAACGTGCCGGGATCGGGATGTCCTCGGTGACGCTCATGAGCACGTCGGTCGCCGACGCCCCGCGCATCTGAGCTTCGGGTGACAGGACGATGCGATGAGCAAGCACAGGGACGAACAGCTCCTGGATGTCGTCGGGCACGACGTAGTCACGGCCGCCCGACGCGGCGACCGCGCGTGAGGCGCGAAGCAGATATAGAGAAGCTCTGGGGCTCGCTCCTAGATAGATGTCCCTGTGATCGCGGGTCGCCTCGGTGACCTCCACGATGTACATCCGGAGCGGATCGGCGACGTGGACCTCTCTCGCGGTCTTGATGAGACGCACCACTTCGTCTGCGTCGGAGACGGAGGGAAGCCCTTCGAGGACGTCGTGGCCCCCGTGGCGCTCGAGGATCTCGAGCTCTGACTCGCGGCTGGGATAGCCGATGGACAGCCTCATCATGAATCGGTCCAGCTGCGACTCGGGGAGCGGGAAGGTCCCTTCATGCTCGATGGGGTTCTGCGTCGCCATCACCATGAACGGCTCTTCGAGCTTCCTGGTCACCCCGTCGATGGTCACCTGCCGTTCCTCCATCGACTCGAGGAGCGCGGACTGGGTTTTTGGGGAGGCGCGGTTGATCTCGTCCCCGAGGCAGATGTTGGCGAACACCGCCCCGGGCTTAAACTCGAACTTGCCGCTCTTGCGGTCCCACAGGTTGACGCCCGTGACGTCGCTCGGGAGGAGGTCGGGGGTGAACTGGACCCTCTGCCACGTACAGCCGAGGGATTTCGCCAGCGCCTTGGCCAGCATCGTCTTGCCGACACCGGGAACATCTTCAAGGAGAACGTGCCCCTCGGCGATAAGCGCGATAAGCGTCAGGCGTACGACATCGGCCTTACCTTGGATCGCTACCTCGACATTGGTCGTGATCCGCTCGAAGGTCGCCTGGAAATCAGTCCCGCTCTGTCCGCTCCGTCCAGCCATCCGAATCAGCGTAGCAGCGGCTACTACATAGATGGTTCCGAAGCCCACGAGGTAAGTTCCAGGTTGCAGCCGCAGGACACCCACACGCGACGGACGGGCATGGCTCCGCCAAGGGCGGAATCGGGATCTATTCGGCCGGACGCCAGCGTCAAAAGTAAACGGGAGGAGCGACTATGGCGGGATGGGGCGACGACCCGGAGCTCGAGAAGCTGCGCGGTCTCATCGACGACGGCTGGGAAGTGCTCGAGGTCATCGAAGTGCCGGACGCGCCGGGAGGTCCGTCTGACACCGTCAAGCTCGGCAAGGACGGAGAGGTAGTCGAGTGCACCTCCGACCACCTCGCGTTCCACCGCTACGTAGAGGGGCTCCGTTAGCTTCACGCGTGTCGCAGGAGGGCCTGTTGTGGCGCGGCCCAATCGGCGTACACTGAACCAACGACAGGAGTAGTAGAGGTGGCGCCTTCGGGGCGGCACCGAACCAACGGCGCCGCTTTGGGTGGCGCCCGGGGGATTGGACCTACTTGGTGTGGAGCGCGCACGTCCCCACAGAAGTTCCGGCTTCTAGATGAGCCAAGCCGCGCAGGCAGGTCCGGCCGACGTCACCTTCAGTGACGTCGCCGCCCAGGCTCAAGGGGTTGCAAAGTCGCCGTGGAAGATCTTCTGGGCTCGTTTCCGCCACGATCGCGTCGCTCTCATGGGACTCGGCTTTATCGGGCTCTTGGTCCTCATCGCGATCGCTGCGCCGCTGATCGCGAAACTCGTCGACCACGGTCCCAACGAGCTCTTCCAACGCGAGATGACGGATGCGTTCGGGCTTCCGAAAGGTCCCACCTCTGAGTTCCTGATGGGCGCCGACACTGCGGGGCGCGATCTCATGGTGCGTGTTGCCTACGGCGCGCGTACTTCGCTGTTCGTCGCATTGGTCGCGACCGGCATCTCCATGGTGATCGGCGTGATCCTCGGCATGATCGCCGGCTACTTCGGAGGCGTCGTGGATACGGTCATCTCACGTGCGATCGACATCATCTTCTCGATGCCGCTCCTGGTGTTCGCGATCGGCATCGTCGCGGCGTGCTCCACGACCAAGGACGGATGCATGCGGGGCTGGATCAAGCCGGGCCTCCCCTTGGTGATCTTCATCATTGCGGCCTTCAGCTGGCCCTACATCGCGCGTATCGTGCGCGGCAACACGCTCTCGATCAAGGAGAAGGAGTTCATCGAAGCGAGCCGCGCCGTTGGTGCGAGCAACCGCCGGATCATGTTCGCCGAGGTGCTTCCCAACCTGTTGGCGCCGATCATCGTCTACTCGAGCTTGATCATCCCGGCGAACGTTCTGTTCGAGGCGTACCTGTCGTTCCTTGGCCTCGGCGTGCCCCAACGCACCGCCTCGTGGGGACGCATGTTGTCTGACGCCGCCAGGGTGTTCGACGTCGCGTGGTGGATGATGCTGTTCCCCGGTTTGTTCCTGTTGTTCACCGTGCTCGCGTTCAACCTGCTCGGCGATGGTTTGCGCGACGCACTCGATCCGCGAGCCGGGAGGTGATGGGGAAAGCGCCGATGCTCGGGCAGACGTAACACGTGAAGAAGTTGGTTAGAAGGACGCCTGTAGAAGCGGACCGCCTGGGCGGGACGCCAAAGTAAAGGGGGAAATGTGTCCAAGAAGAGATACCTGCGCTTCATGGCTCTCTTCGTCGTCTTGGCACTGACTGCCGCAGCATGCGGTGGCAGTGAGAGCGACGACGAGCCGAGCGGCAGCTCGCAGAACGAAGACGAGGGTGGAGTCCAGGCCGGCGGCGTTTACCGCGTCGGCGTCCTCGAATCGTTCAACTACACCAACGGGTTCGATCCGACCGGTGAGTACCTGGGTTCGGCGTTCTCGATGTACGGCAACCTGCTTCTTCGGACGCTCGTGGGCTATCGCCACGTCGCCGGTGACGCAGGTAACGAGGTCATTCCCGACCTCGCCGAGTTGCCCGAGATCTCGGGCGACGGGCTGACCTACACGTTCACCATCAAGGACGGCGTCATGTTCGGGCCGCCTCTCAGCCGCCAGATCACATCGGACGACGCGCTGTACGCGTTCGAGCGGATCGGGACCGAGTCCCTGGTGGCGCAGTACGGCTTCTACTACGACGTCATCGAGGGGATGGAGGAGTTCAAGTCTGGCAAGGCCGACACGATCTCCGGCATCTCGACCCCCGACGACAAGACGATCGAGATCACACTTACCAAGCCGGCCGGCGACTTCCTGCAGCGCGTCGCCATGCCCGCCGCGGCGCCAGTGCCTCGCGAGGTCGGTGAGTGCTTCAAGAAGGCCGGCGAGTACGGCCGTTACCTCGTTTCCTCGGGCCCCTACATGACCGAGGGCTCCGACGAGCAGGACGCGAGCAGCTGCGACACCCTCAAGCCGCTGTCTGGGTTCGAGGTCGACTCGCTGCACGCGTTCGTGCGCAACCCGGACTACGACCCGGCGACCGACACGACCGAAGCCCGCGAGAACTTCCCCGACCGGTTCGAGTTCATCATCAACAAGAACCAGAAAGACATCTTCGACAAGGTCGAGGCGGGCGAGTACGAGGACGAGCTTTCGTCCCCGCTGCCGCAGGTCCTGAAGAAGTACTCGACCACGCCTGAGCTCGAGGATCGTCTCAAGATCAACTCCGGTGACCGCACCTGGTACGTGTCGATGAACCTGACCCAGCCACCGTTCGATGACGTCCATGTCCGGATGGCCGCGAACCTTGTCATGGACAAAGAGGGTCTCCAGCGTGCCTGGGGTGGCCCGCTCCGCGGCGAGATCGCGACACACGTGGTGCCCGACGTGATGCTGAACGGCGAGCTCGATGACTACGACCCGTACCCGAGCGAGAACTTCGCCGGTGACGTTGACGCAGCCAAGGAGCACATGAAGCTGTCGAAGTACGACACCGATAAGGACGGCCTCTGCGACGCGCCTGAGTGCAAAGGTGTCCTGCACTACACCCGCAACGTGTCCCCCTGGACCGACATGCTTCCCGTCGAGGAAGCATCGTTCGAGAAGATCGGCATCGAGCTGCAGACTCGCGAGCTCGCAGACTTCTACACGCCATTCCAGGACGTCTCCAAGGCGGTGCCGATCGGTTCGGGCGCCGGCTGGGGCAAGGACTACGCGGACGCATCGACCTTCATGGTGCTGTTCGACTCCCGCAGCCTTCTGCCGACCGGAAACATCAACTACTCACTGATCGGCTTGACGCCTGAGGTCGCTGCCGATCTCGATGTCGTCGAGGCGTTGACGGCCGGGGGCACTCTCGAGGGCATCCCGAGCGTCGATGCCGACATCGACGCCTGCACCGAAGCTGCTGAAGGAGAGCGCAACACCTGTTGGGCCGAGCTCGACAAGAAGCTGATGGAAGAGATCGTTCCGTGGATCCCGTACCTGGATGCCACGAACGTTCACATCATCAGCCCGAACGTCACGCAATGGGACTACGACCAGTCAGCCGGCTACACCGCGTACGCGCATGTGGCCGTGGACGCCGACGCCCAGTAGTAAACGAGTGACGGGGGAGGGGCCGCCTTCGGGCGGCTCCTCCACACCGTTCCTGTTTTAGCGAGGAGACACGATGGGCCGCTACATCATCAGACGGGTCCTGTGGGTCGCGCTCGTCATGCTCATCGTCACGTTCTTCGCATTCCTGATCTTCTACGTGATGCCCACGGCCGATGCCGCGACGATCTTCGCCGGGCGTCAACCGACACCCGAGACGATCGCGGAGGTCCGCAAGCAGTTCGGCCTCGACAAGGAATGGTACGAGCAGTACGGGAAGTTCGTATCCGACATAGTGACGGGTGATGAGTACGGGTGGCCCGGCTTCAACATGTCGTACGCGACCCGGGCTCCGATCCGAGAGACGATCTTCGATCGCGTCGGTGTGACGTTCCAACTGGCCGTGGGTGCCGCTGTGTTGTGGCTGGCGATCGGTATCCCGATCGGGATCGTGTCCGCGATCCGCAAGGGCAAGATGCCGGATCGAATAGGGATGGGATTCGCCCTGTTCGGCGTCTCGGCGCCGGTGTTCTGGCTCGGGATCATGTCGCTGTTCATCTTCTGGCACAAGCTCCAATGGACGCCCGGCACGGGTTACGTGCCGTTCGGCGAAGACCCCGGGGAGTGGTTCGGGCACATGATCCTGCCGTGGGGGGTCCTCTCCATGCTGTACGCCGCCGTCTACGCACGCATGGTTCGAAGCAACCTCCTCGAGACCATGGGCGAGGACTACATCAGGACGGCGCGCGCGAAGGGCCTCAAGGAGTCGAGGGTTATCGGTAAGCACGGCCTCCGGGCGAGCCTCACTCCCGTGGTGACGATGATCGGGCTTGACTTCGGAGTGCTCCTCGGGGGCGCGGTGGTCACCGAGTCGGTGTTCAACATGAATGGCCTCGGGAGCTTCCTGATCAACTCGGTCAGGGTCGGTGATCTGCCTTCGGTCACCGCCGTCATCGTGTTCGCGGCGTTCTTCGTGACCTTCTTGAACCTGATCGTAGACATCGTCTACGCCTACCTGGATCCCCGCGTTCGTTACGCCTGATCCGGCGGACCCCTCTATATACTTCTGGCACCTTGGGAAGAGCGCTCGTCCTAAACGCCTCTTACCAACCGCTGTGCGTGGTTCCTGTGCGGCGGGCGCTGGTCCTCGCCCTGAAAGGGAAAGCTGAGGTCCTCCACCACAATGGGATGGTCTTCCACTCCGAGAGCCTCACGATCCCGTCTCCGAGCGTCGTCCGCCTCAACTACTTCGTGAAGGTGCCCTACCGGGCGCGGGCGAGCCTGTCGCGCCGGGCCGTGTTCGTGCGCGACAACTTCGAATGCCAGTACTGCGGTCGCCCGGCCGAGAACGTCGATCACATCGTCCCCAAGAGCCGGGGCGGCCGGCACACGTGGGACAACGTCGTTGCGGCATGCCGGCCGTGCAACGCCCGCAAGGAGAACCGCAGCCCGGCAGCAGCCGGCATGAAACTGCGTCATGCCCCCCAGCCGCCACACGAGAGCGTCTGGATCATCGTCGCGGTCGACCGTGTCGACCCCGTCTGGGAGCAATACCTAGGACGCCTGCAAGCCCAATACGCCTAGCCGTCCCGACTGCCTGGCGCAGCATGCGGAGGCCGAACCGGACATCGTTGAGGCTCTGCAAGTGGTCGGATCTGAACTCGACGTAGGGTCAGCTCATCTTGCATCTGATGGCTGGGCGTACCTGACGTGGCTGTGAACTGCTCGGCGTGCGGGCACGCCAACCCCGACGATGCAAACTTCTGTTCGAAGTGTGCCGCCCCCCTCGTAGCGCCGGGCGCGGCTCGTAAGGAGCGGAAGTTCGCCACCGCTCTGTTCGCCGATCTCGTGGGCTCGACGACGCTTGCCGAGACGGAGGATGCAGAGGTCGTCCAGGCCGCGATCGGTGGCGTCTTCGACCGGCTCGCCAAGGTGATCGCCGGCTACGATGGTCTCCTCGAGAAATACATGGGTGATGCCATCCTGGCGGTGTTCGGGGTCCCGGTCGTGCACGAGGACGACTCCGAGCGCGCGATCCGGGCCGGTCTCGACATGCAGGCGGTCCTGTCCGAGATGAACCGGATCGCCGCGGCCGGGGGCAAACCGGAGCTCGAGATGCGCATCGGCATCGAGTCGGGCGACATCCTCGTCGACCTCGAGCGCGCCGGCAGCACTCGGGATCGGATGCTCACCGGTGACGCGGTAAACACCGCGGCGCGCCTACAGAGCTCGTCCGACATCGGACGTGTGCTGGTGGGTCCCACCGCCTACGCCTCCACGAAGGGGACGATCGATTTCTCCGAGCCCAAGATGCTCGAGCTCAAGGGCAAGGCCGAGCCGGTCGCCGCCTACACGGCATTGCGCATCACCGCGCACCATGCGGGACAGCGGGCGTCCCTCGGGATCGAGTCGCGCATGGTCGGACGCGATGCGGAACTGGCGGTCCTGCAGCAGACCCTTCATCGCGTCGAGAAGGAGGGACGCCCGGCGCTGGTGACGGTTCTGGCCCCGGCCGGAAGCGGGAAGTCCCGGCTCGTGAGGGAGTTGGGACGCTACCTCGACAGCCTTGACAGGAGCTACTTCTGGAGAACCGGACGCTGCCTGCCTTACGGCGATGCCGCGTATTCGGCGCTCGTCGATGCGGTCAAGGCTCAGTGCGAGGTCCTCGACGACGATCCGATCGAGGTTGCGGCCGCCAAGGTCGAACACTCCGCCGAAGCCCTCGCCGGCGATGCCGAGACCACGGTCGCGCTGAAGATCCTGCTCGGCCTGAACGTCGACAGCTCCGTGGGCCGCGAGAAGCTCTTCGACCTGTGGCGGCGCTACCTCGAGCGCCTCGCGGCGCGCTATCCCCTCGTCTTGGTCTTTGAAGACATCCACTGGGCCGACGACGGCCTTTTGGATCTCATCGAGTTCCTGGCCGACTGGGCGCAAGGCCCCATCATGCTCGTCACACTCGCCCGGCCGGAGGTGCTCGACAGGAGACCGACCTGGGGAGGAGGCAAGCGCAACTACGCCGCCATCTACCTCGATCCCCTGGACGTCGCCGAGAGCGACGAGATGCTGACCGACATGTTTGGCCGCGCGTTGTCGCCTGAGATCAAGGCCTTGATCTCCGAACGTTCCGAGGGCAACCCCCTTTACACCGAAGAGATCGTTCGCATGTTGATCGATCGCCGGATGCTGGTCGGCTCCTCGGAGGATGGTTGGGCACTTGCGACGACGATAGAGAGCATCGAGATCCCCCGCTCCATCAACGCGCTGATCGCTGCTCGAGTCGACGGGCTGGCGGCCGAGGAGAAAGCGCTGCTGCAAGACGCGTCGGTCGTCGGGCGCATCTTCTGGTCGGGTGTCGCGGCACGTCTCGCGCATCAAGACGCGCTGGAGACCCTCGAGCAGCTCGGGCGTTTGAGGATCAAGGAGCTCATCACGCGACGAGAACCCTCGTCGTTATCCCACGAACACGAATTCGGCTTCCACCATGCCCTCATCCGCGATGTCGCCTACGAGTCGCTGCCCAAGAAGCTCCGAGTAGAGAAGCACACCGAGGTAGCACGCTGGGCCGAGTCCGGTCCGGCCTCGGATCGCGACGACGTCGTCGAGTTGATCGCGACCCACCTCAATCAGGCACTCACCTACATGGTGGAGATGGGAGCAGGCGACGAGGAGGTTGCCGATCTCAGTGGGCGGGCCTTCGAGTGGGCCGTCCGAGCGGCAGAGCGCGCCGCGCGCGTATCACAGACCGCCCGCGCTCTCGACTGGTACCGCCGAGCGCTCGCGCTGGCCGAGGCCTCGGGCTGCGACCCTCAGGAGATAGCAGCAGTGTGGGAGGCGCTGGCGTTGACCGCCGTCGATGTGCGTCCCGATGAGGACGCGCTGGAGCCTTTCCGGCGCGCCATCGAGATCTACGAAGCCGAGGGCTGCGAGGTCGAAGCAGGGCGTGTCAAATCCGCGTACTCCAAGGTGCTGTTCGTGATCGGCGACGAAGACGTCGCACTTGCCTTGGCGGAGGAGGCCGTCTCATTACTACGGGTGAAGAAAAACCTCGTCTCGCTCGCCGGGGCCCTCGCCAATCTCGCCTACCTTCACTTCCGCTCTAACCAGGACGCGGACGCCGAGCGGTTCGCCGCAGAAGCCGTCGAGCTCGCCTCCCTTGCGGGTGATCGGCCGACTCGAGCTGATGCCTTGAATACTCGCGGGCTCGCACTCACAGAACTGGATCGAGCGGAGGAGTCGCTCGAGCTGTTCGAGCTCAGTGGGGAGATCGCGGCCGAGATAGGCGATCTTCGCCTGTCGCTGCGTTCCAGCATCAACGTGGGATGGCTCCATCATGTCCGAGGAGATCTCGATGGAACGGGCCAGAGGGTCCTGGAGGAAGCGGTTCAAGTCGCTCGAAGACACGGCCACGAGGGCACGCTACGTGCCGTCTCCGCGACGAACCTCTGCCTGGTCTATACCGCGCAAGGCAGGTTCGACGAAGCCGAGGCGCTCGTGTTCGAGGCACTTCGAGAAGCTCCCACGGGCTGGGTCCCCTGGCTCTCCGAGACCGAGGTTGCCTTGGCACAGCTGGACGCCTACCGGGGCCAACTAGACGCCGCGCGCGCTCATATGGAGAAGGCGCGTTCCTACGGATCCTCCGATGTCGATGCTCAACGTGAGATCCCCTCGGTAGAGGCGGCGATAGCGCATCTGGCAGGAGACGATGCCGCGGCCTTGGACTTCGCGCGCGAGGCGATCTCGCTGATAGGTACGGGTTTGCTGTTCTTTCCGGAAGTCGTACGGGTAGCGGTGAAGCTATCTGTGGCCGCAGGTCGCCGGGACGACGCGCTTGCGTTTCGCAACCTGTTCGAGAAGCCGACTCCGATGGCTCATGCGTTCGGGCTGTGGTGCGATGGCTATCTCGCCACGGATCTCCCTCGATCCGCCGAGCTGTTCGCGGAGGCGGCGGATCACTTCGACGGGCTCCGAGTGCGCTTGTACCAAGCACAATGTTGGACCGAACTCGCTCGCGTGAATAAAGAGCTCGGCCGTGACCACATGACCCCTCTCCGCTCCGCTATGGATTTCTTCCATTCCTGCGGCGCCCGCCTCCTGCTCGAACACGCTGCCCAGCTCAAGTAGTGATGGCTTGTGTAGGAGTTGCCCTAGTACGCAACTCCTACATTCTCTTTGCCTGAGAAGCCCAGGCGGCGGGCGGTTTCGCCGGTGAGGTCCCAGTTCGCCGAGGTGTAGGGGCCGCGGTCGATGACCGTGACGGTGATCGAGCGGCCGCGGTAGTAGACGCTCACCTTCGTGCCGCAGGGGAGTGTGCGGTGCGCGACACCGAGCGTTCCATAGTCGAGGCGCTGTCCACAGGCGGTGCTGTTGCCGTAGAAGCCCGGGCCGTACCAGGTGGCGAGATCGCTCTCGTAGACGCGCAGCGAACGCGCCGCGTCGCCTGCGGTGTTGAGGTGGCCCCCGTGGTAGAGCACCCTTAACGTGCGGTGGCTGCTGTACGTCGGTGTGTACGCGACCTTGAAGCGCCCGTTGTGGACCATCGCGGCTCCGACCCTGCGCCACGCGCCATCGACGTACTCCTGCACGTGCACGCGGCGATCGCGGCGAACCTTCGGGAACAAGTAGCCGTTGATCTTGACCGTCTGGCCCGCGAAGACGTCATCGGGACGCGCATGCAGCCCGATCAGCGGCTCCACCCCGATCTCGACGGGCTCACTCGTGACGGTGGTTCCCTCTTCGGTGCCGTCCGCGCTCAATCTGTATTCCGCGGTGACGCGTACGCGCTCGAGCGTGTAGGCGACGTCACCCTTGGCGTCGGTCGCTACCGTGACGAGGGGGCGCCAGGTGCCCCGGTTGGGGCGCTCACGCTCGAGCGTGATGAGCGTCCCCTGGGGGACGCCGTCCATGTGGCCCGAGATCGCGATCGTCGATCTGAAGGGGACGCGCCGCGGACTCTCGTCGATCGCGAGCGTGTCCGGCTCGTTGAACGCAACCGCGGCCGGGATGCCGGCAAGGACTGCAAGTCCCACCAGAACCACCGCCACGCGACGCGCGTGTAGAGACAGTCTCATTACTCCTCCTTTTCGCCCTGCGTGCCCGCATGCCGCGGTGCCGGTGGGGGATCGCCGCAACGTCACGCGCAAACCCACGGACACGCCTGATACACCGGATCGCCCTGGGGCCTCGAACGGGCCACTGCGGCTCCACCGGGGCCACGGTTCTCGACCCACACGCGAAACCGGAATCCGGAGGAGCCTGCCGCTCCGGATCGGGCGCTACAGCGGGTGACCCTAGCGCGTGCCTGGCGTGCTTGCAACAGCTAGCGAGGCATCACTTCAACAACATCCACCCCAGAAGGCGACTCAACGCCCAACTCACGCTCACAGCAGTTAACACAAGCACACACGCGCAACAAATTACAAAAGCGTAATTCGGGTCGGAGCGTTGACCTGGTGGGGCGCAGGGGTCTACATTGCCCGAGAAGTGGAGCGTAGTGGAGGGAAATGGTGGAACCATACGGTCCACCACGGGGCCTAGGACGGGGACAAGGTGTCATTTCTCGGGGAGTACCAGCACTCGATCGACCCCAAGGGGCGCCTCATCGTGCCGTCCAAGCTCCGCTACGAGCTCACGGACGACCAGGCGGTCGTGACCCGCTGGGTGGATAACTCGATCGCCCTGTGGTCGGCGGAGGGCTGGAAGGCCCAGGAAACGAAACTCCTCGCCCTCGGCCAGTCGAACCCCCAGGCTCGGGCGCTCGTCCGCTCGGTGGCCGCCAGCGCGTTTCCCGAGGCGGTCGACAAGCAGGGGCGGATCCTCCTCCCCGAGTCGCTCCGGGACCACGCCGGCATCACGCGGGAGTGCGTCATCACCGGCGCGATCAGCCACGCGGAGATCTGGAGCCCGGAGGGGTGGGCGGCCGAGCAGGCCAAGACGGGCGATGGGGGTCTCGACGAGATCGCCGCAGGACTCAGCTTCTAGCTACGCACACCAAGAAACGGAAGACGAGAGAGAGGGGAGGGGACGTGAGAGCAGGGTCGGTGACACCGAGGTCGCTCACCCGGGAGGTCGGACAGGGGCTCGTGCTTCTCGCCCTCACCGGCTCGTCGGTAGGTGGGTTCCTAGGAATGGTGGCCATAGCAACTAGAGCGATGGGGAGGTGACTGATGGCAGCAACTGAGATGGATCTGCTGGGTCTGCTGAAGTTGGACTCAGAGGAGCTTCCACCCGCAGCATTATTCGACCTCTCCAAGGAGAGATTGAAGATCACAAGGGTCGCAACGGCGCCCGACGACCTCAGGATCGTGGAGAAGGTCGACGTGTGGCGGATGGACGACGTCCCTGCGGCGCAGGGGAGCTCGTTCCGCCGGGGTGGGGCGTCGTTGGTGGGGCCCGCAGACATAGGTAGTCCAGACGACGACCGGGGTGCACCCGCAGCAGCATCAGCAGCGTCCGTGCAGAAGGAGGAGATCGACCTGTGGCGCATGAGCCCGTCCTCGCAGAGGCAGTCGCCGGTCTTCTCGAGCCAGTACTGGTCGACGGAGGATCCTTCGTCGACGCAACGATCGGGCGCGGCGGCCACGCAAGACGCCTCCTCGACGCCGCGCCCCGATCGTGGCTCATCGGGGTCGATCGTGACCCCGACGCGCTGGAGGCGTGTCGCGCCGACCTCTCCTCGTTCGGGGATCGGGCGCGGCTCGTTCGTGACGACTTCAAAAACCTCTCGGCCGTACTGGAACGACTCGGGGTTGAGGAGGTTCGCGGAGTCCTACTCGACCTTGGAGTTTCCTCACCCCAACTCGATGAGTCGCATCGAGGCTTCTCGTTCCGCGCTGATGGGCCACTCGACATGCGCATGGACCCCGACCAACGACTCTCAGCCGACACCATAGTGAACACGTACGCGCAGGACGACCTTGCACGGATCATCCGTCTCTACGGCGAAGAGCGCTTCGCGAAGCGCGTCGCGCGCGCCATCGTTGCGGCGCGTCCTATCCGTTCAACCGAGCACCTCGCCGAGGTCGTAACCGCGGCGATCCCCGCTGCAACACGGAGGACCGGTGGTCACCCGGCACGCAGAACGTTCCAAGCCATCCGCATAGAGGTCAATGCCGAGCTCTCGGCCCTCGAGGAAGTGCTACCTCAGGCGGTGAGTGTCCTAGCAACAGGCGGGCGCGTCGTCGTCATCTCGTACCACTCCCTGGAGGACCGGATCGTGAAGCGGTTCTTCGCAGAAGAGTCCAAGGGCTGTGTCTGCCCGCCCGATTTCCCCATCTGTGCGTGTGATGCGCAGGCAACCCTGAGGGTTCTGACATCTCGTCCCGTACGCGCAACCGCAGAAGAGGCGGCGTCGAACCCGCGCTCGACCGCCGGCAAGCTGCGAGCCGCCGAGAAGATCGGGAAGGTCGCCTGATGGCCACAGCCGCGCGCCAGCTGAAGCACAGGCCTGCCTCCCCGGAGCCGCGCGCGTTGCGCGTCGTCCGGCGAGCCTTGTCGGAGTTCCCGCCACAGCAAGCAACACATCCTCGCCGTCGCCGCGGCGTGATCGCGATCACCTGTCTCAGCCTGGTTGCCGTTGTCTTCGCGGTGCTCGTCGAGCAGGTCGTTCTCGCTCAGTCTGCGTTCGAGCTCGGCAAGATCCGCAAGCAGTTGACCGAGGCGCAGTCGCTTCAGGAGGAGCTCCTGCTGGAGGCCGCGACGCTCGAGAGCCCGGCGCGGGTCGAGAACTTCGCCCGCAACCATCTCGGCATGGTGGATCCCGACCCGGCGCTGACTCAATACATCGTTGCGGATATCGGACGTCGCAACGAGGAGGCACCGGCCGGGAGTGACACACCGGCAGCGGGGGCGGCTGCGGCTGCAGCGACCAGTGAGGTTGCGCCCTGATGCCAGGGCCTAGCCGCCGCCCGCCCCCCCGCAGTCATCCCGCTCGTCGCCAACCACCCCGTCGAGGGCCCGCTCGCAAACCGGCCCCTCGTTCGGCTCCACGCCCGCGCGGCCGGCGATCCGAGAAGAGGATCGCTTGGCTCTCAGTCGGGCTTGCGCTCGCGTTCACCGGGATGGGGGCGCGGCTCTTCACCGTCCAGATCATGAGTGCCCCCGCCTTCGCCGAGCTCGCCGCGGACCAGCGCGTCCGTACGCATGAGTTCCCGGCGCGCCGGGGCGCGATCTTGGACCGCAACGGAGAGCCGCTCGCGATATCCATCGACCTCAAGACGATCTACGCCGACCCCGCGCTCGTCGAGAACGCGCGCTCCGAGGCAGAGAAGCTTGCCCCGGTGCTCGACCTCGACGTTGACGCGGCGACCGAGCTCTTGAACGGCCGTACCCCCGAGAGCCGCTTCGAGTTCATCGCTCGACAGGTTCCACCGAAGGTTGCCAAGAAGGTGGCCGCCCTCGAGCTCCCCGGGGTCCACATGTACGAGGAGGCCCGTCGGTACTACCCAGGCGGCCGCCTTGCTTCCCACATCCTCGGGTTTACCGACACGGATGGCAACGGCATCTCTGGGATCGAGTCCGAGTATGAGCATCTCTTGAAAGGCAAGGCGGGGCGCGAGACGCTCGAGCAAGACCCAGCCGGGAACTCGTTGCCGCAAGCCGACAGCACCTACGAGGCGCCCCGACCAGGCCACTCTCTGTTCCTCACGATCGACAAGGACATCCAGTACTTCACCGAGCTGACGCTGACGCAAGCGACCAAGCAATACGGGGCCATCGGCGGCACCGCCATCGTTATGAAGCCGGACACCGGGGAGATCCTCGCTCTTGCGAACGTGCCCGACTTCTCGCCTAACCGCCCAGGTGACTTCGCGACGGAGGCGTTCCGCAATCGAGCGGTGACCGACGTGTACGAACCTGGATCGGCATTCAAGATCGTCACTGCATCGGCCGCCCTTGAGCAGGGACTCGTTACGCCCGAGACCAGCTTTCTCGTGCCGGATGCGCTCGCGTACTACGACCGGGTGTTCAACGATTCTCACGCGCACGCGACGATGCCGATGACGGTGTCGGAGATCATCGAGCAGTCCTCGAACGTCGGCACGATCAAGATCGCGCTCAACCTCGGTGCGAAGCTCCTGGATCAGTTCGTTTACGCGTTCGGCTTCGGCGCCGAGACCGGCCTCGGTTTCCCCGGTGAATCCTCGGGAATCTTGCTCGACCGCAAGGATTGGTCGGGCACGACGATCGCGACGGTTCCGATCGGGCAGGGGATCGCGGTTACGCCGATGCAGATGGCCCTTGCGTACTGTGTGCTCGCCAACGACGGCGAATGGATCGCCCCGCGGCTGCTCGCATCGACGATGGACGAACGAGGCGATGTCGACGTACCGCCCTCGCCCCCGGCGCGCACGGTGATCTCGGCAGAGACGGCGACGACGATGAGTGAGATCCTCGCCCGGGTCGTGGAGAAGGGCACAGGTATCGAGGCTCAGATCCCCGGATACGCGGTCGCGGGCAAGACCGGCACCGCTCAGAAGGCCAGTCCGGAAGGCGGCTACGGCAACTCTTACGTCGCGTCGTTCGCGGGATTCGCCCCGGCCGACGACCCCGCCATCGTGGTGCTGGTCGTCTTGGACGAGCCCACTCCGATCTGGGGCGGATCGACGGCTGCCCCAACGTTCAAGCTGATCACCGAGTTCACGCTGCGCCACCTCGGCATCGCTCCGACCGAGAACGCCGAGAAGGCGGCAGCCGAGCTCGAAGCTGAGATGGCAGGCGATCCAGCGATCCACGACTGAGCCACTACTAGGCTGGCGTCATGGACAACGACATCCGGGAGACGACGATCCAGAGCCTCGCGGCATCCGTCGCGGGAAGCGTGCTCGCGTTCGACGGATCGCCCTCTGCGGCGGTCTCAGGGCTCGCGTATGACTCCCGCCGTGTGCGCCCGGGCGACCTCTTCTTCTGTATCCAAGGAGAGCGAGCGGACGGCCACAACCACGCCCATACGGCCGCGAAGCACGGGGCCGCTGCGCTGTGCGTCATGCGCGAGCTGGACGTTCCGCTTCCACAGATCGTGGTGTCCGATACCAGAGCAGCCATGCCGGTCATCTCCGCCACGTTCCTGGGCAACCCGGCAGATGATCTGCGTCTCCTCGGGGTCACGGGGACCAACGGTAAGACGACGACGGCCTTCTTGCTCGATTCGATAGCTACGGCCTCCGGCGATGTAACCGGCTTGGTAGGTACCATCGAAACGCGCGTCGCGGGGGTCGTCCGACCCGGTGTGCGAACGACACCTGAATCGCTCGACCTTCAGCTGCTGTTGCGTGACATGAAGTCCTCAGGAGTTGAGACGGTTGCGATGGAGGTCACCTCACACGCGTTGCGACTGAACCGGGTCGATGCGATGCGGTTCTCAGCTGCCGGGTTCACGAACCTCTCCCAGGACCATCTCGACTTCCACCTCGACATGGACGATTACTTCGAGGCGAAACGCTCCCTCTTCACGCCGGAGCACGCACGGCGCGGCGCGATCAACATCGACGACCCCTGGGGCGAGCGGCTACTCATCTCCGCGAGCATCCCGTGCCTCGGATTCGGCGCGAACGGTCGCGGTGACGTTCAGGCGACCGGGATCTCGTCCGACGGCAGCGGATCGCGGTTCACCCTGCACACTCCCGACGGAGACGCCGATATAGCGACGCATCTCCCAGGTCCGTTCAATGTCTCCAACTGCCTCGCCGCGGCCACCATCGCTCTGATCGGGGGGATCTCTCTCGACGCGATCGTTGAAGGCATCTACGGCCTCCGGGCTGTCCCTGGTCGCTTCGAGTCCATCGCGGCCGGCCAGGCGTTCCCCGTCATCGTCGACTACGCGCACACCCCCGACTCTCTCGAGAACATCCTGCGGGCGGCGCGCGAGCTCGTAGTGGGTGAGGGTCGATTGATAGCAGTGTTCGGCTGCGGTGGCGATCGTGATCGCAAGAAACGTCCACTCATGGGTGTGGCGGCGGCCCGTCTCGCCGACGTCCTCGTGGTCACGTCCGACAATCCTCGATCCGAGGACCCCCAAGCGATCCTCGATGAGATAACGAAAGGCGTGGTTTCCGAACGTGGCGGTCCACCAGATGCCGAGATGGTCGACCGGCGCGCGGCGATCGCCTTGGCGGTTGCGTCGGCGCGTCCAGGGGATGTCGTCGTGATCGCGGGGAAAGGCCATGAGATGGGGCAGCAGTTCGCGACGGAGACGGTCCCGTTCGACGACCGCATCGTCGCCGCCGAAGAGATCCAGAGGATCTCGACCGAGAGCGGGAGCGTGGCGCGGTGACCAACATCATGGCGGCTGGACTCGTCGGTCTCGTCGTGACGCTGCTCGGCACGCCGCTGGCCATCAAGAGCTTCCGCCGGCGTGGGTGGGGCCAGCTCATCCGCGAAGAGGGGCCTAAGGCGCATTTCGAGAAGCGAGGGACGCCCACGATGGGGGGTTTGATCATCCTCATCGGGACCGTCGCCGGGTATCTGCTCGGGCACATCGGGACCGGGGGGCTCGCTCCGTTCCGCGACAGCGGTGTGCTCGCGATGGGCACCATCTTCGCTCTTGGCGTGCTGGGCTTCGCTGACGATTTCATCAAGATCCGCAAGGCGCGCTCGCTCGGTCTTCAGAAGAGGGCGAAGTTCATCGGGCAACTTGTGATCTCTGCGGTGTTCGGCGTCCTCGCGGTCGAGGTCGTCGGGATCGGTACGGACCTCTCGTTCTTCAGGTCCACCGCTCTTGACCTCGGCGTCGTGTTCTACCTGTGGACGTTCCTGATGGTTGCTGCATCCTCGAACGGCGTGAACCTGACCGACGGACTGGACGGTCTCGCGGTTGGGTCTGCGGCACAGGTCCTAGCGGCATTCGTAGTGATCGCGTTCTGGCAGTTCAGGCACCAGACGTTCTACGACATCGGCAATACCGGTTCGGATCCGTTCGAGCTCGCGATCGTCGCCTCGGCTTTGTTCGGCGCGTGTGCCGGTTTCCTGTGGTGGAACACTGCTCCGGCCAAGATCTTCATGGGCGATACGGGCTCGCTGATGTTGGGAGGTGCGATGGCCGTTCTCGCGATCCTCCTCAATACGCAGCTGATGCTGATGATCGTCGGCGGGCTTTACGTCGTCGAGACGCTGTCGGTCATCTTCCAGGTCGCCGTGTTCAAGCGCACGGGGCGCCGGATATTCCTCATGGCGCCGATCCATCATCATTTCGAGCTTGCGGGCTGGCCCGAGTTCACGGTCATCGTGAGGTTCTGGGTTCTCTCAGGTCTTTCGGTTGCCTTTGGGCTCGGGCTGTTCTACGCCGATTTCTTGTCCAAGGGCGGAGTTCGGTGATGGATTTCGCCGGCAGGAAGGTGCTCGTCGTGGGACTTGGGGCTAGTGGGTACTCGGCCGCCCGGGCACTCGCCGACCTCGGAGCGGCTGTGTCGGTAACCGAGGGTTTCGCGGGTTCGATGATCGAGGAACGCGCGGCCGAACTGAGAGAGCGCGGTATCGCGGTGGAGGTCGGCGGTCACGACTTCGACTCGATGGTCGCGGATCTCGCGATCGTTAGTCCAGGGATACCTCCTTCGGCGCCGGTGATGGTGACGTTGACCGAACGGGCCATCCCTATCTGGAGCGAGGTGGAGCTCGCGTTCCGTATCGCTCGTTGTGACTTCCTGGCCGTGACTGGGACGAACGGCAAGACGACGACGACGACGCTGCTCGCCGCGATCCTGGAGGAGGCGGGCATCAAGACGGTCGCGGCGGGCAACATCGGACTGCCGCTCATCGACGCGGTGCAGAGCATGCCCCCGGGCGCGGCGATCGCGACCGAGGTGTCGAGCTTTCAATTGGCGTACATCGACGCCTTCCACCCACGCGTGGCGGTGGTCCTGAACGTTGCGGAGGATCACACCGACTGGCACGGGGATTTCGACGCCTACGTCTCCGCAAAAGCGCGCATCGCCGACAACCAGAAGCCCGACGACTATCTGGTCCTCAATGCCGACGATCCCATCGTCGCTCGTCTTGGTGAGAGTGCGGTTGCGACGATCGTCCCGTTCTCCACCAAGACGTCTCCTCCCGACGGGGCAGGCATCGCCAATGACCGTCTGGAATGGCTAGGAGAGCCGTTCATCTCGGCCGGGGATGTCCCGCTGCGTGGTGTGGCGGGCCTCGAAGACACGCTTGCCGCGGCCGCGGCGGCGTTGGCCTACGGCGTCGATCCCCGTGCCGTCGCGCGCGCCGTCAAGTCTTTCCGTGCGCTACCGCACCGCTTAGAGCTGGTCGCGCAAGCTGGAGGCATCAGCTTCATCGACGACTCCAAGGCGACGAATCCCCACGCGACCTTGAGCGCGGTCAAGGGGATGACCGATGTCGTACTGATCGCCGGCGGCCGTAGCAAGGGCATGGACCTAAGTGCTCTCGCGGGGACGGTTCCACCCGTGCGCGCCGTAGTTGCGATCGGTGAAGCGCGCGACGAGGTCGCCGAGGTCTTCTCGGGCCTTGTGCCGGTCTCCTTGTGCGCATCGATGGAGGAGGCCGTGAGGCGCGCCGCAGATGCCGTCGTTCCCGGAGGTTCCGTCTTACTCGCCCCCGGGTGTGCGAGCCTGGACATGTATCCGAGCTACGCCGCGCGCGGCGAGGACTTCTCGCGCTGCGTCGGGCTCGTTCTCGAGAAGAGACCGGGAGGGGGTGGGGATGGGAACGCGCAGTGAGTCGGTGCGAGCAAGGCGGCGGCCCCCGTCCCGCCCGACCTCGGGGTCTCACCGCCCGACGACTCGTGAGCCTTCGTCGGACCGCCGGACGATGTCGAGCCGGATAGTCCGTTCATGGAACCCTGCCACCCTGCTGGCCGTGACCACCGGCGTCTTGCTGACCCTCGGCTTGGTGATGATCCTCTCCGCGAGCTCGGTGTCATCGTTCGCGACCTATGGATCGTCGTTCCTTTTCTTCAAGAAGCAATTGCTGTGGGCCGCGCTGGGGCTTGTCGGCTACATCACTTTCTCGAGGTGGGACTACCGTCGTCTACGGGGCATCGGCTACGTCCTGATGGGTGTGACGATCGTGTTGTTGATCGCCGTCCTCATCCCCGGCGTCGGGGTCATGGTCGGCGGAAGCTCCCGGTGGCTGCGGATCGGGGCGTTGTCGTTCCAGCCGTCCGAGCTCGCCAAGCTCTCGCTACTGATGTTCGCCGCGGATGTCTTTGCTCGCCGCGACGACCGCACCTTTGGTGACCTTCCCCGGACGCTCCTTCCGATGATCCCGGCGCTCGGTGTGCTCACGTTGCTGGTGATGATGCAGCCCGATCTCGGGACCACGTTGCTGCTTGCCTGCATCGGCATGACCATGCTGTTCATCGCCGGAGCTCCGATGCGCCATCTCGTTCCCATGGGGGGTCTTGCGGTCGCCACGGCCGCGGTAGCGGCATACGCGGCGCCTTACCGCCGCGAGCGTCTACTTGCGTTCATCGATCCGTGGTCGGATCCTCTCGACACGGGATATCAAACGATCCAATCGCTGATCGCTCTAGGGTCGGGCGGCTGGTTCGGCGTGGGGCTCGGAGCAAGTCGCCAGAAGTGGTCGTACGTGCCTAACGCCCACACGGACTTCATCTACGCCATCCTCGGAGAGGAAACAGGACTGCTCGGGACCCTCATGGTGTGGGGCATGTTCGCCCTGATCGCGTTCATCGGTGTCACCGCGGCGAGACGGGCCCCCGACCGATACGGGATGCTCCTCGCATCGGGGATCACCGTATGGATCTCAGTCCAGGCGATCGTCAACGTCGGCGCAGTCACTGCATCACTGCCGATAACAGGAGTTCCTCTTCCGTTGGTCTCTTTCGGCGGAAGCTCCCTCGTGATCTCGCTCATCGCGATGGGCATCCTCACGAACATCGCGGCGTCATCGCACAAGCGGAGGAACAAGGCGCCCACGACGGCGTCATGAACGTCCTCGTCGCCGCGGGGGGCACCGGAGGGCACGTGAATCCCGCCCTAGCCGTGGCCGAGGTCCTGGACGAGCGCGGCGACAGCGTGGTTTTCCTGGGTGGAACGCGCGGGATGGAACGCGACCTCGTCGGCCGTTTCGGATTCGATATTGAGCTGATCGACATCGAGGGTCTCGACAGGTCGCGCCCGACGTCATTGCCGCGTGTCGCGGGGAAGGCTGCCGTCGCGGTCTCACGCGCCCGCCACATCATCCGAGAGCGCGCGATCGACGTGGTCTTGGGGATGGGTGGTTATGTCAGCCTCCCCGCCGCGCTCGGGGCCGGATCTGCCCGCATCCCTCTGGTCATCCACGAGCAGAACATCGTCCTCGGTCTTGCAAATCGGCTCAGCCGTCCGATCGCAGCATCCGTGGCGGTCTCGTGGGAACGCACCCTCGAGGCGGTGGGTGACAAAGGGGTCTTGACCGGGGACCCGGTGACAGCTTCCATCGCGCGCTTCGATCGTGATGCGTTGCGTCCCCGAGCGCTGAAGAGCCTGGGGCTCAGCGCGCGGCGCAAGACGGTTCTGTTCTTCGGGGGAAGCCTCGGAGCGCGCACGATAAATGAGGCGGCGATCGGTCTGAGATCGCTCTGGGCTGGACGAAGCGACGTCCAGATCGTTCACATCCATGGATCGGGCGGCGCGCATGGCGACACCCTCGGAGGTCGCAAGCTGATCTATCGGCCCGTCGAATACCTTGAGGGCATGGCCGATGCCTATGCCGTCGCCGACATCGCGGTGTGTCGTGGAGGAGCCACGACGGTCGCTGAGCTGACCGCGGTGGGGTTGGGATCGATAATCGTTCCCTATCCGCACCACCGCGACCGACAGCAAGAGCTCCACGCCTCCGTCCTGACCGACGCCGGCGCGGCGAGGACGATCGCGGACCGAGAGCTGACCACCGAGCGCCTCGAAACGGAGCTCGACGCACTGATGAATAAGGAAACCCTCGGCGCGCTCGGTGCCGCGGCACGGATCCTTGCTCGTCCGGACGCGGCCGTGATGCTCGCCGATCTCGTGGTCCGCTCGGCCCCCCTTGGCGATGACTGAGGGCGTCCCCCTTACAGGCCCCACCAGGCGTATCCACTTCGTTGGAGTGGGTGGGGCAGGGATGTCCGCGATCGCCAAGGTTCTGATCGAGACCGGCGCGACGGTCACGGGATCCGACCTCAAATGGTCACGCCCGATGACGCTGCTCGAGGCCATGGGGGCGCAACTCCACGAAGGTCACGACGCAGCACTCGTGGAGGGCGCCGACGCGGTCGTTTTCTCCTCGGCGATCCCCGAGCGGAACCCGGAGCTCGTGGCGGCGCGCGCCGCCGGCATCTCGTTGATGTCACGGGGTGAGGCGCTCGCGGCGCTGCTGGTTGGGACCCGATCGATCGTAGTGGCAGGCACGCACGGAAAGACCACGACGACCTCCATGATCGTCTCGATCCTGAAGCATGCGGGTCTCGATCCGACATACCTCGTCGGCGGTGGCCTTAACGAGGCCGGAACGAATGCACGCCTCGGGTCGAGCGACATCATCGTGGCAGAGTCCGACGAGAGCGACGGGTCGTTCCTACTGCTCGACCCATGGGTCGGGGTCGTAACCAACGTGGAGATGGACCACGTTGACCACTGGGGGTCGATGGAGTCATTGACCGCCGCCTTCGTCTCGTTCCTTGGATCGGTGAGGACCGGGGGAACTGCGGTGATCTCGACGCAGGCCCACGTTTTGCTCCCTGATGCTCCGCGGGGGGTTGAAACCGTCATCACGGGGGCCGAGGCCGGGGGAGATGATGCCGGAATCAGCGCGGAAGGGATCGTGGCCGACTCCGGCGGGATGAGGTTCACGTTAGCGATGCCGTCCGGAGCGGCACCCGTAGCGCTCCGCGTTCCCGGACATCACAACGTGCAGAACGCGCTGAGCGCTGCTGGGGCCGCACGCTGCCTCGGGCTCGAGGTCGGGATCATCGCGTCCGGGCTCAGTTCGTTCCGCGGCGTCGAGCGGAGGTACCACCTGAAAGGCACCGCCGGTGGGGTCACGATCATCGACGACTATGCGCACCATCCCACCGAGGTGCGGGCGACCCTGAACGCAGCCCGCAACACCGGACCCGGTCGCGTGGTCGCGGTGTTCCAGCCCCATCGTTTCACCCGCACCCTCGCGTTGTGGCGCGAGTTCGGCCACGCGTTCGCGGATGCCGACAGGGTCGTCATCACCGATGTCTATGGAGCCGGCGAAGAACCGCTTCCCGGTGTCACGGGCAAGCTGATCGCGGACGCGGTCTGCACCGCCCTCCCAGGACGTCCCGTCGCGTACATGCCGCGTCGGGATGAGCTCCTCTCGTTCCTTTCGTCGTCGAGCCGCCCCGGCGACACCGTGCTGACGATGGGGGCGGGGGACATAACCTCGATCGGCGAGGAGCTGATCGAAGCGCTCGAACTGTGACGGACCTCGCGGCGCTCGCACGGGCTCTCGACGAACGCATCGACGGGCGTGTCGAAACGGACCAACCCCTTGCTGGCTTCACCACATACCGGCTGGGGGGACCCGCCGCCGTCTACATCGAGCCTGCCACCGCAGACGACCTGCGCGCCCTAGGCGAGGTGCTACGTGCCGAGGGGGACGGGGTTCCGGTGATGGCCCTCGGCCGGGGCTCGAACCTCTTGATCTCGGACGAGGGCTGGCCCGGCGTCGCCGTGCGACTCGGAGATGCGTTCGCGTTCACGAAGGAGGTGGGGGCCTCTGGGCTGCGTGCGGGGTCGGCGACGCCGCTGCCTGTGCTGGCCAACTGGGCGGCACGACGCGGCCTCGCAGGCCTGGAGTTCAGCGTGGCCATCCCCGGCGCAGTCGGGGGCGCGGTGAAGATGAACGCCGGCGCGCATGGGGGGCAGGTCTCGGACCACCTTGCATCGGCGCTCCTGTTCGACCTCTCATCGCTCGTCCTCGAGGAGCGGCCGGCGGAGCGCCTGGGGCTGACCTACCGGCATTCGAACCTCCGTCCATCCGACATCGTGGTCGAGGCGATCTTCGAGCTCGAGGCGGACGACCCCACGGCGATCCGCGCCCGGATGGCCGCATTCCGGCGGCACCGAGCCGAGACGCAGCCGGGAGCCGTCCAGAATGCAGGAAGCATCTTCAAGAACCCGCCGGGCGACAGCGCCGGTCGTCTCGTGGAAGGGGCCGGGCTTAAGGGGCACCGGGTCGGCGGGGCAGAGGTCTCCCAGATGCACGCGAACTTCTTCATTGCCCATCCGGGAGCGACGGCCCAGGACGTGCACGATCTCATCGCTGATGTGAGGGTGCGCGTCCGGGAGGCCAGCGGGATCGACCTCGACCCAGAAATCCGCTTCATCGGCTCGTTCGAGTAACAAACTCGATCTATGGAGGGCCCCCGCCGGATAGACCCGCGCCTGCAGGATCGTCGTATCGCGATCGCGAAGGCTCGCCGCAGGCGTGCGTTGATCGCCATCGCCTGCGTTGCCGCGCTGGCCGCGGCCGCCTGGGCGGTCGCCTGGTCTCCGCTGCTTCGGGTCCGGACCGTGCGTGTGGTGGGGGCAAGGCATACGACGTCAGACGACATCGCGCGCGCTGCACGACTCGGGCCGTCCACCAACATCCTCGTCGTCTCGACTGCCGATGTCGCGGCAGCGACCGAGGAGCTGCCATGGGTCCTCGCGGCCGATGTCGCTCGCATCCTCCCGGGGACCGTGCGCGTCAAGGTTGTCGAGCGCAAGCCGGCCCTCGTCCTCACCCTCGACGCGGGCTCATGGACGATCGATGATGGCGGGCGCGTACTTCAGCGCGGCATGGTCGCGGACGAGCTCCCCGTCCTCGGGGGCTTCGATACCCGACCACCCGCGCCGGGTGACACGTTGGACGATCCGATCGCCGTCGATGCGCTGCGGGTCTGGCGGTCGTTGCCGAAGGCCTTGGAGCATGAGGTACGCGCGATCTTCGCCCCGACCCGAGAGAGGATCACCATCGTCCTCGTCGACGGCACCCAGGTCCGGTATGGGGCGGCCGAAGACCTGGCTGCCAAGAACCGAGTGCTGCTCGCGCTTAGGGAGCGCATCGGAACGGGGGAGGACGCGCCGGCATACATCGACGTGCGCGTTCCTTCGAGCCCGGCGGTGTCGAGCGAGGGAGTCGCGCCGTCCCCGACGCCAACTGCCTCACCGTCCCCCACCTCCACGGGTCAGTAGAGAACCCTCAGTTCGCGACGTCAGACGCGCGCGCGAGGGAGTGGGCTCTTGACGTGCTCTAGGTAGAGGACTATATTCCTCAACCATTCGTACAGGTTGACATAACCATAAGGCTCAAGTTGAACGTGAGCCGGGTCGATACCCCCTCTGACCAGGGAAAAGAGCCTCCCGACGAGTCTCTTGCTTCAACCCTCTAGTCAGAGTCTAGGGTAAATAGGTGATGCGATCGCCGAGACGATCGCATAAGGAGGGTGCGTGATGGCAACAGGACCTCAGAATTATCTGGCCCAGATCAAGGTGGTCGGCATCGGCGGCGGCGGTGTCAATGCCGTCAACCGCATGATCGAGGTTGGCCTCAGGGGGGTCGAGTTCATCGCGGTCAACACCGACGCCCAAGCCCTCCTGATGTCGGACGCGGACGTCAAGCTCGACATCGGCCGAGAGCTCACGCGCGGCCTCGGCGCCGGTGCCAACCCCGAGATCGGCCGGCAAGCCGCGGAGGAGCACCGCGACGAGATCGAAGAGGTCCTCAAAGGCGCGGACATGGTGTTCATCACCGCCGGCAAAGGCGGGGGCACCGGCACAGGTGGCGCGCCCATCGTCGCCGAGATCGCCAAGATGCTGGGTGCTCTCACGATCGGTGTCGTCACCCGTCCGTTCACGTTCGAGGGACGCCAGCGGGCCGCGAAAGCCGAGCAAGGCATCGCGCAGCTGAAGGACAAGGTCGACACCCTCATCGTCATACCGAACGACCGTCTCCTCGATGTAGGTGACGCGACGACGTCGGTGCTCGAGGCATTTCGAATGGCCGACGAGGTTCTCCTTCAAGGTGTTCAGGGCATCACCGAGCTCATCACGACTCCGGGTCTCATCAACCTCGACTTCGCCGACGTCAAAGCGGTCATGACCGATGCGGGTTCCGCGCTCATGGGGGTCGGCACTGCTCGCGGTGAGAACCGAGCGATGGAGGCGGCCAGGGTCGCGATCTCGTCACCGTTGCTCGAGGCATCGATCGACGGTGCCCGCGGCGTGCTTCTCAACATCGCCGGTGGCTCAGACCTCGGTCTGCATGAAGCGACCGAAGCCGCGAAGATCATCTCCGGAGCCGCGCACCCTGACGCAAACATCATCTTCGGAACCGTTATCGACGACACGCTTGGCGACGAGGTCCGCGTCACCGTGATCGCCGCCGGTTTCGATCGTTGGGGTTCGATGGCGGCCGAGAAGCTGGTCAAGCCCGACGAGGAGATCTTCTCCATCCCATCGGTCGAAGATTCGGAGCCGGCGTTCGTCGGTGAGACCGAGCGGGAGCGTCTCGTGTTCGATGCCGAGGAGGACCTCGACATCCCGTCGTTCCTCCGCAACGAGTAGTCCAAGGGGAAGGGCGCAGAGGGTTCATCGAGTGCCGCCGCGGCTTGAGGTCACCTCCCGCGGCGGCATCTCTTTGTTGTGGGACCCGGGCGCACGCGCCCGAGGCCGCGCTGTCGCGTTCACATCGCGTGGTGGCGGCAAGAGCAGCGGCTCCTATGAGTCTCTGAACCTCGGAGACCTTGTCGGCGACGATCCCGGACTGGTCGGGGCCAACCGTGAGCTAGTCGCAGATGCGATCGGCGCCCGCCCTGGAACGGTGTCGTATCTCCGCCAGGTCCATGGTTGCGGCGTGGTCGAGGCGGAGAGCGGGGACGCCCTTCCCGCGCGTGAGGCCGATGCGGTGATCGTGCGCGCGCAGGGCGTATGGGGGGCGGTCCTCACGGCCGATTGTGTGCCCGTGGTGGTCGAGGGCGTTGCCGGAATGGCCGCCATCCACGCGGGCTGGCGTGGACTCGTCGCCGGCGTCATCGAGGCTGCCGTTGCGGAGGTGGGGGCGCCGCGGTCGGCGTGGATCGGGCCGTCGATAGAGGCATGCTGCTACGAGGTCGGTCCCGAGGTGATAGATGCGTTCAGGGCTCGGGCGCTCCCCGTGCACGGCGACGACCGCCTCTCTCCCTCGGCCGCGGTGGCGGTCGTCCTGCGCCGGTCCGGGGTCCCCGACATCGCTCGTGCAGGGATCTGTACCTCGTGCGACGACGGCTATTTCTCATACCGCCGAGACGGCGTCACGGGGCGTCAGGGCGCGTTCGCCGGGTTCCTCGATGGCGGCTGACGAGGCGAGCATCAGGGCGAGGATCGCGAGCGTCGTCGATCGCATGGCCGGGGCTGAGAACGCCGCGGGGCGGCCGGCGGGGTCGGTACGACTCGTCGCCGTATCCAAAAGCTTCACGGTGGACGTCGTTCGCGCCGCGATGGCTTGCGGCCTCACCCTGTTTGGGGAGAACCGCGCCCAAGAGTTGAAGGAGAAAGCGCTCGTGCTCGGTGCCGCGCCCGACGGCCCCACCTGGCACTTCATCGGGCAGCTCCAAACCAACAAAGTGAGAGATGTGGTCGGACGCGCCGAGCTGATCCATTCCGTTGACCGGTTCGGTGTTGCCGAGGCGATCGCCGTTCGGGCCCAGCGCGCCGGTGCCGTGGCCGAGGTCCTCGTCCAGGTCAACGTCGGCCGCGAGGCCAGCAAGGGGGGCATCGAACCCGAGCGCGCCGTGGCCTTCGCCGCGGAGATCGACACCCTCGAGGGACTCCGGGTTCGGGGGTTGATGACGATCCCCCCAGGCGGGGGCGGACCTGATGCGGCCCGCCCCTACTTCGCCGAGCTCGCGGGCCTGGGGTCGCGCCTCACGGCCGTCCTCCCGGATGCCACCGAGCTGTCGATGGGCATGAGCGACGATCTCGAGGTCGCCATCGCCGAGGGGGCAACCCTCGTCAGGGTCGGACGAGCTCTATTCGGCAATCGGGGGGGTCCGGGGGGGTAGCGACGGCTTGTCGGAGCGTCCCCCCGAGGCGGCGATGCCGCAAGGCATCGTTATTCCGCCGGCAATTGAAAGGTCCGGCCCCCGTGACCTCCTGCGGGATATCCTCTAGCGCATGGCGGGCGTGTGGAGGAAGACCCTGGTTTACCTGGGTCTTGTCGAAGATGACGAGCTCGAGGACTACGGCTACGAGGACGATGGCGAGCCCGCTGAGGCGCCTCGCCGGTCCTCGGACGGGCGCGGAGCGGCGGGAGGTCCCCGGCGGGATGCCGTCGTCCGAGCTATCCCGTCACAGGGACCCTCGGCGCGTTTTCACCTGGTTCTGCCGCGGGCGTTCAACGACGTCCAGGAGGTGGGTGACAAATTCCGGGAGGGCTTCTCGGTACTCATGAACATCCAGGCCGCAGACACCGACCTGGCTCGCCGCCTGGTGGACTTCGCGAGCGGCCTTGCCTACGGCCTGGGCGGCTCGATGCAGCCGGTCGCCGAGAAGGTCTTCCTGCTGACCCCTGCCGGCGTCGAGGTCTCTGCGGAGGAGCGCCGGCGCTTCCTCGAGGAGCGCGGCTTCTTCAACCAGGTCTGAGCTGCTGACCGGTGGTCATCGAACTGCTGTGCCTCGCTCTCCTCGCGTACTACTTCATCCTGCTCGCCCGGATCATCGTGTCGTTCGCGCAGGCGTTCGGCTGGCGCCCCCCATCCCAGCTCATGCCGGTCGTCGATGTCCTCTACAACCTGACCGAGCCCATCCTGGCTTTCCTAAGGCGCTACATCCCGCCCGTGGGCGGCTTGGACTTCTCACCGTTCGTGATCTTCATTGCCCTCGGGATAGCCCGTGGTTCGCTGTGCTAAATGAGGCCTTCCGCGCGCTCGTGATGCGATACTGACCCACATGACTCTGACCTCCAAAGACGTTCAAGACCAGGTCTTCCACGACGCCTGGCGTGGCTACAACCAGCAGGAGGTCGATGAGTTCCTCGATCGCGTCGCCGAGGCACTCGACGCGATCACCACCGAGGCGCGTGCTCTGCGGGATCGGGTCCGCGATCTCGAGGACCAGGTTGTCAGCAGCAATCACACCGAGGAGATGCTCAAACAGACCCTGGTCACAGCCCAAAAGGCGGCGGAGGAAGCGATCGCGACCGCGAAGGCCAAGGCCGACGAGCTCATCGCCCAGGCTGAAAGACGCACCAAGACCAACAACGAAGAGGCGCGCCAGCGTCTCGAGGCGGCCGAGCAAGAGCAGACAGAGCGCCTCGCCAAGCTCGACCGCGAGACGCGTGCCCACCTGGCGGCGCTCGAGAAGGAACAGACGGATCGTCTCGCAGCAGCAGAGAAGACGACCACCGAACGCCTCGCTGAGGACGTTAAAACGACCACCGAACGCCTCGCGGCGGACGAAAAGGCGACTACGGAACGTCTCGCCGATCTCGAGACAAAGACCATGGAGCGCCTCGCCGCGCACGAGCGCGATCAGATGGAGCGTTTCAAGGTGATGTTCAAGGAGCAGCAGGACCGCTTCGACGAGATCGAGCGGCAGCGCAACGCCGAGAAGGAGGTCCTAGACCGCGGTATCGCGCGCCTCAAAGATTTCGAGAGCCAGCTGAAGATGCGGGTGCGCTCGTTCGTCGATCAGCAGGTCAAAGCGCTGAATCTCCTCACCGAGGAAGACGCCCCGCCCGTGAGCGGGTTCAAGGGCGGTGCCGTGCATCCGGTGGCACCAAGTGGGCCGAGGCCCACGCCGGGAGCGCGTCCGCAGGCTTCGCCGGTCGTGGCAGCCCCTCCGGGGGACCGCCCCGCGGTGGCGCCGAGCCGTAGCGCCGCACCGACCCCATCGCCGGCACCGGCACCGGCACCGGCCGCGGCAAAGGCAAAGGCGCCCGAACCCTCACGAGCGCCTGAGAGTGCATCGACCTCCGGGGATACGGCGCCGGGGGTGGCCAAGCATGCTGCGACCGCCTCGGCGACCGGGCCAGCGCCCATCGTGCGTGACCCCGAGCGAGCTTCGACGAAGGACACCCCCGCTCGCGACGAGGGCCCTCCTCGTCACCAAGCAACGCCCTCCAAAGAGAAGCAAGAGCCGCCCCGCATCCCGTCTATATATGCAACCCTCACGCACACCGATGACGACGATGATGATGACGAGGCCTCCACCGCTCTCCGCAACATCGCGCACGGCGGGTTGTCGCGCCCCGAAGGCGCTAAGCCGCGCGACTCCGCGGCTCCGGAAGCCGACGAGCGCCAGGGAGCCGAGCGCTGGAAGCGCCGGCGTCGAGGCCTCTTCGGGCGTGCCGAGGACTAGACCGTGAATCTGCTCATCATCGGTGCCGTCGTGCTCGTTATCGCCGACGCGGTCGTTCTCGCGATCGGGTGGTCGAGCGCCAACGAGCCCCTGATATTCACGTCGATCGGCGCGAGCGTCCTTGCGTTCCTTCTCGTCTCGATCGCGTGGTTCAAGGACCGCCGGCGACAGCGGCGTCCGGTGGTGGTGGATCGCGTCGGTCCGACCACAACTGCGAAGGGCATGCGCTCGGCGGCGGCTGGAAAGACCACGCGGCCGGCGGGGGAGACCTCGTCGTGGGCGCGCGGCGAGCGTCGTCCCGCACAGCCTGCGCCGCCCGTCGCCGTGGCAGAAGAGGCCCCGGAGGAGACGATCGCCCCCGCGGCTGCCGTTGCGGTGACGAAGAAGAAGCCAGCGGGGCGCGCCAAGAAGACCGCGACACGCAAGTCTGCGGCGACGGTCGGTGGAGCCGCCGCGACGACATCCTCGCGAGCCTCGAAGGGACCGGCCGACACGGCAGCCGTCGCGGCATCCGACGACGTCATCGCGGTTCCCGATCGCAAACGGTTCCATCGCCGAGATTGCCGTTTCGCAACCGCCAAAGGCGCCGAGCGGATGTCCAAAGCCTCTGCTCGCCGGCGTGGTTACGCAGCGTGCGGCATCTGCAAGCCCTGACCGTCGGGGGCTGAGTGAGCGCTTATACGCGACTGGTAGCGCGGTTCGCGGCAACGCGCGCCGGCGCCGCGATGTTCAAGCTGCTGCTGCCCGCCCTCGATCGCCTCACGTTCAAGGTCACCAAGGGACGCCGGGTCTTCACGAACCACGCTGTCCCGACGCTTATCCTGACGACGACCGGACGCAAAACCGGGCAGCCGCGGGCGCAGCCCTTGTGCTATCTGAAGGACGGAGCGGACCTCGTGGTGGTGGGCAGCAACTGGGGCCAGGAGCACCATCCTTCGTGGACCGCCAACCTGCTCGCCCATCCGCGCGCATCGATCGTTGTCGAGGGACAGACGTCCCAGGTTGAGGCGCGACCGGTCGAGGAAGAGGAGTGGGAGACGCTCTACCGCCGCTTCGAGCAGATGTCGCAGAACTACCGTTCGTACCGAGGTTGGGCGCGCGAGCGCAAGATCCGGATGTTCCGCCTCACACCCGTCAGGGGGGGCTGAACCGGAGGATGTCGAGTCCGCGGTTGTAATCGACCGCGTAGACGATCTCGTCGGTGATCCAGTAGGCGGCGCTGACCTGTCCCGCGTATGCCATGAAATAGCCGGCCTCTTCGATCTTCCCGGCGCGACTGACCTCGAAGAAGCGTGTGCCGTGGTCGTAGAAGGCCGCGGCGACGAACCCACCGTTGCGGAAGTCGGGGTGCTCCTCGAACCAGTGTGCGGTGCAGTTGCGCTGTGCGGCGGGACGCCCATCGGTCCACGTGCCGTTCTCGACGCGGTACTCGTCGATCATCGTGAACGTGTGGGTTGAGCGCCAATTGCTCGCGTCCCACGTCATGAACGCGCCCGAGGTCGGGCTGCAGCGCCCGTTGAACGTCGTCTCGCCGCCGACGAGCATGATCTTGTCCTTGCCGGCGCGCGGCCACCGGATGCTATGGATGAAGCGCCGGTCCTCGTTCTCACCAGCGGCGAGGAGCTTGGGGTGCAACGGGTCCTTGCGCACGTCGAGCATCTGGAGCGGCTGCGTGGCGGTGACAACGATCCCGTTGCGCACCTCCTCGACGTCGTGACCCGACTGGGCGATCAAGTCGTCGCCCCATTGCTCCTCTCGCAACTCGGGCGCGTTCGGGTCGCGCAGGTCGATGATGTTGCCCTCGGAGCCGTACGCCCACTTGCAATCGAGGATGCACGACGTCGTGTGCTGTCCCGCGCCTCCGACTTTCGCAACGATCTGAGGGTTGGTCTTGTCTTCGACGTCGATGACATAAACCGCGTTGGTCGGACTGCCGTCTGGTGGTGTCCCGTCGTTGATCCCGCTCGCTGTGTTCGGCACGACGAGGATCTTGCCGTTGCCGTCGAGGTCTTCGCGCGAGAACTGCCATTCCTGCGGCATCGGGACGAAGCCGGTGAGCTGTGGGTTCAACGGATCGCTCACGTCGAAGATCATCACCTTGTTCTGATCGTTCAGATAGAAGTACTTGCCGATCAACCGTCCCCCGACCCCGTTCTGCGCCAACGGGATATGGGCGATGTGCTCGATGTTGTCGCTGGCGAGCCCTCCGGTGGTCGGCCCGGCCAGTGAGGGGGGCCCGCTCGGCGAGAGGGCGGCTACCAGCCCTAGCGCTGCGGCAAGGGCGAAAACGCGGCGGAGCTTCATGAGCGGGGTGATTCGCCCCGGACGCCGCGATTCCCCCGACACTACGGTCGCTACTCCTTGATCTGCATCGCTTCGGCGAGGAGGAGAGGTGCCCCACAGGAATCGAAGAAGTCGATCGCGGTCTGTAGGGGCTCTTCGTAGTTCAGACCCGCTTCCTTGTTCACGCGCGCTAGGTCGACCAGGCACTCCGCTCGGAAGAGGGGAACACGCAGACCTTCAAAAAGCGCAGCGGCCTCGGTCAACAGCTTGCTTGCCTCGAGTAGATCGAGGGCAAGGAGGCCGTCACACCACCTTCGAAAGGCTTCGGGCAACGGGCCGGGTTCATCGAGGAGGTTCCGGAAAGCTCGTGCTTCCTCCCTTTCTCCACACGCCACGCTCAACTCCACCGCCAACGGGATGACTTGGGGATAACTGCCTATCAAGTCGCGGGTTGCTTCAGCCGTACCTTCACGCAGCAGCACGAGCGCCGCGTCGTCGTCACCTTCGAGGTGGGCCAGGACCGCCCCTACCAATCGGATCGCGCGTTGGGTGTATGAGTCGATGGATGGATCGGACAGTGCCTTCTGGATACGAAGGTGTCCCGTTTCGAGGTCCCCTCGATAGGCGTCGAGGCGCGCGAGATCCACCTCTAGGTCAGCAGGCCGCACGCTCCACGTGTGGGGAGCTTCCCGGGCCGCCTGGGCGACCACAGCCTCGGCATCCTCGAAACGGCCCTGGCGGAAATGCACCTCCATGAGAAGCATGGCAAGGACCACTTGGTCCCTCCCCTGCCCGTGCCGACGGGCCAGCTCGAGTGCCTCCTCCAAGATCCGCTGGCCTGCCCCATCGGCGTCACCGGGGTGGCTGAGTAGATAGCCCATCCCTATCGCCGCGTCGAGTAGCTGCAACAGGTCCCCGGTCTCTGTTGCTTTTTGAAAGGAAAGCTTCGCCAGCTCGAGGCCCTCCTCAGGTTTCCCCATCGCACTCAGCGCTTGCCCTCGGGTCTTCAAGGCGGAGCACTCCGTGCCTGTGTCCCCGACCTGGGATGCGAGGGCCGCGGCTTCGGCGGCCAGAGGTTCAACCACGCTCGCACTCTCGATCGCATGGGCGACCCCGTAATTGATCTTGAGCCGAGCCAGACTGATGAGGGCCTGAGCTAAAGAGCGGGTGTCTTCCTTCTCACGCAGCAAAGCCACCGCTTCCTCCGCCAGGGCGATCGCCTCAACCTCTTGCCCCGTCTCGAACAGGGCTCGGGAGCGAGCGGCCTGTACCCGTCCAACGTCGGTCTCTCTTCCCTCGTAGCCTTCGAGCGCGCGCTGAAAGGCCTGCAGGACTACCTCGTGGGGGAGCACACCGAACGAGAGATTCGCGTATGACTCGAACAACACCGCGAGCTCGGACGTGCTCCGCCCGAGCTGCTCGCCGACATCGAGGGCGCCTCGATACCAGTCGAGCGCTCGCTGAACCTGCCACAGACGTCTAGCCGCTTCTGCGGCCCTGACGACCCACCGATAGGTCCTGTCTTGGAGATCTTTGACCTCGTCCTCGGCTGCTCCCATCTCGACCATGTAACTCACAGCCCTGTCGAGATGGGTCGCGATCAACTCCACCACGTCATCGCGATCCGACGAGCGCCCGGACTCCGCCCACGCGGCGACCTCGATGTGCTTGTCGGCCCGGAGCTTCTTGGGCAGCGACTCATACGCGACGTCGCGGATCAGAGCATGGTGGAAGCCGAACTCGTCCTCATCCGAGAACGACGATGGTGCGCGCTGCGTGATGAGCTCTTTGAGCCTCAGCCGGGCGAGTTGGTCGCGCGTCTCGGTGATGTCCTGCTCTGCGAGCTGCGACACGACTCCCGACCAAAATATGCGTCCGACGACCGCTGCATCCTGGAGGAGCGATTTCTCGTCGCCCGGGAGCCCGTCGATCCGGGCCGCGATGAGTGCCTGGATCGAGCGGGGGATGTCGATGTTCTCGATGGTTGTCGCCAGCACCCACCCGCTCTCATGGGAGCCGCGGAGGATCTCCCTGTCGATGAACATGCGCACGATCTCTTCGGTGAACAGGGGGTTGCCTTCGGTTCTCTCCGCGATGAGCGCCTTAGCCTCATCCGGCAGCGCGCCTCCGAGGAGGTCGGAGAGCATCTCGTCGCTTTCCTTGGGATCCAGGGGATCGAGGTAGATGGCGGCGTAGTTGCGTTTGCCCCCACCCCAAGCCGGTCTCCTGTCGAGTAGCTCGGGGCGCGCGAGTGTGACGATCATGATCCCGCCTTGACCCCAATCGGCGAGGAACCCGATGAAGTCGAGGAGACCCTCATCGGCCCAGTGGATGTCTTCGAGCACCAAGACCAACGGATAGCGCGCCGCGAGTCCTTCGAGGTATCGACGGCAGAGATCGAAGAGCTTTTCTCTGCCCATGGACCTGTCGGGATGCAAGCCGAGAAGGATCTTCAGCGCGTCGGCGGTCTCTTCGTCATCGGGGACCAGATCCTGCGCGGAGCGCTCGACCTTGGAGGAGGCGACATCGGCCGCGTCGTCATCGAGGACCTCGCATTGCGTCTGGATCGCGTCCGCCAGGCCTGAATAGGCTGCCGACCCGTACGGGAGGCATCGTCCCGAGCGCCAGAAGAAGGTCTTGTCGAGATCATCCATATAGCGCCCCAGCTCCCGTACGAGCCGAGACTTCCCGCTGCCTGCCGGCGCCAGAATCGTCACGAGCGCAGGGCGTCCTTCCTTCTCCACACGATGAAGGGTCTGTTGGAGCAGGCTCAGCTCCGCGTCGCGTCCGATCATGCGCGACTCGATTCCGAGTGCAGCCCTCTCTCCCGCGTGGTGCGCCGTGATCCGCAGCGCGGTGTAAGCGGGGACAGGCTCTGCCTTGCCCTTGAGATCGAGTGTGATCGGCTCCGAGAAGTCGATGGTTCCCTTCGTGGAGGCGTACGCGGTCGGGCCCACCAGCACCCGCCCGACCTCACTCGAGCTCTGCAGACGAGCGGCGGTGTTCACCGCGTCACCGGTGAGCATCCGGTCGCGGGTGCTGCCCGCTCGCTCTACGTCGACCAGGATGTCTCCCGACTCGATGCCGATGCGCATCTCGAGCTGTGGCCTGTTCGCGGCCCCTGCCACGCGGTTCATCTCCGAAAGGACGGCCTGCATGTCGAGAGCTGCCCGTATCGCGCGCTCGGAGTCATCTTCGTGCGCGACCGGTACGCCGAAGACGGCCAGGATCGCGTCGCCCATGTATTTCTCGAGAAGTCCTCCGTAGCCGTCGATCACTTTGGCGAGCCGGTCGAAGACGCCCCCGATGGCGGTTTGGACGACCTCGGGATCTTCCCTCTCGGCGAGGGTCGTCGAGCCCACGAGGTCGGCAAACAATGCCGTCGCGAACTTCCGCTCCTTGCGGCGACCGGAAGCGGCTAAGTCAGTTCCGCATCCCGAGCAGAAGCGCGCGTCGTGGGTGTTCGCGCGACCGCAAGCAGGGCAGTCCACCGATCAGGCGCGCCGGAGGGCAACCTTGACGGTTCCGCCTTCTACTTCCACCTGGGCGGTGGCCGCGTCCGACGACGGACTTTGTCGCACCTCGGTTGTCGTGGCGAGCACCTCTGCTGCGATGAAATCGAGATGGGGCTGGAGCGAGTCCAAGACATCACCTGGCGCATCGAGCCACAACTCGATGCGATCCTCGACCGCCAGCCCGCTGTTCTTGCGGAGCTCTTGGACGGCGCGCACCACCTCGCGCGCGTTGCCCTCGGCGATGAGTGCCTCCGTCAGTTCCAGATCGAGGGCTACGCCGTAGGGACCGTCCTGTCCCAGGGCAAGTCCTGGCCTGCCTTCGACGCGGACATCCAACTCGTCGGTCGTGAGGGTGTGACCCTCGCCTCCGACATCCACGACGGTCTCTCCGTCGCGTTCGAGCGCAGCCACGATCTCTTGGGCATCCGCCGAGGCCAGCGCCGCAGCGACCTCCTTGACCCGCGCCCCGAAGCGAGGTCCCAAGGCCTTGAAGTTCGGCTTCAGGGAGTAGGTCACGAGGTCTCCGATGCCGGTCGCGAGTTCGATCTTCTTGACGTTCAGCTCGTCCGCGATGGTCGACTCCATCCCTTCGAGGTCGCCGGCATCTGCCGAAGGCACCACGATGAGGGCTCGCGCCAGGGGCTGGCGGACGCGCACCTTTGCTTCGGTGCGTGCAGCGCGTCCGAGCACAACGAGCTTGCGCGCGAGTTGCATCCTGCGCGTGAGCACCGGATCGGAGCGGAGGTCAGAGGACTCGGGCCAGTCGGCGAGATGAACGGAATCGATACCGTCGTCTGAGTGGACGGTTCCGCCCGTCAGGTTCGTGTAGATCTCGTCCGCGATGAAAGGCGTGTAGGGCGCCGTGAGAAGCGCGACGGTCGTAAGGCATTCCCACAGCGTGAGGAACGCGGCCTGTGTATCGGCGTCCTCACCCGAGCGCCAGAAACGACGCCGGTTGCGGCGCACGTACCAGTTCGAGAGGTCGTCGACGAAGCGGTCGATGCGCCGTCCACCGGTCGTGGCGTCGAACCCCTCGAGCGCGTCGGTCGCGATGCGAACCGTGTCGTCGAGCTCCGCGAGGATCCAGCGGTCCATCTCGGAGCGGTCCGTTGCCGGGATATCGACCGAGCTTGGGTCGAAGCCCTCGAGCGACGCGTACGTGACCCAGAACGAATAGGTGTTCCACAGCGTGAGGAGGTACTTGCGGAGCGACTCTTCGACGATCTCCGGCGAGAGACGGCGCGCCGACCATGGCGCGCCCCCGGTGAGGAGGTACCACCTCAGCGCGTCGGCGCCTTGCTTGTCGAGAACGGTCCAGGGATCGAGCACATTGCCCAACGACTTGGACATCTTGCGGCCCTCGCCGTCGACGATGTGCCCGAGGCAGACGACGTTCCTGAAGCTGTTGGAGCCTTGCACGAGGGTTGCGATCGCCAGTAGGGAGTAGAACCAGCCGCGCGTCTGGTCGATCGCTTCTGAGATGAAGTCTGCCGGCCAGCGCTTCTCGAAGTCGGCTTCGTTCTCGAAGGGATAGTGGTACTGGGCGATCGGCATCGCGCCGGAGTCGAACCACGCGTCGATCACCTGAGTGACACGGGTCGCGGGCGCGCCGCAATCCGGACAGCCGAACTTGATCTCGTCGACGAACGGACGATGGGGATCGAGGCCGCTCATGTCCACACCGGTGAGCTCAGAGAGCTCCGCGAACGACCCTACGCAGGTCGCGTGTCCGGCCTCGCAGCGCCAGATAGGTAGCGGCGTGCCCCAGTAACGGTCGCGCGACAGCGACCAGTCAACGTTGTTCGCCAGCCAGTCGCCGAATCTCCCGTACTTGATCGTCGGGGGCTGCCAGTTGGTCGCTTCGTTAGACGCCTGAAGCTCGTCGCGGACGCGCGACGTCCTGATGTACCAGTCCTTGCGCGGGTAGTACAGGAGCGGCGTCTTGCACCGCCAGCAGTGGGGGTACGCGTGCTCGTAGAGCTCAGAGCGGAACAACAACCCTCGGTCCTCGAGGTCGTCGACTATCTGCGGATCGGCGTCTTTGATCCATAGCCCCGCGAACTTGCCCCCATCGGCGACCACGCGCCCCGACGGATCGATCATCCCCAAGACTGGGATGCCATCGCGCTTGGCGACCGCGACGTCTTCTTCACCGTACGGCGCAAGGTGGACCAGTCCCGAACCATCTTCGGTCGTTACAAAGTCGCCCGCCCTCACTATGTGCGGGATGTCACCCAGCGAGACGAATGAGAAAGGCGGCTGGTACTCGAGCCCCAGGAGCTCGCTTCCCGCGATGGTGCGAGTGATCGTGAGGCCCTCTCCGAGCACGGCCTCGACACGATCGGCGGCCAGGATCAGGCGTCTCCCTTCCGCCGCCGGGTCGGCGACCACTGCATAAGTGAGCCCGGGGCCGGCCGCAGCCGCGAGGTTGGACAACAGCGTCCACGGCGTCGTGGTCCACACCAGGAGCGAGGTGTCGGCCCACTCATCGGCGAGCAGCGGGAAGCGGACGTACACCGACGGGTCCGAAACGGTCTGGTACGCGCCGGGCTGATGTTGCTCGTGCGACGAGAGGGACGTCTCACAGCGCGGGCAATAGGGGACGACCTTGAAGTCCTCCTCGAGTAGGCCTTTGTCCCAGATCTGCTTGAGGATCCACCACACCGACTCGACGTATTCGGGGTTCATCGTCCAGTACGCGTCGTCGAGGTCGAGCCAGAAGCCGATGCGAGCGGTGAACCGCTCCCAGTCGTCGACATAGACGTTCACGGATTCGCGGCACAGCCGGACGAACTCCTCGATGCCGATCTTCTCCTCGATGTCGCGCTTCTGGGTGATGCCGAGCTGCTTCTCGACCTCGATCTCGACCGGGAGCCCATGGCAGTCCCAGCCTGCCTTGCGGTGGACGTAGCGACCCCGCATCGTGTGGAATCGGCAGAAGAGGTCCTTGAAGGTCCGGGCCTCGGCGTGGTGGACGCCGGGCTTGTTGTTGGCCGTGGGCGGTCCCTCGTAGAACACCCACTCGGGCGCGCCGGAACGAGCCTCTAGGGAGCGCCTGAAGACGTTGCGCTCCTCCCAGCGCGTGATCAGGGATGACTCCATGTCCGGCCACACCACATGAGGGTTGACCGGCTGGTACAGGGGTTCGACCATGGCGCAAAGATAGCCCCACGAGCGGTCGTCGCGGCTCCGCCGGGTGCGGAAATGGCAGTCCCATTGACGAGCGCGTCGCAGAGCCAGCGCCCCGCGCTGGCGGCGCAGGGGAGCGACCCTTTGGTTCGTTCCCCGAAGGGATTAGAGCGTGCTATCGTCCCGCGCCCATGACCCCCCCTAAGAAGGCAACAGGGAAGGCCGGGAAGCTTCGGTCGGCCGCCAAATCGCTCGCTCAGAAGGTGGGCGGCAAGAAGCCCAAAGCCGCGTCCACGACCGCGGAGCCGGCGCGCGCCGCGGCCAAGAAGCCCGTCGCCGCACCGGCGCGTCCAGCCCCTGCCAAGACCTCCACAACGACGCGCAAGCCGGCGGCCGCTAAGACCGCTACGGCGAAGCCGGCCGCCAAGAAGGCCCCCGAGAAGGCCGCTCCGAAGTCTGCCGCCAAGAAACCGCCGGCCAAGAAGGCAGCTGCGGCGAAGAAGACCACCGCCAAGAAGCCCACGGCGAAGAAGACCGCAGCCAAGACCACCGCCAAGAAGCCCACCGCCAAGGAGCCCACCGCCAAGAAGACGGCGCCCCGAGCCGCAGCGCCTAGGAGCACGGCCGCCAAGCGAACGGGTGGAGCGTCCGTAAAGGGCTCCTCCCGGAAGGCGACCCGCGACCGAGTGACACGACCTCCCGGCGGCAGCGGCGCGACCCAGGCCCCGGCGCGCAGGACGCGCCCCGCCAAGTTCGACGCCAAAGCATTGGCGGCGATCAAGGTGAGCCTCACCAAAGAGAAAGAGGACCTTCAGAAGCAGCAGGCAGAGCTCGAGGAGGACTCATTCATCGGGACGCAGTCCGACATGACCGGTGAGGTCGGGCTCGATGAGGACTTCGCCGACGCGGGCACCGCAACGTTCGACCGCGAGCGTGACCTTTCGATCCAGAACAACATCCGCGACATCGTCGAGCAGATAAGCAGAGCACTCGAGCGCATCGAGGAGGGCACCTACGGTATCTGCGAGCGCTGCGGCCAGCCGATCGATGCAGCACGCCTGAAGGCTCTCCCGTATGCCGGGATGTGCCTAGATTGCAAGCGCCGCGAGGAGCGTGTCCGTTAGCGCGGTTCACTCGGACGCGCCGGCTGTCCCTCGCCGGCCTTTGTACCTCCGCCTCGCCCTCGTCGCGTGCGCGGTCATCGTCCTCGATCAGTACACCAAGCATCTCGCGCTCGAGCGCCTCGCCGATGGTCCCGTCGATATCGGATCGTGGCTGAGCCTGCGTCTCTCGTTCAATCCAGGCGGCGCGTTCGGAGTGCTCTCGGGCGCCCCCGGCTTCTTCCTCGCCGCTACGCTCGTGATCGCCGCTGTGATCGTTTGGTGGGCGTGGACCGCCCCGTCGCCATCGTGGGCGATCCCCCTGGGGCTCATCCTGGGCGGCGGCTTGGGCAATGCGACGGATCGGCTCTTCCGTTCGACCGACGGCATGGTTGTCGACTTCATCGACCTTCACTGGTGGCCAATCTTCAATGTCGCCGACAGCGCGATCGTCTGTGGCGTCACGCTGTTGTTGATCGACTCTTATCGGCGTGATCGCCGCGAGCGGAACGAGCGCGGAGCTCCGGAAGAGGAGCCCCCTTAGATGCGCTTCGAGCCGACCGAAGACGAGGTGGGCCTGAGGCTGGACGCCGTCGTGGCAGGACGGACCGGGGTCGCTCGCGCGGTAGTGCAGCGGGCGCTCCGCTCCGGCGCCCTCACGGTGGACGGACATGCCGCGAAGCCGAGCCATCGCCTCGAAGCCCGCAATGTCGTCGAGGGCGACGTCGAGGCACCTTCCCCCGATGCGCCTCAGGGCGAGGACATCCCCATCGAGATCCGGTACTCCGACGACCGCGTCCTCGTCGTCTCCAAGCCGCCCGGCTTGGTCGTGCACCCGGCGGGTGGGCACGCGACGGGGACGCTCGTCAATGCTCTGCTCGGGCTCGGCATCCCGCTGGGCTCGATCGATCCGGCGCGTCCGGGCATCGTGCATCGGCTGGATAAGGACACCTCCGGGCTGCTCCTCGTCGCGAAAGATGACGACGCTCAAGCGTTCCTGTCGGGGGAGCTAAAGGCGCGCCGCATCACGCGCGAGTACGTCGCCCTCGTGAGGGGGTCCATGCCGGCGGCATCGGGAACGGTCGAGGCCCCTATAGCCCGGCACCCAACCCGTCGGACGATGATGGCCGTCGCCCCGGGAGGCCGGCGGGCGGTTACTCATTACTCCGTTACGGCTGAAGGCGAGGGCGAGTCGCTGCTTCAAGTGACACTCGAGACCGGGCGCACCCACCAGATCAGGGTCCACCTCGCCCACTTGGGCCACCCGGTGATCGGCGACCGGACCTACGGCGGGATGTCAGAGCGGGCGCTGGGCCTCGGGGCAACCCGGCCGTGTCTCCATGCCTGGCGGCTGACGTGGCCGGACCCCTCGAGCGGGGCCCTGGTGAGCGTCGAGGACCCCATCCCCTCCGACGTGAGCTCGGTCATCCGGGCGGCGGGGATATCCACCCTCGATTAACAGGTTGTTGCCCTTGTATTTCCCCTGGTGGATGGGGTGTCCTTGCGCGCGGGGGCGCGGGAGTGCTTTAAATGACAGGGTTGTGATTCTCCCAGGAGTGCCCTTTGCAGCAGCCCGATGAGCAAGTGTTCCTACAAGCAAGGACCGGGGTGACCTCAAGCTGAGCTTCGTCCACCTGCACGCGCATAGCGAGTATTCGATGCTGGACGGAGCCAGCCGCGTCGCCGACATGTTCGCCGCGGCGGCCGACGCCGGGATGCCGGCGTGCGCCATCACCGACCACGGCGTCATGTATGGAGCGCTCGAGTTCTATAAGAAGGGGCGCGAGCACGGCGTCAAGCCGATCCTCGGGATGGAGGGCTACCTCGCCAACGGAGACCGGCGCGAGAAGTCGGTGCGGGCACCCCGGGACAACGGCAGGGGCGACGACGAGCGGATGTACCACCTCACGCTGCTGGCGGCGACCGACAAGGGTTACTCCAACCTGGTCAAGCTGTCGTCACGGGCCTGGCTCGAGGGCTTCCACCACAAGCCGAGGCTCGACCACGAGATCCTTGCCGAGCACAACGAAGGCCTCATCTGTCTATCCGGGTGCCTCTCGGCAGAGATCCCCAAGCTGATCGTCGCGGGGGACCTCGAAGGCGCGCGCCGCAAGACCGCGGCGTACAAGGAGGTCTTCGGTGACCGCTTCTATCTTGAGCTCCAAGATCACGGCATCCCGGTCCAGCGGCCCTTGAACGACCAGCTGGTGGCCATCGGCAAGGAGCTCGGCATCCCATGGGTGTGCACGAACGACTCGCACTACACCCACAAGGCCGACGCCCCTGCGCATGAGGTCCTCCTGTGCATCAACACGGGCACCGAGCTGTCCGACCCCAAGCGATTCAAGTTCGATTCCGACGAGTTCTACCTGAAGACCCCTGATGAGATGCGGGCGGCGTTCGCGTCGTGGCCGGGGGCGTGCGAGCAGACCGTCGAGGTCGCGGAACGCTGCGACGTCACCATCTCGATGGGCAACCTCCTGCTTCCGCGCTTCGAGACCCCGGGCGGCAAGGACCTCGACGAGTATCTCGCCGAGCTCGTGCTCGAAGGTGTTCGCCGCCGCTATGGCACGGTGACGCCCGAAGCCGGGGAGCGCATGGCCTACGAGCTGAGGGTCATCGCAGACATGAAGTTCGCTGGCTACTTCCTGGTCGTTCAGGACTTCGTCAACTGGGCCAAGAAGCAGGGGATCCGCGTCGGTCCGGGCCGCGGCAGTGCGGCGGGGTCGATCGTCTCCTACGCGCTCGGGATCACCGAGCTCGACCCGATCCGTTACGACCTCATGTTCGAGCGGTTCCTCAACCCCGAACGTGTCGCTATGCCCGACATCGACATCGACTTCGACGAGCGCCGGCGGGGCGACGTCATCCGTTACGTGTCGGACAAGTACGGCTCCGACCATGTAGCTCAGATCGTCACGTACGGCACCATCAAAGGTAAACAAGCAATCAAGGACGCCGCGCGTGTCCTCGGTTTCCCCTATGTCGAGGGCGATCGGCTGACGAAGATGTACCCGCCGCTGATCATGGGACGTGACTCGGGGCTCACCAAAGCTCTGGAGACGACCGCGGAGTTGCGCGAGGCGTACGAGGCCGGCGGCGCCGCTAAGCAGATCATCGACACAGCGCTTGGCATCGAGAACCTCAAGAGGTCCGCAGGGATACATGCAGCCGGTGTAGTTATCGGGCGCGACCCGCTTGTCGAGCACGTGCCCCTGAAACGCGGCGAGCACGGCGAGGTCGTGACGCAGTACGACATGACCGGGATCGAAGAACTGGGGCTCTTGAAGATGGACTTCCTCGGCTTGCGGAACCTCACGGTCATCGAGCTCGCGCTCGACTACATCAAGGCCAACACCGGTGAGGTGGTCGATGTCGACAACCTGACGCTGGATGACGACGCCGTTTTCAAGATGCTCCAGCGCGGCGACGCCGATGGGATCTTCCAGCTCGAGTCCGAAGGGATGCGCAAGCTGCTGGTCCAGCTGAAGCCAGACCGCTTCGAGCAGATCATGGCCCTTATCGCGCTCTATCGACCCGGTCCGATGGAACAGATCCCCGCCTACATCGAGGGCAAGAACGACCCCGCCAAGATCCGTTACCTCCATCCTTCGATCGAGGACATCACCCGCGACACCTACGGCGTCCTCGTCTACCAGGAGCAGGTCGTCCTGGTGCTCCAGAAGCTCGCCGGCTACAGTCCCGGCGAGGCCGACCTCGTGCGCAAGGCGATCGGCAAGAAGAAGCGCGACATGATGGCCGGTCATGAGACGACCTTCATCGAAGGTTGTGGCCGCTTCGGTCTGAGCGAGGTCGAGGCCAAGGCGTTATGGGCCAAGATCCAGCCGTTCGCGGATTACTCGTTCAACCGCGCCCACTCCGCCGCGTACGCGTACATCGCGTATCAGACCGCGTGGCTGAAGGCCCACCACCCCGTCGAGTACATGGCCGCACTGTTGACTTCGGTCAAGGACCGCAAGGATGACAAGCCCAAGTACCTCCATATGGCGCGCAAGATGGGCATCCCCGTACTGATCCCCGACATCAATGTTTCAGACCGCGACTTCACACCGACCAAGGATTCGATCCGCTTCGGCCTGTCGGCGGTCCGCCATGTCGGTGAAGGCGTGGTCGAGAAGATCGTCGACGCGCGCAACGCACGCGGCGCGTTCGAGTCCTTCGTCGATTTCTGTCGCAAGGTCGACTACATCTGCCTCAACAAGAAGACGATCGAGTCGCTCATCAAAGCCGGCGCGTTCGAGTCGCTCGGCCACACAAGGTTGGGGCTGCTCGAGCGGTTCGAGTCGATATGCGGCGAGGTCATGGCGGCGCGCCGCCAAGAGGAAGCAGGCCAATTCTCGTTGTTCGGTGGCGCTCAAGAGAAGACCGAGGACTCGGGGCTCCGGATGATGATCTCGATGCAGGAGTTCCCGAAGGAGCTTCTCCTGATGCACGAGAAAGAGGTCCTCGGACTGTTCGTCTCGGATCATCCGTTGTTGGGGGTCGAAGGACTGCTGTCCCGCATGACGGACACGTCCATCAGCGGGCTTGCCGAGCGTTCCCCGGGCGAGATGGTCACGGTCGGCGGGATGGTTGCATCACTCCGCAAGAAGGTGACGAAGCGAGGGGACGTCATGGTGCTCCTCGACCTCGAAGATCTATCGGGCGGCAGCGTCGAGGTCATCGTGTTCCCGAAGACGCACGAACAGTACGCGCCGTTGGTGCGCCCGGACGCGATCCTCTTGGTCAAGGGCCGCTTCGACCGTGATGTCCGTGACGACTCGATCAAGCTGATCGCGATGGACATCAAAGAGCCCAACCTCGGCGAACAGCTGCCGCTCGTGATCACGCTGTCGGCGGCGTCGTGCACTCCCACGGTTGTGACCGCGCTCAAAGATGTGCTTGCCAGTCACCCAGGCGAGACGCAGGTCTTCCTCAACCTCGAGCGCAACGGCGGGATGACGGTGCTGCGCCTCGGGAGTGAGTTCTGGGTCGATCAGAGCAACGGGTTGCACGCCGAGCTGAAGGCGCTGCTCGGCCCCTCCGCCCTCGTCGCCGTCTAACCCGCGTCGCTACCCCCCGACCCCCCGGGGGATGATGGGTCCATGCCTTGTTACCGGTGTGGGCGCGTCCAGACCGATCCTGCCAAGGGAAGCTCACCTTGGGCGCGGGGCGTGCTCGACGACGAGCAGGTCCTGATCTGCCCCGAGTGCCAGAGCGCGGAACCGGCATGGGCAGACGCATTCGACAGATGCCCCCGCTGCGGTGGGACGCGGCTGTCGAAGATGCTCGGCGACACGATCTGCCGCGCCTGCGGCCCTGTATAGGTTTGCCTTTAGTGTCGCTGGGATGTTGGAGCTCATCGACGGGCGCGACCAGCTAACGCCGGTTCACGTCCCGCGGCCGCGTCCGGGCAGGGCGCGTCCGGACCCCGCCGCAACGGTCGCGGAGATCATCGAGGCGGTCCGTCTCGAGGGTGACCCTGCAGTCCTCCGCTACACGGCGGAGCTCGACAGTGTCGATCTCACCCAGGTTGGGCTCCGTGTCGATGGAGACACCATCACCCGCTCGGTCTCGCTCGTCCGCCCCGAGCTCATTGCGGCCCTGGAGGCGGTGGCCGCCAACCTACGCGCCGCGTGCGAGCGCGCGTTGCCGGCCGAGTGGATCAACGAGTCCGACGGTGTGTTGACGGGTGAGGTCCTCCGACCGATGACCCGTGCCGGCGTTTACGTCCCGGGCGGACGGGCCTCGTATCCGTCCTCCGTGATGATGGCCGCGGTGCCGGCTCAGAGCGCAGGCGTGAAGCAGATCGCCGTCGCTACGCCACCGGGACCCGGCGGCGACGTGCCTGAGGCCATCCTCGCTGCCTGCGCCCTTGCCGGCATCACGGAGGTCTATCGGATGGGGGGTGCCCAATCGATAGCCGCGCTCGCGTACGGGACAGAGACCGTTCGACCGGTTGACATCATCGTGGGACCGGGCAACGTCTTTGTGGCGACCGCCAAGAGGATGGTGTCAGGGCAGGTTGCGATCGATTCAGAGGCAGGCCCGACCGAACTGGCGATCGTGGCCGACGAGGATGCCGATCCGATCGTGCTTGCCGCCGACCTAGTCGCCCAAGCTGAGCATGGACCGGGAGGCACACACGCCCTCATCACATGGTCGGCGAGCCTCGCGGAGCGCGTGATCGAAGTGTTGGAGGTCGAGGTTGATAGACACCCCAGAGCAGACGACGTGGAGAACGCCCTGATCGAGGGGGGGAAGGCCGTGCTGGTCCGTGATCTCGACCACGCGCTCGACACCGCAAATGCGTTCGCGCCCGAGCATCTCCAATTGAGCTTCTCCGGTGCTCGCGCAGCGCTTCCGCGCATCCGCAATGCAGGAGCGATCTTCGTCGGGTATTCGACTCCGGTCGCCGCCGGGGATTACGCGGCAGGGACCAACCACGTGCTTCCGACCGGTGGCACCGCGCGGTGGAGCTCGGGATTGGGCGTGAACGATTTCCTGAAGCGCATCTATGTCGCGGAGGTTTCGGAACGAGGACTCGCAGCGATGTCCGGCCACGTGGATGCGCTTGCCACTGCAGAGGGGCTCGGCGCGCACGCGCGCAGCGTTCGGGTGCGGTTGGGGGACCTCTCGTGAAGCCTCTGCTCGGGGTCCGGGACGACCTTGTGGGCCACCCGCCTTACGTTTCTCCGCAATGGCCGGTGACCTACCGGATGAACACCAACGAGTCGCCTTACCCGCCTCCCGGCGCGCTTGTCCAGGAGATCACCGCTCAACTCGGCGCGGTCGCGTTCAACCGTTATCCGGAGGGTGACGCCCGCGCCCTCTTCGACGCGCTCTCAACGGCGGTCGGCTGGCCGTCGGATGGGCTCTGGGTCGCCAACGGGTCGAACGAGATCTTCCTGCACCTCTTGCTGGCATACGGCGGGAAGGGCCGGAAGTCGATGACGTTCGAGCCGACGTACGCGCTCCATTCGTCGATCGCGCGCATATCTGGAACAGAAGTCGTTCAGGTAGAGCGCGGGGAGGGTTTCGAGATCGATCTCGATGCCGCGGTGGCGGCGATCTCGAAACACAAGCCTCACATCGTCATCGCATGCTCGCCGAACAACCCGACGGGCAACCTCGACCCTTTGGGGTCGATCCGCGCTCTGTTGGAAGAGGTAGATGGCCTCGTGGTGGTCGACGAGGCTTACGGGGAGTTCGCCGATTCCGGCGACAGCGCCGCATCGCTGCTGGCCGATCACCGCAACCTGATCATCGTCAAGACGTTCTCGAAGGCCTGGCGGCTGGCGGGGGTGCGCATCGGCTACCTCATGGCCGACCAGGAGGTCGTAGACGGCCTCCGACGGGTACGCCTGCCGTACCACCTATCGGCTGTCACACAGCTCGTCGGGAGCGCTGCGCTTGAACACCGGTCCGAGACCGACGTTCTGGCGCGTGCCGTCGCGGACGAGCGCGATCGCATCGCGGTTGAACTCCAGGCGTTCGGGTTGAAGACCTACCCCTCGCACGCCAACTTCGTGCTGTTCGAAGTGGATGACTCCGAAGCCGTGTGGAAGTCGCTGCTACACCGAGGGATCCTGATCCGAAACTATCCTTCGGTCCCTCGGCTGATGCACTGCCTCAGGGTCACAGCGGGCACTTCAGCCGAGACCGACGTGTTCCTCGCGGCGATGAAGGAGATCCTCGGAGATGACGTATGAGCGATAGCGCCGGACGCGCCGGAGCCGTCGATCGAACGACGACGGAGACAAAGGTCAGCGTAAAGCTCGACCTGTCCCGGCCTGCGATCCCCGAGGGGATCATCGACACCGGTGTGCCGTTCTTCGACCACATGCTCCATCAGGTCGCACGCCACGCCGCGATCGCCCTCGATGTGCGAGCCGCAGGTGACCTCGAGATCGACGCGCACCACACGGTAGAGGACGTGGGCATCTCGATCGGGGAGGCACTCATCCAGGCCCTGGGCGACAAGCGAGGGATCGCGCGCTACGGCGACGCCGTGGTCCCCATGGAAGAGGCCCTCGCTCAGGTCGCTCTGGACATCTCGGGTCGTCCCCTTCTCGCCTATGACGCAGATGTGCCGGCGGAGTCGATCGGGCAGTACGACATCGCCCTCACAGAGGAGTTCTTCACCGCCCTGTGCCGGGCCGGAGGTCTGACGATGCATGTCAAGCTGCTCGCCGGACGCAACGCGCACCACTGCATCGAAGCGATCTTCAAGGCGTTCGCGCGCGCGCTGCGAGCCGCCACCGATATCGATCCCCGCGCTGGAGATGTGGTCCCATCGACCAAGGGTCGGCTCTGAGCGCGCGCCGCAGCGTCGCCGTGGTCGATCACGGCATGGGGAACCTGCGGAGCGTGGCCAAGGCGCTCGAGGCAGCCGGTGCCGATGTTGTGGTGACGGCCGATGCAGGTGCGATCGAGCGCGGGGACGCGTTGTGCGTGCCCGGACAGGGGATCTTCGGGCGCTGCATGGCGGCGCTGTCCGAAACCGCACTTGGCGACGTCGTGCGCGGCTGGATCGAGAGCGAACGTCCTTTCCTCGGTATCTGCCTAGGGATGCAGATCCTGTTCGATACCTCGGAGGAAGCCGGATCCACGCCTGGCCTGGGGGTCATGAATGGGCGCGTCGTCCGGTTGCCGGACACGGTGACCGTCCCGCACATCGGATGGAACACGCTCGTGTCGAGCGATTCCGAGGAGGGTGAGGCAGCGGTTCATTACTACTTCGACCACTCTTACGGGGTCATCCCGGACGACGACTCGGTGGTGGCCGGATGGTGCCACCACGGGTCGAGATTTGCGGCGATGGTTCGGAGTGGCCCTATCCTTGCGGTCCAGTTCCATCCCGAGAAGAGCGGCGGCGCGGGCATCGCTCTCCTCGAACGCTGGGTTCACGCTGCGTGAACGGTCCGTCTATCTAGGAGACAAGCGATCGTCACGGCTCCGCCGAGTGCGGAATCGGGATTCAATCGACGATCGCGCAGCAGAGGCATCGCCGCAGGTGATGCTGTCGCAGGGTAACGAGCCAAAAGGATCGTTGCCCGAAGGAAAGGGATGAGCGCTTCGTGGGCTTCACCGTGTTCCCGGCCGTCGATATCTCCCAGGGCCGTTGTGTCCGGCTGCTCCAGGGTCGCTTCGGCTCAGAGACCACCTACTCGGACGATCCCGTAAAGGTCGCGCTCGGCTTCTGTGACGCGGGCGCCCGCTGGCTTCACATCGTCGACCTCGACGGCGCCAAGAACGGCGAACCGGCCAACCGCGAGCTCGTGCTCGAAGTCGTCCGTCGTGCGGCCTGTCCGGTGCAGGCAGGAGGTGGCCTCCGCACCCTCGACGATGTCGAGGAGGTCCTCGCTGCGGGTGCGAACCGAGCCGTCCTCGGAACCGTCGCTCTGGAGGATCCGGCGGCTATGGCGCGAGCCTGCGCGCGCTACGGCGAGCGGATCGTCGTCTCGCTCGATGCACGCGGCGGAGAGCTCGCATCACATGGATGGACGGTCGGTACCGGCGTCCCTCTTCTCGATGCCGTTCGACTCTTCGAAGAGGCCGGCGTCAGCTTGTTCGTCTACACAGATGTCACGCGCGACGGGACGATGCAGGGCCCCGACATCGAGGGCCTCATGAGGCTCACGGCCGAGACCCGCCTCCCGGTGATCGCGTCGGGTGGCATCGCGTCGCTGGATGAGCTAAAGGCTGTCGCCCGCCTGCGTCCCGAGGGGGTGGCGGGAGCCATCGTCGGCAGGGCCTTCTACGAGCACAAGTTCGGGGTCGGCGAAGCCAACTACGCCGGCGATGAAGCGGCTTCCGGCAAGGACGTCCTGCCACTCGTCGAGTCTTAACCGTTGCTCACGAAGAGGATCGTCCCGTGCCTCGATGTCGACGCGGGCCGGGTCGTCAAGGGCGTCAGGTTCAAAGACCTGCGAGATGCAGGTGATCCGGTTGAGCTGGCCGCGCACTATGACCATGAGGGTGCGGACGAGATCGTGTTCCTCGATATCACCGCGTCCCATGAGAAGCGGGCGCTGATCCTCGACGTCGCGGCGCGTACCGCGGAGAGCGTTTTCATCCCGCTGACGATCGGCGGGGGTGTGACCTCGACGGCGGACGTCCGAAAGCTCCTGGTCGCCGGCGCGGACAAGGTTGCGATCAACACCGCGGCGTTCCGGTCGCCGGAGCTCATCTCCGATGCTGCCTCGGAGTTCGGGGCACAGGCGATCGTCGTCGCGATCGACGCTCGTCGAGCTCCGGGAGGGTGGACGGTGTGGCTCGAAGGTGGCCGCGTCGATACGGGCACGGACGCAATCGAGTGGGCGGCAGAGGTGGCGCGGCGAGGCGCGGGCGAGATCCTGCTGACGTCGATGGATGCAGATGGCACCACGGAGGGCTACGACCTCGAGTTGACCGCGGCGGTGACGAAGAAGGTCGGCGTGCCCGTGATCGCCTCGGGTGGAGCGGGGGCCCCGGAGCATCTCGCCGACGCGGTCGATCCCTCACTGGGGGGTGCGTCTGCGGCGCTCGCAGCATCTGTGTTCCACTTCGCGCGCTTCTCTATAGCCGACGCCAAGGCAGCACTCGAGGCTCGGGGGCTGCCCGTTAGGATGCCCCGTCCATGACTACCTACCTCCTCTACGACGACGCCCTGCGCAGCCCAGAGCTCCGCCACGAGATCCAGGAACCGATCATGGATCCCGTCATCTTCATCGACCATGACGAGAAGAGGGTTCTGGTCGGAGGGCCACTCGAGCAGCCCGTCATGTCGACCAGGGATGACGTGGTCGATGAGTTCTGGAGCGACCATGAGCTCGGTTCGGAAGAGCTCATCAAGGACGATTCGGTCCCCGATTGGTTGATCGGCGCGGAGCTGGTCAAGAGGGCGCTCGACCGCCTCGGCGCGCGTAGCGTGGTCGTTCCGAGCACCTTCCACGTCGCGGTCGCGGATTACCTCCGGGGCAAAGACATCACCGTGATGGTGGATCCGGAGGCGTGGGCAGCGCGCAGACGCCGGAAGACCCCCTGGGAGCTGGAGGGCATCGAGCGAGCCCAACGGGCGGTGGATACGGCGATGCTCACCGCCGCCAGGATGTTGCGCGAGGCGGAGCCGACCGCGTCGGGCACGCTTCGGTTCCAGGGCGAGATCCTCACGGCCGAGCTGATCCGCGAAGGGATGAAGGCGGAGCTACTCAGGCAGGGCGCCGAGAGCGAGGAAATCATCGTCCACTCGGGCGATGCATGTCTCTCGGGCCACGAGATCGGCCACGGCCCGATCCTGCCTAACCACTCATGCATCGTCGACTGCTTCCCACGTGAGCGAAGGAGCGGCGTCTTCACCGACATGACCCGTACGTTCGTCCCTGGCAAGCCCTCCAAGGAGCTCCTCGCACTACACACCCACTGCAAGAACGCGCTCGAGATCGCCCTCGAGACCATCAGGCCCGGGCGCGCCGATGCATACGACAAGGTCGCGGGCTACTTCGAGAAGAACGATCTTCCGACGTTCAGATCGCATTCGGGCCCCGGTCCGCTCGAGGAAGGGTTCTTCCACTCTCTCGGCCATGGGGTCGGTCTGCAGCTGCACGAGCGACCGTGGATGGGTCGGCGGTCCGACGAGATCGTCGAGGGCGATGTCGTTGCGATCGAACCCGGTCTGTACTTCAGGGGAGTCGGCGGCGTCCGGCTCGAGGACACCGTGGTGGTGACCGAGTCGGGCATCGAGCACTTCACCGATCCGTACCCGTACGACCTCACACCCTGAGATGGGCTCGAAAGCGGACGGGCTTGGCCGGACGCCAAAGCAAACCATCGAGGACCTCGTCTTCGACGAGCGTGGCCTCATCCCGGCGATCGTCCAGGATGTGTCCGACAACTCGATCCTGATGCTCGCGTGGGCCGATGCAGAGGCGGTGAGACGAACCCTCGAGACGCGGACGACATGGTTCTGGAGTAGGTCGCGCAGCGAGTACTGGAACAAGGGCGCGACATCGGGCAATACACAATCCGTCGTCGAGGTCAGGTACGACTGCGACGAAGATGCCCTGGTCTACATCGTCGAGGCGGCGGGTCCCGCGTGTCACACCGGCGAACGCAGCTGCTTCCACCGCACCTTGGAGCTCTAAGCGGAAGCGCGCACCGCGTACGGCCCCGGTTCCGCGGCGTTTGTGGAGCTCGCGCGCGATAGCGCCATCGTGCCGGTTTGGCGCGAGATCCTGGCTGATACGCAGACGCCGGTAGCCGCTTTCCTGCGGTTGGAGTCGCTGTGGACCAAGGATGCCTTCTTGCTAGAGAGCGTCGAGGGCGGCGAGCGTTGGGCGCGCCATTCGTTCCTGGGTGGAGATTCATTCGCACTCGTCGCCGCGTTCGGCGAGGACATCGAGATCGAAGGTGACCCGCCCGTCTCGCCCCAGGGGGGTGAGCGTCCGCTGGACTATGTGCGGCGCCTCTTGGACGCTGCACGCGCTCCGACGTTGCCTGGACTTCCCGCGTTCCACGGAGGAGCAGTCGGTTTCCTCGGATACGACTGTGTTCGCCAGATCGAGCGTCTGCCATCGCCGCCCCCCGACGATCTCGGTCTGCCAGATCTCATGCTGCTCCTCACGAGGACCCTCGTCGTGTTCGATCATTTCGCCCAGACGGCATTCGTCATCACCAACACATCCATGCCCGAAGGCGCTTCCCAGCATGATCTAGAAGACATCTACAACGATGCCTGCGCGCGATGCGACGAGGTTGTGGCGGCTCTCGCCGACCCGGTCGCGACATCGACGCGCGATGCCTGGTTCGGAGAAGACCCCGAGTTGATCTCGCCGACGGACGACTCTGAGTTCGCGCGGTGGGTCAGAGACGCAAAGGAGCACATCTACGCGGGGGACGTCTTCCAGGTCGTTCCGTCGCGCCGCTTCGAGACGGCTCTCCCTGGGTCCGCCTTCGATGCTTACAGGGTGCTACGTGCGCTCAACCCCAGCCCCTACATGTACTTCCTGCGCTTCGCGGAACGGAGCGGTCACCCCGCGTTCGAGATAGCCGGTTCTTCGCCTGAGCCGTTGGTGCGCGTCACGGGTCGCGACATCGTGACTCGGCCCATCGCCGGCACCCGTCCGCGCGGCGCGACTCTCGAGGAAGACCACGCCCATGAGGTCGATCTCCTGGCCGACGAGAAGGAGCGCGCAGAGCACATCATGCTGGTCGATCTAGCGCGCAACGATCTCGGCAAGGTGTCGGTCTACGGCAGCGTCACAGTCGACGACCTGATGTTGGTCGAGAGGTATTCGCACGTCATGCACATCGTTTCGAGCGTCAGCGGGATCCTCGCCGAGGGATCGACTCCCTTCGACGCGCTGATCGCGTGTTTCCCGGCGGGGACGGTATCGGGAGCACCCAAGGTACGGGCGATGGAGTTGATCGACGAGATGGAAGCGGTAAAGAGAGGGCCTTACGCTGGCGTCGTGGGCTATTTCGACTTCGTGGGGAACCTCGATACCTGCATCACGATCCGAACGATCATCGCTACCGGCGGCCGCGCTTATGTCCAAGCAGGGGCGGGCGTAGTCGCGGATTCCGTCGCAGAGGAGGAGGCCGCGGAGACGAGACGCAAGGCCTCGGCCTTGCTGAAGGCAGTGGCCGCATCGCGCGCAGTTGGTGACGCTCGATGAAGGTGTTCATCACCGGGGCCACGGGTTTCGTCGGCGGAGCCGTCGCGGCCAAACTGCGTGAGCGGGGCGACGATGTGGTCGCGCTCGTCCGAGACCCAGAGCGTGCCGCCAAGCTGTCGAAGGCAGGATGTGAGCTCGTGCAGGGCGACCTCAGCTCCGTCGAAGCGATGGAGAGCGCAATGATGGGCTGTGACGGAGCCATCCACAGCGCGGCGATCTATGAGATCGGCGTGACCAAGCAGCGCTGTAACGACCTCTATGAAACCAACGTGGCGGGAACTGAGCGCGTGCTTTCGGCGGCGTTGAAGGCCGAGGTGGCCAAGGTCGTCTACATCTCGACCGTCAACGCGTTCGGGGACACGCACGGCGAGGTCGTCGACGAGACGCACGTGCATCACGAGGACTACGTGTCCTGCTACGACGAGACGAAGCACCTCGCCCACAAGGTCGCGCAGAGGATGATTGAGGGTCGTGCGCTTCCCGGTGTGATCGCGCTCCCGGGCGGTGTTTACGGCCCGGGGGATACCTCGGAGGCGGGCGCGATGTACGACAGATTCCTCAAGGGCAAGCTGCCTGCGATCGCGTTCGCCGACGCCGGCTTCAACATGGTCTACATCGACGATGTCGCCGACGGCATCCTGTTGTGTCTCGACAAGGGCAAGGTGGGGGAGTCCTACGTTCTCGGTGGCGAGCTGACGACGGTCGGCGGGGTGATCAAGGCTCTGGCGAATGCTGCTGGGCGTGACTATCCACGCGTGACCGTCCCCAGCCGGATCGTCAAAACCATCGCCCCGCTAGGACCAGTGATCGGTCCGATGATGGGCTTCCCGCGCAACCTTAGGGAGGTCGTGCGCGCGGCGGATGGTGTGACCTACTGGGCGCGCCATGACAAGGCGATGAGAGAGCTGGGTTATTCCCCGAGGTCCCTGGACGAAGGCATGAAAGCGCTCATCGAGGCTCGGGCGAGTCAGCGTTCGTAGACCTGGAGGTCGGCCGTCTCGGCTTCTCCGACGTCGAGATGCACCGCCGCAGGCGTGATGCGCGCAACCCGTTCGGCGGGAACGAAACGCTCCTCTGCGAAGAGGCCGGAGCGCAACGTGATACCCGAGAAGATGTCGGCTGCGGTGTCGCCGACGATCTCGGAGACGCGGCCGATCTCGACCCCATCTGCGCTCACGACGACGGTCCCTTCAGCGAGTGCGAGCCATGCGATCGGCTTGTCGTCTGGTCGGTCTTGTGCCATGCACCGGGATACTTAGACGATGCGCTCGATCCGTAAACATCTGTTGGTTCTCAGCATCATCACGCTGGGGGCGTGTTCCTCGGAGGCTCCGCCTCGGCCTGCTGTCCAGGCCACGGGCGCGGCGACCGTGAGCGCCGACGTCGTGGCGAGCCATGCGGCGCAGTTCGACGGCGAGCTCGCGGAGCGCCCGGCCGGGTCTCAAGCAGAGCTCGCCGCGGCTACCTACATCCTGGCGCACCTCCAGCAGGCCGGATACGTCGCGCGTCTGGATGCAGTGCCGGTCGAGGATCTCGTTCGATCTACCAACGTCGTAACGCTCGCCGAGGACGACTCCGCCCCCCTCGTCGTGGTTGCCTACGACACCCCTTCGAGCGGGGGGGATCCTCGCGTAGCCGGTGGAGGGGCGGTCGGTCTCTTTCTCGAGCTGGCGCGCGCCGTGGCGGTGGCCGCACCGGAAACCTCCGTCAGTTTCGCAGCGGTCGGGGCGGAGAGCGCGACGGTGACCGGCGGCAATCTCGGGTCGCGTCGCCTGGCGCGGATCCTTCAAGAGAACGGGGGCGATCCTAAGCTGGTGATCCTTTTGGGCGACATCGGGCCGAGCGTTGAGTCGTCTGTCTGGAGACCCGAAGGACCTCTCCGACCCACCCCAACGTTTGGTGGCGATGGAGAAATCATCACGTCGGCCGTTGTCGTGCCGGCATTGCTTGCACGCGCCGCCGAGGTCTTCGACCAGGTTGCCGGAGATGTCGTGATCGTTTCAGGCCCGCCGGATGCCGCCGCACGATCCATATTCGAGTTGCTCGGTGTAGGAAGCTCGTCATGACCTACCTCACAAGGTTGCTCGACTCGACGGAGGCGCGCGTCGAGCGTTTGAGATCCGATGTCGGTCGTGTCGATCTCGAGCATCGAGCCGTCCTCGCCCGTCCTGTCCGTTCACTGCCAGACGCGTTGAGGACCGGAGCGGTCGAGATAATCGGCGAGATAAAGCGTGCATCCCCATCAAGGGGCCCTCTGGCGCCCGGTGCAGACGCGGGGCGCCTCGCTTCCGAGTATGTGCGCGGCGGTGCGGCCGCGCTCTCCGTCCTGACCGAGCCCGAGGCGTTCGACGGCCGTATCGAGGACATCGAGGCAGCGGGGGGTGCCGGCGTCCCTGTGCTTCGTAAGGACTTCATCCTCGATGATCTCCAGGTAGCCGAGGCGCGCGCCGCGGGAGCCGACTCAGTCTTGCTCATCGTGCGGATCGTGGACGATGACGCGCTGCGGCGGCTGATCGAGGCATGCCGCGCGTTCGGGATGGAACCTCTCGTGGAGGTCTTCGATGAACGCGACGCGGGACGTGCTGCAGAGCAGGGGGCACTCCTGATAGGGATCAACACGCGCGATCTCGAGAGCTTCGATGTCGACCCCGGGCGTACTGAACGGCTGCTGCCATTGTTGCCTCGGGAGTCCACCGTTGTGGCGTTATCCGGTGTGGCCGCGCGCGCTGACGTCGAGCGCCTCGGTTCGCTCGGGGTCCATGCCGTCCTCGTGGGCGAGTCTCTCGTGACCAGCAAGGATCCAGCCGCGGCCGTTCGAGCTCTACTGGGTCGATCGTGACGGTCGGGCACGGGCGTTTCGGCGAGTTCGGGGGCCGCTACGTGCCGGAGGCGCTCATGGGCGCGCTCGACGAGCTCGAGCGGGCGTGGGAGGCAGCGCTTGCGGATACCTCCTTTTGGATCGAGCTCAATGATCTGTTGCGCACGATCGTGGGCAGGCCGACACCCCTCTACAAGGCGACCCGGCTCTCGGAGCGTTTGGGTGCCGACGTGTGGCTGAAACGCGAAGACCTAGCGCACACGGGCGCCCACAAGATCAACAACACGATCGGGCAGGTGCTTCTCGCCGTACGCATGGGCAAGACGCGCATCATCGCCGAGACCGGCGCCGGACAGCACGGTGTCGCGACCGCGACGGCCGCTGCGTACTTCGGCCTCCCCTGTGTGGTGTTCATGGGAGCGGTCGATGTCGCGCGTCAGAACCTCAATGTCGTGCGGATGGAGATGCTCGGAGCGACGGTCGTCCCTGTGGACGACGGGACGGCCACCCTGAAAGACGCGATCAACGAGGCGTTGCGCGACTGGGTCACCAATGTCGAGGACACGCACTACGTCATCGGTTCGGTCGTTGGCCCGCATCCCTACCCGGAGTTAGTCGCCCACCTCCAGTCCGTCATCGGAAGTGAGGCGCGCGCTCAGATCCTGGAGGCGACGCGACGCTTGCCCGATCGAGTCATCGCCTGTGTCGGAGGTGGCTCGAACGCGATCGGGCTGTTTCGGCCGTTCTACAGGGACGACGGCGTCGCGCTCGTAGGCGTCGAGGCCGCTGGCGAGGGTCTTGACCGCCGCAACGGTGCATCGATCACCCTCGGCGCGCCCGGTGTCTTGCACGGTGCTCGCAGCCTCGTCCTGCAAAACGATCAGGGCCTCATCTCCGAGGCCCATTCCGTATCCGCGGGCCTCGACTATCCGGGCGTCGGTCCGGAGCATGCGTGGCTCGCGACAAGCGGGCGCGCGACTTACGTCTCGGTGACAGACGACGAAGCACTCGCAGCGTTCGAGCTGCTGGCTCAGACCGAAGGGATACTGCCTGCGCTCGAGCCGGCGCACGCGATCGCTCATCTCGCTCGTTCGGCCGTTGCGGATGAAACCGTGATCGTCGGGCTCTCTGGTCGTGGGGACAAGGACGTCGCGACGATCGCCGGCGCACGCTCCGTCAGAGGATCGTGACGGCGCTCCTCTCGCACCTGCGCGAGCGGATCGGCGCGGGTCGCAAGCTCCTCGTTCCCTATCTGATGGGCGGTGTCCCCGACCTCGTCGGGTGGGCAAGAGCGGTGCGGGCCATCGCTCCACTGGCGGACGTCATCGAAGTCGGCCTGCCGTACTCGGACCCGCTGATGGATGGACCTGTGATAGCGGCCGCGGGTCAGCGCGCATTGAATGCGTCGATCGGGCCGATCGACGTCCTCAACGCGGAGATCGACAGCGACATGACTCCCCGCGTCGTGATGACGTACTACAACCCGATCCACCGAGTGGGGGAAGAGGTCTTTTGTGCTGTCGCCCGGGGGAGCGGCTACACGGGTTTGATCGTTCCCGACCTTCCCCTGGAGGAGTCGCAAAGCTTGCGTGATGCCGCGGCGGCAAATGAGCTCGCCTGGATCGCGCTCGTCGCGCCGACGACCTCGCTCGAGCGAGCGGCTCGGATCGCGAAGAGCGCCACGGGATTCCTCTACGCGGTGTCGTCGCTCGGGGTGACGGGAGAGCGAACGAGCCTGTCGGAACGCGCTGCGGGAGTCGTCGAGATCTGCCGTGAGGTAAGTGACCTTCCAGTCGTCGTGGGGATAGGCATCACCACACCGGAGCAGGCGCGCGCTGTGGTGGAGTTCGCGGACGGTGTGGTGATCGGATCTGCGGTTGTGCGTCTCTTGGCGGAGCAAGGGGACGGCGCTGCAGTGAGGTTCATCGAGGAGCTTCGAGAGGCCCTGGATAGCTGAGTTTTTCGCTACCGATTTCCGGGTAACTCGGCTGGTGCCGTGGGACAGTTGTCCCCGGCGAACGCCTACCGGGGAGGGCGTTATGAAGCAGGTACGAGTCCAGAAAGGCCGTAGACCGCGTCCGTAAGCGAGCGTGATCCAACCGCACTCGGGCTAGCCGTGATAACCGGAGCGTCGGCCGGTATCGGAGCAGCAACGGCCGTCGCTCTTGCGGCTCATGGATTCGACCTCTTGCTTGGTGCGCGTCGACTGGACGCCCTCGAGGCCCTCGCCGAAGACATCCGAGCACATTCCCCTATAAAGGTGGCCGTTTCGCAGCTTGACGTCACCGATCCCGCGTCCGTAAGTGACTTTGCGTCGGAGGTCGAGGTGGCCGACGTGCTTGTCAACAACGCGGGACTCGCGCTCGGTCGCGATCGCATCGAATCCCTCGATGAGGGAGATGTCCGCACGATGTGGGAGACCAACGTCGAAGGCTTGATCAGAGTGACCCGCGCCTTCTTGCCGGGCATGCGAGGTCGCGCCACGGGCCACATCGTCAACGTGGGATCGATCGCAGGGTTCGAGACTTACGCGGGGGGCGGCGGTTACACCGCGAGCAAGCACGCGGTGCGCGCCATCACGCGCACGCTGCGCATCGAGCTTCTCGGGACGCCGATCCGAGTCACCGAAGTCTCGCCGGGTCTCGTCGAGACCGAGTTCTCGATAGTGCGGTTCGCCGGTGACCGTGACCGCGCATCGCAGGTCTATGAGGGGATCGACCCTTTGACGGCCGAGGATGTCGCCGACGCGATCGCGTGGGCGGTTACCCGCCCCCCGCACGTGAATATCGACGAGATCGTGTTGAAGCCGGTGGCGCAGGCGAATTCGACCGCGATCGCACGTGACGGCGCCCCTCTGAAGTAGCCGGTCCCCGGGAGTACGCTCTGACTCGGTAACCGCGGGGGACAAATCACATGGGGGATGCATTGATGGGCGGACCACGGGTTGTACTCGCGTTGTTGATCGCGTTGTCGTGCGGGCTCACGACACTTGGAACGTCAGGTGTTTCGGCTCAGGAGGGCGGGCCGGAACAGGCCTACCGAACGAACGACCGAAGCATCGTGTCGATGAACATCCTCCCGCCCGGCCAAGGTCGTTACCTCAATGCTGCGGAGCTTCTCGTCGCTCAGGCTGGCGGCCCTCAGCCGGCCAACAACTCCGACCAGCTGGGGATGTACGACTCTTTGGTCCAAGGCGCGCCGGGAGTAACTCCGGAAACGCTCTCCAACTTCTTCAAAGATGCGTCGTTCGGGGTCAAAGAGGAGGACATCGTGTCGCGCTACGAGCCCCGACCCGGCGTCGTGGTCCTGAGAGATACCTTCGGCGTCCCACACATCTATGGGACCACGCGCGCCGACGTTCTCTACGGCGCCGGTTACGTAACCGCCGAGGACCGCCTCTTCATGATCGACACGCTGCGCCATGTTGGGCGCGGGCGTATGTCGGAGTTCCTCGGCCCCAGCGAGTCGAACCTAGCCAGCGACCGCGCCATCTACGCGACCGCCGGGTACACCGAGGAAGAGCTGCAGGCGATGATCGATCGGCTGCCGATGCTCAACCCGACGCTCGGCAATCAGGTCATCGACGATCTCGATGCTTACACCGAGGGCATCAACCAGTTCATCGGCGAGGCGATGACCGATCCTTCGCTGCTCCCCGGTGAGTACCCCGCGCTCCAGCAGGTGCCGGAGCCGTGGAGCCCAACCGACACCGTTGCGATCGCGAGCCTTATCGGCTCGCAGCTGGGCGTCGGCGGGGGGGACGAGCTCGAGAATGCGGCGTTCCTTCAGGCGCTTATCGCCGAGGGTTATGCGCCGGCGGTTGCGCGCCGGATCCTTGCCGACTTCCGCAGGGCCGACGACCCCGAGGCACCGGTGACGACGCATCGCCGTTTCCCGTGGTCGATGGACCTCGGTCCGGTCAATCCGAAGGCCGTCGCTCTTCCCGACCAGGCTGCGGAGGTTGCACGCGCAGTGGCGCAGAGGACCTCGCTTCCGGATCATCTCGATGGGCCGTTCGGACCGATCCCCCTGGCATTCCCCGACGAGATGAGCAACGCCTTGCTGGTCGGCGCGAAGCGCTCGAAGACTGGACGCCCGATCGCGGTGTTCGGTCCGCAGGTGGGTTACTGGAGCCCCGAGATCCTCATGGAGATGGACTTGCACGGTCCGACGATCGATTCACGCGGCATCGGGTTCCCAGGTATCTCGCTGTACACACTGCTCGGACGTGGCCGTGGCTACGCGTGGAGCGCGACCTCCGCGGGGGGAGACCTCGTCGACATCTTCGCTGAGCGTCTGTGCAACCCCGACGGCGGAGAGGTCAGTCTCGACAGCACTTTCTATATGAAGGATGGCGAATGCGTCGAGATGATGACGCGCACCGACACGTGGTTCGCGAAGCCCGGCGCGGGAGGTACCCCGGAGAGCCCGGAAGCGATGCAGGTGTCGATGACGACCCAGCGCACCGACAACGGGATCGTGCAGACGCGCAGCACGGTGGGTGGCGCCCCTGTCGCGTGGGTGCTCCAGCGCACGAGTTGGGGTGCCGAGGTTGACTCCGCGCTGACGTACGTCGAGATCATGAACCCGGCGAAGATCCGGGCCCCCATCGACTTCCAGCGCGCGTTCGCCCGGTTCTCGTTCACGTTCAACTGGTTCTACGTCGACGGCAAGAGCATTGCGTGGCAGCTCGGCGGCTATCACCCACGCCGGGCCGAAGGCGTCAATCCCGACCTACCGGCGTGGGGAACGGGAAAGTGGAACTGGCGCGGAAAGCTGTCTTTCGCGGAGACCCCTAAAGAGATCAACCCGCGTCAGGGATACATCGTGTCGTGGAACAACAAGCAAGCTCCTGGGTTCCGCGCCAACGACGGCCAGTGGAGCTACGGGCCGGTCCATAGGAGCCAGTTGCTCGAGGGGCCTATGCGCGCTCGCATCGCCAAGGGACTGAAGTTCAACGTCATAGACCTCGTCAACATCATGGGTGATGCAGCAACCGTGGACCTGAGAGGGCGCGCTGTCCTTCCGATGATGCTCCGCGTGATCGGACGATCGAAGGACACCAAGGTCGCCGAGGCGGTCAAGCTCATGCAGGAGTGGATCCGCTCGGGCGCTCACCGGCGCGATAAGGACGCCGATGGCGCGTACGACCATTCCGCGGCGGTCGCTCTGATGGATGAGTGGTGGGAGCCCGCCTCGCAAGCGGTGTTCCAACCGGTCCTCGGCGACGCCGCCTATGGATTGACCGGCAGTCACCACGACGCGCCGGGCCCGGTTGGCAGCGCGTTCATCGGAGGGCTCTACGGCCACATGAACAAGGACCTGCGGATGATCCTCGGGATGCCGGTTAAGGGCCGGTTCAGCCGCATCTACTGCGGCAGCGGGAAGCTCGCTGCGTGTCGCTCTGCGTTGACCTCGAGCCTCACGGCCGCGATCTCGGCCTTGGAAGAGAGGTTCGGCGGGGGCCCGACGACATGGGACTTCGACGAGACTGTAGACCGCATCGTGTTCGCGCCCGTCGGCGTGCAAGGACAGGACTCGATGCAATGGCAGAACCGCCCGACCTTCCAACAAGTCGTCGAGTTCCGCCCGTAACACGATGAGAAGACTCGGGGCGACGATCCCATCTGTTTGTGGAATCGCCGCGCCTCGTGAGGCATGGCGGGCATGACGCAGCGACTCGGGGCGACGATTCCATTTCCCGGGACCGATGTGCGCGAGGCGTGCGAGCTCGCGAAAGTGGCCGAAGATCTCGGCTACACCGATGTCTGGTCGGCCGAGGTCTCGGGGCCTGATGGGTTCTCGATGGCGTCTGCCGCCGGCATCTCTACGAGCTCGGCGCGACTCGGCTGCGCCATCGCCCCTGCGTTCACACGCCCTCCCGCGCTCATCGCGATGAGCGCACTCGCCGCGCAACAGGCGAGCGGCGGGCGCTTCTGTCTCGGCCTCGGCGCGTCCACCCCGACCATCGTGACCGAGTGGATGGGTGTCCCGTTCGAACGGCCACTGGCGCGCATGCGCGAGACTGTCACCACGGTCAGAGCGTTGCTCGGGGGCGAGAAGGTGACTCTCGACGGAGAATCGATCGCCGTCCACGGCTTCCGCCTCGAACAACCCGCGGTCACTCCCGTGCCCATCTTTCTCGCCGCCCTAGGTCCGAAGATGCTCGCGCTCGCCGACGAAGTAGCGGACGGCGTCGCGCTGTTCCTTACATCGGAAGAGGGGATCCGGCTCGCGGCGAAGGCCGCCCCGGGGAAAGAGATCATCGCGCGCGTCATCTGCTGTCCGGGGCGACCGGTCAACGAAGTGAAGGACTTCGCGCGCTGGATGCTTGCGCCGTACATCGCGGCGAACGGCTACAACCCCTGGCTCGCGCGCCAGGGCTTCGAGGACGAGGCGTCCGAGGTGCAGACGTTGTGGCGTTCGGGAGAACGCACCGCGGCGCGCGAGGCGGTCAGCGATCGCCTCATTGAGTCGATAGTCGTCATGGGCGGCCCTGAAGACTGCAAAGAGCAACTCGCCGCGTTCTACGACGCAGGCTTGACCACCGCGATCCTCCTGTTCGCAACAGAAAGCGGCCCCGCCGCATCCCGCGCCGCCCTGGAGGCCATGGCCCCGACCTAGCACTGAGTAACATCATCCACTGCGCCGGGATGATGGAACTGGCAGACATGATGGTCTCAAACACCATTGCCTGAAAGGGCGTGCGGGTTCAAATCCCGCTCCCGGCACCGGAATACCGACCCCCAAGTACGTGGGAGCGCGCACCTATACTTCTCAGTCCTATGGATCTCGAGAAGAACTTCCAGCAGGTGCGTGAGCGCCTGATCAAGGCGCGCGAAGAACTGCGTATCGTCGAGGAGCAACTTCTTTATCAGATGGACGTCCTCGAGGAGGCCAAGACACGCATGCTCGTCGCCGAGACACCGCTGGCCGACCGCGACTACCGCGTCGCGCGCGAAGACCACGACCGCCTCCAGAAGCAGCGCGACGAAGCTTCGGCCGTCATCACAGAGCTCCAGGCCGAGCAGGACCGGCTCCTGGATCGCCTGTTGGCGTCACGCCCGTGATGGCCGACGGCGACACACCGCGCGCCGACGCCACGAAGGTCCTGATCGCCGAAGACGAGGCGATCATCCGCCTGGACCTCAAGGAGATGCTCGAGGAGGAGGGCTTCCACGTCGTCGCCGAGGCGTCCGACGGTGAAGCTGCGATCCGTCTGGCACGTGAGAAGGCGCCCGACCTCGTCATCATGGACATCAAGATGCCCGGAACGGACGGCCTCACCGCCGCCGAGCGCATCGCGGACGAGGATCTCGCAGCCGTACTGGTGTTGACGGCTTTCTCGCAGAAGGATCTCGTCATGCGCGCCGCAGAGGCAGGCGCGCTCGGGTACCTCGTGAAGCCGTTCCAGAAGACGGACCTCCTCCCTGCGATCGACATCGCGCTGGCGCGCTACGCCCAGCTGTCCGCGGTGAAGAAGGAGAACGAGGGCCTCACCGAGCAGCTCGAGGCGCGCAAGATCGTCGATCGCGCCAAGGGCAAGCTCATGGACGAGGGGGGATTGACCGAGGCGGAGGCGTTCCGGTTCATCCAGAAGAAGGCGATGGATGAGCGCCGCCCCATGCGTGCCATCGCCGAAGAGGTCATCGCAGGCGCCTGACGCCCCCAAACTGCTCCTGGCGGTCCTACTACAACTGTCGTAGACTGACCCCGAGCAGCTCCCCGCGTGGCGCCGGGGGATCTGAGCTCTTGGGGGAAGCGCCACCTTCGGGGGGAAGGAGGGCCGGATTTGTCCGAAAGGATTGGACTTCCAGGGGTCGCTCTGTAAACTATCGCCGCTTTGCCGGAATCCCGGTAGAGAGGCACCGCGTCGCGGTGTCTGAATTCGATACGACCCATCTCAACACCGGGGCAGTCCTCGGCCAAGAGGGGGCACGTGCAAGCGGCGGTACGAAGGTCAAGGAAACGGGGTCCGGAACGTCCGGGCCTGGAGCATGTAAGGGGGAGTTGAATGAGGAGATCGAAGTGGATGGTCTTCGTCGCGATGCTGAGCGCGTTCGCGCTCATCGGTGCGGCGTGTGGTGGCGACGACCCGGCCGACCCGGGTGCGGATCCCGGCGATGATGAGCCGGAAGTCAAGCAATGCACATGGGTCATCGGCACGATGGGCGCCCTCTCGGGTGACTACGCGTCGGTAGGCCAGCCCATCGCCGACGGCGTCGAGTACGCGGTCACCCAGGCGAACGACGCAGGCGACGTGCCTTGCACCCTCGAGGTTCAGACCGAGGACAGCCAGGGCGACCCGAACCAGGCTCCGGCACTTGCCGAGAAGCTGATCAGCAACGAGAACCTCGTGTTCTGCGCCTGCCCGTACTTCTCGGGTGAGACG
>DATLNM010000021.1:0-32423 GCA_035536775.1 Actinomycetota bacterium | reverse complement strand
CGCGTCCGACAAGATCACGTGGAGTGGAGAGTTCGGTGAGGCGGTGATGCCCCCGTCTCCGGAGCTTTGTGCGCTCCCATCCTGCGATGAGTTCAACCTGACGATCGACCTCCCGGCGGATGTGTGGAAGCGAGCGGGCGGAGTGCAGATAGGGATCAGGTGGGAGGACGAAGCCCAGGACCTGGGCCTCTACGTCTACGGCCCCGACGGGCGCCTGGTCGGCAGCTCCGACGGCACGTTTGCTTCGATGGCCGAGTCGATCCTCGTGCCCCAGGCGGCCAACGGGGACTACAGAGTCGTAGTGATGCCGCGCTTCACCGAGGCGCTTGCATACGAAGGGCTGGCCGAGGTGGAGCTCTTGCCGGCGCGACGGCCGCGGCGAGAGCTTCTGCCGAACCTCGTCTCGCTTGCTCCCCGCAACTTCCACTTCTCGACGGGGGCGTACTACACCGATCTCGGCATCTCCCTCGACAGCTGTTATCCGGAAGAACGGCTCGAAGACGGTGCAAGCCGCTGTATGCGTTTCGACCAGATCATCGCGAACACCGGGGAAGGTCCTTTCGAGCTCAGGTACCGGATGGATGGGGTCGCCTCGGATCAGCCTCTAGTGCAACGCATCTATCGCAGCGACGGATCGGCGCGCGATCGTGAGGCCGATACCTACGAGTTCCATGCGACCCATGCTCATTTCCACTATCGGAACTTCGCCCAGTCGCAGCTGTGGGCTTCCAACGTGACCGGCGCCAAGCTCGGCACAGAGCCCGTGGTGACGGGAAAGAAGAACGGGTTCTGCATGATCGACGTCGAAAACGTGGCATGGGGTCACAAAGGGGATTCGGCGCGCACCTACTATTTCCCTCGTTGCAACGCACCCACCGAGGTCGCCGGTCAAGAGATCTACTTGGTCAACGGGATCTCGGTGGGGTGGGCCGACGTCTACAACTGGTTCCTCCCGGATCAATACCTCGATGTCGAGGGGCTACCCGACGGTTACTACGTCCTCGAGACGGTGACCGACCCGGCCAACACCGTGGTGGAGTCTGACGAGACCGACAACGTCATGTCGGTGCTGATCCGTATCTGCGGCGAGGAAGCCGGGATCGTCGGGCGCGACGACGCTTGCTAGGTCAGTCGCGCGTCAGAGGTCGCGGCGGGTGAAGAGGGCGAGTGTCGTCGCGCCGACCGCTGCGGCGTAGAAGAGGCTCCACAGCACAAGCTCGATGCCGCTTTCTTGGGCGCCACCGAGCGGCCCCAGTTGGACGACGAAGCGCGTGAGCCCTCCCGTATCGGCCGTCAGCGAGTACAGGCCCGCTTGGTACAGCGCTTCGAACGGAAGGATCCACGACGTGACGCGCCCGGTCGTCTCGAGACTCTCCGATCCGATCCCTTCGCCCAGTTGCCCCAGCAGCCCCGCAAGCAGACCCCCGCCGTAGACGATGAACATCACGATGCCGTTGGCGAGGGCGGGCATCAGAGCGGATCCCAGCAACGAAAGCGCGATGACGATGACGACCCCTCCCGCAAGGCTCAGGGCGGGAAGGAGGGGTTGTGGCGGTGACCAGTTGCCCGTCGCACTGACGATCAGGACCGAAGCCCAGTAGAGCAACATGACGTACGCCACGCACAGCACCGACGCTGCGAGGAAGCGCCCGAGCAGGAGCCCGTAGCGCGCAACAGGACGCACCACCAGGGGCTGCAGGAGACCCTGCTCCGCGTCGCCTCGGATCGCGCTCATGGTCAGGAAGATCCCGAGCGTCGAGCCCAAGAACATCGTGACGAACATCGACAGGCCGAGCAGCGTCGCCCCGATGAGCACTCGCGTATCGAAGGGACCCCGCCCTGCATCTCCGAAGTCGCTCGCCGCAGAGTCGAACGCGTGATGCGTCCCGAGCGCGAACAGCCCGATGAACCCGACCGTTGCGATCGGCAGGATCAGAAAGACTTTCCGCCTCGTGCATTCGCGGAAGGTCAGCTTGGCGACAACCCATGACGCGGCGAGCGCCGGCACCGGATTCATCCTGGTCGCTCGCGATCTTTCATGGTCTCGAGATAGACGTCTTCGAGCGTGCGCCGCATCGTGCGGACGCCGTAGACACTCCGCCGCGAGCGCACGAGCTGTTCGACGAGCTCGGGCACGTCCTCGCGCGTCGCCTCGGGCCAGGTCTCGACCCCGGTGTCGGTCTCTATCTCCACACCTTTCGTCGCTGTGATGTCGGCCGGCGTCCCCTCGGCGACGATCACTCCCTTCGAAAGGATGAACACGCGGTCGCAGGTCAGCTCGACCTCACTCAACAGATGAGAATTGAGGAGGACCGCGATCCCGCGGTCACGCAGCTCCCGCAGAAGAGCCCGGACGACATGCCGTCCTTCCGGGTCGAGCGCGGACGTCGGTTCGTCGAGCATGAGCAGGCGCGGGCCCCCGACGAGAGCCTGCGCGATCCCGAGGCGCTGTTGCATCCCCTTGGACATCTGATCGACACGTTTCTCATGAGCGTCCTCTAGCCCGACGAGGCGCAGCAGCTCGGTTCTCTCGGACGCGCCGCCCTCCGAAGCCGTCAGTTGTTGATGGAGCCTGATCACATCGTCCGCTGTGAGCCAGCCGGGGAATCGGAACAGCTCGGCTAGATACCCGATCGCGGCGCGCGCCTCAGCCGATCCAGCCGGCGCCCCGCAGACCTCCGCGTGACCCGAAGTGGGCCGCACGAGCCCGCACCCGATCTTGACCAGCGTCGATTTCCCAGCGCCGTTGGGGCCGAGGAGCCCGACGAGCTCACCCTCGGCGATCGAGAGCGTGACGCCGCCGAGGGCAGCCGCCGAGCGGTAGCGCTTGACGAGGTCGGTGGTTACGAGCGCGGAGGCCATCCGAGGACTCTATTCATGTGTCGCGTAGAGGTTGTGAAGAACGCGTAGTGATTCGGGAGAGTTAGACACGGTTGATGTAGCGCCCGAACGCGGCCCCCATCCCCAGCAGGACCACCACGCCCCCCGCGGTCACCCACGGCCCGGCCTCTTCGTAGGCGTTGCCGAGTGCGAAGCCGAGCCCGACGAAGATGGCGAACGACGCAAGGGCACCCAGTCCGTCCGCGATCAAGAAGCCCTTCTTGTCCATGTTCGAGGAGCCCGCCGCGGCAGCCACGGTGGCCGAAGACAACAGCACCGCGAGACGTGCGAGGAACACGAGGCGCGGGCCCTTCTTGCGCAGCACCTTCTGTGCCTCCTTGATCTTGTCGGGCGGAAGGACGCGTTTGCCGAGGAGGGGGACCTTGCCGCTCCGGATCTCCGTGCTGAAAGCTCGTCCGAGGAAGAAGAACTTCCATACCGCCAGCAGCATGAGTGGCAATCCCGCGAGGAAGAGCTCGATGAGCCCGACATCGCCGCGCTTCAGGAAGAACCCGCCGGCCAGCAAGATCTCCTTGGTGGGGCGCAGCAGCACGAGGATGAGGAAGTGCTCCTTGTAGAGGAACGGTGCGAACGGGAGGACCGCCAGGCCCAGCCCGACGCGTACGAGCGTGCCCCACAGGAGCAGTTTCTTGCGCTTCTCTGATGTCTTCTTCGGCGGCATCCCGCAGTTTTACTCTGACGCCGTGAGGGGCAAACCTGAACATGTGGAACAACGCCTGACCCTGACCCAGCGCTATGAGCTCCGGGAGCTGTTGTTCGCGGCTGCCGTGGCGTTGGTCGCGATCCCATTCGGACTGTTGCTGGTTCAGGTGACGTCGTCCGGTTTCCTGACGCGCATCGACGCCTCGGCGGCCGAATACCTGCACGAGTGGGTGCGCGACTCTCCCGCCACCGTCACGGGGCTTGAAGTCATCAGCTTCCTGGGCAAGCCGATCTGGTTCTACCTCGTGCTGGGCCCGGCGGTGATCTACCTGTGGGTCAAGGGCAGGAAACGTCTCGCCCTCTTCCTCGCGATCACCGCCCTGTTAGGCGGCGCCATCGACACGGTTGTAAAAGAGGTTGTCGACCGCCCGCGGCCGGTGCTCGAAGACCCCGTCGCCCACGCGATGGGCAAGAGCTTCCCTTCGGGCCACTCGATGAGCTCGGTAGTCGGTTACGGCGCGCTCCTGCTCGTGTTCATGCCTGCCATCCCTCGTGCGCGCCGCAAGCTGTTGGTTGGTGCAACGGCGGTGCTAGTGCTTCTCATCGGGTTCTCGCGCCTCGCGCTCGGGGTTCACTTCATCACCGATGTGTTGGGCGGGTTCGTCCTCGGCGCCGCGTGGCTAATGGCGTCCGCGGCCGCGTTCAACATCTGGCGCGAAGAACAAGGTCGAAAGCCAGCAGAACCGATGGAGGGCCTGGAGCCCGAAGCCGCTCACGACCTCCGCCCTGCGGGCTAGCGGAGCCGAGGGCCTTTCAGGAGAACGCCGAGTACACCCTCGTTGCCTGAGTTGCTCGGACCTTCTTTAGCGCACACGTTCAGACACGCATCGACGAATGACGCGAACACGCGGCCTGTGTGGTCGATAACCACGTCGAGGAAGTCGTACACGGCCTTGCACCTGATCGGCCCGCACGTCCCGCGCACGAGAGGGTCGCTCGGTGGATTGATCGTCGCGTTGCTGAAACGGGGTCGTCTGTCCAGAGCGTTCGCCGTCGAGGTGATGTAGCCGTTCCAGGTGACGTCCTCGTACTCCTCGGGGTCGGCCGGGTTCAGGAAGAAGAGCTCACTGAAGCAGGACACGGGGTCGGGTGTGCAGTCGTCGCTCTCGTGGAAGGGCGCGCCGGGCGAATCCGCGCTCCCCATGTAGACGACCGCCACCTTGCCCGGCGCGCCCAGCGCCAGGCTTGGCAGCGCGGCTTCCTTTAGGGCGCGCGGTCCGACCATGTGTGGGTGTCCCCAGGTCCGGCCGCCGTTCTTGGACACAGTGAGATATGGGAGTCGGTCTCGAGCGATCCAGAAGTAGTAGACGTTCCCTTGAGCGTCGGCCGCGACGCTCGCCTCGTGCTCGTAGACACCCGTGGCGTGTAGCGCCATCCCCTTGTCGGCAACCCGGACGCGATCCCAGGAGAGGCCCTCGTCCTTGCTGATCGCCAGCCACGGCTGCCCGCATAGCCCCTTGGGGATGTAGATCGTGCCGTCGGGGCCGCCGAAGCCGTGGCCGATCGCGCCGTGGCAGTAACCGCGCACGCCGAGATCATTCTCCTCGTGGTCCTCGGTCGTGTACGGAGGCGCGCCGGTCGTTACCCAGCTGAACCCGCCATCGAGGGACTTCTGACAGTGCGTGGCGACCGAGTAGATGGTCGCGCCCGCTTGCGTCGAGCACGCGTAGACGAGGGACTCGTAGCCCACGGTCGGGCTCGACACCGGGGGGGCGGTGAACAGATTCTGGTGGTCCTGCTCTCCGCATTGGAGCGCGCTCGTGGTCCACGTCGCCCCCTCGTCGTCGGTGAAAGAGATCAGCGAGCATCCGAACAGGAAGTCATAGGTGAAGACTCGCCCCGCGTAGGGGTCGCGATACAGATACGGATCGAGCGAGGTCGCGTGTGTCTTGCGTCCGTTGATCGTGGGCGAGACATCCGTCCATGACTTGCCGCCGTCGTCGCTGCGGATGACCGTTGGAGCCGCCGCGAGGGCCTGGAAGAGCACGCTGCCGTCCTCGGTCACCGCGAGGGTCGGCTCTCCCGCTTCGAACCCGGTCCGGTACATCCCGCCGCCGCCTGTGCCCTTGACGATGCGGCCGTCCGGAGGGATCTGCTGAACGCCTGGTTGGAACTCCGGGCGCGGGGGCTCGAGCATGTCGAGATGCAGCTCGTGTGCGCGGATGTCGAACGGTTCTGAGGGAGAGGCTGCCGTAGCCGACAGCGCGCCCCCCGCGATGAGTGCGAGGACGAGCGCAGCGACGGCTCCTCGGCGTTTCATCAGACCTTGAGCAACCCCTCTTGCTGCAGCTTCAGTGTGAAGTCGTGCGGGCTGTTCGCGGCGCTCTTGGCGTCTTCGAGATCGACCAACCCAGCACGGAACAGCTGTACGAGCGCTTGATCGAACGTCTGCATCCCGTAGAACGTGGATTCCTCGACGATGTCGTGGATCATCCCCGTCTGCTCCGGATTGAGGATGCACTCCGCGACGCGTCCGTTGTTGATGAGGATCTCGATAGCGGCAGCGCGTCCGCCGCCGACTCTTGGCAAGAGCCGCTGCGAGATGACACCCGCCAGTGAGCCCGCGAGAGCGACGCGCACCTGGTTCTGTTGCGCCGCGGGGAAGAAGTCGATGATGCGGCTGATCGTCTCGGCGACGTCGGTGGTGTGCAGGGTTGCGATGACGAAGTGTCCCGTCTCTGCAGCCTGCAGCCCAGCCTTGACCGTCTCTGCATCCCGGATCTCACCGATGAAGATGACGTCGGGATCCTGGCGCATCGCGGCACGCAGGGCGGCGTCGAAGGTCATGGTGTCCTGGCCGATCTCACGCTGGGTGACGATGGACATCGTGTCTTTGTGGAGGATCTCGATCGGGTCCTCGATGGTGAGGATGTGACACGCCCGGGTGTGGTTGATGTGGTTCATGATCGCCCCGGTCGTGGTCGTCTTCCCCGACGACGTGGGTCCCGTCACGAGCAGCAAACCGCGATGCTCCATCGAGAGCTTCTCGATGGCCGGCGGAAGCCCCAGCTCGGTCAGTGTCGGCGCGCCCGGCAGGACGAGGCGGGCAGCGATCCCGACGCTCCCGCGCTGTTTGTGGACGTTGATCCTGAAGCGCCCAACTCCGGGGACCGAGTGGGCGAAGTCGACCTCGCCCTTCTCTTGGAGTGTCGTCACCTGCGCGTCGCTCATCATCTCGACCGCGAGGCTGGCGCAATCGGTAGGGCTCAGCGCTTCGAACTCGGTCGTCCTGAGGTTGCCGCTCTCCCGGATCGTAGGCGGTGAACCCACCTTGACGTGAAGGTCGGACGCGTTGTTGTCGACCACATACTTCAGGAACTCCTCGATCTTTGGCACTCTCAACCCACCTCGCTCTAGGTCCGCCCTGAGGAGAGAACCTATATCCGCACGGCCTCCTCGGCCACGGGTCAGGTGGCGGGGATCGATGCCCCCCGGTACCAGATCGCGTTCTCGACCGAGGTTCCGCCTGGGACCTCATCGCCCGGCCACACGAGGGCTCGTTGGACGCAGGCGCCGGCACCGACGGTCGCTCCGGCGCAGATGACTGCACCCGGCCCCAGGGAATCGGTCCCCACGATGGCGCGTGGCCCTATGTATGCCCGCCCCCCCTCCGTGTCGACGATGGTCCCGGGCAGAACTACGGGGACGCCGATGCGACCATCGATGATGTCGACGCACGCTCCGAGGTACCGGCCCGGTGTTCCGACGTCGGCTGCATAACCGTGATGCTTGTGCACCGCCAGAGCGTTCCGCTCAACGAGTGTTCGGAAGACCGTCTCCGCCAGCCCGGCGGGCCTCGCGTCGGGAACCAGGTCCAGCGCAGCGCGCGACAGAGCGCACATCCCGATGTAGAGCAGGCCGGCGCGTCCGGGGTCGTGACGGCGATCGATGAACGCGATCCGCCCGTCGACCTCGACGAGATCCGCTCCCGACGTCACTTCGGCTACGGCGAGCGTTGCGAGCGCGCCGCTACGCTCGTGCGCGGCCAGCAGCTCCATCGCCGCAACGTCGCTCAATAGATCGGAATTGCGCACAAGTAGAACGTCATCGTCTATCCGCGCGCCCACGGCCGCCACCGTGCCTGCGGTTCCCCACGGTTCGGGCCCCTCGTCGAGGACTTCGTAGCCCCCGTCCGCCCACCCTGCAAGCACGCTGCGCAGTTCGCGTCCGAGATGGCTCACGTTCACTACGACGCGCATCCCGATCTCCATGAGGGGTGCAAGGGCGTAGACGATCAGAGGGACATCCAACAGCGGCAGCGCCGGCTTCGGAACCTCCCCGGTGAGTGGCAATAGGCGTGTGCCGCGCCCCGCCGCGAGCACAACCGCTGTAGCCATCCCCCGAGTCTGCATCACGCGAGGTTTCGCAGACGCGCCGGGGAGGGAGAAACGAGTTATGACCGATCCCGAAGACCTCAGGGGGGACCCGCTTCACGATCGAGAGGTCGCCGCTGTCTTGCACGAAAGCATCCCGATCCTGGAGAGCAATGACATCCCCTATGTCGTGATCGGCGGGATCGCGACATCCAAATGGGGGAAACCGGCGGCGGTCAAGGACCTCGATTACTTCGTAACCAAAGAGGACGCGGAACGCGCGCTCAAACTCCTCGGGTCGGCCGGCTACAAAACAGAAATGACCTTTCCAGACTGGCTTTACAAAGCGTTCAAGGGCCCGGTCATGATCGATCTCATCTTCGCGGTGAAGAAGAAGCTGCATCTCGACGACGAGATCGTGGCGCGCGCGGTGGAACATGAGCTGTTCGGTCAGAAGCTCAAGGTCGTCGGGCCCGAAGACCTCGTCATCTCGCTCGCCGTAGCCGACTCCCCGGACACTCCCTACTGGGACAACGCGCTGTCGGTGCTGGCCAATACAACGCAGTTGGATTGGGAGTACCTCGTCAGGCGCGCCGATGCCGCGCCCCAGCGGATGCTCGGACTACTTCTCTACGCGCGCTCGGATGGGTCCCCCGTCCCCACAGCTCCGATGAACGAGTTGTGGGACAAGGTCAAGAACATCGACCTCGCGTCAAAGGGGACTCCCGAGATCCTGCGCAGCGCCTGAACGTGATGATCAAGATCGCCGCGTCCGGGGACATCCATGCCGGTATCGACTCGCATGACGAGCTTCGGCGATCGTTCGAGGGCTTGGACAAGCGCGCCGACATCTTCCTGCTGGCGGGGGACCTGACGCGTTGGGGTGAGGCCGCTGAAGCTCAGGTACTAGCCGACGAGCTCGAGCGACACGCGCTTCCGATTATCGCCGTGCTCGGCAACCACGACTATCACCTCGGTGAGGAGCAGGCGATCACCGATGCGCTCCTGAACGCAGGCGTGACCGTGTTGGACGACGCCGAGACCGAAGTGATGGTAGATGGAGTGCGCGTGGGGGTCGCGGGCACCAAAGGGTTCGGTGGCGGGTTCCTCGGCGCGTGCGGGACCGAGTTCGGTGAAGATGAGATGAAGGCATTCATCCGGCACACGAAGTCACGGGCCGACGCGCTCGCGTTCGGACTGAAGCGGCTCGACACGCCCGTGAAGATCGCCCTGCTTCACTATTCGCCCATCGAAGATACCCTCGACGGCGAGCGCCTCGAGATCTTCCCGTTCCTCGGAAGCCACCTGCTCGGCGAGGCGATCGACAGCGCCGGCGCGAGCCTTGCTCTGCACGGCCACGCGCACGCTGGCGCCGAGTGCGGACGTACCCCGGGGGGCGTCCCCGTTCGAAACGTCGCACAGCAGGTGATCGGGAGCGCGTTCGCCGTCTACGAGCTCGACGAAGAGGGGCACCTGCGCGACTAGCGCTCGATTAGGCTGCTCCCATGGTGGGGTTCGAGGGGCCGGTGACGATCCTCTTCACCGATGTGGAGGCCTCTACCGAGCTGCGCACGAAGTGGGGTGACGAGGACTCCCAGGAGATCCTCCGGTCGCACGAGGCGATCGTGCGCGAGCAGGTTGTGGAGTTCGGCGGCCGCGAGGTCAAAGCTCTGGGTGACGGCTTCCTCGTCGTGTTCCATTCGGCGCGCAAGGCAGTCACGTGCGCCGTCGCGATCCAGCGGGTCATGGACGAGCACTGTTTCCAGAACCCGGGACGCGAGGTCCACGTGCGAATCGGACTCAATACCGGTGAGGTCATCGCGGAAGGTGACGACCTCTATGGAGAGGCGATCCACGCCGCTGCCCGCATCGCTGCCAAGGCCAAGGGCGGACAGATCCTTTCGGCCGGGGTCGTGAAAGAGCTCGCCGGGACGGTTCCAGACGTCGAATGGCAAGACCGGGGCCGCTTCCGCCTCAAGGGTTTTCCGGACCGCCGGCAGCTGTTCGAGGTCTCGGCGCGCGCCGAGACACGTGCCACGCCTGTCGTAGCGCAGACGCCGCTCGTCGGCCGCGAGGCCGAGCGCGCCGAGCTGTTGAGCCATCTCGACAAAGCGCGGTCGGGTCAGGGATCGCTCGTCGTTATCGGCGGCGAGCCGGGCGTCGGCAAGACGCGCCTCGCCAAAGAGATCGTGGAGGAGGGCGCTCGTCGTGGGATGTTGACCCTCGTCGGACACTGCTACGACAGCGAGAGCAGCTCGCCCTACATACCGTTCGTAGAGATCCTCGAGTCGGCCGCACGAGGAGCCGCGCGCTCCGACGCCTTGCGCACTGCCCTCGGAGATGTCGCGGGAGAGGTGGCGAAGATCGTCCCCGAGCTGCGGCGCCAATTCCCCGACATCCCGCCGCCGCTCGACCTGCCGCCCGAACAGGAGCGCCGCTATCTCTTCAACAGCATCACGGAGTTCCTCGAGCGCGCGACCGCTATCCGACCTCAGCTTGTGCTGCTCGACGACCTCCAGTGGGCCGACGAGCCGACGATGCTATTGCTGCGCCACATCGTCGAGCGCGTCCATGAGATGCCGTTGCTGTTGGTCGGTACTTACCGCGATGTCGAGCTCGACGTCGCTCGTCCACTCGCCGACGCGCTCGAGGAGATGCTTCGGAAGCGGTTGGTGACGCGCATCGCGTTGAAGAGGTTGTCCGAGGACGGGGTCGCGGGGATGTTGCACGGCTTGAGCGGGGCGCAGCCACCACCTTCTCTCGTGCAAACGCTCTATGCAGAGACCGAAGGAAACCCGTTCTTCGTCGAAGAGGTCTTCAAGTATCTGTCTGAGGAAGGGAAGCTGTTCGACGCGCAGGGCGCATGGCTGAGCTGGCTTGCCATCGGTGAGGTCGATGTCCCCGAGGGGGTGCGGCTCGTGATCGGCCGGCGCCTCGAACGTTTGAGCGAGGGCACGCGATCTGCGCTGGCCTCGGCCGCCGTCATCGGGCGGGGGTTCACCTACGGATTGTTAAAGAGGCTGAGCGATCTCGACGAGGACGCGCTCCTCGATGCGTTGGACGAAGCCGAGCGCGCCCACCTGTTCACCTCCGTGGCCGAGGGAGGCGAGGACACCCTCTCGTTCGCGCACGAGCTGATCCGCCAGACCTTGCTGGCGAGCTTGTCGGCCCCGCGCCGCCGCCGGCTCCATCTGAAGGTCGTCGAAGCCATGGAGCTGCTCTATGCCGACACCCTCGAGGATCACGCGCCGGAGATCGCCAATCACCTCGAGCAAGCCGGCGGCTCGGCAGAATCCGAAAAGACGTTCAAGTACCTGATGATGGCCGGAGAGCGAGCGCTCGCCGCGGCTGCGTTCGAGGACGCGACTCGGTTCTTCGAAAGCGCCTACTCCTACACCGACGAATCGCCACGAGGCCGCGCCGACGCGCTGTATGGCTTGGGGATCGCGCGCCGGAGCCTCGGCTTCATCGACGAGGCACTCGTCAAGTGGCGCGCGGCCCTCGAGATCTTCGAAGAGCTTGACGAGTCGACGCGCATCGCCGAGGTCTGCTTCGAGATCTCAGAGCAGCTTGCGTGGGCGTCGCGCTGGGCCGAGTGCCTCGAGGTCGCGGCGCGGGGTCTGGCGGCGATGGGTGACAGCGTCACTCTCGAGAGAGCGCGGCTGATCGGACTCTCGGCCATCATCATCGCCAACAGCGGCGACTTCGACACCGCGATGGCGATGATGGACGAAGGCGAGTCGATCGCCAACGAGATCGGCGACGAAACCCTTCTCGGCTACGTCAAGCTGGCGCGGGCCCTGATCCATCACGCGGCGGCGGACCTGCGTGAGGCCTTGGAGCTCGGCATCCCCGGCGCGGAGGTCCTACGCTCTGCGGGCGACATGTGGTTCCTCGCGAACTTCCTCGGCTTCATGCAGTTCGCTCATTTCTTCGTTGGGAACTGGAACGAAGCCGAGGAGATGGGCGATGAGCTCGAGCCCCTCGCACGGCGTCTCGGCCATGGTGGCGCGCTCGTGTTCGCGCTTCGCAGCCGCCCCAACTCCGCGTTCCTCACGGGTAACCTCGACGGCTTCGCCGAGTTCGTCGCAACGGACCTCGAGCTTTCGAGGGGCGTCGGTCCCCTTCACCTCGCTCAGGCGCTTACCTTCAAGGGGGTCCTTGAATTCCGGCGCGGCGACTGGGACGAAGCGCTCTCGGCCATGGTTGAGGCCGTCGAGACGCACGGCCCGGGTTTCTGGCACCAGATCCAGCTCGCCTATCTCATGCTCATGCACGCGTACCGAGGCGAGGCCGACGAGGCCCGTGCGATCCTCGCGGACAACAAGGATGCGATGCCGACCCCGGGACACAAGGGCCACTGGGGGAGTGTCAACCTATTGCTGGCCTCGGTCGAAGGCCTCTTTGTCCAAGGTGACGTTGAGGCCGCCGGGGAGCTCTATCCCCTTGTCCTCGAGCTGCAGGAGACGGGGATGCTGGGTCGTGCGATGGATGTCCGCTTGGTCGAGACGATCGCCGGCATCGCGGCGGGGGCCGCGGGGGAGCGCGACGAAGCCATCCGTCATTTCAGCGACGCTCGCGCACGGGCGGCCGAGCTCGGCCATGAGTTCGAGCAGCCCGAGATCAATCGACTGGAGGCAGCGGTCCTGCGATCGCTGGGCCGGCCTGAAGATGTCGCGCGCGCCGACGAGCTTCTACGCGGCGCGCGCGAGACGTACCGACAGATCGGCATGCCGAAGCACGTCGAGATGTGCGAGAGGTTGATGAGCGGAGCGGTGCCCGCTTAAGGCTCGCCCCAGATCGCGTTGCGCAGCACATCCATGGCGGCTATCCACTGATCGACCTCGGCGCGCTCGGGCATCGGCTCCTTGCCCATCAAGACGTCGAGCGCGAGGGCTTTGGATGACGCATTCACGACGCCGTACCCGAGGAAGACGTAGTACAGAGGCGTCGTCGGTCGCACCGCGTAGTCCCAGGTGATCTGCTCGGGGTCGGCAGACACGGGGAACGCCGTCTTCTGCACGATCTCCTCAGCTTCCGGGCGCGTCAGCTTCCCGTCCGACAGCGGACCGTCCTTGGGAAGCGAGCCCTTCTTCGAGCCGACCGCGACCGCGCCGCCGGGTCGCTGCCCGCCGCGTGTGTCACCGAGAACGAAGCGCGCCTGTTCGATGATCGCGGAGAGCACACCTGCCGTGATCGGGGTCGCACATGAAGTGCCACCGAAGTCGCGCGTCTCGTCGTTCTCGTCCGAGTCGATCTCTGGGGTCACTCCGAACGCGCCTGCGGCGCGCCATTTGGATCCGAACGACGACACATCGACGGGTATGGAGTGCCACCAGTGCGCCTGCCCGTTGATGGGCGATGCCGCACCCACCGTCACGAGCCACGACGGCCCCGACCACGGGTCGGTTATCGAGTTATCCGAGTCGGGTGTCTTGCACTTGCACGGATCTTCGACCGGCCCGTCTGGAGGGAACGCAGCCGAGGAGTTCGTGTTGGTGGCTCCGTTGCCGGCCGACCAGACGTAGGACTGGCCGCGCTGTGCGGCGACGCGAGTCATCTCGGGGTCTCCCAGAGGGAGGTTCGCCTGGTTACCCCATGAGTTCGAGACGATGTCGATCCAAGGCTGGGTGCTTGCCCACTCCAGCGAGGCTTCGCCGAGACCTTCGACCTCGACGATCAGCGCGTTGGGGTTGGACCCGAAATAGGTGCCCGCTGCAACGCTCGCGGTCCCGGTCCCGTGCCCGCCGTCATCGAGGATGCGGCGTTCGGGGTAGTCGCCCCCGGCGCCCCCGGTCCCCTTGGAGATCGCACCGATGATGCGTGTCCCGGGGATCCAGTGGAGCTTGCTCGACGGAACGGCGGCCCAGGTCAGGTCGTCCGCCGTACGGGCGGCCTCGTAACCATCTTTGTCGGCGACGTCCAGCGAAAGGTCGAGCTCGACGGCGTCCGAGGGATAACCCTCGACGTACTTGGAAGGGTGGTGCACGAACTCCGGCGCACGGAAATCCTGGTGGTACGGGTTGATCCCCGAGTCGATCAGAGCGATCACGACGAAGGGCCGCTTCTTGAAGGCCTCGAGCGAGCACGCGACCTGGCGACCCCTGGGCGCGCCGAGGCACGACTTGTCTATCCGGACGCGATCGCCGTTGGACCAGTGGCGGGTGTCGTTCTCTGCGTACCACTGATCCCGGGGCGGGGTCGGCGGGACCTGCGCGATCGCCGCGATGGGCGCGCCCAGGACCAGCAAGAGGGTGAGGGACAGAAGTCTTCGAAGCATGCGCTCAATATTGGCCCCGCCGCGACCTATTCCTCCGCTATAAGCTCCGCCGCATGTCGGAGTTCATCGGGGCTCTCCACCGTCTGGGCGTGTTCACCCGCCAAGAGGTCCATCTCATGATCTACGACGATGCCCTCGTGATCGCGGTCAGCCAGGATGCTGCGGCTCTCCTCGGAGCGGCCATCGGCTTGGGCCTCGGCAACGTCATGGCCGAGCGGATGGCTCGACGGGCGCGTTCGAAGTCGGCCGCGGATCTCGCCGAGGAGGAGGCCGGGAACCGATTGATCCCGGTCGACACGGTCGAGTCGGCAGAGCTCCACAAGGCCGCGGCGGGCCTCTATCGAGTCTTGGACCTGAAGCTCAAGGACGGCACGGTGGAAAGCCTCAAGTGGCAACGTGGCGACAACCGCGACAGCATCTCGATCCCGTTGTTCAAGAAAGCGCTGGGGGACCGGTTCGTCGTCGCGTTCGAGGACGCGCCCAAGCCGTGACGGTCAAGGTCTCCTATGAGGCCGGACGCGCCGATATCATCCTCGCCCGGCCCGAGGTCCTCAACGCGATGGACTGGACCGTGTTCGACGGGCTCGCCGCGGCGCTCGACGAGATCGGTGCCCGGTCCGATGTACGCGTCGTCGTCATCTCCGGCGAGGGTCGCTCGTTCTGCAGCGGCATCGATACGAGCGCTTTGGCGTCGGTCGCCGGTAGCCCGGCCGAGATGATCGGACGCGCCCAGGCCGGATTCCGCAAGCTCGCCTCCCTCCCACTTCCGACGATCGCCGCCATACGCGGCCACGCGCTCGGCGCGGGCCTCCAGCTCGCGCTCGGCTGCGACATCCGTGTCGTGGCACGCGACGCGTCGCTGGGGATCCTCGAAGCCACGTACGGGTTGGTTCCCGACCTCGGTGGGACCCAGAGACTGCCGGCACTCGTCGGTCCCGGCATCGCCAAGAAGATGATCTGGCTCAAGGAACGGATCGATGGCGAGACCGCGGGCCGCATCGGTCTCGCGGAGGTCGTCGTCGATGCCGGCGACCTCGACGCTACGGTGGATGACCTCGCCGGCAGGGTGGCCACAGCTCCTCCCCTCGTTGTTCTTGCGACGAAGCAGCTAGTGGAACTCGCGGGCTCGGTGCCGTTCGCGTCGGGGATGGATGAGGAAGCGAGGTTCCAGACGCAGATGCTGGCCTCATCCGACTTCAGTGCCGCGGTGACCGCGTTCATGCAGAAGAAGGACCCGACCTTCACCGGCTCGTAGGGCGCGGAACCGGAATATCGTGCAAGGCATGCTTTCCGTCGAGGAGGCGCGCGCTCGCATACTTGCGCGCATCGAGCCGCTTCCTGCAACGCGGGTCATGGTGAACGACGCTCTCGGGATGGTGGCAGCCGAGGATCTCATCGCGCCGCATCAGCTGCCCCGCTTCGCGAACTCTGCAATGGACGGATGGGCCGTGCGCGCGGCTGATGTTCTTGATGCGACGCCGGACGCACCGGTGACGCTCTCGATCATCGGTGAGGTGCGCGCCGGCGATCCGACCGACGCCACGGTGCACATGGGCACGACGATGGGGATCATGACGGGCGCGCCCGTGCCTCGAGGTGCGGACGCCGTCGTGCCCATGGAGCAGGCGACCGAAGCAGAGGGGCGGGTCGTTATCGCAGCGCCGCCTCCCCCGCACGGTCACATCCGATCGGCGGGCGAGGATATCGAGGACGGGGCAGTCGTCGTGCGCGTCGGTGACGAGCTCGGTCCCGGAGAGCTCGCGATCCTCGCGTCGCTCGGGCTTTCTCCTGTGCTGGTGCATCACCGTCCCCGTGTCGCGGTCCTGGTGACCGGTGACGAGCTCGTCGCGCCGGAGACGGAACCAGGCGCGGGTCAGATCCGCGATTCCAACACCGTGGCGCTCCGGACCCTGGTCCTCGAAGCGGGAGGTGAACCGGTGCTGCTCGGTCCCGTCGCCGACGACCTGCGCGCTGTTGTGGACGCGCTCGACCGCGGCGCGTCAGAAACGGACCTCGTGATCTCTGCCGGCGGCGTGTCCGTCGGTCGTTACGACTTCGTCAAGTCGGCGGTCGAAGAGCTCGGTGGCATCGAGTTCTGGCGTGTCGCGATGCAACCGGGCAAGCCCGTCGTCCTCGGCCACGTCGGGGAGCGTCCGTTCCTCGGGCTTCCCGGCAATCCGGTGTCGATCCACGTCGGGTTCGAGCAATTCGTACGACCGGCGATCCTCAAGCTGCGTGGCTTCCGCACCTTCATGCGTCCCGTCATCAGGGCTCGTCTGACGGGACCGTTGACCAAGCCACCAGGGAGACTTCACTTCGTGAGGGTGCGCCTCGATGTCGCGGATGGCAGTTTCGTGGCGACGCCGTTGGGCCCTCAGGGATCGCACATCCAGTCCAGCCTGGTCGGATGCAGCGGGCTCGCGCTGTTCCACATCGAAGCGACGAACCTTGCCACGGGTGATGAGGTCGACGTCCAAGTGTGGTCTCTGCCTGCTGCACCGTGAAGTTCGATGCCATCGTTCTGGCGGGGGGCGGGGGCGCGCGCCTCGGCGGAGTCGATAAAGCGGAGCTGGTCGTCGGCGGAACGCGGCTCCTCGACACGGTGTTGCGGTCACTCGTCGACGCCGAGAACATCATCGTCGTCGGCCCCCGGCGCGGATCGGAAGCGGACGTCGAGTGGTTACGGGAGTCTCCTCCCGGCGGGGGCCCTGTGGCCGGCATCGCTGCGGGCCTCGCGGCGGTGAGCGCGGCAGCCGTTGCCGTCGCCGCGGTCGATCACCCCGGCGTCACGACTGCTACCTGGTCGAAGTTGCTGGCGGAGCTGACCCTCACCGATCCGGACGGAGCGCTGGTGACCGACGGCGAGGGCCGTGACCAGCCGCTCGTCGCCATTTACCGGACGGCCGCCCTCGAGCGCGCCGTCGCGGGACTAGACCCTCACGGGGCCTCCGTGGCGGCGCTGGTCGAGGGGTTGACGCTTACACGGGTAGCGGACCCGGTTGCCGCTCGTGACATCGACACGCCCGCGGACCTTTCGGGGGCGGCCGGGTAGGGACACGACCAGACGTACCATCAGGTGTGCTCTCCAAACGATCGATCTCGGTTCTCGTCGCGCTCGGACTCGTCCTGGGGGCGTGCTCGACACCCAAGCAAGAGATCTACGAGGTGCCCCCCGAGAAGATGGCCGAGGAGATGCGGCTTCCGCCCCCGACCCCGGCGGTGCCGGCCTACGTCATCCGTGCGCCCGAGGGCTTCGATCCGGAAGAGCTCGCCGCCATCGATGAAGTCGAGGGAACCGCGGTCGTCGCAACGATGCACGTGGAGCGCTTCAAGGTGAAGGGCCGAACCATCAAGGTCGGAGGTGTCGATCCGATGGCATTCCGCCCGATCGCGCCCTCGGCAAGCCGGGATGCCGACTTCGTCTGGTTGTCGTTGCTCAGTCGATATGCGGTTGTGACCCACGACGTCTCGGGCCTGCTAACCGGTAAAGAGGCGGGGGATGTACGTCTTCCGGGGGCCGGCAAGCCGATCCCGGTCGGAGCCCTTGCCGACAATAGTCACCCCAACGTCGCCGACGTCATCGTTGCGAAGGACCAGGTCGAGACCATCGAATGGGGCGAGCCGGATCTGGTGATCGTTGGTGCGGAGACCGGCACGACGTTGCAGAACCTGGGGCGCGATCTGAGAACGGTCGCAACCGGAGGCGAGGTCGAGCGGATCCCTCTCGAGACGACGAGGACCGTCCGCCGCCAAGACGTCCCGCAGCCCTACGTCGGTGCGCCCGCCTCGTCGACCTCGGTCGCAGGTCTCCATCCAACACTGGCCGAGTCCGTAAGACGCGTCATGGCCGCCTCCGACGGGCGCGTGTGGATCGTCTCGGGCTTCCGTACGACCGCGCGGCAATACGAGTTGTGGGTCGGCGCGTTGCAGAAATACGGCGACCCCGAGATCGCGGACAACTGGGTCGCGCCTCCGGGACACTCGTACCACGAGCGTGGGCTCGCAGTTGACCTGGGGGGAGACGTCGAGTACGCGGCGCAACTGGTCGCAGAGCTCAGACTGCCGCTGTGGCGCCCGATGTCATGGGAGCCCTGGCACTTCGAAGTCGTCGGTTCCCGCGGCTAGGGGGGTCCGGGGGGGTCCGGACTAGACGTCCAAGAACCTCAGGATGTCGATCCCTCGAGTGACGTCGATCGAGTAGACGATCTCGTCGTTGAGCCAGTACGCCGCCGACGTCTGTCCGCCATAGGGTACGAACCAGCCGATCTCTTCGATCTTGCCTTTGCCCGATACGTCGATGAAGCGCGTCCCGTGGTCGTACGAGCCCATCGCCACCAAACCACCGTTGTGGAACTCCGGGTGCTCTTGGAACCAATGTGACGAGCACCCCGACGCGGTGACCGGCGGGTTGCCGTCCGTGTAGGTCCCGTTCGCAGGGTGGTGGATGTCGAGGAGGTTGAACGTTTTGGTCTTCTTGTAGTTGCGCGCGTCCCACACCATGAACGCTCCGTTCGCACCACTGCACACACCGGTGAAGTTGGTCTCGCTCGTCAGGAGGAAGAAGTCGTCCTTGCCCTTGTTCGGCCACTGGTTGGAATGGACGCCGCCGGTGATGGCTTCGTCGTCCCCGACCGCGAGGACCTTGGGTTTGGCAGGGTTCTTTCGTGCGTCGAGCAACATGATCGGACGAGACGACGTCAACACGATCCCCGGCGCGACCTCGGTGATGTCGTGCGATCCACCTGCCGGAGTGCCTTCGGCCCAGTTGCCGATGACCTCGGGCGACGCAGGATCGCGCAGGTCGGTGACGGTCCCACCCGACCCGTAGCCGTACTTGCACTTGAAGATGCAGCTCGTGGTGTGCTCTCCCGCGCCGTCGAGCGTCGCGATCTCGACAGGGTTGCTGCGATCCTCGATGTCCCAGATGTGGAGCCGGCTCATCGGGGTGGTCTCAGAGAACAGCATGATCTTGCCGTTGGTATCTACGTCTTCGTTCTCGAACTGGAAGCCCACGGGGGTAGTGGAGAGGCGAACCGGAGCGAGGGGGTCAGAGACGTCGTAGATGGAGAAGCTCTTCCAACTCGTCACGTACAGGTACTTGCCGATCATGCGTGCTCCGATGGCGGTACCCACCTCGAACGGGACGAATGTCACGTACTCGACGTTGTCGGACGCGAACCCGCCGGGCGTCGGCGCGGCTGCTCCGGTCGGTGCGAGCGTGGTGAGTAGCGCGGAGACGGCAGCGATGCCGGCAAGTAGCTTCTTCATGAGGCGAGACTTCGCCTCGGCGCGACAGCTTCCTGCGCTAGCGCCGTGAGAGGGGAGCGAGGGCGGCCCACTCCTCGTCATTGGTGATGGGGTAGTCGTAGAAGCTCCCGCCGAGCACGCGGGAGGCACGCACGGCGCTTACGAAACCTCGGACATCTCGAGGCTCCGTATCGCCGGCGATCCCACCGATCGCATGGATCGGGAAGTTCGGATCACCCGAGGCCTTGCGGATCATCCGGATGCCGGCGGCCGTGTATGCCTTGACGTTGTTGAAGCCCCGAGCCCGGAAGGTGAAGTAACCCATCGGCACGAAGACATCGTAGGTCTTGGTGAGCTCCCGGTAGGGGAAGTTCGGCCAGTAGCGCGACGCCACCGGATCGGGCGTGATCGCTCCGAGCGAATAGTCGGGACCTGTGTAGGCCCGGATCTTCTCGGACATGCGGATCAGCCGCTTGTTCCGGGTCGCGATGTCGTCGACATGCGTCGCCTCGATATCGAGCGCGAACGAGTCGAACGTCTCTCCCTTGGGCGTGCGGAAGTCGAGGGCAGCCTTGACGCGCGCGAGGTCCACCTTCATATGCGCGAACGATGGGACGTACCACGCCACCACATTCATTCCGAGGCGGTGGGCCTCTTCGATGAAGAGACCCATCGCGAGGGGCTCTTTGAGCGCAACGTCGAGACCGTACGTGGAGGTCTGGAGGAACAGCGTCTGCACACCGCGTTCGTGCATCCCGCGGACGGTCGCTACCGGGTGTGCCCAGGGCGCCAGATCGACCCAGTCGACCCACGAGCCGAGGCCGCGGTATGCCTCCACCCGCATGTCGTCGGTGACCACGGCTGCGCCGCGCTGAGGGGCGACCACGGGTGCGGCCGCAATGACCGGGGGAACCGCCGGGGCACGCTCCGGGCCGCGCCGCCCGCCTTTGTCCCGGCGCTCCTTTTTGTGCAGGGCGCGGGCCTGGTGAGCGGGATCCTCCTGGAGGTGGATCGGTCCGCTGGGCGCGACGAGGAAACCGACGACGAACGCCGCCACTACCCTCATCAGATTCAGGGTGCCCGAAGGGACACCGCCCGCACGGTGTTTGGCTCTCACCCGGATGTTGTCGGCGCGCCCGGGGGGTCCTTGAGCTTTCCAAGCACGATATTTCGCTCGATGGGGGGTTATGGGCGGGTTTGTCCCCAGGAAGCTGGGGTTGGGCGGGTACTAAGCTCCGACACGTGATCCACAATGTTCTTCTCGTCCTGAGGCCGGCGGAGGCCGAGGTGCTACAACACGACCTGATGCAGGCCGGGTACACCGTCACGGTGGCCGGGACGGTGGGGGAGGGATGGAGCCTCCTTTCCGGCGCTACGGTCGAGTATCACGCCGCGGTCATCGGAACGGACCTGCCCGTCATCTTTGGGTGGGAGCTCGTCAACCGCATACGAAACCACCCTCGCTTCGTGAGGACGCCTGTTCTCGTGCTCGCCGATGAGCTGGCCGAGGGCGATGTCGATAAGGCCGATTCGCTGCATTGCGGCTATCTCTCCAAGCCCCTGACCAGTGACGAGATCATCTCTAAGGTCAGATCCTTCATCCGGGAGGCGATCGTCGCCGAGACGCGGGAGGTCAAGGTCCACATACTCACCGACGTGTCGCAGGTCGTGGGGATCCTCCACCTCCCCCCACACCTGGTTCGGTTCACGGACGGGCTCGAGTCCTTGATGGCCGACGACCGCGCGTTCATCCCCGTCACTGAGGCCCGTATCACTCACCTGCCGACAGGGAGGTTGATCGCGGAGACCTACATCACCCACGTTCCCAAGACCGAGATCAGGGGAGTCATCCCCAGCGATGCGATCGTCCCCGAGGGGACTTTGCTGGATGCCGAAGCGCTGAGCGATGCCGTTTCGCCAGACATCATCTCCGGGATCCCCGAGCGCGCCGGTGACCCCGCCGCTCGGACCCTTGACTCGATATAGACGACGCGGAATGACGGCGCAACGCAAGCCCACGGTCACGTCGAGCTTCGGCGTGAGCAAACGAGAGAGTCACGACTCATCGCCGTTCTACGCGCGCTTCACGCTGCCAGACCTGTCAAGCGACGACACGGTGAACGTGACGCCTCTCGAAGCGCTCGACCGCATCTACTGCTCTGATTCGCGATCCATGCCGGAGCTGGTGGACGGCTCGGTCGCGCTCGTCGTGACCTCACCTCCCTATTTCGCCGGCAAGGCGTATGAGGAGGCGCTCGGCGAGGGCGCCATCCCCGGGTCTTACGTTGAATACCTGGAGATGCTGAGCGACGTCTTCGCCGAATGCAGCCGAAAGCTCGAGCCCGGCGGCCGCATGGCGGTCAACGTCGCGAACCTGGGCCGAAAGCCATATCGCTCGCTCGCCGCCGATGTCGTGTCGATCCTTCAGGATCGGCTCGGCCTGCTGCTGCGGGGCGAGGTCGTGTGGGTGAAAGGTCAGGGCGCGAGTGGATCGTGCGCGTGGGGATCGTTCCAGAGTGCCGCCAACCCGGTGCTTCGCGACCTAAGTGAGCGCGTGATCATCGCCAGCAAAGGACGGTTCGACCGCGCCCTGGCGCGCTCCGTGCGTTCGAAGAGCGACCTCCCCTCCGAGAACTCGATAACCAAGGACGAGTTCATGGAAGCGACCACAGATGTGTGGGAGATCGCCACTGAGAGTGCCAAGCGCGTGGGCCACCCCGCTCCATTCCCCGTCGAGCTCCCGCTTCGGCTGATCGAGCTCTACACCTACCGAGGGGATGTCGTCCTCGATCCCTTCGGGGGATCGGGATCGACCGCCGTGGCCGCCGTGCGCGCCGCACGTCATTTCGTCGCTTACGACACCGAGCCTGCCTACGTCGATGTGGCGGTGGCGCGCGTCGAGACGGAGCGCGGCCGGATCGCGCAGCCCGCAGCTACGCGGACTCTTGGCGAACGCGCGGGGGAAGCGCGATCTTCAGGCGCCTCGGCGATCGACTTCGCGCGTTCGCTGCTCGAGGACGCGGGTTTCAGCGACGTCGGTACCGGCCCCGATCTCCCGGGGGGCCTTCGCATCGAGCTCTCGGGCACGGATGCTTCAGGCGAGCGATGGATGTTCGATGTCTCCGGCGGTTTCACTGCCGTGCCCTCGGGCTTGCGCCGCATCGACTCTGTCTTTCGAGCGATCGCGAAGGCGGCTCTCCTCCGAGGGTCCGGCATCGAGGAGCGGCTGGTCGTTCTGACGACGTCACTTCCATCGCCGGGGAGCCCCGGGGATGGTGCGCTGTCGGCGTCTACAGGACCTCTGGTCGATGCGGTGTTGGATCTTGGCGCGCCCGAGACGCCGTCCGCGCTCCGACTCCGCGCAGAGGGCAAGGCCCCGCCGAGAGCGCGTGGCTGACCCGCGGTCTTCGTCCGGTGCGCGGCCGACGGCCGCGTTTGGTGTGGGGCTCGGGCTGGCGGGAGCCGCGTGCGGGATGACGATGCTGTTCCTCGGCATGCGGAGTGTCATGGGCATCGGCGGCGCGTGTGCGGAGGGCGGACCCTTCGTGCCGGTCCGGCCTTGTCCTGAAGGCGTGCCGCTCCTCGTCGTCGGGGGGTTCTGGTTGGGAGCTCTTTCGACGGCCGTATACGCATGGAAGGTCTACGCGCACAAGGCCCCCAGCCTGCTCGCGTACTTCTGGCCTGCGTTATTCCTCTCGCTCGGGTGGAATTTTGCACAGTTCGGGTTCGCACCCCCGGACGGCAGCGGTCTCGTGTGGGGATGGATCGTGTGTGCGGCCGTGTTCCTGTTGATGGGCGGGCTCCCGCTTGTGATCGTCGTCTGGGCCAAGAGGAGCGGTGGAGTCGGTGTCCTCGGCACTCCGATGAGTGCCTACTGGATGGCCCTGCAGGCTGCTGCGATCGCTCTCGGGATCTTCGGCGCGCTCAGGATCTTCGCAGCGGTTACTTCTTAAGCGAGTCTCTCAAGAACCCGGCCTGTCGGCGCTACAGAGAACGCGGTTGGCACGATCGACACGTGGTACTTGCGCGCGAGGTCCGGTCGACGGGAGACATCGACCTCGACGAGCTCGTGGCCTCGTGCGGTGAGGTCGGCGGATGTCGTCTTGCAACCACTGCACAGGGGATGCGTGAAGTGGATAACGACTTGCTCCCTGCGCTCAACCCCGAGCTCCGAGAGGTCGACGGAGTCGAAGTGACCGGGTCGCACACCCTTGACCTTCGCGGCGAAGCGGTACATCTCGCACCCGACACAGAGTCCGGTGACGCTCGCGAGCGTCGCAAGCGCGGCGACCATCGCGATGATCATCCATCCGAAGGTGGACGCTTCATCCGCCCAAGCAGACGTCGAGGCGCCGAACGCGTGCGCGGCGGTCGCGGCAGTAAGGAAGATGGCGCCCAGGATGTTCGCGAAGCGCGGCGCGCGGGCGTCTTCGATCTCGCCTTCGCCGAGGCGCGGCTGGACCAGCTCGAAGTAGGCGACGCACGGGAGGCAGTAGCGGCGACCGAAGGTGAGACCGACGATGAGCTGGAGCCCCATAGCGGCGGGCAACCCCCACCACCCAGTGATCAGGGCCACGATCGAGAGAACAGCCGTGGTGCCCTGGACGAAGCGAGGCGCGCGCACGTCGACGACCTCTGTGTCGTCGTAGGGATGGGCCGTCGGTGCTTTTACACTATTCATACGTGACAAAGAGTACCACCTGCGCTGCTTGATTCCTTCAGGCGTGGGATAAGAAAGGCCCTATGCGTTGGAAACGGGGCCCTCGTAGCGGCGATCTGGTCGACCGTCGTGGACGGTCCGGGCTCGGCCGCGGGGGTGCGATCGCCGGCGGCCTGAGCCTGCCGGTGCTCGTGGTCGTCGTCCTCGTCAACCTCCTCGGAGGTGGCGGTGACATTGGCGGCGGACTCGACGACCTCGGCGGCGCGCCCGAGGCGGCTCAGGGGGCTCCGCCGAGCGCCGAGGACGAGAAGCTCGTCGACTTCATGTCGTTCGTGCTGGACGACGTACAGAACTTCTGGGAGGACACCTTCCGTCAGGCCGACATCGAGTACCGACGTGCCAAGCTCGTGTTGTTCACCGGTTCGACCAACTCCCAGTGCGGTGGGGCGACGTCGGACATCGGCCCTCACTACTGTCCGCCCGACGAGAACATCTACCTCGATCTCGAGTTCTTCCGCGAGCTGAAGCGTCAGTTCGGCGCGCCGGGCGACTTCGCGCAGGCCTATGTCCTAGCGCACGAGGTCGCTCACCATGTACAGAACCTCCTCGGTATCAACGAGGAGGTGCGGGCGCGTTCGGCGGAGGACCCGAGCGTCGCCAACGATCTCTCGGTACGGCTCGAGCTGCAGGCGGATTGCTTCGCCGGCGTGTGGGCGTTCACGACCTACGAACGTGACCTGCTGCAAAGGGGCGACCTCCAAGAAGGGCTCGATGCGGCTGCGGCGGTCGGCGATGACCGTATCCAGGAGAAGGCGACCGGTCGCATCGATCCGGAAAGCTGGACCCACGGCTCGTCGGAGATGCGTATGCGGTGGTTCTCCGCGGGCTACGAAGATGGTGACCCGAACGCGTGCGACACGTTTGAGGCCGATAGTCTCTGACGGTGGACCCATCGCTTCGTGCCGTCGAGGAAGCCAACTCCTCGATGCTCGATGCTTCCCTGCACGGCCCCTCTGATCTGCTCGCGTCGACCGCTGACTCGTTGCGGGGGCTGATAGGTGCCGAGGATGTTGCGATCTATCTTGCAGGCGAGACAGAGCCGGTCTTCTCGACCAGCGAAGGCCACGTCGGCACGCCCGCGTCCAAGCAGCATGTCCTTCAGGTCCCATTGACCTCGGGCGCCGACAAGTTGGGGCACATCGTCCTCAGGAGCCCGCTCGGCGCGCAGCCCTTCGGGCAGCCGGCAGCGGTGATGGCTTCGCTCCTCGCGGGCCAGCTCGCGCTGGGGTTGGGGCGCGCCGAGGCCCTGAACCAGGCCAGAGCGTCGCAGGATGATGCACGGCGCGCCCAGACCCAGCTCGAGGCATATGCGCGTGACATCCGCTCCACATTCAAGGCTGAGAAAGAACGCGCCAACCAACTGGCCGCGGCCCTCCGCGAGCTCGAGGAGACCTACCTCGCCACCGTCAAGGGGATGTCGGCCGCGGTCGAAGCTAAGGATGAGTACACGCTCGGGCATCTGGTCCGTGTCACTCGTTACGGGCTCGCGATGGTCAAGGTCATCACCGGTGAAGAGACCCCGGAGCGCCACTACGAGGAAGGCTTCCTCCTGCACGACATCGGGAAGCTAGCTATTCCGGACGCTATCCTCAAGAAAACCGGGTCCCTCGACGACATCGAGTGGCAGATCATGCGCACGCATGTCGAGATCGGCTTCCGCATCCTGCAGAACATCCCGTTCCTGTCCCAGGCGCGCGAGATCGTGCTCGCTCACCACGAGCGTTGGGACGGCAAGGGCTATCCGTTGGGCTTGGGAGGCGACCTCATCCCTCTCGGAGCACGTTTGTTTCCCGTCGCCGACTCGTTCGACGCGATGACGTCGGACCGTCCCTACCGCGCTGCGATCTCGGTTGAAGAGGCGTTCCGCGAGCTCGAGAAGGGCTCTGGTACACAGTTCTGGGGGGATGCCGTGGAGGCCTTCCTGTCGTTGCCTCATGACGAGATCGAAGCCATCGCCCGAACTAGGGATGAGTCGTTGCTGGCAGTAGATGAGTGACGCGGCCAAAGGAACTCCCGACTCCTTAGGCAGTCGCATCCGACGGGCCAGGGCGCTGATCCGTGATCCCTCTGCTCTTCCAGTCGTTCCGTTGGTCGCGCTTATGACGCTGACGACGCTGGGGCCTCTGGCGATGCTCACCTATGAAAGCGTTCGGCTGTCGTCGGAGGCCCTCGAGCATGAGATCGAGGGGAGGCTGGCGTCGACCGCGGAGGTCAGCGCAGTCGCGGTGGGCGAGCGCATGGAGGGGCTCGCTCATGTCGTTGAATCGTTCGCTGGCCGGCCGTCTCTCATCAGATCGATGTCGCGCCGTCGGATCGATCGTGCCGAGATCCTCCTCCACCTCCGGGAGCTTCGGAGCCTTGGAGGTGGCCTGAGCGTCGTCTTCCTCACCGATCGCGCGGGACAGGTGGTGACGCTTCTCCCATTGACTCCCGCGCTCGAGGGGGAGGACTTCAGCTTCCGAGACTGGTACCGCGGGGTGATGTCGTTACGGTCTCGCTACGTCTCGGAGGCGTTCGAAGGCGCGGCCGCCGGACGACCCTCGGTCGTCGTCGCAGCCGCCCCCGTTCGCTCTTCGGCGCAACGGGGTGGCTCGCGTCGCATCATCGGCGTGCTTGGAGGCGCGTACGACCTGACGACGATCAAGACATTCGTCAGCAGGTTCGAGACTGCATATGGGACCAGCCTTGTTGTCACCGATCAGCGGGGCGTTGTTGTGGCTGCGCCAGAGGGGGTCCCGACCCTCGAGAAGCTTGACGACGAGCTTGTGCAGCGCGCTCTCGCCGGGGGAAGCGGTGCAGCTACGAGAGATGGCGTCCTCTACGGGTACGCCGCTGTGCCGAGCATCGGATGGACGGTCCGCGTCTCGGTTCCCGCGACGCGCGCGCTGAGTGGCATCAGAGAGATCCAGTTCGGTGTGTACCTCACGGCGGGGGTCTTCGGGGTCGTTCTGATCCTGGGGTTGATCGTCTTCGTCATGGCTCTGAGGCGACTCGCTCACGAGCGCAACAAGTCGGCAGCGATCCTTGCCAGCATGGCCTCGGGCGTTGTTATCACCGATCCCTACGGAACCGTTACTGCGGTCAACCCGGCTCTCGAGGAGTTGCTCGGCATGTCCGGCGGCGAGCTCGTGGGCCGCCCGTTCTGGGATGTGGTCCCCGCGTTCGACTCCGACGGGGGGGCGGTCCCGAGGGGCGATCGTTTCATCACGACGGCGTTGCTCAGCGGCGAAGTCGTGCACAGCCGGGGATACGACCTTTTCTTCGAGAGGCGCGACGGCCGACGCGTTCCCGTGAATGTCACCGCGGCTCCGATAGTCGATGCCAACAAGGAGGTCATGGGCGCGGTTGAGGTCATCAGGGACAGCTCGGTCGACCGCGAGATCGACGAGTTGAAGTCGTCACTCGTGTCGACCGTGTCGCATGAGCTCCGCACCCCGCTGACGATGATCCAGGGGTTCTCGGAGCTGCTCATGAAGGAGAGCTTGAACCAGGACCAGTCGCGCGAGGCAGTGGAGCAGATCCATAATTCGGCGCTCAGATTGTCCCGCTTGATCGAGGACCTCCTCTCCGTCTCCCGCATCGAATCGGGACGCCTTCGGGTCCATCTCCAGCAGGTGAATCTGCGTGACGCGGTGGCCGAAACCCTCGCGCTGTTCCCGCGGCAGTCGGCGCGCATGGAGGTACAGATCGACGAGGCGTTGGCAGTGCATAGCGAGTACGACAAGGTCGTTCAGATCGTCACGAACCTCGTATCGAACGCGCTCAAGTACTCGCCGGACGACAGTATCGTCACGATCTCAGCCGAGCGCGATGGCTCTTCGGTCGTCGTTTCGGTGCGCGACCGCGGTATAGGTTTCAGCGAGGAGGACCGGAAGCGCATCTTTCAAAAGTTCTTCAGGGTGGATCGGCCAGAGGTCCGCAAGCGAGGCGGTACGGGGCTCGGGCTGTACATCACGAAAGGTCTCGTGGAAGCCCAGGGGGGGCAGCTCTGGCACGAGCCGGGGGAGGGCGGTGGAAGTGTCTTTTCCTTCGCACTGCCCGTGAGCATGGGAGAGATATGAGGAAGCTGCTCATCGCCGACGACGAGGAGGGCGTGCGCGCTCTCGTCCGGATGACCCTCGAAAGCGATGACTACGAGATCCTGGAAGCCTCCGACGGTGAGGAGGCCCTGCGTCTAGCTCGAAGTGAGCTACCCCAGCTTGTGCTGCTCGACGTCACCATGCCCGAGCTCGACGGGTTCGAAGTGTGCAAGGCACTGAAGGGTGATGCAGCGACATCGCACATCGCGGTCGTCCTGCTCACGGCCCGAACTCAAAAAGCGGATCAGGCCAAGGCCGCGGAGGTCCAGGCCGACGATTACTTCACGAAGCCGTTCTCGCCGGTGGCTCTCCTCTCCAAGGTCGACGAGGTCCTCGGCGCGCCGTGACGCGTAAGCGCAAACAGAAGCGAGTGCTTCTGATCGATGACGAGGACTCGATGCAGGGCTTGGTGGCGATGACCCTGGGCAGTTCCGTCGATGTCGTCCATGCGGCGAACAAGTCCGACGCGCTCCAGATCGCCGGGTCCGGCACGCCTGACCTGATCCTCCTCGACCTCAACCTGCTTGACGAGGACGGCATCGACGTCCTTCCGGAGCTGCGTGGACAACCGTCGCTCGAAACTGTTCCCGTCGTCGTCTTCAGCGTGCACGAGAGCCGCCGCCACGAAGCGATGGCGGCCGGAGCCGACGGGTTCGTGTCGAAGCCGTTCTCGCGCGCCCAGATATTGCGCGAGCTAGACCCCTACCTAGGCGACACGTCTCCGGACGCGCCGGACGACGACCCCGGCCAAGGGCAGGAGTAGCACTAGGCCCATCCCCGGGAGCTGCGCCGCGTCAGATCGGCTGACACGAGGACCCGACGGACCGAGGTCTTCGGAATCGTGGATCATCGAGTTCTCCATGATGTAAAGCCCCGAGTACGTCAACGAGTAGTTCTTCAATCCGTAGCGGTGATCTTCACCTTCATATGGAATCGGAAGCCCGCCGCCCATGATGCGGATCTTGCCGCGCCCGAGCTCGAGCTCACCGACGGACGTCAACGTGCCGTCGTCGCTCCCACCATCGCCGGGGCCTGTGGTGCCGACGACCGTTCCGCCGGCACCCTCCCATGCGGACGTGGCAACAACTGTCATCGGCGACGCTTCGTCACCTATCCCGTAGCCGACGAGTGTCGCCTCGGAGAGCTGGCGCGCGTTGGGGCGCAACCCCTTCAGCATCGGGTGTGTGAAGTCCGTGAAGTTGGCGTACGGCTGATACACGAGGATGTCCGACACGTCGCTTGCCCCCACCACACCCATCTTGCCGAGCACGTGCAACGCACGGTCGGTCAACACGAGGTTCCCGCCGCGCAGAACCCACGCGTTCAGGTTCCGGTAGTACGCGTCGGCTGAGTAGGCACGCCCTTGCGCGTCTTTCGGGGCTGTGATGTCGGCGAGCACGACGGTGTCGAAGGCATCGAGCATCAGGGGCGAAGCCGCGATGTCGGCAGGATGTACTTTCGTAAGTCCGCCTTCGACGTACTTCGCGGTGTCCCTGAAGAACGCCATGTTCGTTGCGCGGTAGTGGCGCTGCCGGACCTTCTTGCCGTTGGCGCTCACACCGTTCTTAGCAGGCCCCGGCAGCGTGCCGGCGCCGTCGGCATCGGTGACGACCTCCGGGTTGAAGACGTATCCGACGCGGCCTTTCGGGTCGATCTTGAAGTTGGCGAACTCCTTCGACTGGTACAGCGCGTACGCCATCGCGGTCTTCACGATCGCGCGCGTCGTGTTCACCATGTTCTCCTGCATGAAATACGCCCACGGCCGGCTGTGAGCACGCACGTCGGCGTGGTTCAGGGCGATCTCGTAGTCCATCCCGGTGACGCCGAGCTCTTCGGCGAGGTAATCCCCGATGAAGCCGGTGTCGGTGTAGCCGAGCGTGTCCCAGACGGTGCCCCAGCGCGCGGGTTTGGTCGGGACCGTGTTCGGCGGTGCGCCGTAGTCCTCGATCCCTTCACCCCCGTCACCTCCGGTGTTCTCTTCGATGACGTCGACGAGCCCCATGAACAGCGACTGATCGATCGCCGATTTCGTGCGCTCGGCGATCGCCATCAACTGACGGTGCTTTACGGAGTCGAACTGCCCGGCCGGATACATGATGTCGGCCCACGCGCGCGACTGTGACTCGCCGTGGATGTCCGCGCCGTATGCCATGCGGCCTCGCTTCCCGGCGTCGGCGACGAGGTGCATGAAGCGATGCCCGTAGCGCATCTCGCTCTCCTCGAGTGGGTTGCGCGTCGCGTTGATACGTCCGACCGTCGGCATCTGACGGTTGAGGTCGGTGCCCATGTAGTTGCCGCGCGTGTAGAGGGGACCGGGCGCCGTCGTGAAGTGGTCGCCGGCCATCCACCCGTCGATGTTGAAGTCGATGAAGTACACGACCTCCTTCTTGAGGACGCTCTTGACCTCGTACTCGTGGAAGCGGGGGCGCCTGCCTGTGGTGGAGCGGTAGCCCGCGACACCGTCGGAGATCGTCCCGCCGGAGGTCGCGGCCATCGCCAGGTCCTCGACGACGCGCACGCCGCCCTCGATGCCGCCCTTCTCGTCACCATGGACCGACAGCGAGAACAGCATCGTCTCCTTGCCGCGGTCGTTGACGGTGTGATCGGTGAGCTTGACGACGAGGATCTCGCCGCCGTCGCCGGTGTCGCCGTCCTCGAAGGAACGGATCCGGTCGGGCCCTGCGCTTACGGCGCGTTCGTCTTCGAAGTACTCGGACAACGTGAACACCGAGATCCAGCGCGGGTAGAGCGTCTCGAGATACTCGAGGCCATGTTGGTACTCGCGGAACCCGGTCGCGGGGTCCGGCAGGTACTGAACGTAATCGACGGAGTTCTCGACCTCGGGAAACACGCGCCCGCCACACGAACTGAGCGGCGGCCCTCCCATGTACCCGTCGGTGCACACCGGGGTCGCGCCGGCCGGCACGATCGAGAGACCGAGCAGGGCCGCGGTTAGGGCAGCAACAAGTGAGGTTTGGATGGATTTCAAGGACTGACTCCCTTCGGGACTTCCGCGAGTCTCGATTCTAGAAGCCGTTTGGCCCTCGTCGTACCCCGGTGAGCAGGGCAAGCTCGGTTCTGTCGTACCCCTGCGCTACCGTCAGTGCAGATGGAGGCGGGGGGAGCTGTGCAGACAGATATCGAGGCGTTGGAGCTCAGGACGGGGCAGAGGGCGGCCGTGGACTTCGGCTACGGCACCACCAAGCTCCTGGGCCCTGCAGGGTCCGGCAAGACGACGGCGCTTATCGAGCGGGCGGCTGCGCTAGTGGTCGCGGGCACCGAGCCCGAGACCATCCTGTTCCTCGTGCAGGATCGCCGCTCGACCGAAGACCTCAGGAATCGGTTCGTGCGGCGCCTGGGGCGCTCGATCGCCGGACCTGCCGTCCTCACGTTCCACGGATTCGCATGGTCTCTTCTGACCAAGAGCTTGCTCGCCGAGACCCCCGATGGCCGCGAGGGGGATTTCGGCTATCAGTTCGTGGGGCTCGGGCAGGAGCCCGTTCTTCTGACGGCCTTCGACCAGCGGGCGCTGGTGCGCGACCTACTCGCGAGAGAGGATCCGAAGGACTGGCCCGTCAACGGTCACATGCTGGGCTCGAATGCGTTCGCCGGCGAGATCCGTGACTTCATGCTTCGAGCGCAGGAGCGCCTGCTCGATCCCGTCGATCTCGAGCGACTCGCGGTCGATCGCGACAAGCACGATTGGAACGAGGTCGCCGGATTCCTCGGTCGTTATCTCGCCACTCTCCAGGACCCCACGTCGTTCGAGGATGGTCGGCCCCGCGTCGATTTCGCCGGCGTCCTTGTGGAGGCACGGAGATTGCTGAGCGAACAACCCTCTCTCCGGAAAGACCTCAAGGACATCTATCCGCACATCCTCGTCGACGACTTCGAGGAGGCCAACCGTGCCGAGGCGAGCCTGCTCGAGGTGCTCCTACCCGAGATGGGGGAGCCCCGCAGCGTCGTCGTCGCGGGGGACCCCGACGGCAGCGTGTTCGGGTTCCGGGGCGCGGATCCCTCGTGCCTCGAGAGCTTCGCCTTCCCGGTGATCGAAGTCTCCGAGGCATACCGCCGTACGGCATCGCCGGAGGTCCGGCTCTATTCGCACCTCACCGAGGAGGCGCGGGGGATCGTCGGCACGCTGCGCGCCGCATGGGCCGACGGGACGCCATGGGGCGAGA
>DATLNM010000020.1:0-37745 GCA_035536775.1 Actinomycetota bacterium | reverse complement strand
AGGGTCGGCGCGATTCCGACGCTGGCCCGCCGCGCTCGCGCGCGCCCGGTCAGCGTCTCAATCCCACGATCACTTCCACACACACACACTTCCGTTGTCAAACAGCCGTCGTGCTCTCGCGACCCGTCCGGGTGGACGGGCCCGCGTTCCTGCTATAGCAAACTGATAGAAAACCGAGGGGTGAGATCGATGCGATGCGCGAGGCGGGCGACATCCTCTGAGGACTTTCGGGCGCCGCCCGGCGAACCAGGGGCGCTTTACTCGTCGCTCCGGAAAGGAGGTGATCCAGCCGCAGGTTCCCCTACGGCTACCTTGTTACGACTTCGCCCCAGTCACGACGTTCGCCTTCGGCCGCTCGCCCTGCGTTGCCGCAGTTGCTGCACGGACTTCGGGCGCTCGCCGCTTCCATGGCGTGACGGGCGGTGTGTACAAGGCCCGGGAACGTATTCACCGTGGCGTAGCTGATCCACGATTACTAGCGATTCCAGCTTCACGTGGGCGGGTTGCAGCCCACGATCCGCACTGAGGCCGGCTTTGGGGGATTGGCTCGGCGTCGCCGCCTCGCTGCCCGCTGTACCGGCCATTGTAGCACGTGTGTGGCCCTGGGCGTAAGGACCATGATGACTTGACGTCGTCCCCACCCTCCTCCGGTTTGGCACCGGCAGTCTCCCGCGAGTCCCCGGCTCGGCTTGTTTAAGGCCTCTCCGCTGGCAACACGGGACGGGGGTTGCGCTCGTTGCGGGACTTAACCCAACATCTCACGACACGAGCTGACGACAGCCATGCAGCACCTGTGCTGGCGCCCCGAAGGGGGGGCCGGCTTTCACCGGCCTTCCGCCAGCATGTCAAGCCCAGGTAAGGTTCTTCGCGTTGCGTCGAATTAAACCACATGCTCCACCGCTTGTGCGGGCCCCCGTCAATTCCTTTGAGTTTCAGCCTTGCGGCCGTACTCCCCAGGCGGGGCACTTAATGCGTTAGCGACGACACTCAGGGGGTCGCTCCCCCAATCATCTAGTGCCCATCGTTTACGGCGTGGACTACCAGGGTATCTAATCCTGTTTGCTCCCCACGCTGTCGCGCCTCAGCGTCAGTTCTGGCCCAGTCGACCGCCTTCGCCACCGGTGTTCTTCCGGATCTCTACGCATTCCACCGCTACACCCGGAATTCCATCGACCTCTACCAGACTCAAGCCTCCCAGTTCGCACGGCAGACTCGGAGTTAAGCCACGAGCTTTCACCGCACGCTTGAAAAGCCGCCTACGCGCCCTTTACGCCCAGTGATTCCGGACAACGCTCGCACCCTCTGTATTACCGCGGCTGCTGGCACAGAGTTAGCCGGTGCTTCCTCCCCCGGTACCGTCAATCCCGAAAAATCGGGAAGTTCGTCCCGAGTAACAGCGGTTTACACCCCGAAGGGCTTCCTCCCGCACGCGGCGTCGCTGCGTCAGTCTTTCGACCATTGCGCAAGATTCCCCACTGCTGCCTCCCGTAGGAGTCTGGGCCGTCGCTAATTCCACTATTACTAGTGGCGCAGACTATATCTTCACCCTTCCGAGGAATTCGAAAAAACCTCGATGAGGGGTTGGCGTATTGCGAGATCCTTAAATTTGGCTTGCGCCATTAAATCCCGCCTCGGTCTTTCGACCTCAGTCGTTACGGGGTCAAGATTGACCCGCTTACGATAATGATTTAGTTCACGCATAGAAAGCGCATACTGTCGCATCAATTCCAGAGACTCGGGGGTGTAGCCCCCCTCCTTCGCTTCAAAGATGCTCATCGCGATCGCAGCATGTTTGCGTTTCACAACCAGATAAGGAATCAAGCCCTCAACTAAATTCTTAGTTGCGCCTTGATCACGTATCACGTACTCAGCCATTTGATTATGTTCGTACTCTGAGATCCGTCCTGAACCTATCCAGGAAAGCAGAATATCGAGCACTTCTCGCCTTTGGCGATGCTGAGTAAATGAAATACGGATTCTTACCCGGTGACCTAATCGGCAGGTCCTATTTACCTCGAAGTTGCAGGCTATACAGCCGTCTCCATCGAGAAAACCCGCAATATAGGCCAACTGCTCATTACCTAAAGTGGTTATCCGACTTCCCACGGTATTACCCTTTGCCATGCACCCATCCTAAGGCTGGCCACTGACAATAGTTGGGCTTCACCGTTATTAGCCAAGTTTTTCATGGGCATTTCTGCCCATGGAGACCGTTTTCGATCTCAGTCCCAGTGTGGCTGGCCACGCTCTCACGCCAGCTACCCGTCACCGCCTTGGTAGGCCGTTACCCCACCAACAAGCTGATAGGCCGCGGGCCGATCCTGGACCGTCGGAGCTTTGCCCTGCATGCCATGCGGTACGCAGGGGTTATCCGGTATTAGCAACGGTTTCCCGTTGTTATCCCAGAGTCCAGGGCACGTTACCCACGTGTTACTCACCCGTTCGCCGCTTTCAGGGAGAAGGGTTACCCCTTCTCCTTTCGACGCTCGACTTGCATGTATTAAGCACGCCGCCAGCGTTCGTCCTGAGCCAGGATCAAACTCTCCGTAGAATTCCTACTGGTCTCCTGTCGTCAGATCGTCGAAACGATCTGATTGAGAAGACCGGTTTGGAAAGTTGATAACTGTTGAGTTGAGGTCCCACCCAGACTCCGTGAGAGCCGGGCTTGGTGGATCGGAACCCCTCGTCGATAGGCGAACACTTCTGTGTGCTGTGGCAACGCTTCATAAATGAGTCGTTGCCAACTGACTCAAAAGCGTTTGCCGGATTCATTTGTACGTTCCGTCACAGACTTATGAACAGCCGAAGCTGCTCACTCATCAGTTGACAGAGATTCGCACTGGTTTAACCGATCGATCGAAACCGTCCACGGACGTTCTTTGCTTGCTGCTTGCGCGGCGAGCTAGACCACCGTTTCAGGTTGGGATCTTTCGGCAGGCACACTGTTCAGTTCTCAAAGAGCGGACAAACAAAAACGCCGGTCCAAGAGCACCGGCGAGCAGCCAAGCTACCTGGGTCAAACGGCTCAGGTGCCTAAAGGCGACTCTCCTTGTTCTCTTGGGGCACTCCATCCGGTGGAGAACCAGATGTTGCGCATGACAACGTTCTGCCCGTCAGGGCCTAGGTAACTTACCAGTTTCCCGGCCTCTCTGACAACACTCACAACGCGGGTCCGCGAGGAAACCTTCCCACCAGACCGAGCCACGCCAAAGTAGTGGCCTGAAGGCCCTCCTAGGCCCCCACGATACGGATGAATCTCCTCTTTCCAACCTGGAGGATGGCCCCCACCAGGGCGTCCACGCCGATCTCCTCGGAGGCGACCGGCTCCCCGTCGATCCTCACTCCCCCGCCGGCGATCAGCCGGCGTCCCTCGGAGCCGGAAGCGGCCAGTCCGAGCTCGGCTAGGACCCTCGGGAGATAGACCTTCCCGCCGTCGACCGAGCCGTCCGGCAACGCCGCCTCGCGCACCTCTGTCGGGGCGACGTGGTCCTTGAATTGCCGGTCGAAGGCCTCTTCGGCCCCCGTCGCCGCCGCGTCGCCGTGGTAGAGCGCCACGACGGCCCGGGCGATGGACCGCTTGGCTGCATTTGCCGCGCCCCCACCGGAGGTGAACGCGCCCTTGACCTCAGCGATCGCCGCGTCGTTCATGCCCGTGGCCAGGGTCGCGTACTGACTGCCGAGTGAGTCCGGGATGCTCATCACCTTCCCGAAGATCTCCTCGGGCGCTTCCCTGATGCCGATGTAGTTGTTGAGCGACTGGGACATCTTCTGGACGCCGTCGGTCCCGACCAAAAGAGGCATCGTCATCACGATCTGCGGCTGTTGGCCGTGTGCGCGTTGGAGGTCTCGGCCGACCAAGAGATTGAAGAGCTGGTCGGTGCCGCCGAGCTCGACGTCGGCCTCCACCGCCACCGAGTCATACGCCTGCATCAAGGGATACATGAACTCGACGATCGATATCGGGCGGCCCTCCGCGTAGCGCTTCGAGAAGTCGTCGCGCTCGAGCATCTGCGCGACCGTGTATTCCGATGTCAGCTTGAGGATGTCGGCGAGGTCGAGAGGGGCGAGCCACTCGGAGTTGTAGCGGACCTCGAGGTTGTCCTTGGACAGGATGTCGAGGAGTTGGGCAACGCACGCCTCGGCGTTGGCCGCCACCGTCTCCGGATCGAGCTGCGGGCGGGTCACCGATTTGCCCGAGGGGTCGCCGATCCGGGCGGTGAAGTCGCCCATGATCAGGACCGCGGTGTGGCCCGCATCCTGGAACGCCCGGAGCTTCCTGAGGGGGACCGCCCAGCCCAGCGTGATGTCTCGAGCCGTGGGATCGACGCCGAGCTTGACCCGTAGCGGGCGCCCTTCGTCGAGGCGCTCAGCCAGCTCCCCTTCCGAGACGAGGTGCTCCGCGTGACGGGTGAGGTCGCCGAGGGTGGCGGGACGGTCTTTTTCCACGGCGTGATGCTAGACGACGCCCTCCGGCCGGTAGAGTTGGGTGCTCATGTCATTTCACTTCCTTCGGGCAACCCGCCTGCCGGATGGTTGCCCTGCGCCGCCATCGCCTGCGGCGCCGGCTCTGCGACGCGATCGTCGAGACGATCGCTCAAGTGGGCTCCGGCGGTGGGCCATCCTTTCCTTGTTCGCCCTGAGCGCAGCGGCCTGCGCTCAGATCGAGGCACTCCCCAAGCTGAAGAAATCCGACCTCGCCTTCAAGCTCGCCCAGACCTCGGGCATCTACGACTCGAACGGAAGCCTCATCACCACGCTCCACGGCGAGCAGAACCGCACCAACATCGCCCTGCGCTCGATGCCCAAGCACCTGCGCAACGCGGTCATCGCCATCGAGGACGAGCGCTTCTACCAGCACGAGGGCGTCGACCTGAAGGCCATCGCACGTGCTCTGGTCTCGAACGCGGCGAGCGGCGAGATCAGAGAGGGTGGTTCGACGATCACCCAGCAGTACGTGAAGAACGTGATCATCGCCCCGGGCAAGACCGCCGAGAAGACCATCGAGCGCAAGATCACCGAGGCCGCGTTGTCCCGGCAGATCGAACAGCGGCTCTCCAAGGACGAGATCCTCGAGCGCTACCTCAACACCGTCTACTTCGGTGAGGGCGCCTACGGTGTCGAGGCCGCAGCACAGATCTATTTCAGCAAGCACGCGCGCGAACTGAAGCTCTGGGAAGCGGCGACACTCGCGGGCCTCATCAAGTCCCCCGAGACTTACGACCCGCTCAAATACCCCAAGGCCGCACGCGAACGCCGCAACATCGTCCTCGACCGGATGCGCGACAACGGATTCATCGATGGCGTCGATGCGACCGATGCCCAGACCAAGCGCCTCAAGCTCAATCCCTTCAAGGAGAAGGAGCGCTACCCCGCCCCCTACTTCGTGGACTATGTGCAGCGGCTGATCACGTTCGACAACCGCTTCAACGTCGGCAAGACCGTTGCCGAGCGCACGCGCCGCTTGTTCCAGGGCGGGCTGAAGATCTACACGACGGTCGACCTCGAGATGCAGGCGGCGGCGGAGGCCGCGGTCTCGGGTGTGCTGACTTATGAGACCGACCCTCACGCGGCGCTGGTGGCCATCGAGCCCGAGACCGGCCATGTGAAGGCAATGGTCGGCGGGCGCGACTGGTTCACGAGGCTCAAAGAGGACCGCTTCGCGAAGCTGAACCTCGCGATCCTCGCCGAACCCGACCTCGGACGGGTCTCGGTCCCAGGCGCGAAGAAGAACGTGTTCGAGAACAGAGCGCCGGGTACGGGTCGGCAGGCAGGCTCCGCGTTCAAGCCGTTCGTGCTCGCCGCGGCACTCGAGGCGGGCATCCCACTCTCCAGGGTCTATCCGGCGCCAGGCACCATGACGATCACGATCCCCGGCTACGAGCCGTGGACGCCTCAGAACTATGAGGGCGGCGCGTACGGTGCGATGTCGCTCCTCGACGCGACCGTCAACAGCGTCAACGTCGTCTACGCACAACTCATCCGAGATGTCGGGGTGCAGGCAGCGGTCGATCTCGCCGAGGCGATGGGCATCCGCACTCCTCTCGAGGCCGTACCTTCGGCGGTGCTTGGAGCCAACCCCGTCAACACGCTCGGCATGGCATCGGCGTACGGGACGTTCGCGACCAACGGCGAGCACCACCCCCCCGTCGCGATCACCAAGATCGTCGACACGACGACGTCGCCCGACAAGATCATCTACGAGGATCAGAGCGAGAGCGAGGTGGTCCTTTCACAGTCGTCTGCCTACCTCGCCACCAGCGCCATGCAGCAGGTCATCACGCGCGGCACCGGCGCGCGCTTCGGCAACATCGCTCGGCCCGCCGCCGGTAAGACCGGTACCGCTCAGGAGTATCGAGACGCGTGGTTCGCCGGCTACACCCCGGATCTCGTTGCGGCCGTCTGGGTTGGCTATCCAGAAGCTTCGATCGAGATGAAGACGTCGTGCTACACGACGACGCTGTGTCGCCCCACCAGGATCACCGTCACCGGCGGCTCGTGGCCGACACAGATCTGGCAGGCGTTCATGTTGCGCGCTCTCACGAACACGCCCGCGAGCTCGTTCGATATCCCGAGTCTCGACATGGTCCAGGTAACTATCGACACTCGTAACGGCTGCCTGGCCGACGAGTTCACCCCCGACGAGTTCCAGGTCGAGTCGAGCTTCCCGCCCGGCGCGGAGCCGACCGAGGTGTGTCGCGAGTCCGGCGACAAGCTCAACGTGCCCGACGTCTTCGGCTTCCCGTACCAGGAGGCCGTTCAGATCCTGCAGAACCAGGGGTTCCAGGTCGCGCGCGTAGACGAACCCTCTTCGACATATCCGCCCGAGCGCGTCATCGGTCAATCACCCAAGGCCGGTACCAAGCTTGCACAGGGCGACACCGTCACGCTGACCGTCGCGACCGAGGCCGAGGTCCAGACCGCCGCGGTCCCGAACGTGCTGGGGTTCAGCCGCGACGAAGCCGAACAGACGCTTCAGAACGAAGGCTTCGGGGTGCGCGTGATCATCGAGTCCGAGTCCGACAAAGACCAAGCGAAACAACGCCGCAACATCGTGTGGAAACAATCCCCGCCCGGCGGCTCCGAAGTAGACCCCGGCTCCACCGTAACCATCTGGGTGAATCCCTAGTTTTCTCTCTCCCACGCTGCCGCCGACGGCGGCATCACGGAAGCAAGGCGACGCGACGGCTGCGCCGCCGCTCTCTCTCTCCGGACCGATACCTGGCTACAAAGCCGGCTCGCGCCGGATCGCTCGCGGGCGGGGCGAGGGGAGGGCTACGAGAACGGCTTGTTGGTCATGACGTAGACAGTCAGGACCAAGAGCACGAGCATGGCCTTGGAGACAAGCGAGATCGTCTTCATCCTCGCCTGCGCCTCGGCATCCAGCCCCTTCTCGTTCAGGTGCGCCATGAGGGCCTTGGCCTGGGGGACGAAGAACCCGATGCCCATGCCCGCTCCAAGGAACGCCATCAAGAGGCCGGCCAAGACGAAGAAGTGCTCGAAGCCGATGCCCGACTCGACCACCAGCCATATCCCAGACACGAGGGTTGTGACGATCACGGGAGCATAGAAATGCGGGCCCAGCCACTCCATGAACTGGAGGTTCTTGATGACTGCCTGAGGGACCGGCGGCCCGTCCTTCGCAGCTCGAGCGCCCATGAGAGCGAGCATGAAGCCCCCGCCTATCCAGAGCGCTATCGCCACGATGTGAACGAACAACAGGATCGTGTAGAGCGACATCAACTGCTCCCTTCCTGATCGGCCTCAGCTCCGACTATCCCCGTCCAAACCGAAGCATGCAAGAGGACCTCTTCAGTTCGGAAGCTTCAGCTCTTCCGGGAGGCGTGGGGGTGACCGGCTAGAACGAACCTGTAGGGGAGGGTGTCGCCTCGGCCTGTGGCTAGGCCTATGCGGCTTGTCTGGGTTACGGGGCCGTTGCGGTAGGTGTCGGTCTCCTTGTCTTCGGCGCACCAGAGGTGGCCTCCCCTCAAGAGGGTGGCGCCGTTGTGTGCTTTGGCCAGGCCCATAGCTTGGGCCAGGCGCGCCGGGCCTGAGGCGACATCCCGCTCCTGGCTCGTTGCCCGGCGCTCGTGCATCAGATCTATGCCCGTGAGAGGCTCGCCTGCGCGCAGGAGGACTGCCGCACATTCGCCGTCGGGCCCGCACACGATGTTGGAGCACCAGTGCATGCCGTAAGTGAAATAGACGTAGAGCCGGCCCGGTGGGCCGTACATGACTTCGGTACGGGGAGTCACGCCGCGGTATCCGTGCGATCCCGGGTCGTTCGGGCCGAGGTAAGCCTCAGTCTCGACGAGTCTGACGGCGGTCGTTCCTTCAGGCGAGTGGTGGACGAACAGACAACCGATGAGCTCCTTGGCAACGGTGAGAGCGTCGCGTTCGTAGAACGAACGCATCAACCTCGTGGAGCTGGTCACGTCTTACGGGAGCAGCTTGGCGAGGAGAGCCTTCTGTGCATGTAGACGGTTCTCGGCCTGCTCCCAGACGATCGACCTGGGTCCGTCGATGATGTCGTCGGTGATCTCCTCACCGCGGTGCGCGGGCAGGCAGTGCATGACGACCACGTCGGTCGCAGCGTTCGTGAGGATGTCGTCGTTTATCTGGAAGCCAGCCAGCGCCGATCGACGATGATCGTTGTCCTCCATCCCCATGCTGACCCAGACATCGGTGTAGACGACGTCGGCGTTGCGCGCCGCTTCTTTCGGGTCGTCGAACAGTTCGATGGAGGCACCCGCGTCGCGAGCGCGCGCCGCATCGACGTAACCCTGCAGCGGCTGGTACTCGAGAGGCGTCGCGACCCTCAGCTCCATCCCGGTCATCGCCGCGGCGAGGAGGAGTGAGTGCGTGACATTGTTCCCGTCACCGAGATATGCAATCACGGTCCCCCGCAAGCGGCCCTTCGACTCCGTGATGGTCAGCAGGTCGGAAAGTACCTGACACGGATGCTCGAGCTCGGTGAGTGCATTGATCACCGGGACCTCGGACGCGCCGGCGAAGGCCTCGAGACGGTCGTGTGAGGTCGTTCGGAGCACCACCGCATCGACGTAGCGCGACATGACACGCGCCGTGTCTTCGATCGTCTCGCCGCGGCCGATCTGCGAACGCGCGCCGTCGAGGGCAACGACGTTGCCCCCCATCGAGGTCACCGCGACCTCGAAAGAAACCTTGGTCCTGGTGGAGGGTTGCTCGAAAAGCATCGCGACCTGCTTGCCGTCGAGGGCTCGTGCCCATCCAACCGGGTCTGCCTTGGCTCGCGCGGCCGCTCCCAGGACGGCGGCGAGCTCGTCATCCTCCAGGGATCCGATCGAGAGGAAGTGGCGGAGTCCTGCTGGAACGTTCACGACCGCAGGGACGCGTTCAGCTTCTTGGCGAGGGCAGCGACAACGCGGTCGCGCACGGCAGTGACGTCGGCTTCAGCCAAGGTCTTGTCCGGGCTCCGCAGTTCGAGCGCGAACGCGAGACTCTTCTTCCCGTCGCCGATCTGTTCACCGGCGTAGATATCGAACAGGCGAACCGCCGTCAGCTCGGGTCGACCCGCGGCACTGATGACGGTTTCGACCGCGCCCGCAGCGACGGTCTCATCGACGACCACCGCGACGTCGATCAGCGCGCTCGGGAAGCGAGGGAGCTCCGATATCTGGACGCGCCGAGAATCCGGAGAGAGCGCATCTGTGGCGATCTCGAGTGCAACCGTGCGCTCGGGGACGTCGAACGCGCCGCACACATCCGGATGCAGCTCGCCGAGGATGCCCGCGGCGACCCCGTCGACTATGACGCGCGCTGCTCGAGTCGGATGGAACGGGAGCCCGTCGTGTGGCTCGAAGACAGCGGAGGCAACGGACAGTGCCCCGAGAAGATGCTCGAGGACGCCCTTCATGTCGAGCATCGACCATGGGCGCTCCGCCTCGGACCAGCCCTGCGGTACCCGCCGGCCGTACGCGACCGCACCGAGGATCTCAGCCTCGCGCGCCAGTGGTTCCGCAGTCGGCTCGTAGACCCGGGCGACCTCGAACAACGCGACGTCAGGTGCTCGGTGCGCATGGTTGCGCGCGGCGGACCGCAACAGCCCAGGAAGGAGCGTCGTCCGCATGGATCCTTCGCCCGGCGACATCGGGTTAGACAGCTCGACCATGTTGCGAGCCGGATGGTCGGCGGGGAGTCCGAGCAGATCGAGGTCATCGGGAGAGCCCAGCGAGGTAGTCCAGGCTTCGTGCAACCCCAGACTCGCAAGGACGGTCTTGATCTTCCGCTCGCGGCGCTGCTCGGGCTTGAGCCCCCCAGATGTTCCGGGAGGAAGCGTCGAGGGAAGCCGGTCGTAGCCCCACAGCCGAGCGACCTCTTCGATCAGGTCCACCTCACGCTTCAGATCGGGGCGGAACGTCGGGACGGTGACCTGCAGCGCTCCCTCGCGCGCCTCGACCTCGAGCTCGACCGCACGCAACAGGTCTTCTTGGTCGGCTTGGGGTATCGCCACGCCCAGGACGGTTTCGGTGCGGGCGGGACGCAACGTGAGCAGTGTGCGTGCCGCAGGCTCGGGATAGGCGTCGATCGCGTCCGCTGCGAGGGTGCCCCCCGCCGACTCCAGCATCAGCGCCATCGCCCGGTTGGCCGCGAACGCCGCGCCCTCTGGGTCGACGCCGCGCTCGAAGCGTGCTGAAGCTTCGGTGCGCAGACCGTGCCGGCGCGACGTGTACGAGATGACAACGGGATCGAACCGAGCGGATTCGAGGATGACCGCGGTAGTTGCGTCGCCGACCTCGGACGAAGCCCCGCCCATCACGCCCGCCAGGGCGAGGCCTCCGACTTCGTGCGCGATCAAGAGGTCGTCGGGGTGCAGGGCACGCTCGATGTCGTCGAGGGTGACGAGAGTCTCCCCGGAGCCCGCGCGCCGCACGAGGATGTGATGGTTCCGGATCGCCGCCGCATCGAACGCGTGGAGCGGCTGGCCGGTCTCCATCAGGACGTAGTTGGTCGCATCGACGATGTTCGAGATCGGCCGGACGCCTGCGGCGAGAAGCCGTTGAACGATCTTGGACGGCGAGGGACCGACGCGCACGCCCTCGATATAGCGGGCGAGGTAGCGCGGACACGCTTTGGGGTCGTAGACATCGACCGAGACGTCGAGGTCGACCGCCGTCGATTCGGGCGGGGACGCGTCGGGCAGTGTGACCGAGGTCCCCAGAAGCGCGGCGACCTCGCGCGCGACCCCGATCAAGCCGAGGCAGTCACCCCGGTTGGGCGTGACCTCGAGCTCGAGGATCGTGTCGTCGAGCCCGAGGAGATTCACCACGTCCTCCCCCGGCGTCGAGTCTTCCGGCAGGACGAGGATCCCAGCGTGGTCCTTGCTGATCCCGAGCTCCGCGCCCGAGCACAGCATCCCGCGGCTGACCTCGCCGCGGATCTTCCGCTCGGTGATCTCCATCCCCGGCAGCTTCGCCCCGACCCCCGCGAGCGGGACGAGGTCCCCCACGCCGAAGTTGTGCGCGCCGCAGACGACCTCTTGCGATGCATCGCCGTCGTAAGACACCTCGACCATCCGCAGCGTGTCGGCATTCGGGTGGGGTCGGACGGCGAGGACCTTGGCGACGACGACCCCGTGGATGGAGTCACCGGGGGTGTGGACCGTCTCGACCTTCGTGCCCGAGAGGTCGAGCATGTCCTTGAGCCGCTCGACCGGCACGTCGATCGCGACGTAGTCCGACAGCCACCGCAGGCTGACCCTCATCGAGCAGCTCCGCTGCCGGCGGGCATCGTGAACTGCGACAGGAACCGGAGGTCGTTCTCGTAGAAGTGCCGGATGTCGCCGACGCCGTGGGCCAGGGCAGCGACCCTCTCCACCCCGACGCCGAAGGCGAAGCCGGTGAACCGCTCGGTGTCGTACCCGACCCCCTCGAGAAGGGACGGGTGCACCATCCCCGCTCCGAGGATCTCGATCCAGCCTTCCTTCTTGCAGATGCGGCACCCCGCGCCACGGCACGAGAAGCACTCGACGTCGACCTCAGCGGAGGGCTCGGTGAACGGGAAGAAGTGCGGACGGAAGCGCAGCGCGAGGCTCTCGCCGAAGATCGCTCGAGCGAACGCCTCGAGCGTTCCCTTCAGGTCGGCCATCGTGATGCCCTGATCGACCGCCAGCCCTTCTATCTGTGCGAAGAACGGGAGGTGGGTCGCATCGACCGCGTCACGCCGGTAGACCCTCCCGGGGATGACGACGTAGACGGGCGGCTCCTGCGCCTCCATCGTGCGGATCTGAACGGGCGACGTATGCGTCCGGAGACAAACAGCCTCTTCGGACCCCGCGATATAGAAGGTATCGCTTGGCGATCGCGATGGATGCTCGGGCGGGGTGTTGATCGCGTCGAAGTTGTACGTGCTGAGCTCGATCTCGGGGCCGTCCGCGACCAGGTAGCCGAGTCCGACAAAGATGTCGACGATCTCCCAGATCGTCTTCGTCAGAGGATGGACCGCGCCGACCGGGAGGCTCGCCCCGGGAAGTGTGACATCGACGCGCTCTTGCTCCCAGCGCTTGGCTCGATCGGCCTCCTCGAAGAGCAACTTCTTTTCTTGGAACGCACTCTCGAGTGCGCTTTGGATCTCGTTCGCCAGCGCACCTACATCGCGTCGATCGTCGTTGGAGAGCTTCCCGAGCCCGCCTCTGAGCCGCGCGAGGGGTGCCTTACGCCCGAGGACCGCGACACGAGCGTCCTCGAGGGACCGCGCGTCGGGCGCTGCTTCGATGTTTCGCAAGCCTTCGGCGCGCGCGGCCTCGAACTCGGCGCGTAGTGACTTGATGTCCTCGCTCATGACGGCCCCGGGGGAAGCGTGAACGTGAACGTCGCCCCTTCACCCTCGGTGCTCTCGACCGCGATCGTGCCTCCGTGCGCCTCCACGAGGCGCCGGGTCAGATAGAGCCCGAGCCCCGACCCCGAGGGCGACGCGGCTCCCCCGGCCGACTCCCCCGGTCCGGTGAAGACCCCACTGATCCGGTCCGCCATGATGCCGACGCCTTGGTCGGTCACTTTGACCACCGTGGCGCCGTCCTCTTCGCGTGCCGAGACCGTGATGGGACCATCGTCGGAAAACTTGATCGCGTTCTCGATGAGGTTGGAGAACACGTGGGCGAGCCGAGCGGGATCACCCCATGCCTCGAGGCCGTCGGGGATGTCGACCTCGACCCGCTTGCTCCCCGACAGGAGCACATGGCCTTCGATCGCCTGCTTGGCGAGAGCGTTCAGGTCGACGGGGATGGGTTGCAACTCGAGCCGTCCCGATTCGAGGCGCGCGAGGTCGAGGATCTCGGACACGATGCGCCCCATCCGCTTCGCGTCGAGATTAATGGTCTCGACGAACTCCTTGCGCTGTTCCTCGGTGAATCGGTCCCAGCGCGTCAACAACGTCGACGAGAAGCCTTGCAGGGAGGTGAGGGGCGAGCGCAGCTCGTGGGCCACCTGCGAGATCATCTCCGCGAACGGGTTGGTGGTCATGAGCTGCCCGAGGATAGCGCCGCACCCCGGCGTTGCCGAGACAGCTCGTAGAGCAATATCGAGCCGGCCACCCCGACGTTCAAGGACTCAACGGGGCCCGGCATCGGGATGCCGACGACCTCGTCCACACCCTTCCGCAACACCTCGGGAAGCCCCCAGGCTTCGTTGCCGAAGATGAGCGCGCACGGCCGCGTCAGGTCGATGTCGTCGGGGGTGACCGCAGCTCCGGCCTCCGTGCCGATACGCACGAAGCCGTGCTCGTTCAACAGTCCCAGAACTCGGTTGGGCGATGCGGCGCGCACTATCCGGCACGAGAACAGCGTCCCTGCAGACGAGCGCACCGTCTTGCCGCCGAAGGGATCCACGGAGCCACCGATGAAGATGACCGCGCCGGCTCCCGCCGCGACGGCCGAGCGCACAAGTGTTCCGGCGTTGCCGGGGTCACGGACCTCGGCGAGGACGACGACAGGATCCCATCCGTCATCGAGGTCTTCGAGGTCGGTATCGGCGTAATCGACGACCGCGACGACGGGCTGGGGGGTCGTGGTGGTCGCGATCGCTTCGATCACCTGCCGGGACGCGAAACGAACCGGGACGCCGCTATCCGTGCACGCGGCGAGGAGGTCGGGTGAGGCCCCGGGAGCGTCATCGTCTGCCGATACAAACACCTCGCGCACCGGCCAGCTCGACGCCAAGGCAGCGGTCACGACGTTGTGGCCCTCGGCGAGGAAGCTTCGAGCCTCATCACGTCCCGCCCGCCGGTGTAGTCGGCGCGCGGCTTTGACGTGCGGATTGTCGAGACTGGAAAGAACCCGACCCGCGTCGTGAAGTGGCTGTGTCTTAGGCGGCGTCAACCGGCTGCTGCTCGAGCGCGCTGCGTGCAGCCTCAGCGACGGCGGCGAACGCCGGAGCGTCATTGACGGCGAGCTCGGCAAGCATCTTGCGGTCGATCTCGATCTCGGCCAGCCGCAGGCCCGCCATGAGGCGGCTGTAAGACATCCCGTTCTCGCGGGCGGCCGCATTGATCCGGACGATCCAGAGACGACGGAACTCACCCTTGCGGGCGCGACGGTCGCGGTATGCGTAAACACCCGAGTGCGTGACCTGCTCGCGCGCGGCGCGGTAGTGCTTCCCTCGCGACGAGTAGTAACCCTTCGCCTGCTTTAGGACATCACGGCGCTTCTTACGTCCCGCGACGCTTCTCTTTACCCGTGGCATCGTGCCCTCCTAAATACTTGTGAACGTCTTTACTGGCCGAGCAGCCGGCGGATGCGCTTCACGTCGGCCGGAGCGACCACTGCGTCGGGACGACGGATCCGCCGCTTCCGTTTAGAGGCCTTCTTCTCGAGGATGTGGTTCGCGAACGCCCGCCGCCTGCGGATCTTGCCGGTCGGCGTGACCTTGAAGCGCTTCGCTGCGCCCCTGTGGGTCTTCATCTTTGGCATCTGATCAACCTCCCTCCGCCCTGGTGACCTTCGGCGGCCTGGCTTGCTCGGGCGGGGCCGCTGCATCTTCCGGAGCTTCCGGAAGACCTTTGCCTTTCGGCTTGCCGACCGGCTGAACCGGCCGGTGGGTTATCGCTTCTTTGTACGGGCTGAGGACCATGGTCATGTTGCGGCCGTCGAGCTTCGCGGGAACGTCGACCTTGGCGATCTCCGACACGTCCTGCGCGAGCTTGTCCAGCAACTTGCGTCCCAGATCCGCGTGGGCCATCTCGCGCCCTCGGAACATGATCGTCGTCTTGACCTTGGCGCCTTGGCGCAAGAATCGGACGACGTGCCCCTTCTTCGTCTCGTAGTCGTGGCGGTCGATCTTCGGCCGCATCTTCATCTCTTTGACTACGATCTGAAGCTGCTTCTTGCGGGCTTCCTTCTGCCGGACATCCTGTTCGTACTTGTACTTGCCGTAGTCCATGATCCGGCAGACGGGCGGATCGGCTTGGGCGGCCACCTCGACCAGGTCGAGATCCGCCTGGTTGGCCATCTCGAGCGCATCTTCGGTGTTCAGGATCCCTACCTGACTCCCGTCGGCTGCTACTACCCTCACCTTCGGAACGCGGATGCGGTCGTTGATCCTCAGCTCTGTTGCGATGCGTCTCTCCTTCGTCGACTACTGGGCCAGGTGGAACAAAAAAACCGGCAACGCCAAGCTCAGGCGTCACCGGCCGCGGGACGCGTGGTCCCGTGTGCGGTACTCCGCGCTGACCCCCTCGACTCGATGGTGCCTGCCGGGAGGTGAGGGACCCCGGTCTACAACCCTTCGTCCCTGCTTGGCGATCGTTGCCCATGGAGTATAACGGCGCCGTGAGCGACGACCGAGACCGCCTCGAAGAGGAAGCCGAGGGACGTCCGCGCCCCAAGGTAGTGGACAAGCGGATCTCGGCGCGCAGCGAATCCGAAGCGGCCGGAAAGGCGGCTCCCCCACCCGCCCAGCAGACCGAGCCATCCCCGGAGCCGACCCCCCCGTCGGAGCCCGACCCTCCAGCCGAGGGTCTTCCCGGCGAATCGCTGCGTGGGGCGGACGTGTGGACGCCCGAGCAGGAGGCCCAGGCGAGACAGCTCGCCCAGGAGATCGCTCAGACCCCGAGCATCGATTGGGTCGTCAACACCGCCGCGACGCTCGCGAACGTGGCCGGGACGAAGCTCGACCTCGGCGCCGCGGGAGACGCTCAGCTCGCGATCGACGCTCTCGCCGGGATCATCAACGCCGTCGGTCCCCGGCTGGGAAGCACCGAAGCGCCCCTCCGTCAGGTACTCGCGCAGCTCCAGATGGCCTACGCGTCGACCGCAGGCGGAGTTCCTCCGATCACCCAGCCGTAGGAGGGCGTCGGAGAGAGAAGCCCGCAACAACGAGGACCCCCAGCGCGAGAAGTCCGATCCACATAGCTCGCGCCGCGCCGCTCACCACATAGAAGGGCATCAGGGTGACCGCGAAGCTCGCGGCGAGCGGGACCCGCACCCAGGTCGGTCGGAACGTCACCACGGTGCATGCGGCGATCAAGCCCACGAGCCCGGGGCTCAGCCAGTAGTAGTGGTAGTCCAGGGGATCCGACAACAGCCGCACGGCCATGATCGCGAGGGGCACCGACCAGACCGCTCGCTCGTCGCGCCGAGCGCGCCACGCGACGAAGATGCCAGCTCCCCCGCAGACCGCGCCCTGGGCAACCCGCATCCACCACGTGAAAGTTGTGTCCGGATCGAGCAGCAGCCGGATCGGCGCGTGGTGGGCGACGCTCCAGCTGAAGCCGAGGCTTCCCCCTCCTGACGGAGCGGCGAGGAGGAATGGCGCGTAGGCGGTCGCCGACACGACGCCACAGACAAGCGCGCCCTTGAGTGCTCTCCGAAGGTCGGATGTGATCAATAGCAGAGGCAGACCGAGGATGCCCCATGGCTTGAGCACGCTGGCGAGCGCAAGCAGAAGGCCTGCCCGGACGGCCTTGTCCTCGCGCGCTCTTACGCCGGCAAGGAGCCACAAGAGCGGGATGAACCCCTCCGTCGGATGCGCCGAGGTGGCCCCTTCGTAGGCGAACCCGCCGAAGACGATGACGAGGCCGAAGAAGAGCTCGAACCCCGGAGTCGGAGTTCGCCCGGTCGCGGCACAGAGCCTGCGGAGCACGTAGACGGCCGCGGCGAGGAGGCCGAGCGTCACACCCACGGTGATCCCGGCCTGAAGGGGAAACCCCAAAGAGTCCGAAAGGACGCGATTGAGTCCGAACAATGCGAGGTGAAGTGGACCCGTCTGGACCTGCGGATGTGCGTACACCTCGCTCCACCGCCCCGCGAGCAGGTCGGTCCCAGCTTCAGAGAAGGAGTAAAGGTCCTGAGTCACTATGGGATCGACACCGTCGGAGAGAGCACGAAGGATCCCGGCGACCGCCAGAAGCGGCCAGCGATGACGAAGCACCCAGTGGTAGCGGGCAGCGACGCGGGGGTGGCTCGCTGCGGCGCCCTCGAGGTCGGCGCGGAGACGGGTGTCGAGCCGCCCAGGACTACGCCTCGGCTTCTCCTCGGATCTCGACACGCCGAGATTATCGGGGACGCGAAGCGGCCCCCGCAAAGCGAGGGCCGCGTTTTTTGATGACCGCTTTAGGTTCTAGGCAAGTCGGACGTTCGCTGCCTGCTTTCCCTTGGGGCCGTCCGTGACGTCGAACTCAACGGCTTGGCCTTCCTGAAGGGACTTGTAACCCTCCATGGTGATCGCCGAGAAATGAACGAAGACGTCCTCGCCGTCGGACTGCGAGATGAAGCCGTAACCCTTCTCGTTGCTGAACCACTTCACGGTACCTTCAGCCACTCCCACTTCCTTTCTACTGCGAGGGCCGGCAGCGCTGCCTGCCCATCACCCCCGCCCATCAACTTGCGAAACGCGAGAACGCTAGCACAGGGTTTAGGGGGCCGTCCGGGGGTTCTAGGGGACGATCTTCGTGATCGGAAGCTCGATGATGTCCTCGGCTCCGTGTGCTTTGAGCTGCGGGATCAGAGTGTTGATGGCGCTCTTGCTGACGATCGTCTCGACTGCGAAGAACCCCTCCTCGGCCAGCTTCGAGACCGTCGGCGCCCGCATGGAAGGGAGCAGCGCGACGACCTCGTCGAGGTGATCCGCATCCACGTTCAGCTTGACGAGGACGCGCCCGCGCGCGTCGATCGCGCCCCGAAGAAGGATCGTCAACTCGTCGATGGCCTGCTTCTTGGCCGGTTCGGCGTAGGCCTCGGGGTTGGCAATCAGTTGCGTGCGTGATTCCAGGATGACGTCGACGATCTCCATCCCGTGGCGGCGGAGTGTCGACCCCGTCTCGGTGAGATCCACGATCGCATCGACGATCTCGGGGACCTTGGCCTCGGTCGCCCCGTATGACAGGAAGATATGAACCGGTATCCCAAGCCGCTCGAAATAGGCCCGCGTCAGGTTGGGGAACTCGGTCGAGATCCGTGACCCTGGCTTGATGTCCTCGGGGCGGGTGATGCCGGCATCGCGCGGGACCGCAAGCACGATCTTCACCGGCAGGTCGGTCTGTTTCGAGTACTCGAGGGCTGTGACCTGAGTGACCTTGGCTCCGGTCTCCGCGATCCAGTCCTGTCCGGTGACGCCGAGGTCGAAGAAGCCGTCTTCGACGTAGGTGGGGATCTCTTGGGGTCGCAGGACCGCCACCGAAGCGACGCGGGGATCGTTGATCTCGCCGCGGTATTCGCGGTCGTTGGCCCGGACGATGCGGAGGTCGGCGGCGTCGAAGAGCTCGAACGTCGCGCGCTCGAGGGATCCCTTCGGTACGACGAGTTTCAACATCGGTGCATCGTACGGCGAGCGCCGCTCACTTCAGCTCTTCGAGCAGATTCGCCATCTCCAGGGCGGCGAGCGCAGCCTCGTAACCCTTGTTGCCCTCCTCCCCTCCAGCGCGTGCGGTCGCCTGTTCGAGGTCGTCGGTCGTCAGCACGCCGAAGGTGATGGGGATGCCCGTCTGCATCGATGCCTGGGCAATCCCGTGAGCGGCCTGGCCGGCGACGTATTCGAAGTGCGGCGTTCCGCCGCGGATGACCGCGCCGAGACAAACGACCGCGTCCACTCGGCCGGACTCCGCGATCGTCTTGGCAACGAGGGGAAGCTCGAATGCTCCGGGCACCCACACGATGGAGATGTCGTCGTCCTTCACGAGGTTGTCGCGTAGGCATGACACCGCGCCCTCGATCAGACGCTCACCGATCTCGGGATTGAACCCGCTCGCGATGATCGCGACACGCCGCCCCTCGCCCGATGCAGTTGGTCCCGTGACGGGCAGACCTTTGTAGGTCCCCGTCAACAGTGCAGCCCCACTAGACCTCGGGTTCGACGACGTCGGCCAGGGTGTCGAGCAAGTGGCCGAGCTTCTCGCGTTTCGTTTGCAGGTAGCGAAGGTTCTCGGGGTTCGGAACGCTCTCCAGAGGGACCCGATCGACGATCTCGAGCCCGTAGCCTTCGAGACCTGCTCGCTTCGTGGGGTTGTTCGTCAGTAGCCTCATCGTCGAGATCCCGAGGTCGACGAGGATCTGCGCGCCGACACCGTAATCGCGTGCATCCGCCGAGAATCCCAGCTCGACGTTCGCCTCGACCGTGTCGAGGCCTTCGTCCTGCAGCGCGTACGCCTCCAACTTGTGCCGCAAGCCGATGCCTCTTCCCTCGTGCCCGCGCATGTAGACGATCACGCCCTCACCCTCTTCGGCGATCTTGCGCATCGACTCCGCGAGCTGCAGGCCACAATCGCAACGGATGCTGCCGAGCACGTCCCCCGTGAAGCACTCGGAGTGGACGCGCACGAGGATGTCGGGCTTGCCGCCAGGCTCGCCCTTGACGAGCGCGACGTGCATCCGGCCATCGTGTGACTCGTATGCGATCGAGGTGAAGGTTCCGTATGCAGTAGGGATGCGGGCTTCGGTGACGCGGTGGACGAGTTTCTCCCACCGGCGCCTGTAGGAGATGAGATCGGCGATCGAGATGATGAGTAGCCCGTGCTCCGCCGCGAACGTCTCGAGGTCGGGCATGCGCGCCATCGTCCCGTCTTCCTTGACGACCTCGCACAGCACACCTGCGGGGTAGAGACCGGCGAGGCGCGCTAGGTCCACCGCCGCTTCCGTATGGCCCGCGCGTCGTAGCACGCCACCGGGCGTGTAGCGCAGCGGGAAGATGTGCCCTGGGCGCGCCAGGTCCCCTGGCGTCGTGCCATCCGCGATCAGTGCTGCGATAGTCGTGGCGCGATCGGCGGCGGAGATCCCGGTGGTCGTTCCTTCGTGCGCGTCGACACTTACAGTGAAAGCCGTCTTCATGGCCTCGGAGTTGTGGGGCGCCATCAACGGGAGCTGGAGCTCCTCGAGACGTTCGCCCTCCATCGGGACGCAGATGATCCCCGAGCAATGTCGCACCATGAACCCGACGAGCTCGGGGGTGACCTTCTCCGCTGCGAATATGAGATCGCCTTCGTTCTCGCGGTCGGCATCGTCCACGACGATGACCGTGCGCCCGGCCCTTATCTCTGCGATCGCGTCCTCTACCTTGGCGAGGCCCATCCGTCAGTCCCTCTCACTTTGCTTCACAACGAATCTCTCGACATATTTCGCCATCACATCGGTCTCCACGTTGACGAGGCTGCCCTCCCGCAGTCCGTCGAGCGTCGTGACGTCCAGCGTATGGGGGATCAGCGCGACCTCGAACGACGTCCGTCCCGCCGCCGCAACCGTCAACGATACGCCGTCAAGCGTTATCGAGCCTTTCGGAACGACGTAGCGGAGGATCTCATCGGGGGCCGTCAGCCATAACCGAGTGGTGCCCTCGCCGCGCTCCGCCCTGATGACTTCGGCGACACCGTCCACGTGGCCCTGAACGAGGTGGCCGCCTATCCGATCGTTGAGACGGGCGGCCAGCTCGAGGTTCACGGAGCTTCCCTCCTGGAGGCTCCCGAGCGTGGTGCGGGCGAGTGTCTCGTCCATCAGAACCGTCCTGAAGCTTCGGCGGGAGAGATCACTGGCGGTGAGACAGACGCCGTTCACGGCGACGGAGTCCCCTCGCTTGAGCTCGCGAGTGATCGACTGCGACGTGATCGTGAGGTCGAGGGTGCCCTTTCGCCTCTTCGCCTTCTTGACCCTTCCGAGATCCGTCACGAGCCCCGTGAACATCAGTGTCCCGCCCTTCTCTCCAATGTGAGGATGACGTCGTCGCCGATGCGCTGGGTCCTCAGGATCTTGAACCGCACGGCGTCCCGGATATGCCCCACGCCGATATCCCCCACCCCCTCACCGGTCCCTCCCACTAGTTTCGGCGCGAGATGCCATTCGATGACGTCGACCAGATCCTCGTCGATGAGCGATGTCGTCAGTCGGGGACCCGCTTCGCAGTAGATCTCGTTCCACGCGCGACTCGACAGGGCGCGTAAGAGCTCGGCGAGGTCGACCCCTCCGTCAGGGTGCGGGGGGAGGACAAGCACCTCTGCGCCGGCTTCCTTCCACTCTGTCTCTCGCTCGTGGGGAATGCCGGGAACGGTCGCGACGATCGCACCGGGTCGTTCGAAGATCTTGGCTGACGCAGCGACGCGGCCGTGGGAATCGACCACGATCGGGATCGGTTGGCGGATCGGGTCGATATCGACATCGCGGGCCGTGAGCGCGGGGTCGTCGGCGATCACAGTTCCGGAACCGGTCAACACCGCGTCCACCTCGGCGCGGCGCGAGTGCACTTTGCGGCGCGCATCGGGACCTGTGATCCAGCGCGACGATCCGTCCGACGCGCTGAACTTTCCGTCCAGCGACGATGCGACCTTGAGCGTCACGAGCGGCCTTCCAGTGGCGCGTTGGTGCAGGTATCCAAGATTGAGAAGCCGGGCCTCGTCTTCGAGGATGCCGATGGTGACTTTGATCCCCGCGGCCTCGAGCTTCGCGAAGCCGCTCCCGGAGACACGTTGGTCGGGGTCGCGACCCGCGGCGACGACCCGAGCCACGCCGGCCTCTATCAGCGCGTCCGCGCATGGGGGTGTCGTTCCGTGATGAGAGCAGGGTTCGAGGGTCACGTATACGTCGGCGTCACGCAGATCTCCCATGGTCGTCAGCGCGGCCTCAGCATGGGGCGTACCGGGTCCGCCATACGCGGTCTCCGCGACGATCTGCTTCGAGCGGACGGCCACGGCGCCGACCCGTGGATTCGGCGAGGTCGATGCCGGTCCCCGGGCGAGCTCGATAGCTCGCTTCATGAAGACCTCGTCGTTCAACGGCTCCGCCGAGGGCAGAATCGGGATCTATTCATGTTCCCCGCGTCCCGCCGGCTTGCTGTCGGTGCGGCGGTCGACGGCATACGTCGATCCTTGTGTCTTCTTTGCCACGTGCTTCATCTCAGCCGCGATCTCCGATGCCTCCCAGTGGCTGGTGATGGGACGCGTCGTGTTGGTGACGATCCCGATAGAGACCGCGACGATGGGCATCCTGTGCAGGTTGTCCTGACGGTCGGGGACCTCGATGTAGCCCCGCTCCGCGTCCGCCGGTTCGTAGAGCGCAGGGATCTCCTTGTCCCACTCTGCGATGATCCGCTGGGCGACCGGCTCGGCATGCTCGGGATCCGTCATCCCGATGAAGTCGTCCCCGCCGACATGCCCGAGGAATGAGTCGAGGGAACTATCGCGCAGCGCCTCACCCGAGATCTTCGCTAGGAGCTGGATCGCTTCGTCGCCCCTCAGGAACCCGTAGTAGTCGTTGAACGCCTTGAAGTGGTCGAGATCGATGTACATCAGCGCCAGGGGGACTTTCATCGAGACCCGCCGAGCGACCTCCTCCTGGATCTGGACGTTGCCCGGAAGCTGGGTCAACGGGTTGCTCGCTCGCATCTCGTTCGACCGGCGCAGCGTCGACCGAACGCGAGCGATGAGCTCCAGAGGGTCGAACGGCTTGATCATGTAGTCATCCGCCCCCGCGGTCAGCCCCACCACCTTGTCGGCGGACATGGACTTCGCCGTCAGCATGATGATCGGGAGGTTGCGGGTGCCGACGTCGGCCCGCAGGCTTTCGCAAACCTGAAAGCCATCCATGACCGGCATCATGACGTCGAGAAGCAAGAGGTCCGGGTGAAGTGCGTGCGTGAGGTCCAGCGCCTCGGCGCCATTCGAAGCCTTCACCACCTCGAATCCCTCGAGCTCGAGGTTGACCGAGATGAACGAAACGATGTCGGCGTCGTCGTCGGCGACGAGGATCAGGGCCTTGTCTTCAGGCATGCGGCTTCTGGAGGGTCATGCTGAAAGTCTCTCAGCGATCGCGTCCAAGTGTTCCCGCATGGCTCTGGCTGCTCGGGGGGCGTCCTTTCCGTCGAACACTCCGCTGCCCACTACTAGGATCTCTCCGCCGGCGGCCACCGCGGCATCGACCGTCGCGAGGTTTACCCCGCCGTCTATCTCGACCTCCGTGCTTGCCCCATGCCGGGCGATGATGTCGCGCGCCTCCGAGATCTTTGGGACGACCTCGTGGATGAATGCCTGCCCGCCGAACCCAGGACGAACGGTCATCATGATCACCCCGGCGAGCCGGGACACGTAGTCATCCAATACCTCGAGGCCACGATCGGGATGGACGGCGATCCCAGGCTCCGCCCCTGCCTCCTCGATGAGCTGGATCACCCCGAGGGGATCGGGGGTGACTTCGGGATGGAATGAGATCCGGCGCGCCCCGGCGGCTGCGAAACGCCCGGCGTAGCGACCGGGCTCGTCGATCATCAGATGGACGTGGAGCGGGACGTCGACAGTCCGCGCGATCGCGGCCACTACGTCGGGGCCGAACGAGATGTTGTCAACGTAGTTCCCGTCCATGACGTCCAGATGGAACCAGTCGACGAACGGTTCGACCGAGCGCACCTCCTCGCCCAGGCGCGCGAAATCCGCGGTCAATATCGACGGCGACAACCTGAGCTTGACCATGACCCCTTCTATCCGAAAGCGTCGCCCGGGGCCATACGCAGTCCCAAGGCAAGCTCGGTACCGCTCATCCGCCGGCCTCCGGCACGCTGTGCCTCCGAAATGACGAGGGGAGAGGTTCCCGTCCCCACAACGAGAGCACGTCCCGGCGCCAGAACTCCAGGTCTAGATGTCTCGGTCGCATCGTCGGTATCCAGTGGAGCTACAGCGAAGATCTTGATGCGCGTGCCGCCATGGGTCGTCCAGGCCCCGGGCTCGGGATTCGTCCCCCGCACCAGAGCAGCGATCGACGCCGCATCATCGGTCCACCGGATCCGCGCTTCCTCTGTGGTGATCTTGGGCGCGTAGGTTGCCGAGGCATCGTCCTGAGGCACGGGTTCGAGCGTCCTGTCGAGGTAGCTCGTCAGGGACTCGACAAGCACCTCGGCGCCCAGCTCGGCAAGGCGCGCGCCCAACTCTCCGGCGGTCTCGCCTGGCTGTATGGGCACCTCGAGACGCGCGAGCAGCGGACCTTCGTCCATCCCCTCAGTGAGAACCATCGTCGAGATGCCGGTCTTGGTCTCCCCCGCCATCACCGCGCGCTGAACCGGCGCCGCGCCACGATAGGCAGGCAGAAGCGAGAAATGCAGGTTCACGAACCCCCGTGGCGGAACGGCAAGGAGCGACGCCGGCAGGATGCGTCCGAACGCGACGACCGGGCAAACCTCCGGCGCGAGATCCCTCAGGGCGGCCTCGAACTCAGGATCGCGGACCTTCTCAGGTTGGAGAACGGGAACGCCCGCGTCGAGCGCGGCGGTTTTGACGGTTGGAGGTGTCAGTCGCTGCGCCCGCCCGGTAGGTCGGTCGGGGTTGGTGACGACGGCGGCGACATGTAGTGGAGAGGCGATCAGTGCGTTCAGGCTTGGGACCGCCCACGCCGGTGTCCCGAAGAACACGACCCGCTCTCCGCTCAGAGCGCGGCCCCAGCTCCGTCGGCTGCGGGAGGGCCAACTCCAGAGGCGAAGCCCAACGCTCGGTCTCTAAGTACCGCTAGGGCCTCTCGTTTCAGTGCAGGTTCAAGTCGGTCGATGAACAGCGTTCCGTCGAGGTGATCGATCTCGTGCTGAAAGATCCGGGCCAGCAGATCGGTGGCGTCGATCCGGATGGCTGCGCCGCTCTCGTCGATGCCCTCGACGACCACTCCCTGGTGGCGCACCACCGGATAGAGCAGACCCGGCATCGAGAGACACCCCTCCTCGTCTTCTATCTCCTCCGCAGAGCGGACGGAGATGACGGGGTTGATGACTACGCCGTGCTCGTCGTCGAGCTCCCACACGAAGATGCGCTCCGAAACTCCCACCTGAGGTCCGGCGAGGCCGACACCGGGTGCATCTCTCATGGTGTCGAGCATGTCCGCCGCGAGACGCCGGTGGCCGTCGGTCACGCGCTCCACTTCCCTGGCGCGCGCCCGTAGCACAGGATCGCCCCACTGGCGGATGGGCAGAACAGCCACAAGTTCTCCTTACTTGGGGTCGGTGTCGATCGCGAGTCTCGTCCCCGCGGGGGTGTCGGCCAGGATACCTCTGAGGCCGACCGCGACCAGGATCGCATCGTCGCACTTCAGCAGCGCCTGGAGCGCGGCCTCACGTCGGGGGCCGACCTTGACCTCGATCGGACCGAGCACACGCGCGTGCTCGGTCCGGGCGACCGATACCGCTCGGTCCATCACCTCGGCCGCTCGCGGTCCCGACGCGACCAACTTGATCAGCTCGGTGAAGGGCGGGTAGCCGAGCTCTTCGCGCGCCGCTAGCTCCTTGTCGGCGAAGAACCAGTAGTCGGCGCGCGCAACCGCCTGCACCGCGTGGTGTCCGGGCTCGTCGGTTTGGATCAGGAGGTGTCCCCCAGACGCCGCGGGTCCTGCCCAATGAGCGAGCTCGGCGAGGGCGTCGTAGGCATGCTCGGCCGCCCTGAAGTCAGGCCGGCGCAGAAAGGGCCCCGCATCTAGGAGCGCCACGAGGGATGCCGGCGGACGCAAGGTGTCCTTGGTTCCGAACCATGTCGTCAGGTAGATCCCGGATCCGGCGGCCTCGAGCGACGTCGCGTTGGGGTCATCGGGATCCAAGCGCACGACCTTGGTGCGCGGGAAGCTTGCACTCAGCTGCTCTTCGAGCCGCTCGACCCCTGCACCGATGTGACGAAGGTCGGCCTCCTTGCATCTCGGGCACCGATCGGGAGCGGCGTCCGACGCGCTGCAACGCGGGCACTCGATCCGCCCCCCTCGCATCCACCCCATGGCGGCATCGCAGCGCAGGCATCGCACCGAATGGCGGCACGAGGCGCACCACACCGTCCTGGAGTACCCACGCCGCGGCGCAACCAGAGCAACGCGCTCCCCCGCCCTCAACTTCTCGCCGATCCGCGCGTGTAGCTCCTGAGACAGGGCACGGTCGGCCGGCATCCCGACGATCTCGACGATGGGACGCGCAGCGCGCTCTGCCGCGCGCGTCGGTTCCACGAGCTTCGCCCTTCCCGTCCTCACCCTCCATGCAGTCTCGAGGCGCGGGGTGCTGCTCATCAACACGCAGACCGCATCGGATCTACGCGCTCGTTCTATCGCCACGACACGCGCGTCGTAGCGCGGAGAACGGTCTTCCTTGAAGCTCGAATGATGCTCGTCGTCGACGACGAGAGCGCCGACATCGCATGCGGGGGCGAACAGGGTCGATCGGCCCCCGATGCCGAGCGGATGTCCCGCCGCGAGCGCGAGCCAACCACTCGCGCGCTCGCGGTCTTCAGCGCCCGAGTCGAGACGCGACGCTTCAGGCCAGCGCTTCTCCAATGCCGCAAAGATGTGTGAGCCGAAGCGGACCTCGGGCACGGCTACGAGAGCGCTCTTTCCGGCGGCGAAGACGCTACCGACGATCTCGCTTGCGAGCAGTCCTGTGTCGGAAGTGCCGGCAGGGCGGACACACCAGAGACCCGGCTCGTTGCGAGTGAGGGCCTCGACGAGCCCCGCTCCCCCATCGAGCGTCGCGAGCTCGGGGGTGGCATCGACACCATCTAGCCGCGGAGTCGGAGCGACGGCGACACGCACGCGGGCTGGAACGACCGCTTTCAATGTCGCGCCCAATGTTGCTCCGTAGCGGAGCGCGATCCAGTCCATGAGACCGCCCATCGGGGGCGGCAGTAGGGATCGATCAACGACGACGGCCTTGATGGGATCCAGCGGTCGTGTCGGCGGACCGGAGACGACCCGCGTCACGATGCCACGCACGGTCCGGTGACCGAGCTCGACGCGCACGAGGTATCCCACCTCAACAGGCTTGTCGGGCGGGACGAGATAATCGAAGGTCCGGTCGAGCCGCCACGCAGGGACGAGCGGTACGACCGACGCGATCAGAGCGGGGTCTGTCTCCCGGGGGTTGGGTGCCGGCCCGTCAGGAGCAGATCCGGCGGAGCTCATCGGCGCGATCCGTGCGCTCCCAGGTGAAGTCCTTGTCGGCTCTTCCGAAGTGACCGTAGGCCGCGGTGTTCTTGTAGACGGGCCGGCGCAGGTCAAGGTCCCGGATGATCGCGGCAGGACGCAGGTCGAACGTCTCCTCGATCCCCTTGAGGATCTTGTCGGGATCGACGGTCTCGGTCCCGAAGGTGTCGATCGACACCGAGACCGGATGAGCGACACCGATCGCATACGCGACCTGCATCTCGAAGCGGTCGGCGAGTCCCGCGGCAACGACATTCTTGGCGACCCAACGCGCCGCGTACGCGGCGGACCGGTCCACCTTGGTCGGGTCCTTGCCGGAGAAGGCGCCGCCGCCGTGGCGTGCCATGCCGCCGTAGGTGTCGATGATGATCTTGCGTCCCGTGAGGCCCGTGTCGGCCTTGGGGCCACCGACCTCGAAGACGCCGGTTGGGTTGACCAAGACCCGAACCCCCTCGGCGTCGAGGCTCGCGGGGAGGAGGGGATCGATTACGTGTTGCTGCAGGTCGGGCTTCAAGAGCGTCTCGATGTCGACGTTGGGCTGGTGCTGGCTCGAGCACACAACCGTCTCGAGGCGCGCGGGCCGGCCGTCCTCGTAGCCGATGGTCACCTGGACCTTGCCGTCGGGACGCAGGTAGGGCAGCACGCCGGCCTTACGAACCTCAGACATCCGCTGGGCCAGCCGGTGCGCGAGCCAGATCGGCATCGGCATCAGGTCGTCGTTCTCGTTGCAGGCGTACCCGAACATCATCCCTTGGTCCCCGGCGCCTTGTCCGTCGAGAGCCTGGTCCTCGGCCTCGCCCGAACGCTCTTCGAATGACTGCGCGACGCCTTGGTAGATGTCTGGTGACTGTTCCTGGATCGCGACGGCGACGCCGCACGTCTCGCCGTCGAAGCCGATCTTCGACGAGGTGTACCCGATGTCGGTGATCGTCCTGCGCACAACCGAGGGGATGTCCACGTAAGTGTTGGTGGTGATCTCACCGGCGACCACCACGAGGCCGGTCGTGATGAGGGTTTCGCACGCAACGCGGCCGTAAGGATCGCTGGCCATGATCTCGTCGAGGATCGCGTCCGAGATCTGGTCCGCCATCTTGTCGGGGTGACCCTCGGTGACGGATTCGGACGTGAACAACCGCATGCCTAGTTCGCTAGTCATCGAGCCATCCTATCGAGTGGGTTCTTGGGGTCGGATCAGAGGATTCGGGATATCTCTTCTATCAGGGATTCGGCAAGGGTCTGCTTGGTAACCAGGCCCAGATCGCGGGTGCCGCCGGGTCCCGCGATGACGGCGCGGTTGGTGGGTACCTCGAAGCCGGAGTCGTGACTACCGACGTCGTTCGCAACGATCACGTCGGCCTTCTTGGAATCGCGTTTCAGCTCCGCTAGACGACCGAGCTTCTCGGCGTCCGGCTCCGTCTCCGCGGCGAACCCCACGAGGAGTCCACCATCTTTCCGCAGGTCGGGCCGCGCACCCAGCTCCGCGAGGATGTCGACCGTTGGGACAAGTTCGATGTCGGGAGGGCCCTCGGCCTTCTTCAGCTTGTGGCCGGCCGATTCGACCGGCTTGAAGTCTGCAACCGCTCCCGCTTTCACGATGACGTCGGCGTCGCGTGCCCTGCGCAGGACCTCGCGTTCCATCTCTTCGGCCGTTCTGACGCGTACGAGGTCCACCCCCGGCGGCGGCGAGAGGTTCGTGGGGCCGCTCACAAGGACGACCTTTGCGCCGCGGCGCAGGGCGGCACGCGCGATCGTGTATCCCATCAGTCCCGATGACCTATTTCCGATGAAGCGCACCGGGTCGATCGGCTCCTGTGTCCCCCCTGCCGTCACAAGGACGAGCCGGCCATTGAGCTCGCTCGACCGACCCAACGCCTCGAGGGCCGCGGTCACGATCTCGGCCGGCTCGACCATCCGGCCGGGACCGACGTCGCCCGACGACAACGCACCGGTCGCCGGCCCGAGCACATGGATCACCCGGCTCGTCAATGTCGCGATGTTGTCGGCAGTCGCGGTGTTCTCCCACATCTCTGTGTGCATCGCCGGGACGACGAGAACCGGGCAGGTGCACGTGAGCAAGGTCGCGGAGACGAGATCGTCGGCAAAGCCATGGGCGATCTTGGCGATCGAGTTTGCGGTAGCCGGAGCCACGATGGCCAACGCCACGCCGCGGGCGAGCTCCACATGGGGGACGTCCGGCCCGCCCGAGAAGAGGTCGGTCGCGACCACATTGCCGCTGAGAGAGGCGAACGTTTGCGGACCGACGAACCGGGTTGCCGACTGGGTCATGACGACACGGACATCGGCGCCTAGCTCGGCGAGATCACGCACGGCTTGCGCGGCCTTGTATGCCGCGATGCCGCCGGTGACGCAGAAGAGGATCTTGGCGCCCTGAGCCTGCGAGATCCCCGGCACCAATAGAGGTCTCTTACTTGATGCCGTCGGCGGTGCGCTCGTATTTGACCTTGCCCTCCGCGATCTCCTGGAGGGCGAGGGAAAGCGCCTTGGGAGCACGCTCGGTGCTGATCGGAACCTGGGGAGGCGCGAACTCGGCAACGCCTTCGCCGAGCTGGCTGAAGTAGGAATTGATCTGACGGCTTCGCTTCGCAGTCAGGATGACGAGTGTGTATTTGGAGTCGACATCCTTCAGCAGCGACTCGATCTTAGGCTCGATCACGCGCGGACCTTTCTGTTGCCTTGCAGTCTGGAATCTTGCAGTCTGGGGTGAAGCTGCCGCTCAGCTCAGGCAGCCTGCTCCAGTATACGGACGAGTTCGCCCACCGCGGTCTCGATATCGTCGTTCACCACGATGTGGTCGTAGCTGCCCTTGCGCTTGACCTCGTCGTAGGCGGCCTTCAGGCGCGTCGACAGCGTCTCTGGATCCTCGGTGCCCCTACCCCGCAGACGCAGGAAGAGCTCGTCGAGGGAGGGCGGCTCGATGAACACCAGGACGGCCTCGGGCACGGCTCGCTTGATGGCCATAGCCCCCTGGATGTCGATCTCGCAGATGACGTCCCGGCCCATGTTCAACGCCGCCTCCACGGGTCCCCGGGGGGTCCCGTAATAGTTCCCGTAGACCTCCGCAGACTCCAGGAAGCCCCCCTGGTCTCGGAGCTCGAGGAAGCGCTGAACCGGTAGGAAGTGGTAGTCGATCCCATCGCGCTCGCCGGGACGCGCCGGGCGAGTCGTGGCAGATACGGAGAGCTCGACGTCGGAGCGGCGTTCGAGCAGGGCGCGGACGAGGGTTCCTTTGCCCGCACCGGAAGGACCCGAGAAGACGAAGAGTCTGCCGCGCTTGCCGGCGGCTGGAGAGCGCAACGAAGAGGGTTTCCGTGCTACCTGCGGGCGAACTCGGTAAGAAGATTCTCCTTCTGCTTCGCACCGAGCCCGCGCATACGGCGCGATTCAGAGATGTCGAGTCGCTCCATGATCTTGCGCGCCCTTACCCGTCCGACGCCTGGAAGCGATTCGAGGACCGTCGATACCTTCATCTTCCCAACGATCTCATCCGCGGTGCGGTCGAGGAGCTCCCTCAGGCTGGTCCTCCCACTCTTGAGCTGATCCTTCAGCTCCGCTCGCTTGCGCCGCGCGATGGCCGCCTTCTGTAACGCCTGACGTCGCTGTTCTTCCGTGAGCGGAGGGGGCAAGGGCATCTGGGGCTCCTCCTTGTGGTGGCGGGCAGAGTGCGACTCGAGCTGTGGGTGAGCGTGGCGTTCACCGGTCCGAGCCGGATTATAGGCAGGGCTACTTCACCCCGCAACGGAACGCTAAGAAAGGCGGCGGCTGCCCGGATCTTCCAGTGGCGCGCCGGACGAGCACAGCGGGCAATCTTCGGGTGTCCACGACTGGGCTTCAAGCGTCACCAGCGACACGAGCGGCGCGCCGAGAGGTTCGGTTCGAGCAGCATCGGCCCTATCGAGAAGAGCTCCGACACCGATCGGGTTGCCTCCGTATTCGCGCACAAGGTCGACGACTTCGCGCGCTGATCCACCTGTTGTGATGACGTCTTCGACAACGAGAACATCGGTTCCTTCGGGGATCGTGAATCCCCTGCGGAACGCGAGTCGCGAATCGGCGCGTTCTGCAAAGACGAACTTCGTGTGCGCCGCGAGCGCGGTGGAGAAACCCAGCACGAGCGCGCCGACCGCGGGAGACGCGACCAGCTCGAACTTCCCGGTGAATGCGTCGGCGAGCGACTTCCCCATCTGCGATGTGACCTCGGGGTCCTCGAGGACGCGGAACTTCTGAACGAAGAGGTCGGAGTGGCGCCCGGAGGAAAGTTGGAAGTGACCGTGCATCACCGCGCCGCGTTGCTCGAGCACAGCCATCAGCTCGTCGGTGTTCATGTGAACGTCCCGGCGAGCTCGTGGGCAAGGTCCTGTGCAGCGCGCTCTGGGTTCGGAGCGGCCGTGATGGGGCGCCCGATCACCAAGATGTCGGCTCCGCCCTCGAGCGCCTCTCGGGGCGTAAGCGTTCGGCGCTGATCCGCCGAGTCCGAGCCGGCGGGACGGATGCCGGGCACGATCAAGAGTGGTCCTCCTTCGGAGAGGGTCCCGAACCTGCTCCGCACGGGGGCGACCTCCAGCGGAGAGCACACGAGCGCCCCGGCGCCCGCACCAAGGGCGATGTCTGCAAGGCGCAGAACCGCGCTCTCGGCCGGTCCGGCGAGACCGATCTGCTCGAGAGAGGCATCGTCGAGGCTGGTCAGCACCGTTACTGCGGCGATGGTGAGATCGCTCCCCCGCGTCGCTTCGGCCGCGGCCGAGATCATCTCTGCACCTCCTGCAGCGTGGATGGTGAGGATCGAGACCCCCAGGGCTGCAGCGCGTCCCGCGGCGCCGTTGACCTGCGCGGGGATGTCGTGGAGCTTGAGGTCGAGGAAGACGGGTCGCAGGTGACGCAACTCGGCGACCAGCGAGGGACCGCGCTCGACGAACGCGGTGAGACCCACTTTGAGCAGCCCACAGTGGGGAGCGACCTGAGCTGCCAGCGCGATGTTCTCGTCCGCCCCCGGCGCATCGAGGGCGACGCATATGGGGTTGTCCGGAACCTCCATCATCCTTCGACCTTTAGCGCGCCCACCAACTCGGAGACCGAGGTGGCACCGTGGCGAGTCATGTAGTCACGGATGCCGGTCACAACGTGCATCGAGGTCCGAGGATCGACGAAGTTGCTCGTGCCGACCGCGACGGCGGACGCGCCGGCGAGGATCAGCTCGATGGCATCTTCGGCTGAAGCGATGCCACCCTGTCCGATGATCGGAACGTGCGGAAAGGCTCGATGAACATCGTGCACTGCACGTACGGCAACGGGGCGGATCGCCGGGCCCGAGAGACCACCGACGACACCCGCGAGCTTGGGGCGGCGGGACTCGATATCGATCGCCATCCCGAACACGGTGTTGATCAACGAAAGGCCATCGGCACCGGCTTCCAGCGCAGCCTCGGCGATCGCGGGCAGAGAGGTCACGTTCGGGGACAGCTTCGGGAAGATCGGGATCCGCTTGAGCGCGTTGCGTACGCCTTCGACCACGGCTCTGGTCGACTTGACCGAATGGGCGAACATGTTGTTCCTGTCCTCGAGGTTCGGACAGGAGATGTTGATCTCGACCGCCGCCACGCCCCGGCCGGCAAGCCGGAGCTTGTCCGCGACCTTCACGAACTCTTCCACCGTGTTGCCCGCGATCGATGCAAAGACGGTCGCGTTCTTCTTTACTAGCCACGGGAGGTCCTCGAGGATGAAGTGCTCGACACCCTTGTTCTGGATCCCGATCGCGTTGAGCATGCCCGACGGGGTCTCACACATACGCGGGGTCGGCTTGCCCTTCCACGGTGTCAGGGTCATCGACTTGACGATGATCCCTCCGAGATCGGAGAGATTGAGGAACGCAGCCCCCTCGCGCCCCGCTCCGAATGTTCCCGACGCGACCAGCACCGGGTTCGAGAGCTCGATCGCGGCGAGGCGAACGGACAGATCGATCGGCGGCATCGTCAGTTCCCCGGGGGAGCGTGCTCGTCGACGGGTTCGGGTATCGCGCTCCGTCCTGCCGCGACGACGGTCTCTACCTCAGGCACCGGCGGAGCGGAACCGTTCCACATCACCACTGCACCGTTGAACACCGGGCCCTCGGTACACGAGCGTGCGTAGACGATCCCGTCCTCGGGGGATTCACCCTTCTTGAGAGGGCGCTGGAGCGGCATGACGCAGGTCATGCACGCGCCGTAACCGCAGCCCATGAGCTCTTCCACCGCAACCTGGATAGGGATCTTGCGCGCAGTGCAGATGCGCGAGACGGCGCCGAGCATCCCATGGGGACCGCATGAGTAAACGACTTCGGTTTCGCAGCGTTCGAGGGTCTCGTCGAGGACGTCGGTGACTCGCCCCTTGTCGCCCTGGCTACCATCCTCCGTCGTGATCCGGCACACCGAAGCAACGCGGCGAGCCTCGATCGAATTGAGCAGATGGGCAGAGCCGCGAGCTCCGAGTACGAAGTCAACGCGGTGGCCCTCGTTGCGCAGCTCGTCCGCGAGGAAGAACAGTGGCGTCGCTCCGATGCCACCCCCGACGAGCAGGCAGTGGGCGCGTCGTTTTGGTAGGGCAAAGCCACGTCCGAGCGGTCCGATGAGATCGACCGTCGCGTGACCGCGAAGTTGAGCGAGGTAGTCGGTCCCCGCTCCGCGCACGTCGAAAACGATCTCGATCGTGGAGGCCCAGCCGCCACGCTTGTGAACGCGGTAGACCGAGAATGGTCGTCGCAAGATGTGAGCGCGATCCGCACCACACCGGATATTCACGAACTGACCGGGTCGGATCCGCTCCCCGATGTCGGGCGCGACGATAGTGAGCGAGTGGTAGGGCTCCCCGTACTTCTTGTGGGAGAGGACCTCCCCCGTCACCATCAACATGGGACGTCCGCCAGATATGACTGGAGCGAGCGCACCCGCACGTCACCCTTGATGAGCGTCTCGATGCCTTGCACGGCAGCGGCTATCGCCGACATCGTGGTGATGCAAGGGACGCCGGCCGCCACCGCCGCGGTGCGGATGTAATAGCCGTCGGAGCGGGCACCGCGCCCGAAGGGAGTGTTGAAGACCATCTCGATGTTCCCCGAGGCGATACGAGCGACGATGTCGTCATCGCCGCCCTCGGTGCGAGCGGAGTATTTGGGGACGACCTCGACCTCGACGCCGCTGCGTCGCAGGACGTCGGCGGTTCCCCGGGTCGCCAATAGATGGAAACCGAGGTCCTCGAGTCTCTTGGCGGGGAAGATGACGCTTCGTTTGTCCCGGTTGGCGACGGAGATGAAAACCGTCCCCTTGAGAGGCAGCTTGACCCCAGCCCCGGCTTCAGCTTTGGCGAATGCCCCGCCGAAGGTGCGATCGATGCCCATGACCTCGCCGGTCGAGCGCATCTCTGGTCCGAGCACTACATCGACCCCCGGGAACCGCTCGAATGGCATCACGGCTTCCTTGACGGCCACATGGCCCAGGCCCTCGTGTCCAACCTTCTTGTCCGGGAGGAGCCCCTCCGCGCGCAGTTCGGCGAGGGTCGCCCCAACCATCACGCGGGCGGCGAGCTTCGCGAGGGGGATGCCGGTGGCCTTCGACACGAAGGGAACCGTACGGGATGCCCGGGGATTGGCCTCGAGCACCGCGACCTGCTCGTCCTTGACGGCGAACTGGATGTTGATGAGACCGCGCACGCCGAGGGAGCGCGCGATCGTTTCGGTGTGTGCGATCACCTCGGCGATCTGGTCGGTGCCGAGCGTGAAGGGGGGCAGGGCGCAGGCCGAGTCGCCGGAGTGCACGCCGGCTTCCTCGATGTGTTCGAGTACGCCGCCGACGAACAGCTCCGAACCGTCGTACAGCGCGTCGCAATCGACCTCGACCGCTCCTTCCATGAACCTGTCAACGAGGACCGGGTGTGAGGGCGAGACATCGGCCGCCGTTTGCATGTAACGGTCGAGCGAAGATTCTTCGTAGACGATCTCCATGGCGCGCCCCCCGAGTACATAAGAGGGCCGCACGAGCACCGGATAGCCGACCGCCTCTGCGACGGCGCGCGCCTCGGCGACCGAGCGCGCGATCCCGTTGGCGGGGTGCGGAAGCGATTCGTCCGCGAGCAAGGCACCGAATCGCTCGCGGTCTTCCGCGCGGTCGATCGCTTCATAGGACGTCCCGAAGATACGCACTCCGGCCGCGTGGAGGGCTCCGGCGAGCTTGAGGGGCGTCTGTCCACCAAGCTGGACGATCACGCCTGCGGGTTGCTCCCTCTCGATGACGTTCATCACATCTTCGAAGGTGAGGGGCTCGAAGTAGAGACGGTCGGAGGTGTCGTAGTCCGTCGAGACGGTCTCCGGGTTGCAATTCAACATGATCGTCTCGTAGCCCGCCTCGCGCAGCGCGAAGGCCGCGTGCACACAGCAGTAGTCGAACTCGATCCCCTGGCCGATGCGATTCGGACCCGAACCCAAGATGAGGACCTTCGGCGCGCCCCTCCCGTCGCGCACCTCGTCTTCGTCTTCGTAGGTCGAGTAGTGGTACGGGGTGAACGCCTCGAACTCGGCCGCGCAGGTATCGACGGTCTTGTAGGTCGGCAAGATCGAGGCGTCGTGCCGGCGCGCTCTGACATCGTGCTCGGCGGTTCGTGTGAGGCTCGCGATTTCGGCATCGGAGAAGCCCATCCGCTTTGCATCCCTAAGGCCCTCGGTTTCGAGGCCGGGGCCCGCTGCGATGAGCTCGTGACGCGCGCTTGCGATGCGAGCGATCTGGTCCACGAACCACGGATCGAGCATGGAGGAGCTCGCGACCTGGGCGGGATCCATCCCGCGGAACAAGGCGTGTTCGACGAGGCGGAGGCGATCCTCGGTCGGGATGGCGATGCGCTCGGCAAGCTCTTCGAGTGGCGTTGTCGTCTCGGGAGGCATCCAGCCGCTGCGTGAGTCCCGTTCGAGGGACCGGATGCCTTTCTGAAGCGCTTCGACGAAAGTCCTGCCGATCGCCATCGCCTCGCCTACGGACTTCATCTTCGTGCCCAGGCGCGGATCGCTACCGGGGAACTTCTCGAAGGTCCACCTCGGGATCTTGACCACGACGTAGTCGATGGACGGCTCGAAGGACGCGGGCGTCTTCTTTGTGATGTCATTGTCGATCTCGTCCAACGAATACCCCACGGCAAGCTTCGCGGCGATCTTGGCGATCGGGAAACCGGTCGCCTTGGATGCGAGAGCGCTGGAACGCGACACACGGGGGTTCATCTCGATGACGACGCGCCGACCCGTCTCGGGGTGGACAGCGAACTGGACGTTAGACCCACCGGTCTCGACACCGATGGCGCGCATGACCGCAGCCCCGTCGTCCCGCATCCCCTGATACTCGACGTCGGTCAAAGTCATGGCCGGCGCGACCGTGATCGAGTCGCCGGTGTGAACCCCAAGAGGGTCGACGTTCTCGATAGAGCAGATGACCACGACGTTGTCGTTGCGGTCGCGCATGAGCTCGAGCTCGAACTCTTTCCACCCTTCGATCGACTCCTCGACGAGCACCTCACCGATAGTCGACAGACGCAGCCCTTCGGAGACGACGGTCCTGAGCTGCTCGGGCGTATGCACGACGCCCGAGCCGCCACCACCAAGCACGTACGAGGGTCGGATAACAACCGGGAAGCCGAGGGTCTCGGCCGCCTCGAGTGCCTCATCGAGTGAGTAGGCGAACAGCGACTGCGGAAGGTCGAGCCCCGCCGCGATCATGGTCTCTTTGAAAAGACGCCGGTCCTCGGCGCGCCGGATGATCTCGGGCTTCGCGCCGATGAGCTCGACACCGTGCGCCTCGAAGATGCCCGACTCGGCGAGCTCCATGGCGACGTTCAGACCGGTTTGTCCACCCAGTGTCGGAAGACAGGCGTCGGGCTTCTCTTTCTCGATGACCTTCGCGACGTACTGCGCCGTGATCGGTTCGATGTAGGTCGCGTCGGCGAATTCAGGATCGGTCATGATCGTCGCCGGATTGGAGTTCACGAGGACGACCTCGTAACCTTCGTCCCGCAGGACTTTGCAGGCCTGCACGCCGGAGTAATCGAACTCGCACGCCTGGCCGATGACGATCGGGCCAGAGCCGATCACCAAGATCTTGTGGAGGTCGGTCCGCCGCGGCATCAGGCGTTCCCGTCGCGCCGGAGCGCGGTCATCAGCGCCGGGCTGCTCCGCGTGCCTCGGCCTTGCGCTTCTCGCGCTCCCTCTTGCGCCGTTGACGATCCTTCTTCCAGCGCGTGATCTTGCGATCCCCTCTTCCCATAACAGCTCTCCCTCTCTGTACTCATGTCCGCGCCTCTAGCGCTCCGTCGAAACTACCTATCAACTGCTGGAACTGCTCGAAGAGGT
>DATLNM010000019.1:0-114751 GCA_035536775.1 Actinomycetota bacterium | reverse complement strand
CCACGACGTAGTCGATGGACGGCTCGAAGGACGCCGGCGTCTTCTTTGTGATGTCGTTGTCGATCTCGTCCAACGAATAGCCGACCGCCAGCTTCGCGGCGATCTTGGCGATCGGGAAACCGGTCGCCTTCGACGCGAGTGCGCTCGAACGTGACACACGCGGATTCATCTCGATGACGACGCGCCGGCCGGTCTCGGGGTGGACCGCGAACTGGACGTTGGACCCACCGGTCTCGACGCCGATGGCGCGCATGACCGCGGCCCCGTCGTCACGCATCCCCTGATACTCGACGTCGGTCAAGGTCATCGCGGGTGCAACCGTGATCGAGTCGCCGGTGTGAACCCCCAGAGGATCGACGTTCTCGATAGAGCAGATGACCACGACGTTGTCGTTGCGGTCGCGCATGAGCTCGAGCTCGAATTCTTTCCATCCTTCGATGGACTCCTCGACAAGAAGCTCGCCGATGGTCGACAGGCGCAGTCCTTCGGACGCGACCGTCCTGAGCTCTTCGGGCGTGTGCACGACTCCGGACCCTCCGCCCCCGAGCACGTACGAGGGTCGGAGCACTACCGGGAACCCGAGGGTCTCCGCGGCCTCGAGCGCTTCATCGATCGAGTAAGCGAACAGCGACTGGGGGAGGTCGAGTCCCGCCGCGGTCATGACCTCTTTGAACAAGCGCCGGTCCTCGGCGCGCCGGATGATCTCGGGCTTGGCTCCGATGAGCTCGACGCCATGAGCCTCGAAGACGCCCGATTCGGCGAGTTCCATCGCGACGTTGAGACCGGTCTGTCCGCCTAGCGTTGGCAAGCAGGCATCGGGCTTCTCTTTCTCGATGACCTTCGCCACGTACTGCGCGGTGATCGGCTCGACATAGGTCGCATCGGCGAACTCGGGGTCGGTCATGATCGTCGCCGGGTTCGAGTTGACCAGCACGACTTCATAGCCCTCGTCACGCAGGACCTTGCAGGCCTGCACGCCCGAGTAATCGAACTCGCACGCCTGGCCGATCACGATCGGCCCAGAGCCGATGACCAGGATCTTGTGGAGGTCGGTCCGCCGCGGCATCAGTTACCTCCGCGGTGCCGCGCAGCTTTCAGCGGCGGGCTGCTCCACGCGCCTCGGCCTTCCGCTTCTCTCGGGCGCGCTTGCGCCGTTGCCGATCCTTCTTCCATCGCGTGATCCTTCGATCTCCTCGGCCCATGGGGCCCCCTCTCTCTTTGCGTGCTCGTCCAGACGATCTTCATGTCCGCGCCTCTAGCGCTCCGTCGAAACTACCTATCAACTGCTGGAACTGCTCGAAGAGGTACCGGGAGTCGTGCGGTCCCGGTCCCGACTCCGGGTGGTACTGGACGCTGAACGCCATGCCGGGGACGCTCAAGCCCTCCACCGTGCCGTCATTCAGGTTGGTATGGGTCAGCACCGCGTCGGTCGCCTTCAGCGACCCGGCGTCCACGGCGAAACCATGATTCTGGCAGGTGATCTCGACCTGATCGGATCCGGCGCGCCCCACGGGGTGATTGGCCCCTCGGTGGCCGAACGGGAGCTTGTAGGTCTTCGCCCCCAGGGCGAGGCCGAGGATCTGATGGCCGAGGCAGATCCCGAAGACCGGAACTCGTCCGAGCACGCCCCTGACCGTCTCGATCGCGTAGTCGACGGGCTCGGGGTCGCCGGGTCCGTTGGAGAGAAAGACCCCCTGGTATCCCCCCGAGAGCAACTCCGCGGCCGAAGTCGTCGCCGGCATGACGTCCACCTCGCACCCGCTCGCGACGAGGAGATCGAGGATGTTCCTCTTCAAGCCGAGGTCCAACGCGGCAACCTTGATGCCGGGATGAACCTCGAGCGCCGCCATCAAGGAAGCCGTGGAGGCTGAGGACTCGGCTCCTGCTGCGTATGTGCTCGTCGCCCGCTCGGCCAGCTCGTCGGGACCCCAGTGGTAGATGCGGTCCGTCGTAACTTCGCGCGCCAGATCGCGTCCCACCATCTCCGGTGACGAGCGTGCGATATCCACCAGCTCGTCAGGGTCGGTGTTCTCTGCCGACAGCGCGCCTCGCATCGCACCCTTGGTTCGGATGTGGCGGGTGAGGCGGCGGGTGTCGATGTCAGAGATCCCCGGAACACCCCGAGTGTCGAGGTAGTCGTGGAGCGAGCCCTCGCTGCGCCACGACGAATGAGTGGCCGACTCTTCGCGTACGACGAAACCGGCAACCCATGGCCGGACGGACTGGTCGTCATCGGAGTTCACGCCGGTGTTGCCGATCTGCGGCGACGTCATCGTCACGATCTGCCCGTGGTACGAGGGATCGGTCAGGACCTCTTGATAGCCAGTCATGCCGGTGTTGAAGCAGACCTCACCGGTGACAGTCGTATGCGCGCCGAAGGCGCGCCCGGTGAAGACCGTGCCGTCCTCGAGCGCGAGTGTGGCAATCCCGCGTCTCACTCGGCTACTCCCGAATAGACGAGGCGGCCTTCGAAGAATGTGTAGCGCACGCGGCCCACAACCTCTCTGCCTGCAAACGGCGTGTTGCGGCTCTTGGAACGGAACGCGTTGGGGTCCACGGTCCATCTCTCGTCGGGCGAGAAGATCGCGACGTTCGCGGCACGCCCCTGGGCTATGGAGCCTTGTTCGTCAAGCCCGAGGATCGCCGCGGGGCGTGCCGAGAGGAGATCGATGGCCGCATCGAGGGAGAGCACACCGGGTTGGACCAGCTCGGTCATCGTGATCGCGAGCGCAGTCTCGAGCCCGATCATCCCCGGCGGCGCCGAGGCGAAGTCCAGCTCCTTCTCTTCGGGCGCGTGCGGCGCGTGGTCGGTAGCGATCGCGTCGATCGTCCCATCGGCAAGCCCTGCCCGGATCGCAGCGCAATCCTCGTCGGTGCGCAGCGGTGGGTTGACCTTCGCGTTCGGGTCGTAGCTCTCGACGAGCTCATCCGTCAGCGCGAAGTGATGGGGGGTTGCCTCGGCGGTGACGGGAAGACCCTCGTCCTTAGCGCGACGCACGAGCTCGACCGTGCGCGCTGTCGAGATGTGAAGGAGATGCAGCCGGCAACCCGTGAGCCGGCAGAGGTCGATGTCGCGCGCCGCCATGATCTCCTCGGCGGCAGCGGGAACCCCCCTCAGCCCGAGCGATGAGGAGCGCTCCCCTTCGTGCATGTGACCTCCGGCCGCGAGACCTGCGTCCTCGCAGTGCTCTGCGTAGATCCCATCGAAGGCAACCAGGTATTCCATCGCCCGACGGGCGAAACCCGCATCCTGGACGCCATGACCATCGTCGGTGAAGAGCTTCACCCGTGCCGCGCTGGTGGCCATCGCTCCGTACGCCGCCATCCGCTCACCCTCGAGTCCGACGCTCAGTGCACCGGCGGGGACGACTTGGAGCGTCCCTGCTTCTCGCCCAAGAGCCCAGACCTTCTCGACGATCGAAGCGGAATCCGCGACGGGCTGCGTGTTGGGCATGGCGCACAGTGCGGTGAATCCGCCAGCGGCACCAGCATCGGAACCGCTCGCGATCGTCTCCTCGTCCTCACGACCGGGCTCGCGCAGATGGGCGTGGAGATCGACGAAGCCCGGGCAGACGATCAGACCCGTCGCATCGACCCGCTCCGCGCCCTTCGCGCTGAGCCCCTGGCCGATCGTCTCGATGTGACCCCCGTCGATCAGCACATCCGAGCGCTCGTCGATGCCGTCGCGAGGGGATATGACTCGCCCTCCGGTGACGAGGTAGCTCATGACTTGTCACCCCCAAGCATGAGATAGAGCAGGCTCATCCGAACCGCCAAGCCGTTCGCTACCTGTTCGAGGATGATCGAACGAGGCGAGTCTGCGGCTTCAGCCGAGATCTCGACGCCGCGGTTGATGGGCCCGGGGTGCATGACGAGCGCGTCGGGCTTCAGCCGTTCGATACGCGCTTTCGTGAGCCCCCAGCGGGCGGAGTACTCCCCCGCGCTCGGGAAAAGCTGTTCGGATTGACGCTCGGCCTGCACGCGCAGCAGGTAGCAGACGTCGAGGTCGGGCAAGATCGGATCGAGCTCGTGGGCGACAGACACACCCCACGCATCGATGTGTCGCGGCAGAAGGGTGGGTGGTCCGATCAGCGTTACGTCGGCCCCCATCGTCCGCAGCCCCTTGATGTTCGAGCGAGCGACCCGAGAGTGCACGATGTCGCCGACGATCCCCACCTTCAGCCCCGACAGCTCCTTGAAGTGATCGCGGATGGAGAAGAGATCGAGCAGCGCCTGGGTCGGGTGCTCGTGCTGGCCGTCGCCGCCGTTGATCACGCTGGCCTTGACCCAACGCGCGAGTTGATGGGGTGCCCCCGACGACGCATGCCTGACGATGATCGCGTCGACCCCCATCGCCTCGAGTGTCCACGCGGTGTCCTTGAAGGACTCGCCCTTGGTCACCGACGACTTCGCATCGGCACTGAAGTTGATGACGTCGGCGGACAGGCGTTTGGCGGCGAGCTCGAATGAGATGCGCGTCCGAGTCGAGGGCTCGTAGAAGAGATTGCACACCGTCCGGCCCCGCAGCGTGGGGAGCTTCTTGATAGGACGGTCGGCGACGTGACGGAAGGTCTCCGCGGTATCCAGGATCTGAGTGATGTCGGCCGCGCCGAGCTGATCCATGCTCAGGAGGTGCTCGATCATGTGTGGGCCCCGATCAGCACGGCGTCCTCGCCATCGATCTCCTCTAGATGGACGCGCACGACCTCTCCTGCCGCCGTTGGAAGGTTCTTACCGACGTGATCCGCCCTGATCGGGAACTCGCGATGGCCCCGGTCGATCAGTACGGCGAGCCGGATCGCCCGCGGGCGCCCTAGGTCGAGAACGGCGTCGAACGCCGCCCTGATAGTCCTTCCCGTGTAGAGGACGTCGTCGACCAGCACGACGACCCGGCCGTCGAGATCGGCAGGGACCGTCGTGGATTCGAGGCTGCGCGGAGCGCGCATAGCGACGTCGTCTCGGTAGAGGCTGACGTCCAGAGCTCCGGAAGGTAGGTGGCTGCCCTCGAAGGACGCGATCGACTCCGCGATCCTGTCGGCCAATGGGGCACCCCGGGTCCGGATACCGACGATCACGAGGTCCTCGGTGCCCTTGTTGGCCTCGACGATCTCGTGCGCCATGCGGGTTAGCGCGCGCCGCATCTCGGGCGCGGTCATGACCTTGGCCTTGAGGATGAAGCCCGCCTCCGCAGAAGGCGCGGGTCTAGCCATTCAGGTTCTCCTTCCCGGCCTCACGGGGCCGGCTTAAAGGAATTTCCGAGACTCTATAACGCGTTCGTCTTCTTGACCACTAAGTAGAGCCGATCCAGTAGCCGGTGCTCGGCCAGCTCGGATGAATGGGCAGCGACGAATCCGTCGACACCGGATCGAGCGCCCCTGAACTCGACCGAGGCGTAATCGTCGAACATCATCGTCCCCCCGGGTACTAGTCGTGGCCAGATCTCCTCGGCGCACGTCAGAAGACTGTCCTTCAGGTCACAGTCGATCAGCGCGAAGCAGAACGAGTCGGTGATCCGACCGAGCGTGTTCTCGAAGTAGCCCGGAACCGGCTCGACGACGTCATCGATCTTGAGCTTGCGCAGCTTTTCTTTGACGTAGGTCAGCGAGGTCGATCGAAAGGCATCGTGGTCCGCCACGGTCATCCCGGCGGCCCGCTCTCTATCGAGCTCGGCCGGGTCGAAACCCTCGAAGGAGTCGCACGCGTAGATCTTCTTTTCGGGCGCCAACTCTTTGACTACTCCTGCCATCAATGCGGTTGCGCCTGCCCGAGAGCTTCCGCATTCAATGACGTTCCCCGCTGATCGGAGTGCCGGGCGGAGGTGCTCGAGAAGCTCCTCGACGCCGACGGGTGAAAGGTTGGTTTCGTAGTTGACCAACCTGGTTCGGTAAAGGCCTGGAAGCATCAGGAGCGTCCGATTGAGTATCGACGGGGGTATCAGGTGCTTGAGCCTCGCCCTCGCCCCGCTTTCCGATCTCGTCACGCGTCCTCCATGGATGCCCCGTTGGCCACAGCGTGGCCCGCCCGTAGACTGCTGAGCCGTGATCCGCAGGCTGGCCCACATCCTCCTCCATGTCGGCATCGCAGTGTGCGTCTTGGGGCTCAGCAAGGTCCATGCGGTGATCCACGGTTACGACTACAGCGAATCCGCCCGCTTCGGATACTCGATCGGACTCATCGCACTGATGTCGTTGTCGGCGTACGGCATGGGGTTACCGGACCTCATCACCTCGGCCCGAGAAGGTGCGGTGGCGTCGCTAAAGGCGACGGTGCTTGCCACGGTTGTGTTGTCCATAATCGAGCTGCCGTTGGCCACGGGAGCGCTTCCGCGATTCGTGTCACTCGGATCGGTGCTGGTGCTCTCCCTCTGGTTCTGGCTCATCTCGGTTCTGTTTTCGGGGGTATCGGCTCGACGCGAAACCGGCGATCGCCTGATGCTGGTTGCAACGCGCGAGAACCAGACGGCGGTGAAGGCGGACCTGAGCTCGAGTCCAGAACGAAAGGCACTGCTCGTCGCAGCGATGACTCCCGCCACCGCACGTCGGACCAGCAATCTCACGAAAGCGATCGATGAGACAACACCCGACGTCGTGATTCTGGATCGGGCGGCGCTGGGCGACGAGCGGATTGTCGACCAAGCTGCCGTGGCGCATGCGCGCGGCGTCCGGATCCGAACCCTATCTGTGTTCTACAACGAGTGGCTTGGAAAGCTGCCCATATCCGAGCTCGAGAAGGCGTCTTTGATGTTCGACATCAGTGAGCTCCATAAAGCGCGCTACGGCCGGATAAAGCGAGTCTTCGACGTGATCCTAGGGGCCTCCGGCACTGCGCTGCTCGCCATCGCGATCCCATCCGTCCTCATGGGGAACCTCGCGGCCAATCGTGGCCCACTCTTTTACCGGCAAGCTCGAGTAGGCAGGAATGGCCAGACTTTCGACATGCTGAAGTTCAGGACGATGCGCCACGACCCTGGATCGGCCAACGAGTGGACCTCCGAGGGTGACGTACGTATCACGAGATTCGGAAACGTCCTTCGCCGGACGCATATCGACGAGTTGCCTCAGGTGATCAATATCCTTCGAGGTGACATCTCGTTGGTCGGTCCGCGGCCGGAACAGCCGCATTACGTAGCAGCGTTGTCCTCCGAGCTCCCCTTCTATCCCCTGCGCCACGCGGTCAGCCCGGGACTAACGGGATGGGCACAGGTCAAGTTCGGATACGCCGGTAACGAGACCGACGCCCTTGAAAAGCTCCAGTACGACTTCTACTACCTCCTGCACCAAGGGACGCGTCTGGACCTCAAGGTTCTGGGGCGCACCATCCGAAGCGTCCTGGGACTCTCGGGCCGATGAACCCTCAACCGCTGGTGAGTGTCGTCATCCCGGTCTTCGAGGAGGAGGGGCGTGTCGCAGCAGTGATCTCGACGATCGCCAAGCAGACGTATCCGACAACTTCGATCGAGGTGATAGTCGTCGACGGTGTCTCCGGAGATGAAACCCGCTCGGTGGCAACCAGTGCGATGAGTGAACACGACTTCCACAGCGCCCTTGTGGTGGAAAACCCCGGTCGCACCCGTCCCTCTAACCTGAACGTCGCTCTGGAAGCCTCGAGCGGAAGCATCGTGTGTCGCGTCGATGCTCGTTGCGACCTGCCCCCCGAGTACATCTCCACTTGTGTCGAGATCCTGTCGGGGCGCCCGGAGGTCTTCGTCGTCGGTGGCACGCAGGTTGCGGAGGTCCCGGGGGGGGCGCCGTTGGTTGCCCGGGGGATCCGGAGGGCGATGCGCAATCCTGTGGTCATGGGTTGGTCCCGATATCGAACGTCATCGCGGGCGGGTGAGAGTGACACCGTCTATCTGGGCGCGTTCCGTCGCGACGATCTCGTCGCAGTTGGAGGGTGGGATGAGCGCTTCTTGATCAATGAGGATTTCGAGCTCAATCGTCGATTGGCAAAGCAAGGGCTTGTCTGGTTCGACCCTCGCCTCAGCGTTTCGTACGTGCCGCGCGACAGTCTTACTGCTCTGTTCGCGCAGTACCGAGGATTCGGTCGGTGGAAGGCTGCAGGCTGGCTCGAAGCAGGCTCGATGACCTCACGCCACGCCGCTCTCCTCCTTGTGCCCCCCGCCGGCGTCGCGGGACTCGCGATCTTGGGTCGCTCTCACCCCGTCGCCGTGGGGGGAGCGGCCGTTGTGCTCGCTGCAGCCATCGACCTGGGTGCTAAGGATCCTGCCCCTGTGATCGAGCGGATGGCGGGCTTGGTCGCCGCGACCGCGATAGTCACGGGCTGGTACGGAGGAGTCGTGGAGCAGGCGATCAGATGGACCAAAGGCGAGAGATTGATCCCTCAGGAGGACTAGCGGCGCTCCCCCAAGGTCTGGTACATCCGGTCGAGGGTCTTCTCGGCCACATCCCAGGTGTACTTGGTCTCGGTGGCTTTCCGACCTGCCCGACCCAGACGTTCCGATGCCTCTGGGTCCTCGAGGAGTGACCGGATAGCGGCCGCGATCGCGTGGGGGTCCGTCGGGTCGACCACGACGCCGCATCCCTCTGAAAGAACCACGTCGCGCCAGAGTGGAAAGTCACTTGCGATCACGGGTATGCCGGCAGCCATGTACTCGAACAGTTTGTGCGGCAAAGCCGTCGACAGGTTTGCGTCCGGTTGTACGACCGTCAGACCGACGCGCGCTTGATTGAGGATGCCCGCCATGTCGTCACGATCAACCCACCCGACGTAGTCGACCCGGTCCCAAGCCGGGTGCCGGGACATCATGTTCTCGAGGCCACTCGTATTGATCCTTCCTGCGAGCACCAGCTTGAATCCTGGGATGTCCCTCAAGAGCTGTGTCGCATCGAGCATCGGGATGATGCCCCGAAGGATCGAGATATCTCCTATGTAGCAGGCAGTTGGTGGCCGCCCGTCGTAGGGCGCGACATCTATGAGGTCCGCTGCCGTCGGGAAGTTTCCGACGACATACGTTTTCCCTTCGGGAAAGCGCGAGGTCCGCTCGGCCTCGACAACCACCACGGCGTCGCAGAATCGACCCGCCCACCTGTCGCATGCGCGTGCCATCGCCGAGAGAGGGCGCCGCAGGGGCTTCGGGATCCAAGCTTTCGACAAGATGTCCCGCGGGAAGTCCTCGTGGGCGTCGTAGACGACGGCCCCCCTGCTCTTCAATGCCCACGCGACCGGGATCAATTCCGGACTGTGGAAGTGATAGACGTCAGCCTCCGTCGAACGGGCGGCCCTGTAGACCTTGGGAACGGTTCTCAGCCAGCGGATCAGTCGCGTGCGTCCCCGAGGGACCGCGACAAGGCGTACCCCATCGATGGCTCCGCCGCTGCGGAGGGGGGCGATGAGAGTCACGTCGTGTCCGAGCTTCGCAAGACTCTTGGCTTCTTTGTGGAACACCCTCGTGTCGAGATGGTCGTGCACCGAAGAGAGAACCGCGACGCGCACCCTCTCACCAACCTCTCATCTAGAATCCGGCCGTGCGCAGCCTATGACTCTGCCCGTGATCTCGATCGTCACCTGTTCGTACAACCAAGCTCGTTTTCTCGAAGCGACGATACGAAGTGTGCTCGCTCAGGACTACCCCAATGTTGAGTACATCATCATCGACGGGGGTTCCACCGACGGCAGCGTCGACCTCATCCGCAGATATTCCGACCAACTCACTTACTGGATCTCAGAACCCGATGGAGGCCAGAGTGACGCTCTCAACAAGGGCTTCCGTCGGTGCACCGGTGACCTAGTTGGATGGCAAAACTCGGATGATGTTTATCTGCCGGGAGCATTCTCGGCAGCGGTCGACGCGTTCCAGAGGTTCGACGCTGATGTCGTCTTCGGTAACAGATTGGAGATCGACCGAGACGGCCATCGGACCGGCGAGCTTCGGTTCACCCCGTTCTGGCTTCCCGGCTATCGGTACGAGGGCATGTCGGTGATGAACCAGAGCGCGTTCTGGAGAAGATCATTGTTCGAGGAGATCGGCTATCTCGACCCGAGTCTGCACGTCGCCATGGACTACGACTTCTTCCTCCGGGCCGCACTGGCGGGGAAGCGATTCTCGTTCGTCCACGCAGCCTTGGGCGCCTTGCGTCGCCATGAGGATTCGAAGGAGGCGACCATCTTCGCAACGACCGAGCAGCATGAACGAGAGGCCGTGGACGCTCGGTACTTCGGCCGGCGTACAGGGGCTCGCCTTATCGGCCTCCTTTCCGGAGCGCGCCGAACCCTCTACTACCTCGCCCAGGGAGACAGGGATTATGTGCTCTCCGGGATCACCCGGAGAAGGGCCGCGCGACGACGTCGCTCATGAAGGAGAGCCTTCCAGCCGCTCCCAAGCCCCCGGGGCGAGATGTACGACGAGGCGCGTATCCGGCACCCGCCACAGAGATAGGTCGGTCTCCTCAGACAGCGCGTCTCTCACGCTCGGGACCAGTCTCCAGTAGTCGTCCCATACGATCGCCCCACCCGAGCTCAACATTCCCAGCGCGGCTGCGGTGTCGGACCTGACGTAATCGACGGAATGCGCGCCATCGACATAGATGAGGTCGCAGGCTTGGCGCCAGGGCGAGAAATCGAAGCGCGCGGAGTCACCAAGAAGCTGGTTGACAGTCCCTTCGTGAGGCAATGTCTCGTAGGCCCTTCGGTCGAACTCGATGCGGTTCGCGATGTCGTCTTCATTTAGATCAAATGTCGCTTGTTCCCGCGGAGGTAGATCCAGGGTGTGAATGACGGCATGCGGAAGATTTTTCGCCAGACACCACGCAGTGACTCCGTTGTAGGTCCCGATCTCGAAGACGGAGCGTGCGTCAAGCACCAGCCCAAGGGATGCAAGGAACAACAACCCTTGAGTGTTCTGGTTTCCGGACTCCAGCAAAGCCATCGGTGGGAGGACGACCTCGCGCGAATAGATCCGACCGATCACGGACGGGGGCAACGGTGTGAGTGCGCCCATGACCTCGAATCGGTCATCCAGGATCCCCCCTAGAGCCTTCCGCAAGGACCGCCGCACCGTCGACGGTTTCGTAACAGTGCCGCCGACAAGGTACGCGGTGACCGCTGACACCTTTCTACCGAGCTCGGTAACCCGGGCGCGCTTCTCCTTCATGGTCTACGTACGAAGATGCCGTTACAGGCCAGGACGTGACGGGTGACGGGGTCCACAAACTCTCGATTCAGATCGATCATCTCGAAGCCTGCGTCATAAAGAACGCTGATGACTTCCGGCATCTTCGCTTGATCTTCGTACAGGACGGCTGGCAGGAGTTCGACATGAACAACGCGCACCTGCCCGAGAGTCCGCTGAGCTCCGGCTAGGACATCCATCTCGAACCCCTGAGTGTCCAGCTTCAAACATGCGGGAGCGTCGGGTGGTACGAGCTCGCCTCTCAACGAATCAAGCCGGACCACCTCTACCTTCTCCTCCCGAACGAATCTGGACGCCGGTTCGGCCCGTAGGTGAGTCTCGTCTATCTGAAGCAGAGAGCTACTTACAGAGTTGGCGGAAACACCCATCATGCGCTTGGCGGAACGTCTCCCGAGAGCACATCGTCGGGTTTCCCACCGAGGATCGTGGGCAGCCCGCTCCTCCAACTTCTCGTAAGGAACGGAAAGCGGCTCGAACGACACGATGCTTCGGCGGTATCCGAGCCGTCGAGTCTCCAGAGCGAACTGGCCCTCGTTCGCGCCGACGTCGAGCAGGAGCGAGACGTTTTCGTCTAGAAGGACGCGCCGGAGGATCAGACGAGACAGAAGCCCGGACGTAAGGCGCGCCGTCCTATCTAACGCCGGGATGCTTCCATCCCGTTCGAGCATGCGTCTGACAGTCCGCTTCGCCGCATTCATCCCGCGACTCATCGCCGCCTTTCCAGAGTCCTTCGATCGGCGACGACTATATTGGTGCCGTGACGTCAGACGTCGTCTCCGCGCCCGGGGTCGGCCTCCCTGGGACGCTCCGACGTAACAGTCGAGACAGCCTGCTTGGTTTCGTCGGACCTCTAGTGTTCCTCTTCGTCTTTACACCCCTCCTGATCCGCGGCATGGGTACGAGTGGGTATGGGGTGTGGGCACTCGCGCTATCAACGCTTGGTTTCATGGGGGTCTTCGAGCTTGGACTTGGCACAGCCTTGGCCAAGTTCATCGCCGAGGACATCGCCCGATCAGACACCGAGGCCCTTTCACGGACCGTGACGGGGGGGGCCGTGATGTACCTGTCGATCGGGGTGGTCCTCACCGTGCCTGTCTTCCTCGGGGCCTCGTGGCTCAGCCCGCATTTCGCGAGCGACGATGTCGCGTCGGAGGTCATCGGCTCCGCGCTGCGCGTGGCGTCCTTGGGGTTCGTCCCTCAGATGCTCAGGAGCGGGGCGCTTGCTGTCCCGATGGGCATGCAACGCTTCAGACCCATCCTTGTGCTGTCGAACCTTCACTCTCTCGCAACGTTGGTGGGGGCTCTATTGGTTATGACATTGGGTGGGACCATCCCCCAGATCGTGGCGGGGTCGGTGGGCGCTCAACTCCTGGTCAGTCTGGCAGCACTCTTAGTGGCGGGGTCGATGTTGCGTAACGCCGGTGCCGAGGTTCGTTTCTCAATGCAAGCCCTTCGGAAGATGAGGGGATTCCTCTTCTTTACGAGTACAACCGGGATCGGGACGACGCTGTTCACTTGGCTCGACCGCTTGATCGTGGGGGCCATCCTTGGCGTTGCGCAGCTCGCGATCTATTCGGTAGCAACCTCCCTGGCGGTCAAGATCCTTCACTTGGCCGATCATTGGAGCAGACCACTCATGCCTGCCTCCAGCGCGGTCATGGTCAAGGAAGGACCTCGCGCGGTCGGGTCCTTGTTGAAGGGCTACACGCTGCGTGTAGCCCTCGCCGCCATCGCTGTCGCAGGCGCTGGATGGTTCTTGGCCGAGCCGTTCTTGGAGCTGTGGGTGGGGCCTGGATTCGCGGGTCAAGCTGCCGACGCACTCCGGATACTGATCGTCGTCTATGCGGTTATCGCCACTAACGCGCCCGCTTACCACGTCGCGAACGGCGTTGGCGTTCCCTGGATATGCGCGCTCGGGGCCGTCGTGGGTGGGCTGTCTGCCTTGGCCCTGATCGCGGTTCTCGCAGACGCTGCTCATATCGAGGGCGCCGCACTGGGGAACGCGGGCTATTTCCTGACGCTCCTGATCCCCTGGTACATGGTCAAACGCCTCGGCCGCGAGGCCCGCGCAGCGGGGGCCTCCTGACGCCGGATGGTCAAGGGCGAGAGCGCTTATCTTCTGAAGATGGGAGATGGACGCGGCCTCGATCAGACCTCGAGCTCTTTGCTGATCCGCGCATCTGTGATCGTGGTGATCGTCGGTGTTCCTTTGGTGTGTGTTCCGTACCTCCTCTCCGATAACTTCCCCACGCCCAAACTCGCCCTTCTTCTCTCGGCGGCCGCCGGTGGGGTTGCCTTAGAGCTCAGACGTCGGTTGCTGGGCGTTAGGTCCCCTATCCCTCGTGGCTTCCTCTTCGTTGTCGCCGCGATGGCTGCTCCGCTCTTCCTCTCGTGGCTGGCGAGCCCCTATAAGGCTTGGGCGTTGTGGGGCGAGTACCAGCGCTATCAAGGACTCTTACCGATGATGGGGATCGCGGCTTTCGCGTTGGTCGCCTCGGTGCACCTCCAAGGACGCGTAGTTCTCGTCGCCTGGGGGATGAGCGTGACCGCAGCGCTGATCGCCCTCTACGCGATCCTGCAGTGGCGCGGCTTGGATCCGGTCCAGTGGCCTGCTCGAGTCGATTACGCGTTTTCGACGGTCGGCAATTCCAACTTCACTTCGGGCTATCTCGCGATGTCGTTGTGTTTGACGCCGGCCCTCTGGTCAAGCGCCCGCCGCCGGCTGAGTGTCGTCATCATCGGCATCGTCATCGTCCTCGGCTTGATCGCGACCCATAGTGCTGCTGCGTTCGGTGCTGCAGTGGGGGGCGGAGCGGTTGCGCTCGGGCTGGGCCCGTGTCGCCGGTGGGCGGTAGGCCGGCTCGCGGCAGCCGTCGTGCCGTTGTTTTTGGCCTTCGCCCTGAGCGCCGTTGTTCCCCTGTCTGAGATCGCGCCGCTCGTGGCAGACAAGGTAGGCGTCCAGGCAACGGAGAGGGCCCACTTCTGGCAGGCGGCCGCCGGGATGGCATCGCAGTATCCCGTGATCGGCCGGGGCCCTGATGCCTACGCCGTTGAAGGCATCAGTCATCGTCCGTACGCGAACGCCGTACTGAAGGGGTATCAGTTCGCGTCGGAACCCCACTCTGTTCCTCTGTCGGTGCTGACCAGCGCGGGACTCATCGGCTTGGCGGGTTTCGTTGCTCTCGTGTTGTGGTTGACGCGGCGGATGATCGTCATCGCACGGTCTGCCGAGCCAGATCCGCTGGGGGCCGCCCTCGGCGGAGCCGCGATCGCGTATCTTCTCCAGTCGTTCGTGAGCATCGACGACATCTCCGTGAGGGTTGCCTTCTGGGGCGTCCTCGCCGCGCTTGCCGCCCACGCCACGCGTCGCGATAGGGCTGTGTCGATAACGACGACGGTGCCGACGCCCACGCCCACGCCGAGCCTCGGCCGGCGAGTGATCGCCGGGGCGCTGGTGATCGCGGTCGTCTCAAGCGCCATTTGGGCAAGCGTCTCTTTGCTCATCGCCGACAACGCCGCTCTCCGCGGCACCCAGGAGTACAACGCCGGCGATGCCGATCGGGCATTCGCGTCGTTTGACCGCGCCCTGGGATTCCGCGATCACTATGTCTACCGTGAGCTCTACGGCGAACGCCTCGGATCGCTTGCTCGTATCGTTGGGGAGGATGGCAAGGTCTACCTGGATCGGATGCGGGACCAATTCGAGTACCTCGAGGAGGTTCCCGACGACGTCGGCCTCGTGAAGTTCGCTACCGCGCTCTACCGATGGTCTCCCAACGACGACTCCGTCTTGGCAGAGGCGAGGGATGTCTATGACAGGGCGCTCGAGGTCGATCCCAAGAACCCGGCGATCGCCATAGGGGCCTCTGACGTGCTTCTGGCGAGCGACATGCCGGATGAGGCGGTCACTCTGCTCGAGCGATACGAGTTCGTTCCCACGTTCTACCCTGCGTTCTGGGGCGCTGTTGCTCTCGCATATGTGGAAGCCGGCGAGTTCGAGCTAGCAGAACCCATGATCGAGCGAGCGCTCGACAACAACAGCGACGACCAGCGCGCCCTCGAAGCACAGAGCCAACTCAGGGAGAGGGCAAGGGTCTAGTGTCCGTCCGCCGGTGGGGCCCTCGTGCACGCAGGGCGATACTTCTCGGCGGGGTGGCGGGCATCCCTCTGTTCTGCCTTCCGGGTGTGATCTCCGATCCCTTCTCCACGGCCAAGCTGGCGTTGCTTGTGACCCTTGTGCTGTCGGTCGCCGGACTGCGGATCGCAGAGTCACTGATGGGGCGACCACGTGAGGGCCTTCGAGTCATGATCGTGCCCGTCGCTGCCGCCGTCGTGCCTGTGACGGTCGCATGGCTCGCGACCCCCTATAAGGCGTGGGGCGCGTACGGGGAGTACCAGCGCTATGAAGGCGTGATCCCGGCGATCCTGCTGGGGATCTTTGTGATGCTCCTGGCCGACGCGTTCGGTCGTCAGATCCGCCCGGTCGTCGCGACCCTCCTTGCATCCGCCGGGTTCGTCGCTGCCTACGCGATCCTTCAGGCCACCGGCCTTGACCCTCTCAGCTGGCCACGACAGCGAGACTTCGCATTCTCGACGATCGGAAACTCCAATTCCGTGGGTGCTTTCCTCGCGATCGCGGCTGCTCTATGTCCCGGAGCGATCGCCGACGCCGACGAGAGACGCACCAGATCGATAGCTTGGGGAGCCACGGTCGTCATCTGGGGCGGCCTCGTGGCAGCTCACAGCGAAGGGGCCATCGCGGCGGCTGCGGGGGGCACGCTTCTGTCTGCGGGTCTGCTGGCGGGGCGCAAGTGGGGCGGCGTCCGATCGGCCGCGCTCGTCGGAGTGCTCGTGGTCGCGATCGCCCTCCCTGTGGCCGTCCTGGTGTCGCACTTCGATCTCGCCCCGGCCGATGCGATCGGCGACCAAGGCGTGGTGCGACGTGATTTCTGGCAAGCGAGCGCCGGACTCGCGGCATCGCACCTCGTGACCGGCGCGGGGCCCGATGCGTTTGCGCTCGAAGGCGTCCGACACCGTCCGTTGGCCAACGCCCTGCGCTACGGATACGGATTCCCAAGTGCGCCACACTCGGTCCCCCTCTCCTCGTTGGCCAACACCGGCTTCCTGGGTGTCGCAGGGTTCGTACTCCTGGCGTGCTGGGCGGCACGAGCAACGCTGCGTGTGGCACGCCGTCGTGCAGCCGCGGAGCCGCTGGCGCTTGCGTCCGCCGGAGCGGTCTGTGCTTACCTGATCCAAAGTCTCGTCAACATCGACGACATCTCGGTCAGGGTTGCTCTATGGACGGTTGTGGCGTGTTTGGCCGGATTCGCGTCCAAGCACTCCCCCTCAGGTTCGGCCGAAACGGAGTCCGCGCCCGTTAAGGAGTCGTTGGGCACGGTCGTCGCCATGTACCTCGTCGTCTTAGGGGCGGCCTGTGGGGCGTGGTGGGGGGGGCGGATCGTCATGGCAGACAGGCATCTGCTCGTCGGTACCGAAATGTTCACGACCGGCAACGTCGACGGCGCATTCCGGGAATTCGATGCAGCCATCGCGCTGCGCGACGTCCCGGCGTACCGGGTCTATTACGGGGAGCGTCTCGGGGCGATCGCGCGCTTCCTCCGCGATGAGGGCGGCCCCTTCGTGGAGCGCATGCGTGAGCAGTTCGCGTATCTCGAGGATGCGCCCGACCTCAGTGGCATCCTCACCTTCGCGGACGCCCTATACAGATGGGGGCCGCACGATGCATCTGCGTACGAGGAAGCGTGGATCCAGTACGAGCGGGCTCTGGGAATCGACGCGAAGAACCCCCTCATCGCCGCGGCAGCCTCCGACGTCCTCGTCGAGATGGGGCGTGCCGGCGAGGCCGTCGCGATGCTCGAGGGGTACGACGCCGTACCAACCGGGTTCCCCCAGTTCTGGGGAGCGGTCGCCAAGGCCTACGCCGCGGACGGCAGGACCGAGGAAGCGCAGTTGTATGTGGAACGTGCGCTGGACAACGACCCCGAGGACGAGCGCGCTCTCGCGGCTAAGGATCTTCTGGACCGGTCGTAACCTTCTCGGCGATACGACCCAGAAGGCCGTTGATGAACCTCCCGGAATCTTCGGTTGAGAATCGTTGAGCGAGCTCCACCGCCTCGTTGATCGCGACGGCCACCGGGATGTCCCCGGCCCAGAGCAGCTCGAACACTGCGATCCGCAGGAGGTTCCGGTCGACGACTGCCATCCGATCGAGCGCCCAGTGGTCCGCAGATGCGGTGAGGTGCCCGTCTATCTCGACTTGATGTTCATCTACGCCTTGGATCAGCCGCCGTGCGTACTCGACGGCGTCCGCGTCGGGGTCGGCGTCGTGGTCGTCCGTGACGCCGCCCGCCCGCAGGGGGTCGGCGATCGATCCATCGGGCGCGATATGCAGCGTCCATGTTTCCAGGGGAGACGTCCCTCGGATCTCCGCTTCATAGAGGATTCCGAGTGCCATCCGGCGCGCGGACCTGCGGCTCTTCATCAACCTCTCCGGAAGGTCACGCGCGTGATGTGTAGCTCCCGGTGCGGGTGTCGATCTTGATGCGCTCCCCCTTTTCGATGAAGAGAGGGACCTGGACGATGCCTCCGGTTTCGAGGGTCGCCGGCTTCAGCGCGCCCGACACGCGATCGCCCTTGTGCCCGGGTTCGGTCTCGGTCACCTCGAGCTCCATCGTCACCGGCATCTCGGCACCGACCGGAGTTCCTTCGTACACGGGCACCATGCAGATCGTTCCATCCTTAAGCCACTGCCGGGAGTCCCCCAGCAGTCCCGGGTCGACGTGGACCTGCTCGTAGCTCTCGTTGTCCATGAACACGAGACCTGCATCCTCTTCGTAGAGGTACTGCATCTCGCGTTTGTCCAACACGGCGAGGTTGACCTTCTCGTCGGCGCGGAAGGTCCGATCTGTGACCGCGCCTGACTTGACGTTCTTGAGCTTCGTCTTGACGAACGCCTGACCCTTCCCGGGCTTGACGTGTTGGTACTCGGTGATCGTGTACAGCGTGCCGTCCAACTCGAGGGTCTGGCCCGGCCGCATGTCGTTGGTGGAGATCAACACTGAAAGCCTCCGTCTCTAATTCATCTCTAACAATCCGTCGCGGGGTGCCTTGCCGAGCACCTCCGCGCCGGTTTCTGTGACGAGGACACAGTCCTCGATCCTGACGCCCCCGGAGTCCACGATGTAGACACCGGGCTCGACCGTAACGACCTCATTCACCTTGAGCGTGTCCTCCGAGGTCTTGTGCAGTCTCGGCGCCTCGTGGATATCGAGACCGACACCGTGCCCTAAGCCATGCCCGAACTCCGCGCCGCGGCCCGCCTCGTCGATGACTGCACGAGCTTGAGCGTCGACATCGCGACCACCTGCGCCGGGCATAACGGCGGCGACCCCTGCTGCATGGGCACGGGCGACAAGGTCGTACTGCGCGCGTTGCTCGTCCGTCGCACTACCCAGGACGACCGTGCGCGTCAGGTCGGAGCAATACCCGTTCCAGCGAGCCCCGAAGTCCAGGAGCACCAGGTCGCCCAGCTCGAGGGCGCGGTCAGATGGGCTGTGATGGATATGAGCGGACAAGGGACCGGACCCCACGATGGGCTCGAACGAGGGAGCGTCGGCTCCGAGCGACCGCATGTGGACCTCGAGGTCCAGCGCGATGTCTCGCTCGGCGCGTCCGGGCTCGATGCGATCGAGTACCCAGCTGAACGTTTCGTCGGCAACCCTCACCGCCTCGCGGATATGGGCGATCTCATCCTCGTCCTTGGTACGGCGGAGCTCCTCGGTAAGCGCCCTAGTGTCCACAAGCTCGACATCCGGGAACGCGCCCGCTAGATCGGCCTTGTCTGCAACGGTCATCGATGTTGCCTCGATGCCGACCCTCTTCTGCTCGGCGAGCAGTGGAGTAAGTCCGTCCCTCAGGCGAGTCTCGTAGATCGATATCTCCGCATCACTTACAAGGGTCCCTGCCCGAGCGGCGTACCGGGGGTCGGTCAGGAGCACGACACGATCAGAGGTCACGAACAGTTGCCCGTTGCTTCCTGCGAAGCCGGATAGATACAAAACGTTGGTGAGATCGGTGACGAGCAATGCCTGGAGCTCGTTCTCCGCGAGAGATGCCTGGAGGCGAGCGGTCCGGGCCGCGTGACTCATTCCGCTGTCCCGATCGCATGGAGTGCGTGCAGACCGGCGATGTACGAGCCCGGCCCCAACCCGGCGACGATCCCCCTGGCGGTCTCTGCCGTCACCGACCGTCGCCGCCAGGGTTCGCGCGCATGGATGTTCGACAGATGAACCTCGATGACCGGGTAGGGCACGGCTCTGATCGCGTCGGCGATGGCGCGGCTGGTGTGCGAGTACGCCGCCGGGTTGAGGAGCGCGCCGGCGACCCGGCCGATGGCGCCGTGGAGAAGCTCGATGATCTCGCCCTCACGCGCGGTTTGATGGAGCTCGACTTCGATCGCGAGAGTGTCAGCGACCGCGGAGATCGCAGCGTTCAGGTCATCGAGTGTTCCAGGACCGTAGACGGACAACTCCCGTGTCCCGAGGAGATTGAGATTGGGGCCATGCACCACGAGGACCTTCATCCGTGGGCGAGCCTCTCGATAGCATTTCGAACATCCACTGGGTCCACTTTTACGCCGACCTCCGGTTTCCCGATATCCGACAACAACACGAAGCGCACTCCGCTCTGGTACTTCTTGTCTCGCGCCCAGATGCTCTCTAGAGCGCTGGCATCGAAACGCCCGGCGACCGGCAGCCCCGCGACCGAGAGTGCAGAACGATGAAGATCCACGACATCTTCTGTAACGCGGCCGAGTTCGCAAGCGAGGTGAGCGGCCGCCATCATACCGAGGGCGATGGCTTCACCATGGGTGACCGCTCCTCGACCGAGATGCTCGATCGCGTGACCGAACGTGTGCCCGTAGTTGAGGATCGCACGCAGCCCTGTCTCCTTCTCGTCCGCGCCCACCACAGCCGCCTTGATGCGGATACAACGCACGACGACCGACGCGAGCGGCTCGGGATCTCCCGCCAGGAGTGACTCCGCGTCGTCGAGGACGGTGCGCAGGAGGTCCGGATCCCAGATGAAGCCATACTTGATGACCTCCGCCAGCCCGCTGCGCATCTGCCTTGCCGGAAGCGTCGCGAGCAGCGACACATCGCACACGATCGCGGAGGGCTGATGCCAGCTCCCTACAAGATTCTTGCCCTCTGGAAGGTTGATCGCCGTCTTCCCGCCGATCGCGGCATCGACCTGCGCGAGAAGAGTGGACGGGACGTGAACGACCTTGACGCCGCGGTTGTAGGTCGATGCCACGAACCCCGTGAGGTCCGTGATTACGCCACCCCCGAACCCCACAAGGAGATCACCTCTGTGGATCCCTGCAGCCGTGAGGTCTGCGTAGACGCTCGCGACCGTCTCGAGCGACTTCGAGCCTTCCCCGGAGGGAACCGCGACGGTCGTGACCCGGAGCCCACGCGTCTCCAGCGCGTTGACCATCGGGCGGCTGCGTACCTCCAGCTCCGGATGGGTGACGACGACGACCTTTTCCGCGTCGGGCAGGGCGGGGAGGAAGTCGGGCAACGCCGCGCTTATGCCCTCCCCCACCCAGGCACGATGCGGGCTGCCGGGGACATCGATATCGACGCTCGCGGGTCCCCGGCCCAGGTGGGGCCGGGTGCACGCGTGGATGACTCGGGCGGCCACCGTCTCGGGATCGTCGTCGGCGTCGATCGTGGCTCCTGCGACGCCTCTGTAGATGGCGAGCCTCTCGTTGAACAGGCGAGGAACGTTGCCGCTGAGCATGGGTCGGTCGGTCCGGCCGCCCACCCGCTCGAGCGCGACAGGCAGCGAGACCTCCAGGAAGACAACGTCGTGGCCTTGAAGAGCCTCCGCGACCTCGGTCGATGCGGGGGCCCCTCCACCTAACGAGACGACGCCGGAACCGGAGGCGAGCGCGGCACTGGCGATCTTGGCTTCGAGCGCGCGGAACGCCGCCTCGCCTTGATCGCGGAACATCTCCCGGATCGTTGTCCCGGTATCGGCCTCGATCTCGGCGTCGGTGTCGATGAAGGGGAGGTTGAGGCGGTCGGCGACGAGCCTGCCTACGGCGCTCTTGCCTGCGCCCATGAACCCGATCAGGACGATCACAAGCGCGGCTTCCTTGCATCGACGCGCGCTCCATAAGTAGCCAGTGCGGCGCGGAGGTCGTCGAGGGTGTCGCCCCCGAACATCTCGAGGATGGCATCTGCAACGACAAGTGCTACGACGGCCTCACAGACCACCGCGGTCGCGGGCACGGCGCAGACATCGGTGCGTTCCTGGAAGGCGTCGGCGGGCTTCCCCGAGTCCAGGTCGACGCTCCGAAGGCGTCTCTTCAGTGTCGACAACGGCTTCATCGCCGCCCGGACCCGCAGGGGCCCGCCGGTTGTCATCCCACCTTCGGTTCCGCCCGAGCGGTTGGTTGCCCTGGACAGATCGGGCTCGATCTCGTCATGCGAAGCCGAGCCCAACCGCGCCGCCCCGGCGAAACCGTCGCCAAGCTCGACGCCCTTTATCGCGGGAACGGCCATCAACGCACCCGCGAGACGACCGTCGAGCTTGCGGTCCCAATGAACATGAGACCCCAGGCCAGGCGGCAGTCCCTCGACCACGACCTCGACCACTCCGCCGAGCGAGTCCCCTCCCGCAGCAGCGGCGTCGATCGCAGCGACCATCATGGCGCCGGCGTCAGGGTCGAGGCAGCGCACGGGCGACTCGTCGATGGCGGCGCTCTGCTCCGGGCGAGGGGGCGGCATGTCATCAGGAACGGCTGCGTCGCCGATCGCCACGATATGCGACACGATCGTGACACCGAGCTCGTTGAGGAGCGACTTAGCCACGGCCGCGATCCCCACCCGCGCGGCAGTCTCGCGTGCGCTCGCCCTCTCGAGGACATTGCGCGCATCGTCGAAGCCGTACTTGAGCATCCCCGGGAGATCGGCGTGTCCTGGTCGTGGCTTGGTGAGGGCCTTTCCGCCCGCAGGACCTTCCACCGGCATGACGTGCGCCCACTTGTCCCACTCGGTGTTGTGGATGACGAGAGCGAACGGGCTCCCGAGGGTCAATCCCGAGCGCACGCCACCGAGGATCTCGAAACTGTCGGCCTCGACCTTCATCCGGGGGCCCCGGCCGTACCCAGCTCGGCGACGGGCGAGCTCGCGCTCGATATGAGCGGCCGAGACGGGGACCCCTGCGGGGAGGCCCTCGAGGATGGCGGTCAGCGCGGGGCCGTGGGATTCACCGGCCGTGAGGTAGCGAAGGCGTGGCATCTCGACATCCTCGCATCACAGCTACGGTGTTGAAGGGGCGTTACTTCAGGATCTCTTCGCCCTCGCAAAGAGTGAACTGATCGTCGCCGAAGAGCATGGTGGCGCAGTCGCCGGAGACCGACAACAGTTGGAAGTTGTCGCCGAAGACCTCTCCTTCGTCGACCGTGAAGACCGTACCGTCGACTTGGACCTGGGCACGCGCCTCACCGCCGTCCTGGAAGACCTCGATGAGCCTCACGGTGTGGCCGCCAACCGAGGAGTCTCCCCCGCCGCCGCCCCCTGGGGCATTGCTGCCGCCGGGCTCGTCCCCCGTACCGGGCTCGTCACCGGGAGTTCCGGCTCCAGGGGTGCCGTCGATACCCACGTCGGTAACGCCCCCACCACTCCCGCCGGTGTCTGCAGTGACGACCGGGTCGAACGGGTCCTTCGGCGCGAACACCTCGAACGTCTCGACGGGTCCCTTGCCGGGCCCCCTCCCATCGCCCTCTTCCTCTGGGACTTCCCCGGGAGCTTCCTCGGTCGTCGCCGGCGCCGGAGCGGCGGTATCGACCTCATCTCCACCCCCCCGAAGGAAGAAGAACCACAGAAGGCCGAGCAGCACGACGAGGCCGCCGATCACCATCGCGACCTGCGCGCCTGAGATACCGGCGCGGGGTTCGACGCGTTCAACTGGCGTGGCCACGGCTACCCCTCCTCGGGTGGTTCGGTCGGCGCGGGCGTTGCCCCTGGTGTGCCCGGTGCGCCCGGCGCGCCCGGGGCCACCGGGGCTTCGGGCGGAGCGGGCGGCTCGAAGAAGATGCGGACCTCGCTGTTCATGGACAGCGTGGTACCGGTGTCGGAGTCGGCGAGGCCCAGGCTCATCACGTCCAATCGCACCGCTCTGCTGAGTCCGTAGAGCCTCCTTATGAAGTCCTGAAGGGAGAAGTAGCTCCCCGTCGAGCTCATCGTGATCCGAACCTGCGCGATCGTCGCTCCCTCGGGAGGCGGCTCAGGAAGGTTCGGCGTGATCTGCAGGAAGTCCACACCCGAAGCGTTGGCGGCGGCCTGGACCAGGAAGATGAAGTTCGGGATCTCGTGGTCCTCCGAGGGGATCAGCCGCTTGATCTCGGCGAGCTCCGCTTCGAGCTTGGGGGCGTTCGCCTGAAGATCCTGGAGCCTCGCGAGCTCGGACTGAAGCTGAACCGTCCGCTGCTCCTCGCTTTCGACGTCTGCCCTGACCTGCTCGAGCTCGGCGGTCCGTGGGCGGATGAAGAAGAAATAGAAGAGCACGCAGATGATGAGGCTCGCGACAAGCGCAAGGATCATCCTGGTCCGTGCGGTCATGGCGCCACCCTCCGGCCTTGGAAGCGTTCGCTTGCAGCCTTAGAGCTGAGCTCGATCGTGTTCGTGAAGGTGACCGTCCGTGAGAAGGCATCGTCGCCTACGCCCTTCGTGGCGGTTTGGAGATACGCGGCGAGGAACTCGTTGGCGGTGGAGAGACGGATCAACCACTTGGCAACGCTGGGCATCGTCAGGGCGCGTCCTTGGAACGTCACACGCCCTATCGCCGTCTTCGGGTCGATGTCGATCACCGCGGTCTCTGTCGGGACCGTGCTCGTCCCGGCCCCTGATGACGCGCTGAGTGACTCCAGCCAGACATCGCTCGGGATCACCATCGCGACCTCAGTCATGATCGCGGGCCAGTCGACGTCCCCGACCATCACCGTCTGCAGAGCGGTTCGTTTGGCGACGACCTCAGCTTCCAGGGCCGCGAAGGGGGCGAGTTCGTCGATCTGAGCCTGCAGCTGGGCGTTGGTTGCCTGCACGTCGGCCAGGTCAGCCTTGGCCGAGCCGATCTGCTGCCCGATCATGAACCACCATGCAACGAGGAGCAGGAAGACGACCGCGCCTCCGGCGATCACCAGCGCGAAGTTGCGCCGCGCGGCGCGCTGCTGCGCATAGACAGCGGGCAGAAGATCTATACGGCGCATCATTTTCTACCCGCCCCCAATGCCAGCCCGACGGCGGCGCCCGTCACGGGCTCCAGTTGTGCGAGTTGCTCGTTGGTCAACTTGGACTTACTGACGTCGAGCTGCGACAAGGGGGCTCCCCTGTGGATCGGCTGGCGCATGACCTGCTCGAGCCGCTGCGCAAGCCCGGGAGTCATAGACCCACCCCCGCTGAGGACGATCGAGACGACCTGCTCGCTGTCTTCCTGGGAAAGGTAATAATCGAGTGAGCCACGGATCTCTTCCACGATGGCTTCGACCCGCGCGAGGAGGATGCGCTGCGCGTCGGGCGAGCCGACGCCGCGACCGAGATCGAGCTTGACCGCTTCGGCCTCCTCGGGCGAGATGCCGAGCTCACTTGCAAGGCTCGTCGTCGTGTCGTTGCCGCCGACAAGCAAGATCCGCACGAACTTCGGCTCTCCGTTGTGGTGCACGACGAGGTTGGTAACGCCGGCCCCGATATCGACGATCGCCTCGGCGCCGGGAAGACCCATCTCGCCACGCGCTATCGGGCTCAACGCGCGAGCGACCGCGAACGGCGTGAGGTCCACGCCCGCGGCGCGCAGACCGGCCGTTGTGACCGCGCCGACGAAGGACTCGATCATGTCGGTCGCGGCCGCGACGAGGAGGATGCGCATCATCGGCTCGCCTGCAGGATTGGCGAATTGACCGATGACCTGGAAGTCGAGCTCGGCATCGTCGACGGACATCGGGATCTGGTCGGCGACCTGGAATCGCAGCGACGCGCGGAATTCCCCTTCGTCCTGCTGGGGCACATCGATCTGGCGGACGACCACCCGCTGGTTGGCGACGCCGATGATGACATCCTTGGTCGGCATCTTGGCCCGCTTCCAGAGCTGTGAGATGGCTTCGGAGACGGCACCCCCGTCGCGGATCTCGCCGTCGATCACCGCCCCGGGAGGAAGAGCGACCTGTCCGAAGGTCATAAGCGCCGGGCGCTCTTTGCCGGGGGTCACCTGCGCCGCACGCACGGCGCTGGTCCCGATATCGAGTCCGATAGGCTGGCCGGCCATCAGGCGTCCTCGCTCGTGACGGCCCTATCGGTGAGGTAGCGCTCCACGTCGGCCCGGCGGATCCGGTAGTTCTTGCCGACACGGATGGCAGAGAGCTGTCCCGCCTTGATGAGGCGGTAGACGGTCATGTTGGAGACGCGCATGATTCCGGCCACCTCCCCCACCGTGAGCAGTGGATCCCCGAAGTCCCGTCCCGCCACCTATCCGCCTTCCGCCACTAGGGAGAGTTGTTTTAACAGGTCTTTACAACAAGTATCAAGACCTTGTTTCGGTCACTTTAGGTAGCAGCTTGAGAATCACACCACTGTAATTAACAGGAAAACCCCCCGTCACCGGGGGGTTTTCGTGGATCCGGGGGTTAAGCGGGTATCAGCGGTCGACTTCGAACCACTGGGTCGGCGTGACCTTGATGAAGGCCCCGCCCATGTTGTCTATCCAGCACGAGTTGAGCGTGAAGTCGAAGTTCCCCGTGGCGTCGATGCGGCTGTTCGAGATGACGGGCCCGTTCCAGAAGCCGGTCCCGTTGGCGTTCTCGAACGACCCGTCCATGATGATCGCCCCGTTGTTCGTGCTGCCGCCGTTGACCGAGATCCCGCCTTTCCGGATGACGATGGTGACGGATTCGTGGACCGCGGGGTCGTTGCTGCACGGGCCCACGCTGTCGTTCCACGGCACGCCCCTCGTCCCGCCGCTGTTCTGCGCGGCCGTTCCCGACCGGTACTCGAAATAGGCGATGTAGTTCTTCACTCCTGCGGCTCGAAGTGTCTCGGGGCCGTTCTGGAAGTCCGACCCCGTGCTGATCCCACGCACCTGGCACTGCGCCAAGCCCGTCCCACCGAACCCCGGCAGCGAGCAGTAGATCCCGTTCGCTTTCGCATTCGACTTCATCGCCTCGTAGTCATCCTCGGTCACCTTGGTGATGAGGCGCGTCAGGTCTGCGGTCGTGAAACGGTTATGTACCGGCCGCCCGATCTGTCCGGTACAACCAGCGGTAAGGGTGCCCGCCGCCGATGACCCGTCGCTATCCCAGAGCGATTGGGTACTCGAGTTGCTCTTGTTCGCTCGGCAGTTCGTGGGAGGGACGCCGCCATTGGGGACGCCGGTCGAGAATTCGATAGCGTTGTTGGTGAAGACCAGGGTGCCGGCTGCATGGACCGCCGCGGGGACGTGCTTCGTCGGCCCACAGACCGAGAGGTCCGGGCACACGACTCCTCCGGGAAAGACATCCTCGTAGGTGTAGTACGGATCGATCCCCTCGAAATCGACCCCGTTGCGGCCCTGCACGTCGGTCTCGGAGAACGCGCTGATCGTAATGAGCCGTGCGGACCCTCCGACGAGGAGGTTTTGCCCGTAGATGCCGATCGGAAGTCCCTTGGGCTGGATCCTGATGACCTGACGCACGACCCGCCGCGCGCTGAAGTTCGCAACCGAACCGACGTAGCCCGTCGCGGTGATCTGGAAGTACGCCGTCGGCGACGGTGGGGTGCCCTCCTCGGGCCAGTCGATGATCTTCGTTGGCCGTGCCCCGCCGTTCACCCCCGTTGGATAGAACGGGGTGCACGCATCTCCCGGCACCGCAGGGTTGCGCGCGAAGCGGTTCTCGGGCGTCAGCGCGCCGGGGTTGTAGACCGTCATCTCGGCGGTGTAGGCGCCCTCGTCGCCCACCAGCCCCGTCGGGATGGTAAGCGGCGGGTAGGTGATCCCGGCCACGGTGCACCCCGCGCGATTCATCTGATTGAACGTGTAGGTGCCGCCACGGATGTGGGTGATGAACCGATCGACCCCGGCCTCGGCGTACGCCAACGCCTTGCTCGACCTCCCATCGGCGTTCGCCGACCGCAACTCGTTGATCGCCGAGTAGGCGGCGACAGAAGACACCGCCGTCAGTCCCGCCCCCACGAGCAGGACCGTGATCATCGCGACCCCCCGCTGTGCCCTCAGACGTCGCATCGTGCCTCTCCTTCTGATCATCGTGAGTTCCTCATCTGCGCCGCGCCGTAGAAGCGCTCGCCGCGTCCGTCGACCGAGACCCCCATCATGAAAGACACCGTGTCGATAACCCGGAGCTCAGCGGCGGTGTCGAGGGCACCGTCCCCGTCGCCCACGGTCGGGGCCGCGTCGATCTCGGTCGCCGAGGACACTCCGTTGCGGTTGGCGTCATAGGTGAGGTCGTTGCTCGAGAAGCTGAACACTGGGTAGCAGCCCCCCGAGGGATCCGGGATGCACTGGACGCCGGCGATGAGCGTCTCCGAGTCCACGCCGTTGCTGACGATGACTTCTCCCGTCAGCTCGTCCACGTCGGGGTCGACGTAGGTGAATGTGAGGCGCTCATAGCTTCCGGTCTCATTCAATGCCTCTATCTCACCGTCCCCGTCGAAATCGTTCTCGATCGTGAACGTCGTGGCCGAGACATCGAAGACGTCCTGTGCCTCGCGGGTGTCGCGCAGAAGCCGGTTGAACCCGCGGCGCGCTTCGTTGGACGCGCCCGTTACGGCACGCGTGGTCTCGGCGCTGTCTGTGGCCGAGAACAAGATCGAATAGAACGCCGTCGTGATGATGCCGAAGATCGTCATCGCCACGAGCAGTTCGACCATCGAGAAGCCGCGTTCGTCCCGCGAGTGGCGACTAGCCACGCTCGTCCACCGATTCGCACGACATCGACCCCACCTGAGTCACCGTCGAGGTCGGCGGCCTCGCAGGGTCGGTCGGGATGCCCTCGATCGTCAGGGCGCTCCCCAGCGTTACCTCGGTGTGGCCCGGCGTGAGCGTCGTCTCGAACGGCGTCGTAGACCAGTCGGTGAGATACCCCGGCAAGCCGGTCGACGGGTCAGAGAACAGGCGGTACTCCTCGACCGGGCCCGGTCCGGGGGGGTTGAAGAACCACACGGTCGGGTTGGCGCTCTGGATGGCGTCGAGATCGGCCTCGGCGTTGCCGCTTCCGTCGATGTTCCCTGCCACAGTGATCGATTGATAGTCGCTGCTCGCGAACGTCGAGGTGTTGTCCGTCCAATACATGATCGTCGCTGACCACGTCCCGGCGATCGAGGACGTCGCGCTGCCGGTCGACGTGCAACGGATGTCGGCAACGAAATCCGTAACCCGCACGACGCCTCCCGGCGCGAACACGGTGGGATACAGATGGAGGTCGTCGAACTCGATGTGCGCGGTCGCCTCGACCTTGCGCGAGGCCGCCGGCGAGACCGGCGTCGAGGTGACCGCTGTACCCCCCTCGGCCCCGGTGGACTCGAGGTCGATGACGGGAGCGAATGGATAGACGAGGAGGGGGTCGCTGAAGCTCTTCTGATTGTCGAGCTCGAGGCCCACGCCCGAGTCGATGCGGAAGCTCCCCCGGGCAGTCGGGAGCTCGTTGACGACCTGCACGCCGCGGCTCGGGACCATCGGGTGGTTCGCGTGGGTGGTGCCCACCCTTCCGAACGTCACGCCGGGGAGGAGGGGATGCACGACGCTGCCGCCGCTGGCGTTGACCTGGCCGGTCGGGAGATCGTTGGGGGCGGCATGGAGAGAGACCTGTGCACCGGTGAACTCCGTGATGATGTCCTCCGCACCCGTTCCGCCCGTCGGATCCTCGGTGAGGAAGAGATGAGCGGCGCGCACCTCCTGGTCGGCGGCGGCGAACGCGCTCTCTTCGATGTCCGAGATCGAGCGCCCGACGGCTCCGCGGAATGTTCCCTGGCCGGCGTTCGCGTCGATATAGCCCGTTCGCACCTGTGCGGCGAAGTTGATGGTCGCATTCCCTGCGAGCTCGTCCTCGCTCAGCTTGCGGCTCGCGATCAGTGACTGAAGCGTGAAGCTCTTGTTGATCCTGCCGTAGGACCACGTCCCTATCGCCGTAAGTCGTACGAGGTCCGACGGCGGGACCTCCCCCGTTAGGGAGGTCCAGTCGTAGGTCGAAGGTGGTGTCACGACCGAGAAGGTAGTCGGGTTCGTGCCCGCGATGGCCGAGACGAACTCCGCCCTGATCGTCAGTGTGTAGCCTGGCGGGATGGACGACGTGCCGTCAGCGTTCGGTGGCGGGCACGCGATCGGCCCGCTCCCGGCGGGCGTTGAGCTGATCGAAGTGCAGCGCGTGGTGAATACTCCGCCGGAGTAGCCGGTGCCGACGTTCGGGAAGTACAGATCCAGGAGATCACGGCGCGGCGGGGTGCCTGTGATGCCCTTGACGGACTCGAAGTAAGGGAGGCCTCGCGCGCGCTCCATCGCACGGGACACCACGTTCTTGGCCACCGTGAACGTCCGGCCGACCGTCGCGCTGCGTAGCGAGCCCAAGAGCAGCGGGGTGATGCCGAGGGTCACGGCGGTGAAGATGGCCATGGCGGCCATCACCTCGATGAGGGTGAACCCGTCGCTCTTCCGAAGGCGCGTGAAGAGCATCAGTGATCGACCCTTCCGGTTATGGCCGAAACCGTGATCGTTCTGGTTTGCCCTTCCAGGCGGGGCTGCCCCACCGTGACGCTGCCCGCGGTCGCCGAGCCGCGCGGGAAGAAGAAAACAAAGTTCTCGCCCGAGGAAAAGGGGACCTGGCCCATGCACGCATTGGTCGGAGGTCCGGCGATCGAGAAGGATGCCGCCTCGAACTGGGTCCCACTCGAGAACGCCACCCCCGCGCCGAGGTCGGGAAGGGCGGAGGCGGTGCAGGTGTCGTCACTGGTGGACGAGGACGGCCCCGCGCTGAAGCGGACCATCTCCCAGTTGGGCGAGCCTTCGTGGAAGTGGATGCCGAAGATGATCGGATTGCTCTGCGCGACCGACCTTGCTTGGACATTGTTCAGCTGCGCAACAACGTCACCCTGGGCCTGCTCCAGGGACTGCTTGAGCGAGTAGGTCCGCACCGCAAGCATGCTGATGCCCGCCAAGATCGAGAAGATCACCATCGTCCACATCAGCTCGACGAGGGTGAAGCCTGCCTCCCCGCGTCCGTCTGCGAAGCTTCGTTTAGCGCTCATCAGGTTCTTCATCGGCCCCAGGCGTCGTTTTCTTGACCCATTGTCCGCCAAATGACAGCGAAACGGCAGCAGGGCCTCGGGCGGCGAAAAGGGAACGGGGGCCCGAAGGCCCCCGTTCGTGGTTCCGGTGTTGCAGTAGAGCGGGGTCTATGTGCAGGGTGCGCTTGCGTTCGGAGCGGGGTCGGTCTCTTCGCCCTTGACCTTCGGAGCACCGTCGTTCGAGGAGTACTCCCCCTGGATGACCGTGTCGTTCAGGTTGGTGGCCGTGATGCAGTACTGAGTGGCGGTACCGGTCGTCGCGCCGGTAACGTCCTCGGCCGAGTAGTTGAAGCCCTCGGTCTCGAGCTCCGCGATGCTGCTGGAGTACGAGGTGTGGTCCGTCCTCCACGACTCCTGCGCCGTGGCGGCGTCCTTCAAGAACGACTCGACCTGGGAGACCCAAGCCTTACGACGCTGGTTCAGGAACACCGGTACGGCGATCGCCGCCAGGATGGCGATGATCAGAACGACTACGAGGAGCTCGATGAGCGTGAAACCGCCCTCACGCCCCTCCTTTGCTGCGTGGAACCTCTGGAACATCCAGAGCCCTCCTTTCCGCCCCTGCGAGCCACCCTCAGGGGTCATAGACAACCCAGGCAAGATCTTTCAGCCCCAGAACCTCAGGCAACTGGGCTCAGCCGCATCTTAGACACAGGGATACGCGGGAAACAGGTCTGCAGCGTATGGATTCCGTAGAAACGCCGCCTGTGATACCCGGCTACTCGATGAGGTCGAAGATCTTGAACATCGGCATATAGAGCGCGATGACCATCCCTCCGACGATGCCTCCGAGCACCGCGATCATGATCGGCTCGATCAACGAAGTCAGTGCCTCGGTGGTGGATTGGACCTCTTGGTCGTAGAAGTCGGCGATCTTGTCGAGCATCGCGTCGAGCGCTCCCGTGTCCTCTCCGACCGAGATCATCTGGACGACCATCGGGGGGAAGATCCCATGTTCCTCGAGCGGGCCGGCGATGCTCTCACCGGAACGCACGCTCTCCTTGACCGCCATCGCGGCGCGGGCGAGGACCTCGTTGCCGGTCGACTCCGCGACGATGTCGAGCGCCTGGAGGACCGGAACACCCGAGCGCAGCAGGAGCGCGAGCGTGCGCGTGAAGCGCGATACCGCGATCTTCTGGAAGAGATCCCCGAACACGGGGATGCGCAGCTTCACCTTGTCGGTCGTGAGTCGCGCGTCCGCGCTGGCGGCGCGGGCCCTCTTGTAGACGATCCGTCCGATGATCGCGAACACGATGAACAGCGGTACGAGGATCTTGGCCTTCTGACTCACAGTCAACAGGATCTGCGTCGGGAGGGGCAGTGTCCCACCGAGGCTGTCGAACATCCCCGCGAACGTCGGGACGACGAACAGCAACATGATCGTGACGAGGAGTCCTGCGATGCCCGCCACGACGACGGGGTACGTCATCGCCGACTTGATCGTCTGACGCAGTTTGTGATCCGCCTCGAAGTTATCCGCGACCTTGAGCAGCACCGTATCGAGCTGACCACCGGTCTCACCGGCGCGCACCATCGCGACGAAGAGGTTGCTGAATACCTTGGGGTGCTTCGACATCGCGGCCGACAGGCTCGAACCACGCTCCACGTCCTCGCGCAGATCGCCAATCGTCGAGGCAAGGAGGTTGTTCTCGGTCTGCTCCGAGAGGATGTTGAGCGCCCGCAGCAACGAGAGTCCTGAGTTGATCATCGTCGCGAACTGACGCGAGAACACCGCGAGGTCCTTGAGCTTGACCTTCTCGGGCAGGATATGGATCTCGGTCTTCGACGAAACCTTGCGCTCTTTGTTGATCTGGAGCGGGATGAAGCCTTGCGAGCGGAGCCGCGTTGCAACGGCGCCCGCGCCGTCGGCTTCCATCTTGCCTTCGACGACCCGCCCCTCTTTCGTCCTTACGCGATAAGCATAGGAATCCGCCATGATCTATCCCTTCCCCGCAAGACGATTGAACTCCTCGATGTGGTGCGAGCGTTCAAGGGCCATCTCGTACGTGCACTTGCCCATCTTGACGAGCTCTGCGAGGTGCTGGTCCATGACCTGCATCCCGAACTTCCCACCGGCCTGCATCGACGTGTAGATCTGGTGCGTCTTGCCCTCACGGATGAGGTTCTTGACCGCCGGCGTGACCACGAGCACCTCGGCCGCGACCACTCGGCCCTTGCCGTCGGGCGTGGGCACGAGCTGCTGTGACACGACGCCCGCGAGGGTGCCGGCGAGCTGGATGCGGATCTGCTGCTGCTGATGTGGGGGGAACACGTCGATGACACGGTCGACAGACTGCGGGGCGTCCTGCGTGTGAAGCGTTCCGAACACAAGGTGACCCGTTTCAGCTGCCGTCAGTGCGGACGAGATCGTCTCGAGGTCTCTCATCTCACCGACGAGGATGATGTCGGGGTCCTGACGAAGGACGTGCTTCAGCGCGACAGCGAAGCCGTGCGTGTCCGCCCCGACCTCGCGCTGGTTGATCACCGACTTCTTGTGCTTGTGGAGGAACTCGATCGGGTCCTCGACGGTCATGATGTGCTCGGCGCGCGAATCGTTGATCATGTCGATCATGCCGGCGAGAGTCGTCGACTTACCCGAACCGGTGATGCCGGTCACGAGCACGAGCCCGCGCCGCAGACGAGTGAACTCCTTGACGCTCGGCGGCAGCCCCAGGGTCTCGAGGTCCTTGATCTCGAACGGGATGATCCTCATCACTGAGCCCATCGCGTCGCGCTGCTGGAAGACGTTGACACGGAAGCGGGCCTTGCCCGGGAGCTGGTACGAGATGTCGAGCTCGAGGGCTTCCTCGAACTTCTCACGCTGTTTCTGGGTGAGCATCGAGTAGATCAGCTGCTGCAGGTCCTGAGGCTGGAGAATGCGGTAACCCTTGAGCCGCTCGAGGTCACCGTGGACACGGATCATCGGCGGCAGGCCCGCGGTGAGGTGGAGGTCGGAACCCGCGCCGTCGACCACTGCCATGAGGAACTCGGCCAGGTTCGGCTCTCTTTCTTCCTCCCCCTCGTTGATCTCCTCGATCACCGGTCCTTGGAGGGAACCCGACGCTTCGACCATCGGCATCCCGACACCGGGCGAGGCCGACATCTCAGCCGCCCCGAAGCTACCCACGGACGGCGCCTGGGTATGGGGGGCAGGGGCTGGAGCACCCATACCCGCGGGTGGTCCCTGAGGGGCTGCCGGGCCCTGTGGAGCGACCTCGGTCAAGGCGGCGGCGATGGCGGCTGGTGCGGCGGGCCCTCCATTGCCGGGAGCCGCAGGAGCGCCGCCCGGATAGGTCCGGTCCAGGGCCGCAAGCAGGTCGGGGCGGTAGGCGGCGGCCGGCATGACCTGCCGGCCGGAAACGCGCGCGGCCTCTTCGAGAGCTAGGTGATTTCCGGGCTCGGCCATCGCCACGATGAGCACATCTCCGCGCAGATCGACCGGCACCAGCTGCTGGCGCCGAGCGACGTCCTCGGGGATGAGCGGAACGGCGGCAGGGTTCGGCGCAACGAGCCTGAAGTCGATGAACTCGAGGCCGACCTGCAGCGCCCTCGCTCGCACGAGATCGTGCTCGTTGACGATCCCGCGCTCGAGCAAGGTCTTCCACGCGGACTTGCCAGTGGTCGTCTCCTCCTGCTCCGCCGCGGTGAGGTCCTCAGGAGACACGAGACGCTCCTCGAGCAGCACGTCTCTCAGTTGCCTTTGCACTTGCGCCATCTCTGTCTCCTTGTACTTGTGCCTAAACGATGACTCGGAAGATCTCTTCGATAGAGGTCAGGCCCAATCCGACCTTGTACATGCCGTCGTCGCGGAGCGTCGTCATGCCTTGCTCACGCGCGACGCGTCCGATGTCTTCGGCCGACGCGATCTCGATGATCATGCGTTCGATCTCCTCTGACATCGTGAGGATCTCGTGCACGGCCATGCGGCCCTTGTAGCCAGTCTTGCTGCACGCGGTGCAACCGACCGCGCGGAAGAGCTTCGGAAGCTCCTCGTCGGGGTTGTAGGGGTAGCGCGCTCTCTCAAGCTCCTCGACCGTCGGCGCATACGGCTCTTTGCACTTATCGCATAGCTTCCTCGCGAGCCTCTGAGCCAGGACGCAGTCGATAGAAGACGACACGAGGAACGGCTCGATACCCATCTCCGTGAGACGCGTGACAGCCGACGGCGCGTCGTTGGTGTGAAGGGTGGTCAGAACGAGGTGTCCGGTTAGCGCCGCCTCGATCGCGATCTGCGCGGTTTCCTTGTCGCGCACCTCACCGATGAGGACGATGTCGGGGTCACAACGCAGTATCGACCGCAGCGCGGCGGCGAATGTGAGGCCGGCCTTGACGTTCGTCTGTACCTGGTTGATCCCCTTGAGTCGGTACTCGACGGGGTCCTCGACCGTGATGATGTTGCGGTCGACCTCGTTCAGGACGTTGAGCGTCCCGTACAGGGTGGTCGACTTCCCGGACCCCGTTGGTCCGGTCACGAGGATCGCGCCGTAAGGCTTTTTGTAGGACTCCTCGTAGCGCTTGAAGTTGCCCGGTGAGAATCCGAGGTCGGCGAGGTTGAGCATGACGCTCGACTTGTCCAAGAGACGCATGACGATCTTCTCGCCATGAACCGTGGGCAGTGTCGCGAGACGGATGTCGATCTGCTTGCCACCCACGATGAGACCGATGCGGCCGTCCTGCGGTATACGGCGCTCGGCGATGTTGACGTCGGCCATGATCTTCAGACGGCTCGTCATCCCGGACTGCACGGACTTCGGAGGGCTCATCACCTCGTGGAGCACGCCGTCGATTCGGTAGCGAACGCGCATCGTCTTCTCGTCCGGTTCGATGTGGATGTCCGACGCTCGGTCTTGTACGGCTTGAGTGATGAGCAGGTTGACGAGCTTGATGATCGGCGCGTCCTCTGCACCCGCGGTCTCGAGCGCTTTATCCAGGTCCTCTTCGACCCCGGCCTGCTCCGCGGCTTCTTCTGCGAGGGACTCTGCGGCGCGATCGAGCCGGTAATGGCGGTTGATCGCGTTGAGGACATTGACCTTGGTCGCGACGACGGTCTTGACGTCGCGTTTCGTCATCGCACGGATGTCGTCGACCGCCACGACGTTAGCTGGGTCCGCCATCGCCACCACGAGGCGGTTCTCGTCGAATCCGATCGGGATGCAGTTGTGGCGTCGAGCGGTCATCTCGGGCACGAGGGCAACGGCCGACGAATCGATGGTGGCCTCGTCGAGGTCCACGAACTCGAGACCGAGCTGCTCGGCGAGGATCGAGACGAGCGTAGCCTCGTTGACGTGGCCCATCTCGATGAGGATCCGGCCCAGCGAACGGCCGCGCTGGATCGCCTGGTTACGGGCGTCTTCGAGCTGATCCTCGGTGATCAGCCCGCGCGCCCGAAGGAGCTCATCGAGCTGACCTAAGGATTTGGCTGCTTGTGCCACCCTCACCTACTCCCTCAAACCGTGTCCCGCCCAGGCGACAACCCGCCGAGAAGTTCCTCGTGAGTGATTTATCGGCTCGTACCCCTCCGACTGTAGCCCCCCACAGGGCACACGGCTAGCTAGTGGGGCGTCGCTTGCAGATCAAGTCGGAGGGAGGAGGTTCTTGGCCGCGTAGTCGATGCGCTGAGTGAGCTCGGGGTCGACCGAGGTCGTCACTTCGCTCCCGTCGGTGAGGATGACTCGGACGCGGGTCCCGGGCGGCGCGGTCCCCAACTCTGCGGCGGGGGCGACGACCGGATCGACGAGCACCGGCTCCTGCGCGCCCGAGGGGTCTACCGCTGCCGGTGGCGCCGCTTCGACGGGTGCGGCTACGACGGGGGCCGGTGCAACGTAGGCGGGAGGGGCTGCTGCGGGAGGGGCTGCTGCGGGAGTTGGCTGGTAGGGCTGAGGAGGGGGTTGAAAGGTCTGGGGCGGGGCCGGAACGTATGAGGGTGCGGCGGGCGGCGGCGCAGTGGGAAAGGTAGGCGCGACGGGGGCAGGGGCCGTCGGCCACGCGGCCGGTGGGTAGACGGAGCCGCTAGGGGCTGGGGGGTAAACGGAGCCGCTAGGGGGGTAAACGGAGCCGCTAGGGGCTGGGGGGTAGGCGGAGGCAGGCGCCTGCGGGGGCGCCGCGGTGCCGCCGCGCTTGAAGAGACGCCCGAGCCATCTGAACATCGAGCTAGCCGGCCGCCGCCGGCATCCGGTCGAGGCGGTCCAGAACCCCCAAGAGGATCTCGAGCATCAAGGCTTTGACGTCCTCTTTCTCCCGGGGGTCGCACGGGATGAGGTTGATCTCTTCCGGGAGCTCCAGGGTCTTGCGGATGTTCGCCATGACCTTGTCGACCGGCTCCTTCGTCTCGTCGAGGTGGGTCACCCCGATGACGTAAGGGACGTCTGCGTATTCGCGAAACGTGGTGAGGATGTGGAACGCCTCGTCGACCGAGCGCTGATCGCCCGCGTGCACGAGCAGGATGAACCCGATCATCCCCTCGGACAGGATCTCCCACATAACCTCGAAGCGCCGCTGACCCGGCGTGCCGAAGAGGAACAGGCTGAGGTCCTGGGCGAAGGTGATGCGCCCGAAGTCCATCGCCACTGTCGTCCGGGTCTTCACCGAACGGGTCTCGTCGGTCACATCACGCTCGGTCCCCACGATCGAGACCTCACTGATCGTCTTGATGAGGGTCGTCTTCCCGGCGGAGAAGGGTCCTGTGATGACGACCTTGAGTGGGCGCGCAACGATGCCAGTCGTGGCGCGCTGCTTCCTCACGATCCCCGGTCGCGGGCTCATCGCTCTACCCCCAGCACGCTCGTGACCACTGCCTAGAGCCCCTTGACTCCGTCGATCAGCCTGGAGATCAGGCCTTTGGTGATTTGATCATCATCTTCGACCCTCTTCCGGTTATCCGCCTGATCCTCTGCCGACCCCCCGAGCGCAACTGCCGCCGCGGCGGCCGCCGGGGCTGCGGGAGCGGCATTCGCGGGCGGGTTCGGGACGCCCACGGGGCGCCGCGGACGATCGTCCTCGCTGAACAGCCCGGCGAGCTCACGCACCACCGCCGACCGGTCGACCTCAGCTGGCTCCGCCGGGCCGGGGCCATTAGGCGCGGGCGCCGGGGCGGCAGGAGCAGGCGGTGCTGCGGGCTCGGGAGCCGCTGCTGCGGGCTCTTCAGGCATGAGGAACTCTTCTTCGGAAAGGTCGCCGACTATCAAAGCCTCTTCCGCAACCGGCTCTGGTTCGGGCTCGGGCTCTGGTTCGGGCTCTGGTTCGGGCTCCGGCTCGGGCTCCGGCTCGGCAGCCGCGACCGGCTCCGGCTCGGGCTCCGGCTCGACGACCGCCACCGGCTCTGGCTCAGGCTCCGGAGCCGCTACCGCCTTGGGCTTGGGGGCCGGGGCCTCGACCGAGGCAGGCTCTTCCTCGGGCTGATGCGGCGAAACCTCGATCAGGCCCGCGGACACGAGGCCGTAGAGAACCCGCATCGCACCGAAATCGTCGAGGCCCGTCATACGTGCGATGTCGGTGACGCGCCGGACGCCGTCCACCAGGACGAGGATCCGCCACTCCTCCGGGGTGATGTTGATCTCGACGGCGCCCTCGGGCGGCGTGGCCGCCATGCGCAGGACCGTCAGCTCCGATGGGATCTTGCGCCGAAGGACCTCGAGCTCGTCGAGACGTCTCGACGCCTCCATGATGAGGTTCTCCATCGAGGCTGCGATCGGGACCTCGACCTCGACCTCGATCGCGGGCTCCCAGGCGAACTCCCCGAGCTCCCAACGGAGGAGGTCGAAGATCGAGTCCTCGACCTGGCGCGCGAGGGCCTCCTCGATCTGGTCGGTGCTGACCACCCCGTCTTTCACGAGGATCTCGCCGACCCTCTGGCCGGTCTGAGCGTTCTCGTCGAGCGCTTTCATAAGCTGGCTCTCGGACAGCGCGCCAGCCCGGATCAGTTTCTGACCGAGGGGCTCCTTCGACAGTGAGGACTCGGCGTAATAGACCTCGCCCTCCCGGAAGAAGACGCGCCCTTCGCCCGCGGAACGTTTCACGCTGAGCCGTCCGGTCTTCTTGGCCAAAGACATGAGCCTGAAGACCTCGGGCAGCGAGAAGTCGTCGAGGGTTCCTCTGAGCATCGCGGTCTCCTGCGTCCCCTACTTCAGGACTAGCGTCTTAGGTCCAGCTCGAGACCGACGATCCGCTCTCCGCATCCGCGGGCGCCGGCTCGGGGGTCCTCACCGGAGCGACAGGCTCAGGTGCGCTGGTTGGAGGTGGAGGTTCTGACGGCGCCCCGGTGATCGGGCCGCCCAGCATCGGTACAGGCCCTCCGAGGGTGGCGGCCGAAGACTCATCCTCCTGAAGAGGCGCGACTGGCGTTAGGGGCGTGGGCGCCGCGAACGTCGATGTGGTCTCGCCGGCGGTGTTCGAGGCCTCGGCGTCCCCAGACATCACGGATGCGACCCGGGCCGCGGTCTTGCGCATCTCGAAGAGCACGAGCCCCACCTTCGCCTCTTTGGAGCTCACCGCGACGAGGACCGCATTGCCGCCCGCGGCCATCAAGATGACGTGACCGACGTCGCCTTCGACGAATACCTGAGCGAGCTCACCCTTACCGAGGCCCTCGGCGGCACGCTCGCCCAGCGTGAGCAGCGCCGCGCTCATCGCTGCGAGACGGTCCTCCTCGACGTGGGGAGGTAGTGCCGAAGCGATCGGAAGGCCATCCGCGCTGACAACGGCCGCGGCCTCGACCTCTGGAGATACAGCCAGGAACTCATCCAGCGCATTAGCCAGCAGATCGGCCTTGGTCATCGAAATCCTCCTTGGCGAAGCGGAGACCCCAAACCCCTACCCCATGTCGTATATGGGCGTGCTTGCTCTTTCGGCAGCCTGGATGGGTGAGTTGAGGCGGCTCCCCCGCCTCACGACCGACCGTCCCACGCGACTCACCCCAGACCCCACTCAGGATAGACCTTCGACGGGCTTCTTGTGAATTTGCGCCACCGCAGCGGCTCTCATCTCCTCGACTGGGGGGTCCAGATCGGTCCACAAGGCGAACGACGCGGCGGCCTGCCTTACGAGCATCCCGAGACCGTCGAACGCGCCCGCTCCCGCGGCACGCGCGGCCTGGAGCAGTGGGGTGTCGATCCCATAGAGGAGGTCGACGACGACTTGGCTGTCGTTGAGGCGGTCACCATCCAGGACCTCCTCCCCATCTGCGCCCACAGGTGTGGCGTTGACGACGATCGCTGCGCCGCGCGCAGCCCCCGATGCCTGCTCCCATCGCAGCACGGTCGCATCGGCCGGGGCGGCGAGCTCTGCGACGATCGCAGCCTGAAGAGGCTTGCGCGCCGCGATCGAGATGGCGCTCACCCCAAGATCGGTCAACGCTTTGACGACCGCGCGTGCAGCCCCCCCAGCTCCGAGGACAACCGCGTGCTCCCCCGACGCATCGAATCCGGCATCCTCGGTGAGGAACTTCTTGAACCCGCCGGCGTCGGTGTTGTATCCGTACAGGCCGCCGTCGGTGGGCACGATCGTGTTGACCGCGCGGAGGATCTCGGCGTCGCCGCGCAGGCCGTCCAGGAACCGGCCGACCGATGCCTTGTGAGGCATGGTCACGTTCGCCCCACTCGCGCCCAGGATTCGAAGACCCTCGACGGCCTTGGCAAGATGGGTGGGCTCGACCGGCCATGCTTGGTAGCTCCACACCAGCCCGTGGTGCTCGAACGCGGCGCGATGGATAGCCGGAGACAGCGTTTGGGACAACGGCCAGCCCAGAACACCGGTCCACCCGGGCTCCAGACGATCGCTCATCCGCACGTCAGGCGGTTGTACGCCGCCTTGTCGGTAAGGAACTGGTCGTAGCTCTCGCTGAACGCGTGGTGACCCTCGCAGTCGGCGAGCACGTAGTAGAGCCAGTCGCCCGGCTCGGGGGCTGCCGCGGCTCTTAGAGACTCCAGCCCGGGCGCGCCGATCGGTGTCGGTGGCAGACCGGCAACCTCGCGCGTGTTGTAGGGCGAATCCACCGCAAGGTCCGAAACGGTGAGCTCCGACTTGTGCTCGCCGAGCGCATACAACACGGTGGCATCGATCCCGAGCGCGATGCCCTCGGCAAGGCGGTTGTAGATGACGCGCGCTATCTTGCCCCGGTCCGCGTCGACCGCGGCCTCCGCTTCGATCATCGACGCAACGATCACAACTTCGTAAGGGGAGTACCCGAGCGTCCCGATGTCGTCGAGATCTACTTTAGCGAGCTGCCTCTCGAACTCAGACGTCAATCTTTCGAACACGGTCTCTGCGGTGTCGTCCTCGACTATCTGATAGGTCGACGGGAACAACAGACCTTCCACGCTCGGGATGTCGCTCGAGAAGATGTCGGAGTCGAGAGATCCTGGAACGGCGACCCTACGGAACTCCTTGGCAGTGATGTGCGTTTCCGAACCTAGGACGCGCGCAAAATCCTCGAGCCACGCACCCTCGGGGAATGTCACCATGACGAAATCGAGCAACGGTCCTCCAAGGAGGGCCTGCAACGCGTCGCCCGCCGTCAGTCCAGTCGGGAGCTCGTAACGTCCAGCTTGGATGGTGCGCGAGTCGTCATCGAAGTATGTGGCGATCCTCCAGCCGCTGAACGACTTGATGACGCCCTTGCGCTCAAGCAACTTACCTATCTGTGCCATCCCCATGCCCTCGGGGATCACGACCTCGATCGTTGCACCCGGGTCGCTCTCGCCCAGGTAACCCACCTTGTGGAGGTAGACGACGCCACCGAGAGCAGGTGTCCCGAGGATGACTCCCAAGATCACGAGCACCACGACTATCCGTCCGCGGCGCGTTAGGGCCACGATCCACTTTCGGGATCGAGCGCAGCGGTGCGTGTGGCATCTAGATACCCCTGCAACATCACCTGCGCAGCGACAGCGTCGCGCAGTGAATCGCGAGCGGAGCGGTTCCCACCCGCCGCCTTCAATCCCTGGTCCGCGATCGTCGTAGTGAAGCGTTCATCGAACTCCTCGACGGGTATCGGGAGTCGGGCGCGCAACGCTTCGACCAGCTCCGCATACGCGGTCACAGCTGGGCCGGCGCGTCCGGACAGTCCGACGGGGCGACCGACGACGACGACAGTCACCTCGAGCTCAGCTACCAGGGCCGGTACGCGCTCGAGGACGTCGGTGGAGGTTCGATCCACGACTTCGAGCGGACGGGCGAACCGTGTCTCGAGATCCGCGACGGCGATCCCCACTCTGCGCGCCCCCGGATCGATCCCCAGGATCATGACGTCGCTACCGACTCCAAGGCGTTCCGGGCGGCGAACACAGCGGCCTCTATCGCATCGTCGACCTTGTCGGCAGCGCTCCCGCCGGAGACCGCTAGGTCCGGCTTCCCGCCACCTCCGCCACCCAGGACCTTCGCGCCGGGAGCGAGGATGTCGCGCGCCGACACTCCGGCCTCGACGAGGTCCTTCGTAACGGCGCCGACGAGGTTTCCTCGTCCTTCGCCGCTCGCTCCGAGCACGATGGCTCCTGAACCGATCTGGCCTTTTAGCGTCTGCGCGAGGGACCGAAGGTCGTCAACGCTGACATCCATACGCGCCGAAACGAGGCGCGCTGCACCGATGCGCTCGGCGCCCGACACCAGGTCATCCGCCGCGGCACGCGTCGCATCGCGTCGGCCGGCTTCGAGCTGGCGTTCCATCTCCTTCTGCGCGACCAGAAGTCGCTCCACCTTCTGTGCCACCTCGTCCGGGGACGCTTTCAGAAGTACCGCGGTCTCCTCCAACATCGCGGAGCGGGCTTTGAGCCACGCAAGGCCCTCCGCTCCGACAAGCGCCTCAACGCGGCGGAGATTCGATCCCACAGAGCCCTCGCTGGTGACGATGACCGCACCGATCTGGCTCGTATGCGGAACATGCGTCCCGCCGCACAGCTCTTTCGAGTACTCGCCCACTTCGACCACGCGCACGAAGTCCCCGTACTTCTCGCCGAATATCGCCATCGCGCCGATCGAACGAGCGAAGTCGTAACTCGTTTCATACGCCCGCACCCCGTCGTCCTGCAGCACCCGACCCTGGAGTTCGTCCGAGATATCTTTGACGCCCTGCGTGCCCAGCGCGTCGAAGTGGTTGAAGTCGAAGCGAAGACGTCCTGGCTCCACGAGAGAACCTGCCTGGCGAGCGTGGTCACCCAGACGGTCGCGCAGGATCCAGTGAAGGATGTGTGTCGCGGTATGGGCGCGTTCGCTCGCGACCCTGTGCACAGCGTCGACCTCCGCCGCGACTTCATCCCCAACCGCGAGCGCTCCGGCCGTGACCGTCAAGCGGTGCCCCGTAAGTCCCGGCGCCAAGCGACGGGTCGTGATCACGCGGCCCCGCCCAGAGGAACCCATTATCGAACCGGTGTCCCCGACCTGACCGCCTCCTTCTGCATAGAAGGGGGTTGTGTCGAGGATGATGTCGACCTCCGCCCCCTCCTCGGCGACGATGAGACCGGCGCCATCGGAGTCTGCGATCCCCACGATGGACGCGGTCCTGGATAGATGCTCGTAGCCGACGAACTCCGTCGTCCCGTGTTGTTCGATCAGGCGCGCCGCAGCCTCGGCGGGGGCCGCGGGGGCGCTTGCCTTCCGCGCCGCTCGGGCACGTTCACGCTGAGCCAGCATGAGCTCCTCGAAGGCCGCGGTGTCCACATCGAGCTCTTCCTCGCCGGCGATGTCCGTCGTGAGGTCGATCGGGAACCCGTAGGTGTCGTGCAACAGGAACGCGACGTCACCGGGGATCCCTCGCCCTTCGTTTCTCGCCTTTGTCATCTCACCTTCCAGGACGGCGAGCCCACCTCGAAGAGCGGCGCTGAAGTGCTCTTCTTCCCGGGCGACGACCTCCAAGATGAACTCGGACCGCTCTGCGATCTCCGGATAGAAACCGCCCATCAGGTCGATCGTCCCTTGGGCGAGCGTGGCAAGGACAGGTTGCTCGGTTCCCAGGAGGCGAGCCTCACGCACCGCGCGCCGCATCACACGGCGCAACACGTAACCTCTCGCTTCGTTCGAGGGAAGGACGCCATCCGCGATCAGGAACGTCATCGACCGTCCGTGATCGGCAAGGATGCGCAGGCCCTTGTCGATCCTGGGATCCTTCCCATAGTTGCTCTTGGTGAGAGCGCCGGCACGCTCGATCATGCTTCCGAGTGTGTCGGTCTCGTAGATCGACGGAACGTTCTGAAGCACCATCGCCAGACGTTCGACGCCGGCACCGGTGTCGATGTTCTTCTTGGGCAGCTCGGCGATCGGTTGGATGGCTGCGTTGCAATCGTTCTGCATGAAAACGAGGTTCCAGATCTCGAGGTAGCGGTCTTCGTTGCCCCCCGGCCCCAGATCAGATGCGTCACCATAAGCATCTCCGAGGTCTACGAAGATCTCGGAACACGGGCCGCATGGGCCCGCGACCCCCATCGACCAGAAGTTGGTCTTGGCGCCGAGCCGGATGATGCGATCAGGCTTCACGCCGACACCGTCGGCCCAGATATCGAAGGCTTCGTCGTCGGTCTCGAACACCGTGACCCACAGCAAGCTGGGGTCGAAGCCCCATCCGTCGGTGACGAGGTCCCAGGCCCAGGGGCAGGCGTCCTGCTTGTAGTAATCGCCGAACGAGAAGTTGCCGAGCATCTCGAAGAACGTGAGGTGGCGCGCGGTATTACCGACCTCCTCGATGTCGGTCGCCCGGAAGCACTTCTGCACGCTCATCGCCCGAGCGAAGGGCGGCTGCTGCTCACCGAGGAAATACGGTTTGAACTGGTTCATTCCCGCGTTGGTGAGGAGCAGGGTGGGGTCGTTCGGGATGAGGGAAGACGAGGGGACGCGCTCGTGGGCGCGCTCACCGAAGAACGCGAGGAAACGATCCCGGATCGTGCCTGAATCCATCGAGAAACCTAGCCGCGCGGAGGTTCCGAGGACCGGTTCTCCAGCGAGCGGTTGAGCTTGTCGAGGAACGCGCCGGTCACCGCGTTGGGGGTGAAGCGTTGGCGCTGGCGTCCCCACCAGCGATCCGCCTCGAGGGCCGCCGCGGCGCCCAGTGCGATGAGGAGCAGTCGCTTGATCATGACCTGACCTTATCTGGTCAGCGTTCGGCCGAACCCCTCTCGGTGTTCCGGGCGATCTCGGCCGAGAGGTCGGCCTCGCGGCCGCGGATCGGCTTGTAGTAGCGCTTGTCCTTGAGCGCATCGGGCAGGTACTGCTGCTCCACGTAGCCCCCGTGATCGTGGGGGTAGACGTAGCCCTTGCCGGCCCCGGCCGAGCGTGACGCCTTGCTGTGTGAATCGCGAAGGTGCGCGGGGACCGGTAGTGGTCCACCTGCTGCGACATCAGCCTCGGCATTCCACAGCGCGACGGCGCTGGCGTTGGACTTCGGAGCGATGGCCAGGTACGTCGCGGCTTGGGCGAGATTCAGCTTGGCCTCGGGCAGGCCTATGAACTCCAGAGCATGGTGGGCCGCCACGGCGACCGAGAGCGCCCACGGATCGGCATTACCGACATCCTCCGATGCGAAGATCACCATGCGGCGGGCGATGAACCTTGGGGCCTCGCCGGCATCGAGCATCCTCGTCATCCAGTAGACGGCGGCGTTCGGATCGGACCCGCGCATCGACTTGATGAATGCCGAGATGACGTCGTAGTGCCAATCGCCCGACTTGTCATATGGCAATGCCCGCCGCTGTAAGGCCTCTTCAGCCGCTTGAACGTCGATCGTGCCCGAGCTGGTCGCGATCATGCCTGCGGCCTCGAGGACGTTCAGCGCGGCACGCGCGTCGCCACCCGCTCCGCGCGCTATGTGTTCGAGAGCATCGGCGTCTGCACCCACTTTCATCGCGCCGAGACCTCGCTCATCGTCCCGCAGCGCACGCTCGAGCAGCGCGACGATGAGATCGGGCTCGAGCGATTCCAGCCGAAAGAGCAGACTGCGTGACATCAGAGGTGAGTTCACCTCGAACGACGGATTCTCGGTCGTGGCCCCGATGAGCACGATCCAACCGTTCTCCACAGCGGGCAGGAGCGCATCCTGTTGTGACTTGTTGAACCGGTGGATCTCATCTAGGAACAAAACAGTGCGCCGGCCCTGCTGACCGAGGCGATCGCGCGCCGCTTCGATCGCCTTGCGGACATCGGCGACCCCCGAGGTGACCGCCGACATCGGCTCGAAGTGAGCGTCGGACGCGTCTGCCGCGACGAGGGCGAGGGTGGTCTTGCCGGTCCCCGCGGGGCCCCACAGCACGAGCGAGCTCATCGCGCCCGACTCGATCAGGGCGCGCAGAGCGCGGCCTGGACCGATCAGATGGCCTTGGCCCACTACTTCGTCGAGGTTCCGTGGCCGCATCCGTGCCGCTAGCGGCGCGTACTCACCGAACCTGTCTTCGAGGGCGTTCGTGAACAGGTCCTCCACGAGCTCAGCTTGGGGGAGGCGGGTGAGTAGATGTAGGCGGCTGGTATGTCGAACGAAGATGGAGAAGCTTCAGCTGGTCGGGGTCGACCCCGGCCGGCGCGCCGGTGAGCGGATCGAACGCGGTCTGGGTCTTGGGGAACGCGATGACCTCACGGATGTTGGTCTCGCCCGCAGCCAAGGCAACGATGCGATCGATACCGGGGGCGATGCCCCCATGTGGAGGTGGCCCGTACTTGAACGCCTCGAGAAGGAAGCCGAACTTCTCCGTGACTTCCTCCGGTGTCAGCCCGAGCGCCGCAAACACCCGCTCTTGAAGCGCAACGTCGTGGATACGGATGCTCCCGCTCGCCAGCTCCCAACCGTTGAGCGTGATGTCGTAGGACTTCGAGATGACGCGTCCTGGATCGGTCTCGAGGTATTGGAGGGTGTCATCGGTGACCCCCGTGAACGGATGGTGGATGGGGTTCCAGCGCGCGCTCTCTTCGTCGTACTCGAACCACGGGAAGTCGATGATCCACGCGAAGAGCCATGCGTTCGGATCCGAACGATCGAGCTCGGGTACTAGGTTTTCCCGCGCTGCGATACGGGTTCTCAACGCAGCCAGCACCTTGCGGACGATCGCAGAGTTCCTGTCGGCCACGATCAGGATGAGATCGCCGAGGTCCGCTCCCGATGCGCTCTTGAGCCCGGACCGCTCTGCGTCTGTGAAGAACTTGTCGAGAGGCGACCGCAAACCCTCGGATGTAACGGCGGCCCACACGAGCCCGCCTGCACCGAGCTCTTTGGCCTCGTCCACCAGCGCGTCTAGCTCCTTGCGGCCTTTGTCCGCGCCTCCGGGCAGCACGATGCATCCGATCGTTCCCCCGCCTTCGAGCACGCCGCGGAAGACCTTGACCTCGGTGCCGGCGAACGTCCCCGAGAGATCCCTGAGCTCGAGTCCGAACCTCAGGTCAGGTTTGTCGGTGCCGAACCGCGCCATCGCTTCGCCGTAGCTCAACCGGGTGAATGGCGCGAGCTCTACACCCATGGCCTCGCTCCACACGTGCCGGAACATCCGTTCGGTGACATCGAGAACGTCTTCGACGTCGACGAACGACATCTCGAGATCGAGTTGAGTGAATTCCGGTTGCCTATCTGCGCGCAGGTCCTCGTCTCGGAAACACTTAACGATCTGGTAATAGCGATCGAGCCCTGAGACCATGAAGAGCTGTTTGAAGAGCTGTGGCGATTGCGGAAGCGCATAGAACGTCCCTGGATGAACCCGTGAGGGGACGAGGTAATCGCGCGCGCCCTCGGGGGTAGAACGCGTGAGCATCGGTGTTTCGATCTCGATGAATCCCTCGGCATCGAAGAATCTGCGGATCGCCGAGACGATCGCGTGCCTCAAACGGAGGTTGTCCTGCATCTTCGGCCGGCGTAGGTCGAGATATCGGTGGCGCAGCCGAAGCGACTCGTCGACATCCTTGTGTTCGTCGATCTGGAAGGGTGGGGTCATTGCCTCGGACAGGACGGTCAAGCCCCCGGCCGCTATCTCGATATCGCCGGTCGGCAGCTTCGGATTGGTCGTGCCTTCCTTGCGAGCACGCACTACCCCTTCGACGCGTATGCAGTGCTCGGCTCGCAAGGCCTGCGCGGTCTCATGGACGGCCGCATCCTCTTGGGAGAACACGATCTGGATGAGGCCGGATGTGTCACGTAGGTCGATGAATGTCACGCCACCGTGATCGCGACGCGAGTCGACCCATCCACAAAGCGCGACATCCGCCCCGGCGTCCTCTGCCCTGAGCTCGGCACAGCGATGCGTGCGCATCCGTGTCTGCATCATCGAAGCACCGCTCCCGCGGGCATGGTTCCCGAGCGCAACGTTGCAGCCAGTCCGTCCAGAGGTACCGAGCTCTGCTCACCGGAGGTGAGATCCTTCAGCGCGACGCTGCCCGCGGCCAGCTCATCCTCCCCGAGGATCGCAACCCACCTGGCACCGGAGCGCACCGCATCCTTCATCTGACCTTTCAACGAACGTCCGCCATGGTCGAGGTCGACACCAAGCCCTTCCCTCCTGAGATCGGTGGCGATCCGGAGACCTGTAGGAGCGGCTTCGGGGCCGAACACGGCGACATAGACGTCGACCTTCGTACCCGCGGTCGAGCCGTCTCTGCCGGCTGCAAGAAGTATCCGATCCACCCCGAGGGCGAAGCCGATGCCGGGCAGCGCGTCCCCGCCGAGCGACTCCGCCAGTCCGTCGTAACGTCCCCCTCCTCCGAGGGTGTTCTGCGCGCCGAGTCCCTCCCAGATGTACTCGAACGCGGTGCGTGTGTAGTAATCGAGGCCTCGGACGAGCTGTGGCCGCACCGTGTATGGAACCCCTACCGAGTCGAGAAGTGCACGGACCTCATCGAAGTGGGCCCGGCACGCGTCGCACACATGGTCTGTGACCAAGGGGGCTGCCGCCATTACTGCCCCGGTCGTCGCCTCCTTGGAATCGAACATCCGCAACGGGTTGGTAGCGGCGCGTTCACGATCGCCCGGAGCCAGATCGTCGATGCGCCCGCGAAGGAAACTCGCCAGCTCATCGATGTAGCGCGCCCGGCACTCGGGTCCCGGGTGACCGATCGTGTTGAGAAGCAGGGTCGGCACCACCTCCGGGGGCAGCATGGATGCGATGAAGCGCCATCCAAGTTCCACGACCTCTGCGTCGAGCACCGGGGAATCGATACCGAGCGCCTCGACGCCGACCTGGAAGAACTGCCGGTAGCGCCCCTTCTGCGGCCGCTCCTGGCGGAACATCGCCCCGGCGTACGCCACCTTGACCGGGAGAGCGCCCCGGGCGAGGTTGTGCTCGAGGACGGCGCGGACCACCGGTGCCGTGCCCTCGGGACGCAGTGTGAGCGAGCGGCCCCCTTTGTCCTCGAACGTGTACATCTGCTTAGTAACGACTTCGCTCCCGGCACCGGCACCGCGCACGAAGACCTCGGTGTGTTCGAACAGTGGGGTCTCGATCGGCGCGTAGCCCGCCAGCGCGAATGTGTCCAGAGCGGCGCGCGTGAGCCCTTGCCACTCCCACGAGAAGGGCGGGAGGACATCGTTCGTTCCTTTGGGCGCGCTCAGGGCAAGGGGTTCTTCGGGCATCCGGGCATCCTATGAGAGTCGCCTTATAGGATTCGCCGATGCTGACCGCGCGCACCGAGGCACGCCCCGAGCTCGAGGCGATCACGCGGCGCATCCGAAGAGACATCGTGAAGGCCACGACCGCGGCCGGGTCGGGTCATCCCTCCACTTCGCTTTCGATGGTCGAGATCATCACGGTGCTCTACTTCGGCGGCGTTCTGCGCTACGACCCCGCTGAGCCGCATCACCCCGAGCGCGACCGGTTCATCCTCTCGAAGGGACACGGAGCCCCGGGCCTCTACGCGGTCCTCGCCGCGGCCGGCTTCTTTCCGGAGGCAGATCTGATGTCGTTGCGCAAGTTGGGATCGCCGCTCGAAGGACACCCCAACATGAACCGCCTCGCCGGCGTGGAGGCCTCCACGGGCTCGTTGGGCCAAGGGTTCTCGATCGCGATCGGTCACGCCCTTGCCGCGCGGGTGGATGGTCTCGACTATCGCGTTTACGTCATGGTCGGCGACGGCGAGAGCGAACAGGGACAGGTCTGGGAGGCCGCGATGTACGCCGGCAACCACGGCCTAGACAACTTGACGCTGATCGTGGACCGCAATGGGTTCCAGCAGACCGGTGCGGTGGACGACATCCAGCCGCTCGACCCCCTGGACGAAAAGCTGCGTGCTTTCGGGCTCGATGTGAGATCGATCAACGGCCACTCGCTCGACGAGGTCTCGTCGGCGTTCGAATGGGCGCGATCGGTGACCGGGAAACCTCAGGCGATAGTCGCGCGCACCGTCAAGGGCAAGGGCGTCTCGCTGCTCGAGGAGACCCCCGGCAAGTGGCACGGCAAACCGATCGGCGCGTCCGACGAGGCCGCCGCACTCGCAGAGATCGGAGCGTCCTGACGATGGCTTTCGGCATTCGACGGATCGACTTGCCGGAGGGGCCTGCGACCCGCGAGGCGTTCGGCGCAGCCCTGGCCGAGCTCGGCTCGAACGAGGACATCGTGGTCGTCGACGGTGACGTCAACAACTCGACGTTCACCAATCACTTCATGGAGCGCTTCCCCGAACGGTTCTTCAACGCAGGTATCGCCGAGTCGAACATGGTCGGGATCGCTGCCGGGCTCGCTGCCTCGGGCAAGATCCCCGTGGTCTCCTCGTTCTCGATCTTCCTGATGGCCAATGCTTACGACCAGATCCGGATGTCCGTGGCGTTCCCGAACCTCAACGTGAAGCTCGTGGGTACGCACGCCGGTATCTCGATCGGCGAGGACGGCCCGTCACAGATGGCGGTCGAGGATGTCGCGCTCGGCTGCGCGCTTCCGGGTTTTGCTGTCATCGTCCCCGCCGACGGCGCCTCTGCCGCGGCCGCGACGAAGGCGATGATCGAGCACCACGGACCCGTCTTCCTCCGCTGCGGGCGGCCCAAGGTCCCGGTCATCTACGGCGGTGACGCCGACTTCCAGATCGGCCGCGCCAACATGCTGCGGGACGGTTCCGATGTCACGCTGGTCGCCAACGGCATCATGGTCGCCATGGCCCTGGACGCGGCGGAGGGTCTGGCCGCCGACGGCATCTCCGCCCGTGTGCTCGACATGCACACGGTCAAGCCGATCGACACCGCAGCTATCGAGAGTGCGGCGAACGAGACGGGCGGGATCGTGGTTGCCGAGGAGCACCTCGCCTATGGCGGACTCGGCGCGACGGTCTCGATGGTCGTCTCCGAACGGCGCCCAGCACGTATGGCGTTCGTCAATGTCGGCGACACCTATGCCACCTCGGGGACACCCGACGAGCTACTGACGCAGTACGGCCTCACACCGACGGCGATCTACGACGCCGCCCATCGCCTCCTCAAGGATTAGTGCCCCACTAGAACAGCTTCGACGAGTCCAGCAGGATCGTGACCGGGCCTTCGTTGGTCAGGGTCACGTCCATCATCGCTCCGAAGCGCCCGGTCTGTGTCGCGATGCCGCGGTGCTCGAACTCCGAGACGAGCTGGTCGTAGAGATTCTCGGCGCGGTCCCCCGCTAACGCGTCGATGAATGACGGACGCCGAGACTTGCGCGCGTCCCCGTACAGCGTGAACTGGGACACCACGAGCACGGATCCCCCGACATCGACGAGGGAGCGGTTCATCTTGCCCTCGTCGTCACCGAAGATCCGAAGATTGATGACCTTGTCTGCGAGCCATTCGCATTCGTCGAGCCCATCGGTCTTGGTGATCCCCACGAGCAGGAGAAGGCCCAGACCGATCTTTCCGACGACCGCCCCGTCGACCGTGACCTTCGCGGTGGTGACGCGCTGCACGACCCCCCTCATCTGGGCCTCTCAGCGGGCGGATGCCGGGACGACGCGGTAGACGTCGAAGACGGAATCGACGCGCCGAACACTCTGGATGACGTGCTCGAGATGGCCGGGGTCGGCAAGCTCGAACGTGAATCCCAGCACGGCGATCCCATCCTTGCCCGAGCGGCTCGTCGACGAGACGATGTGGATCCCCTGGTCGGAGATCGCAGCGGTGATGTCACGCAGGAGTTTCGTGCGGTCGAGGGCCTCGATCTGGATGGCGACCTCGAAGGTTCCTTGCTGGCGGTTGTCCCACCACACCTTGGCCATGCGTCCCTCGTCGGCGATCGCGAGCCCCTTCGCGTTGGGGCAGTCATCACGATGCACCGACACGCCGCGTCCCCGGGTCAAGAACCCGACGATCGAATCCCCCGGCACAGGTGTGCAGCAACGTGCGAGTCGCACGAGGAGATCATCCACTCCTTCGACGATGACACCCTTGCCGCGTGGTCGACGCGCCCTCTTGCGCTGGATCTCTTCTCGTTCGGGCTCCGACTCGGGCTCCGGCTGGAACAGCCGGATGATCCGTGTGGTCACCGATTGCGGTGACAGGTGGCCCTCGCCGACCGCGACCAGCATGGACTCGAGGTCCGGATACCGGAGGTCTGCGGCAGCGTCTTGCATCAGGGAGCTCTTGGAGATCTTGTCGACGGGAAGGCCTTGCTTGCGCATCGCGGTGATCAGCGCCTCGCGGCCCTGCACGAGTGCGTCTTCACGTCGCTCTCTCGTGAACCATTGCCGGATCTTGTTGCGGGCGCGAGGCGTCTTCACGATCTGAAGCCAGTCGCGCGACGGCGCGGCCGGTCCCTTGGACGTGATGATCTCGACCGCGTCGCCTGAGCTGAGCTCGTGGCTCAAAGGCACGAGCCGGCCGTTGACGCGAGCACCGACCGTCTTGTGGCCGACCTCGGTATGGATCGAGTACGAGAAGTCGAGTGGGGTGGCACCGCGCGGTAGCTCGAGGACGTCGCCTTTGGGAGTGAACACGAAGACCTCATCGGCGTAGAGGTCGATCTTGAGGGACTCCATGAACTCCTTGGGATCCGCCGACTCTTGCTGCCAATCCATCATGCGCTGGAGCCAAGCGATCTCGTCCTCCGAGACCTTCCCGCGGCGCTGTTCCTTGTAGAGCCAGTGCGCGGCGATCCCATATTCCGCCGCACGATGCATCTCGTTGGTGCGGATCTGGATCTCGAGAGGACGTCCCGAAGGACCGATCACCGTCGTGTGCAGGGACTGATACATGTTGAACTTCGGCATGGCGATGTAATCCTTGAAGCGCCCGGGCACCGGAGTCAACAAGGTGTGGAGCGCACCCAGGGCCGCGTAACAGTCCTTGACCGACTCCACGACGACGCGGATGCCGACGAGGTCGAAGATCTCCTCGAACTGTTTGCCGCCCAGCACGATCTTCTCGTAGATCGAATAGAGGTGCTTCGGGCGCCCCGAGACCTCGGCTTTGATCCTGACGTCTTTGAGCTTCGAGAGGATCTGATCGCTGACCTCGTCGACGAGCCGCTCACGTTCAGGCTGACGTTGCTGGATCAGAGCCTCGATCTCCTCGTAGCGTTTGGGATGAAGGGTCCTGAACGCGAGGTCCTCGAGTTCCCACTTGATGGCATACATCCCGAGTCTGTGAGCTAGGGGTGCATAGATCTCGAGGGTCTCGCGCGCTATCAGCGTGCGCTTGTCGGGTGGGAGCGGATCGAGGGTGCGCATGTTGTGGAGCCGGTCCGCGATCTTGATCAGCAGTACCCGCACATCCTTGGCGGTAGCAACGATCATCTTGCGCAGGCTCTCGGCTCGCCCTTGTTCGGGCGAGCGGAACTTGATGCTCTGCAGCTTGGTGACCCCGTCGATCAACGACGCGATATCGAACCCGAGCTCCTCCTCGATGAGCGGGAGACCCAGTTCCGTGTCCTCGACCGCATCGTGCAGCAGTGCGGCGGCAACCGTCCGTTCGTCGAGCCCGAGTTGTGCAAGGATCGAGGCGACGCCCAACGGGTGCGAGATGAAGGGGTCGCCCGACTTCCGCAGCTGGCCCGCGTGAGCCGGTTCGGCGAGCTCGTAAGCGCGTTCGATGACCTTGATGTCCGCCTTAGGACGGCGGGCCCGTACCTCCTTGACGATCGCTTCGAGCGGCGACTCGCCAGCGCGCGGGGTCCTGACCTTTTTCAGGACCGCCTTGACACCTCGCGACGACGGCTCGACCGCAACGGCCGGCTCGTCGGAACGCTCCCCGATGGTGCCCATGGGGTAATTGTAGGCGGCGTTACTTCCGCTTCCGGCGCTTCGCCTTCTTGGTTCCAGCGCGCGGCTTGCTCGCCGGCCTCGGCGTCGCGGGTGTCGCGGCGGTCGGGCGAGCCGGCGCGGCGATCTCGTGCCCCTCGACGCCCGGCGCCTCGGTTACCACCGCGGGCTTGACCGCGGTTCGACGCGCAGCATCGCGCGCCAGCTTCTCGCGCACGTTCTGAAAGCGGGGCTCGCGCTCCTTCAAGGTCGCCAGGATCGGCACCGCGAAGAACACCGACGAATAGGTGCCTACGAAGAGACCTACGAACAACGCCAGCGCGAGGTCCTTCAGGGTTCCGGCACCGAGTATCCCGGCACCCACGAACAGCAGAGCCGCCACCGGGAGGATGGTCGCGAGGGCAGTGTTGAGCGAACGCATGAAGACTTCGTTGAGCGACAGGTTCGCGGCGTCGTTGTAGGTCATCTTGCCCGTCGCCGCGAACGCGGCCACGTTCTCCTCGACCTTGTCGAAGACCACCACGTTGTCGTAGAGCGAGTAACCCAAGATCGTGAGGATCGCGATGATCGTGGACGGCGTCAGCTCGAATCCGACGATCGCATACACGCCCGCCGTCACGATGAGGTCGTGGAACATGGCGGCGATCGCCGCGATGCCCATCTTCCATTCGAAGCGCCACGACATGAAGATCGAGATAACGATGAGGAAGACGACCATCGCGAAGAACGCCTTGCGCGAGATCTCGCCACCCCACTTCCGCCCGATCCGCTGCGGAGAGCTCTCTTCGACCGTCGCGCCGGTAAGTTCACGGACGCGGTCCTGGAACGCCTCCTGCTCCTCGACCGTGCCGAGCTCGGTCGTCTGGACGATGACGCTGCGGTCGTCGCCCAGGCTCGCGACCTGGATCTGAGGGTCGAGCGCGCCGACCTCCTCGACACCTTCCCGCACGGACTCGATGACCTCGAGGTCGGCCTGATCGGCGAGCGGGCTGTCCGCGCCGATGGGCGCCTGGATCGATACGCCACCCTTGAACTCGATGCCACAGTTCAGACCTTTGAAGAAGGAAGGCAGCGGCGGCGAGCAAGGTGAGTGCGCGGGTCGAAGTGGCATCGCAAGGATGCTTATCAACAGGACCGCTCCCGAGAGCCCGAACCAAAGGTTCCGGCGCCCGATGAAGTCGAAATTCGTTTCGCCCCGGAACATGCGCTTGATGTGCTCCATGGTGCTCATGCTCGAGCGCTCGGGGCGCGGGCTACCAGGAGAGCTCATGACTCCACCCCCAGCGCGTCCCTCATCCCGATGAACTTCCCTTCGGCGAACCACTTCGTGCGCGCTAGGAGCGTGACCGCTGAGCGCGTGAAGTAGTAGGCGATGAGGACGTCGGCGATCGTCGACAGCCCGAGCGTCAGAGCGAAGCCTTTGACCGAACCAACGGCGAGGAAGAACAGGATGACGGCGGCCGAGCCCGTGACGAAGTCCGCCACGAGGATCGTGCGGAATGAGCGGACCATCCCGCGATCGACCGCGGCGCGGAGGCTCTTGCCGGAACGGACCTCGTCCTTCAGGCGCTCGAATGCGACGATGTAGGAGTCGGCCGTAACCCCGACCGACACGATGAACCCCGCGATGCCGGCGAGGCTCAGTGTGAAGTTCGCCGTCTTCCCGAGGAACGCCATGAGCGTGTAGAGGATCGCTGCGAAGACCGCGAGGCCCGCCCACACGATGAGCCCGAGGCCGCGGTAGTAGACGACCATGTAGATCATCACGAGGCCGAGACCGAGGAGGCCCGCCAAGATGCCGGCGTTGAGCGAATCGCGGCCCAGCGTCGGTGACACCTTCTGCACCTCCGACTGCTCGAGGGTCAGCGGAAGAGCGCCGGTGCGAAGCACGAGAGCGAGGTTCTTGGCTTCCTCCTGGCTACCGACGTCGATCTGGGTCTCGCCACCGGCGATCCCCACCCCGCACTCCACACCCGAGCCACCCTGGGTGGGGGGCTGCATGCCGGCGGCGGACTCGACCTTGCCGTCGAGCACGATCGCGACCTGCTCGCGGATGGGGTCGCCCTCATCCCGCAGACACGCGAGGTCGCCCGTGAAGTCGGCCCAGATCTTCGAGCCACGGTCGTTCATCTCGATCGTGACGCTCCATTCCCCCGTGGTCGTGTCGGTGACGGCCTCGGCGTCTTCGATGACCTCTCCGGTGAGCACGGCGGGCTTGAGCCTGTAGAGGACCCCGTCCTCTTCGTCATCGGCCGATGGGTAGACAACCTCTTTGTCGTTCACCGACTCGTCGGTGCCCTCCGTGACCCCCGGGCGCGCAGAATCCTCGTCGTCCTCGGGCTCGTCCTTAGGGTCATCCTTCGCGTCGTCCTTGGCGTCGTTCTTGTTCCCGTCGTTCTTCCCGTCGTTCTTGTTCCCGTCCTCGTCACCCTTGGCCGGTTCAGTTGCCGATGCGGATGGCGAGGGCGAGGGTGACGCGGTGGGGTCAGCATCCGGCGGGATGATCTCTTCGACCTGGCGGAACGTCAGCTGCGCGGTCGTCCCCACGAGCTCGAGGGCCTCCTCCTCGTTCTCGAGGCCCGGGAGCTGGATGAGGATGTTGTTCGCGCCGGAGCGGCTGATATCCGGCTCCAGACCACCGAACTCGTCGAGCCGCGCTCTGATGATCTCGACGGTCTTGTCGAGCACCTCCGGCTCGATCTCGCGGTCGGACGCGGCTGTGAGCGTGACGCTGATCCCGCCCTCGAGGTCGAGGCCGAGGTTCGGATGTAGGTCGCCGATCAGGACGCTGGCGAGTCCCCCGAAAGCGATCAGGAGCGCCAAGGCGAGCCGGATTCGATACCTGCGGAGCTTCACGGCTTACTCCTATCGAGTGCGCTTGTTGGAGCGTGAGGACGGAGAGCCCGAGGACTTGCGTGAGGTCGTCTTCGCCGAGGTCTTCTTGGCAGTTGTCTTCTTCGCCGGCGTCTTGCGAGCCGCAGTCTTCTTGGCCGATGAGGTCGAGCGAGTGGTCGACGCGCTGCGCGTCGTAGCGGCGGCCGTCTTGGTGTCTGTCGAGTCGCTTCCGTTGTCATCCGACGCGGATTTCACCGGCTCGAACGCCTGGGTCCTAGCAGCACCGAGGCTCTCCGTCACACGACGGGCGATCGCGGCCTTCGCGTAGCGCACCTTGGTGCCGGGCGCGATCTCGATCTGCATGTCCTCGTCGCCGATCGAAGTAACGGTGCCGTACAGACCGCCGACGGTGACGATCTCATCACCGGGCTCGATCGATCCGATCAACTTGCGCTGCTCCTCCACCCGGCGCTTCTGCGGCCTGATGAGAAACACATAGAACACTCCGATCAGGAGTGCCAGAAAGATGAGGTTGCCCAGCCCCGTACCGTCCACTGTTCCCGTCCTTTGCGCTAGTCGCGCGGCGATGCCGCCGCCTCTCAGGGTCGTTGCGTGCTTAGGTGCCCGTTCGCACGCGAACAGAGCCGCCGAGCGGCTCCGGAACGGAACTCTACTTGTTACGCGACGGCTATGCCGTCGCTCGCTCGCCGGGGATCACCTGGGCTCCATACGGCGGCTCGCGCCGGATCGCTCGCTGCCGCTAGACGAGCTGCGCCGTCGCTCTTTCGCCGGGCTTCTCGGGGGCTCGATGGGGCGACTCGCGCCGGATCGCTCGCGGCCTTCTTGGCGCTTCGGACAGAGTCGGAGCATTCCTGATCAGACTTTCGGCACAGGCTCTTGACCATCGAACGTATGTTCGTATACTATGCACAGAGATATACGAAGGGGTCCGCGCCCCCTCGTGAGGCTGATGGAGCATCCGGCCACCGTCGGAATCGCGTCGTCATGCCCCACTGAGAGATGGAGCGCGCATGTACCTCAAAGGTGGCAGTGAGCTACAGGAGCGGGGACTCGCGTCCCAGGCCCTGGCCCCAACCAACGCTTACACCGATCCCCACACCCGAACCCACACGCGGTCGCGCCTCGCCTCGGACTTCTTTCACAGCGCTCCCGACCCCGACATGCTGCGCGAGCGCGAGCGGCGCATCGCGAAGCTCAAGGGATCGCGCGCGGCAGCAGGGCGCGCCCAGTTCGAGATGCTGGCGGACCTCGCCGACTGCGATGATCCCTTCATCTGGGGCGAGCTCTCGGTCGATGGCACCGAGGTCATCGAGCCAGACGAGTACGACGGTGCGCGTGCCATGCCCGGCTGGGTCGCGGCGCAGTTCGGCATCACCAAGTGGGCCGCAGGGCGGTGGCTGTTCGCAGCCCATGCGCTCAAGCGTCTGCCGCTCACTTCCGAGGCGTTCTCCTCGGGTGAGCTGAGCTTCGACAAGATGCTCGACCTCGTACGCATCGCGACCCCTGAGAACGAAGCGAAGCTCCTGCGCTGGGCGTACCGCTCGACGGTCACGGCGGTCCGCAGGCGCGCCGATCGCGAGAACCAGCCTCCCAAGGAAGAGGCTGCCGGGGCGATCCACGACCGCTACCTTCGCCACTGGGTCGAGCTCGACGGCCAGATCGGCCTCGCCGGCCGTATGCCCGCCGACCAAGGTCAGGTCATCGCCAACGCGCTCGACCGCATCGCACGTGACATCGTCCCGACGCTGCCCGATGAGGAGGAGCCCGGCTGGTTCGATCCAGGCGACGGTCTCGATCGCAGGCGCGCCGATGCCCTCTACCTGCTCGCCCTCGGCGGCGCATCGGCCGAATGCGACTGCGAGGCCGACATCTCCCGCCGGAATGGGACCGAGATCGTGGTCCACGCGCCGCTCGAGGCGTTCTCGTCAGACACGATCGGCGGGCAGATCGAAGGCGGCGGCGTCATCCACCCTGAGACACTTCGGCGCATGACCTGTGACGCCCGCATCCAGCCCGTGCTCGAGAACGGCGAGGGCCAACCCGTCGGCGTCGGACACTCGAGGTACTCGCCACCGGGCTACGTGCGCCGGGCGGTCTACCACCGGGACGGGCGGTGCGCGTTCCCCGGGTGCCACGGCTGTCGCTTCATGGACTGCCACCACATCGTGCACTGGCCGACGGGTCCGACCCAGACCGACAACCTCATCATGGTGTGCCCCTTCCATCACAAACTGCTGCACGAGCTCGCGTGGAACGTCCAGCTCAACGTCCGGACGGGCGAGACGAGGTGGTTCCGTCCCGATGGGAGCTTGCTCGAAGTGCCGGGGGTGAGATCGGCGCGTGCGCGTCTGCCGCGCGCCGGACCTGCGGAGACTTAGGTTCCTAGCTGCCGAACAGTGATGGCGCGTCCGGCGTATCGGGCGTATCGCTTGTGCGGTCGATGCCGAGGTGGGCGAAGGCGGCGTCGGTCGCCTCACGGCCGCGGGGGGTCCTTCTCAGGAAGCCGAGCTGGAGGAGGAAGGGCTCGTAGACGTCCTCGATGGTGTCGGGCTCCTCCCCCACCGAAACTGCGATCGTGGAAAGGCCGACCGGGCCACCGCCAAAGCGGCGCACGATGGAGTCGAGGATCGCCGCATCGACCTTGTCCAAACCGAGCGCATCGACGCGGAAGAAATCCAAGGCCTCTTCGGCCACACCGGAATCGATGGGAGTGCGCCCGTTGATCTGGGCCCAGTCGCGGACTCGCCGCAGCAGCCGGTTCGCGATGCGCGGGGTGCCTCGTGACCGGCCAGCGATGGTCTCTGCGCCTGACCTCTCCAGCGCGACACCGAGTATCCGAGCGGAGCGGAGCACGATCTCGAGGAGGTCTCGTGGTGGGTAATAGTCAAGTCGTTCCGAGAGCTCGAAGCGACTGCGTAGCGGTCCGGTGATGAGGCCGGCGCGCGTCGTCGCCCCGATGAGGGTGAAACGGGGAAGGTCCAAGCGGATCGAATGCGCGCTGGGGCCCTTGCCGATGACGAGGTCGAGCTGGAAGTCCTCCATCGCGGGGTAGAGCACCTCTTCGACGGGGCGCGGGAGACGGTGGATCTCGTCGACGAACAACACGTCGCCATCACCGAGGTTCGTCAGGATGGCAGCGAGGTCTCCGGCGCGTTCGAGCGCCGGTCCAGACGTGGGGCGGATCTGTGCACCCATGGTGTTCGCCACGACGTAGGCCATGCTGGTCTTGCCCAGTCCGGGCGGGCCGGACAGCAGCAAGTGACCCGCCGGCTCACCCCGCTCGAGCGCAGCGCCCAACACCACCCCGAGGTGCTCTTTGAGCTCGGGCTGACCAACGAACTCGTCGAGGGTTCGAGGCCGCAACGATGCTTCGGTCTCGCGCTCGACCGGATCGGCCCCAGCGACGACGATCCCTTCCACCGACGACTCGTCCCGGGCAGGTTTCCCGCTCATCCGGCGAGCACCTTGAGCGCCGACTTGATGACCGTTGCCGCGTCGTCCGCGGTCGAGACATCCAAGGCAGCCAGTGCGGCTCGCACCTCCGCCGCGGAGTACCCGAGGTTCTGCAGCGCGGAGCGGGCCTCGACCAGGGACGGCGGCGCGCTGCCCGCCACCGCCAGGTCGGGGAGCGCCATCTTCTCTTTCAGATCCAGCAATATCCGCGCCGCGGTCTTCTTGCCGATCCCGGGAACCGAGGAGAACGAGTCAACATCGTCGGTCACGAGCGCGCGCCGGAAGGAATCGGGCGTGAACGCAGAGCACAACGACAGCGCTGCGCGCGGTCCGATGCCAGACACGCTGAGCAATGCCTCGAACATCGACTGCTCCTCTGCCGTGGCGAAGCCGAAGAGTGCCAGCGCGTCCTCGCGCACGTAGGTGAAAGTCCACAACTTGGCGCGGCTTCCCTCGGGCGGAAGCGCCGCGCCCGTCGTCGCCGAACAACTCACGCGATAGCCGACTCCGCCGACCTCGAGGAAACATCCGTCGGCGGTCCGTCCGCCGATCGTCCCATCGAGGTAACCGATCACGACGCGCGCCCCGATCGGGCCTGCGCTCGCGCCACCGCCCGCGATAGCCCGCCCCGATTGAGGTGACAGATCGCAAGTGCGCACGCATCGGCCGCGTCGGCCGGGCGCGGTGGGGCGTCGAGACCCAGCAGAGACATGACCATGGAAGCTACGGCGGACTTGTCGGCGGTCCCGGATCCCGCCACCGACATCTTGACTTCGGGGGGCGTGTAGTGCGCAACCGGGAGCCTTGATTCGGCCGCGCTCGCCAGCAAGACCCCCGACGCCTGCCCCACAGACATCGCCGTGCGGACGTTCGAGTTGAAGAACAGACGCTCGATCGCGATCTCGTCCGGCGCGAAGCGCGCGATCTGCTCGAGGAACGACGATCTCAGAAGGGCCAGTCGCTCGGCGACGGGTGCCGTGGCCGGGGTCCCTAGGACGCCGAACCCGAGCGCTCGGAAACGGCCGTCGGCCCGCGTCACGATCGCGTACCCGGTCCTGGTCAGGCCCGGGTCCACCCCCATCACCAGCATCCGTGTCTCCCTCTCCGAACCACCGCTATCGAACGCGTGTTCGCCAGCTTACGCGAGGGATGCGACGGGAAGCCGTCTTTCAGACGGGCACGACGGGGATACCGCCGGCGTCCCGGGCGGCCTTCTCGGTGACGCCCGGCAGCTCGGAGACCGTGCGATAGACGAGGACATCCTCGGCTATGCCGAGAGCTGAGGCATCAGCGTCGTCGAGGTGCTCGATGAGGGATTTCGAGGCGAGGGCGGCGCCGTCGCGCGCCGACTGCTGGATGCGGGCGCATTCATTGACCTCGTCGCCCAAAGCGGTGACCTCGAGGCGCCCGCCCGTAACGAGCTGCCCCATGTAGAGGGTTCCGCCCCAGTGGATCCCCACGTTGACCAGGCACTCCTCGGGCTGTATCAGGCCGGTCTGCTCGCCCACGTCCTTGGCCGCGCTCTGTGCAGCGAGCCCGATGTCACGTGCTGCCTCGATGGCGGAGCGCGCCGCAGCCGACGCCGAGCCGAGCTCGTCACGCAAGAAGAAGGCGGTCACACCATCGCCGGCGTGCTTCCCAACGATGCCCCTATGCGCGACGACGACATTGTCGATCTCGGTCGTCAACGCACGGATCAACTTGAAGTAGGTCGCGCTTGGAAGCCGACGCGACAACGCCGCCGATGCCTGGAGGTCTGCGAAGAGGATGGCGGCCGGACGACGTCCGGGATTGAAGAGTCTCGTCATCCGCTCGAACATGCCCTCGTCGCCCCTGCCTACGAGAGACAGCACGCGCGCCGGCAGCGCGGAGCCGTAGATCACCAGAGTGCCGATGAACTCTCCAGTGGTCGGATCGTGCATCCGCGCATGCACGAAGTTGACCTTGAGCGGCGGCAGGTCGCCGTAGAGGAAGTCGAATTGCGCAGCCCACACGGGCGGCGGCACCTTGCTCTCTATCTGCTCCACGAGCGGCGCGTACTGGTCGCCGATAGCCGTCGTGATCCCCTCGCGCCCCCCAGGGGTGTCGTGCATGATGTACGGGGTGTTGATCAACACGGTCTGTATCTGGCTCTCGTCTGTGATCGTGTTCCGCCACTGCTCCGCCATGTAGTTCTCGTACATGTGCCGGCCGTAGCCCAACTCCTCGGGATCGTCGTTGCGGAGAAGGGCCATGAGCTCGTCCGAGACCCACACCAATCTCCACTCGGAGTCACAGAGCGCGACGGCCCAACGGGTCTTCGCGATCTCCGTCGCGATTACGGCGAGCCGCGGGTCCTCAGGATGCGAGGGCGGCGAGGACATCGTCGGAGATGTCGAAGTTGGCGACGACGTCCTGCACATCGTCGAGGTCGTCGAGCTCTTCGATCAGCCGCAGGACCTTCTTAGCGTCCGCTTCGTCGATCGCGATGGTGGTTTTCGGGAGCTGTGTGAGTTCGGCCGACTCGACCTCGAGCCCCGCGGCCTCGAGGGCATCGCGCACCTGCTTGAGTGTTTCGGGCGGTGTAGTGACCTCGATCGTGCCGTCGGACGAAGTGACGTCTTCCGCGCCGGCGTCCGCAGCGACGAGGAAGACCTCGTCCTCTTCACCCGAGCCTTGAGCCAGGGTGATGAAGCCCTTGGCCTCGAACATCCAGGCGACGGCGCCGGGCTCTGCCAATTTCCCGCCGGCTCCGTTGAATGCGCTGCGGACGTCCTGGGCGGCGCGGTTGCGATTGTTGGTAAGGCAATGGACGAGGACCGCGACGCCCCCGGGGCCGTAGCCCTCGTACGAGACCTCGTCGTATGACTCACCTTGGAGCTCGCCCGTACCGCGTTTGATAGCGCGCGTGATGTTCTCGTTGGGGCATTGGGCGGCCTTTGCCTTCTGGATCGCGGTGGCAAGCGTTGGGTTGCCGTCGGGGTTTCCGCCCCCCTCGCGTGCGGCGACTTCGACGAAGCGAAGAAGCTTGCCCCAGACCTTGGCCCGTTGGGAGTCGGCGGCTCCCTTCTTGCGCTTGATCGTGGCCCATTTCGAATGACCCGACATCAGGCGTTCGCTCCCGTGATCGTCTCTAAGAACATCTCGTGAACCCTATCGTCGCCCGTCATCTCGGGATGGAACGACGAAGCCATCAGGTTCGCCGATCGCACGAGCACGGGACGGCCGTCGCATCGGGCGAGGACCTCTATCGCGTCACCGACGGACTCGATGATCGGGGCACGGATGAACACGGCTCGGAACGACGAGGCGAGCCCCTTGACTTCGAGCTCGGACTCGAACGAGTCGACCTGACGGCCGTAACCGTTGCGCGCGACCTCGATGTCGAGCAGTCCCAACCTGTGCGGAGCGTCGTGCTTCCCGGTGACGCTAGCCGCGAGCAGGATGAGACCTGCGCACGTCCCGTAGATCGGGAACCCCGAGGCGGCGCGGTCCGCGATCGGGTCGATCATGTCGAAACGATCGAGCAGCTTGCCTATCGTCGTGGACTCCCCGCCGGGGATGATCAATGCATCGACGGACGCCAGATCATCGCGAGTCTTGACCAAGACGGGCGCCGCACCGAGGCGTTCGAGCGCGGCCGAGTGTTCGCGGACGTCACCCTGGAAGGCGAGAACGCCCACCTTGCTCATCGCAGCGTCACCACCCGCGCTGGGCGAGCCTCTCCTGCTCGGGGATGTCCGGGATGTTGATGCCGACCATCGCTTCACCGAGGCCACGCGACACCTTCGCGATCATCTCGGGCTCTCCATGGAAAGTGGTCGCCTCGACGATCGCGCGAGCGCGGGACGCCGGATCGCCGGACTTGAAGATCCCCGAGCCGACAAAGACCCCATCCGCACCTAGCTGCATCATCAGTGCGGCGTCGGCCGGCGTCGCGATCCCTCCTGCGGTGAACAACACGACTGGCAACGATCCGGAGGCGGCTGCATCGCGCAGAACCTCGTACGGCGCTCGCAACTCCTTAGCCTCAGCCATGAGCTCCTCTGGCCCGAGAGCAGACAGGCGGCGCAAGCCCGAGGTGATGGCACGCATGTGGCGCACGGCTTCGACCACGTTGCCGGTTCCGGCCTCCCCCTTTGACCTGATCATCGCCGCGCCCTCACCGATACGCCGCAAGGCTTCACCCAGGTTGGTAGCACCGCAGACGAAAGGCACTGTGAAGTCCCACTTGTTGACGTGGTGTGCCTCGTCGGCGGGCGTCAGGACTTCGGACTCGTCGATGTAATCGACGCCCAGCGCTTGGAGCACCTGCGCCTCGACGAAGTGCCCGATCCTGCACTTGGCCATGACGGGGATCGAGACGGCCTCCATGATCTCGGTGACCTTCTCGGGGTCGGCCATGCGAACGACGCCACCTTCGCGTCGGATGTCCGCGGGAACACGTTCCAGGGCCATCACTGCGACCGCGCCCGCCTCTTCTGCGATCAGGGCCTGCTCGGCGTTCGTCACGTCCATGATGACGCCGCCCTTGAGCATCTCGGCTAGTCCGCGCTTGACGCGCAGGCCGCCCGTGTCCCTCGTCTCGTCGCCCATGGCCTCTCCCCTCCTCTTGCTGGCGGAGTCAAGGATAAGGCCCGCTACTTATACGAGAACGCGCCCTTGACGGATCCCTTCTTGGAAGGAACGAGCTCGATCCAGATCTGACCCGGAGCGAACACGAACTCGTCGCCATCTTTGGTCTTGAAGCTCGGGATCCCGTCCTTGCCGGTCTCCCACGCACCCTTGATGACCTGGCCGTCGCGGAACAGGAACGCCCGCCCCTTGCCTTCGAGCTCGATGTCCGGAGAGGGGTTCCCCGCGACGTCGAAGATGCTCGTCGAGTTGTCCACGCGCACCTCTTGGACCAGCACGTTCGGCACAGAGATCTGCTCACCCGAATCGACCATGAAGGGAGCGCCCTCCTCGAAGCGCTTCCACGCCCCGCCCTTCCACTTGTATTCGATCGCGATGGAAGAGGTGAAGTTGAGTGTCACCTTCTTCGCCGGCTTGCCGCCGACGGGTTCGTCGCCGAAGTCCAGGAGCGGGGTGGGCGGCGAGGCTTTCTCGCCCTCGGCGATGTCCCGGATCTTCAACGTGTCCCCGAAGAGGTTGTGGACCTCGAGCACACCGGGGGGGTCACGGAACAGCGGCGCGCCGGGAGTGTCCTCGTCGATCGAGATGATCTTCTGCTTGTCGAGCTCCTTCTCCACGATGTCGTTGGAGCCCGAGAACGCGATCACATCGGTAAAGGGCTTGGCGATCTTCGGATCGTCGAAGCGCGCGCTGCGCACAGGACCCACCTTCTCGGAGTCGCCGCAGTGGTAGATCGCCATGAAGCGCGTGATGCCGCCCTCGACAACCTCCTCGAAGACGATGTCCGCCGTGTCCAGGCCGGACTGCGGTCGAGCTTGGGGTGAGTTCTCGATCTTCACCGCCACCGCGGGGCGGTCGACCTCGACCGAGCCCGGGATGTCGAGTCCCGTCAAGGGACAGACGGGATCCGGCTCGGCCGGTGTCGGCGAGGGTGATGCTTCGGGTGCTCCGGTGTTCGGGTTGGCATCGTTACTGCACGCGGCTCCTGCAAACATGACGAAACAAGACATGGCCGCGGTCGCGACCTTCAAGCGTTCAAGCTTCAAATGAGAAAGATCCCTTCAGCTCGCCGGCGTCGCTCGGCACTAGCTCGATCCATGTCGAGCCGGGAGCGAACACCATCTCTTTTCCGGACTTGGTCTCGAAGGCCACCGGGGAAGTGGCGGATTCTCGAACCCAACGGCCTTTGATGGCGCGGCCGTCTCGGAACAGTACCGCTCTCCCGGACCCCGAGACGTCGACGATCTCCGGCGAAGGGGTGCCAACGACGTCGACGAAGTCCGAGAAACCGACCTCGTGCTCCTCGATGAGCACGTTGTCCACGGCGATCTGCTCGCCGGTATCCGACATGAACGGCACCCCGTCGTGCGAGCGGAGCCACCCCCGCTCGGACCAGGTGTAGTTGATGATCGCAGCGGAGCTGAACTCGATGGTGATGGAGCGTGCCTTCTTGCCTTGCTCGTCGAGCTCACCGAATTCGAAGTTCTCGGGAGGAGGGTCCGCGAAGTCCTTGCGCCCGAGCTTGCGCAGCTTGACCGTGTCGGCATAGAGCGTGTGCTCGAGGCTCAGTCCCTCCCGCGGGATCCGGACCAGGCCGGCGCCGGCGACGTTCTCCTCGAGAGCGACCACCCCGGCGTCGGCGAGGCCCTGCAGGACCCCCTCGTTCGCGCCGGAGAAGGCGAGGATCTTGGTGACGGGCATCATGATCGCAGGGTCGACCATCCGGGCGCTCCGGACGGGGCCGGCCTTCTTGGGATCAGAGCAGTGATAGATCGCCATGAAGCGAGTCACCCCGCCCTCGATGAGCTCCTCGTAGACGATCTCGGCGTCCTCGAGCCCCGACAGTGGGTAGGCGACCGTTGCGTTCTCGACCTTGACCGCGACGGCGGGCCTGGTCAGCGCCGACTCCCGGCGCGGCTCCACGCCACTGAGCGGGCATGTCGTGGGCTCGGAGATTAGCCCCCCAAGCCCGGGGATATCACTGATGGCAGCCCTGTTCGTGACGCCCAACCATGCGCCCGCGACGATGACCGCTCCGCCCGTGGTCAGGGCAATCTTCTTGGCTCGCTTGGACACGCGCGTGAACCTCCTCTTGCCTGGATGGAGTAGGCCGACCTGGAGTGCACTCAGGCCCCCCACGCGAAAAGGCGCCCCTCGCCCGGGCGCCTTCTGACGCTATCACGGGGCCGCGCGGCGACCCGGCAATCACCCGTCCGAGGACCGACCAGGAGAAATGCCCCCGCTGCCATACCTACACAAAGCCGTCCGTCGGTCGGCCGGACTTTTTCCACCCACCGTTACTGAGGTGATCTTCGGTCGTGTCTAGAGGCAGGATGAGGTCGAGGAGGCGGCGATGGATGGCCGTGGTCGTCGCGGCGTCGGCCGTCATCGCGGTCGCCCTGCCGGCGTCGGGGCAGCGGGCCCGACCACCCGTGCCATGCGGCGACCTCGACCTTCCGCTGAACCGCTGGAGCACCGTCAGCTCCGGTGACCTCGACTTCCTGACCAGCTTCCCCCAGCGTCCGTGCTCCTTCATCGGCGCGACCAAGGAAGGTGACGTCCTCCTGACCGACGATGCGGGGGCCCACTGGGACCTCGCGATCGAGACACCGGGCGGAGCGACCGTCCAAGGTGTCGTTACCGAAGAGGCCCCCGTCGGCACGGCGTTCGTACTGACGGCGCCGCCCCTGACCCCCGGTGCGGACGCCGGCAACGCCGCGAGCGGCTTGCTCGTGACCCGAGACTTCGGTACGACATTCGAGGAGGTCGAGCGCTTCCGCGGATTCACGGTCACGGCCCTCACGCCGGCCCCCACCGACCCTCAGACCGTCTACGCGGCCGCGGGACTTTCGGACTCGGGTGCGGGAACGGGCCCATTCCCCGGCGGGCTCTTCAAGAGCACCGATTTCGGGGCGACCTGGACGCCCCTTCCGGGGAGCGCGGCCATCGCTGCCACGAAGATCGCCATCGATCCGGTCAACATCAACATCATCTGGGCCAACAGCGATCCATCGCTGCGTCCGGGCGCGCTCGGCGGCCTGTGGATGTCTACCGATGGCGGGACGACGTTCACGCGCGTGAATCAGGAGGATGTACGCGATCTCGACACGGCTGCATTGCAAGGCGCGGCGCGGGTCGATGTGGCAACCCCCACGGGCATCCAGCGCAGCGTCGATCAAGGAGCGACCTTCTCGGTGGAAGCCGACGGCCGGGATGTCGCCGCGGTCGCTCACGAACCGTTCTTGCCGCAGGTGATCCTGGCGATCATCGACGGCGTCCCCCACCGATCGATCGACCAGGGCGCGACATTCGAGGAGGAGACAAGAGGTTTGTCGGACATCTCCGGCTGCGACGTCGTTGACCTAACGCGCAACGACGAGCTCACCGCCTACTTCATCCTTTCCGTCGAGGGATGCGGCGCGGCCGGGCATTATCTCTACCGGAACGACGGACGAGACGTGCTGGGCGACGACTACTTCTCGGACGGCGCCGGGGGCGGGTTGCTCGCAGGGCGGCGGCCGCGGCTCGACATGGCGATCCTCGCAGAGATCCCGCTGCCCCCGCCCCGTTCCGGCTCATCGGGTTCGGTCGCGTTCGACGGCGAGAGGCTCTATTACACCGAACGCCAGAACCCGAACTTCATCCACATGATGTCGCCGGACGGGGTCGGCCTCGGCAACATCGTCGTCCCTCCCGAATTCCAGCTGAACTTCATCACATACGACCAGAGCACTCACTCTTTGTGGAGCGTCATCGGTGGCGGTTTCGCCTTCAACCGACCGACCTACGTCTACCGCATCGACCTCGAGACCCATTCCGTGACGCAGGAGTTCGAGCATCCGCTTCCCGGCGACGCGAGCATCTCCTGGGACCCGGATCTCGGTGTGTTCCGCGGCTATCAGCATCACGGCTACGAGGTCTACGAGATCGACCGCACCGGAAAAATCATGAACACATGTGAGGTCTCGGGATTTCCCGCCGACCCCAACGTCTCGCTCAACCCCGACCGAGGCCACCCCGAGTCGCCAAGCCCTGGGTTCGCCTCGGGGATCGCCGTCGGACACGGGAACATGTACCTGCAGCTCGAGGACGACCGCACGATGTATTACGTCGACCGGAACTGCCACCTGCTGTCGGTCATGGAGCACCGGAGGTTCCAAGAGTCGTCTGGGCCCGGCGGGGAGAACGATCAACTTGCGTGCGACACCGTCACGTTCGGGCGGCCGGCGATCTGGATCCGGGAGGCGGGCAGCCAGACGATGGTCGCGTACGCGGTACCCGGCGGGTACTGCCCGCTAGACAGCCGACTCGATATGACTCCCGAGCGCGTCACGGGAGTCGTCGATCGTCCGTCCGATATCTGCGCGACCTTACGCGAAGGCGGGACCGAGATTGCCTCCGACCCGATCGCGCAAGCATCGATCACCTTCTTCGTCGGGGACGACCGCATCGGATCCGCGATCACCGATCGCAGCGGGATGGCCTGTCTCGATCATTCGGCGCGCCGCCCTGGTATCACCGAAGAAGTGCTCGCGAAGTTCTACGGGAACGTCAGCTACCGGCCGTCCGACGCCGAGGGACTGCTGGACATCGCTCCCCTTCCACCAGAACCGCCACCTCCGCCCCCGCCCCCACCGGTACCAATCATCGCCGCACCGATCATCGTGCAGGCCATCCCACAACCGCCGGTCCAAGCCCCACCCGAAGTACCCGCGCCCCAGGCCCAACCCCAAGCGCAGAGCCAAGCACAGGCGCAGGCAGCTTTGGCTCAACAGGAGCAGCAGCAACCGCAGCTCGCGTTCGTGAACGCATCTCGAGAGTTCGAGAGGCAGGTCGAGACCCAATACGCGATGAGCGCGCAGCGCGAGGCAGCGCGGGCCGATGAGGGATTCAAGATGTTCTTGTTGGCTGCAGCGCTCATGACGGTCGCCGCGAGCGCCCTAGCCACGAGCCGCGTCCGGACGGCATCTGCGTTGGCCTGGACAGGACGAAGCGGGCCCGGTAGAAGGAGTCACAGATGACCCGGAGACTTGCTGCCGCATTAGTGGCACTCGTCGCGCTGATGGGCGTCGCAGCACCCGCCCCCGCTGCGCCGCTGGCGCGAGACATGCGCGCCATATCGCTCGTGATCGGGTGGGATGCGGCGACTCCGGCTCAGGTAAGGGCTGTGATCCACGAGCTGACCGGCGCGACCGTGACGGCTGCTATCCCGGAGATCTCGGTCGAGCGCGTGACTGCGAGCCCGGCCGCGCAGTCCATCTATCTGGCGCGTCCCGAGGTGCATTGGGTCGAGCCCGAATTCGACGTTCGCATCCTCGACGCGCCCTCAGATCCGCTCCTTCACCTTCAGTGGACTTTCGACAAGCTCAACGTCCGCAAGGGATGGCGCCACGAGGCGGGCGTCAACAACCCGGTCGTGGTCGCGGTCGCGGACACGGGTATCGACCAGACGCATCCGGATCTTGGGGGCCGGCTGCAACCCGGGATCAACTTCTACGATCTGCAGGCCGAGGAGGCGCGCGACAACCACGGTCACGGAACCCACATCGCCGGAGTCATTGCCGCCAACTCGGACAACCAGCTCGGCATCACGGGGATGTCGTGGGGAGCGAAGGTCATGCCGCTCAAGGTCTGCGACAAGAAGGGCGGGTGTGACGGGGTCCAGATCGCTGCCGCGATCGTCTACGCCGCGGTGTCGGGCGCCAAGGTCGTCAACCTCAGTCTCGGGGGCGCCGGGACCGAATGTCCCGCGCTGTTCCAGGTCGCCGGAACGTTCGCCCGAGAGCGCGGAGTGGTCTTGGTGGCCGCCTCGGGAAACTCCGGAGACGGCGACAACCCAATCATCTACCCGGCCGCGTGTGAGGGCTTCTTCGGGGTTGGCGCGACCGACGTCAATGACGACATCGCTGAGTTCTCGAGCTACGGGTCCTGGGTCGACGTCAGCGCCCCGGGAGTCGCAGTCATGTCGACATTGCCACCCCAGCTCAGCCGCAAGCAACTCATCCCCGGTTACGGACTGGCGTCGGGAACCTCGATGGCTGCTCCGCACGTCGCCGCATTAGCCGCGCTGCTCTTCTCCCAACATCCCGAGTGGACCCCCGACGAAGTGGAGACCCGGATCGAGGAGTCCTCGGTCGATCTAGGACCCGCCGGTCGGGACGATCGCTTCGGTGCTGGGCGGATCGACGTGGGGCGCGCTCTACAGCCTTAACGCGGCTCTACCGTCTTAGAGGTCGCGGAGCTCGTCAAGTCTGTCGGCAACCGGCCGGTGGGATCGTGACTCGGCTACGAACCAGTACGCCGAGGAACGACCCGTGCGCGCCTCTGCGTTATCTATGGCCGAGGCGAGAGCCGGTGGATAACGAGTGAGGGCGACCGCAGCAAGGTCGTCGGCACCACCCACGAGCTCGACCCTCGGAGCGAACGGGCCAAGGGTCGCGTACTCCCGTGTGGCCCTCAGCATGCGCGGCTCGAGACGCAATAGGCAATGCGCCACCACAGCCTCGAGCTCCGTGCGGCGATAGGTATCGAGAAGGCTCTGGGTGATCGCGAGTGCCGGACGTTTGGCGTGGCAAACGAATGCGTTCGGCCCGCCTTCGGGGATGACCCAGAGCTGAGGCATGACACCTGTGCGCATCGCGATCCCCTCCACCAGGTTGAACAGGCGAGGCTCGACGTCGGGGTCGGCAGCTCTCACACGGAGCGCACGGAGCGCGGCGCGCCCGCGCGTCGAGATCCACGCGGACGAGAGGATCAGATATACGGCGGCGAACCCCGCAGACCAGAACGCGTTGGTTGTTAGCCAGATCGCTTCGATGGCTGTGAAGTAAGGAAGGTAGAACACGACGAAGGCCACGAACCCGATGGTGCGCGTGTGGTCCTTGAACCGATCGACCCCCCATTCGTTCACACCACGTAGGGCTGGGGGAGCAGCAGTAACACTCATGTAGTCATGCTAGCCGGACCCAGGCCACCGCCCGCGAGTGTGATGCGTCCGTCGACCAGATGTACTTCTCTATCGGCGAACTTTGCCGAGCGCGGGTCGTGGGTGACCATCACTATCGTTTGACCCGCGTCGGCGGTTGTCCGCAAGAGCTCCAGGATCTCCTCCCCAGTCGCGGAGTCGAGGTTGCCCGTCGGCTCATCTGCGAGAACCACCTCCGGGTTTGTCACGAGGGCTCGGGCGAGCGCGACTCTCTGCTGCTCTCCTCCCGACAACTGTGTAGGTCGGTGCGCAGCGCGCCGCTCGAGGCCGACGCGAGCGAGCGATGCGTGGGCGCGCTCCAGCGCATCTTTCAGCCCGTCGAGCAGTAGCGGGAACGCAACGTTCTCCGCGGCCGTCAGCGTCGGAAGGAGGTTGAAGAACTGAAGCACGAAGCCCAGCCGGCGACGGCGGATGAGGGCAAGCTGCTCTTCGGACAGCGTTGAGATCGCTTCGCCGGCGAGCCGCACCTCGCCTGCGTCGGGATGGTCGAGACCCCCGAGGATGTGGAGAAGCGTCGATTTCCCGGATCCAGATGGTCCGGTGATCGCCACGAACTCCCCCACCGATACATCCACGTCTACGCCGCGCAGCGCGTGGACCGCCTCCTCGCCTTGGGCATAGGTCTTGACCAGATCGCGTGCGCTTACCGCAGCGAGCTCCTGGGCTCCCTCCACACTCACTACTCGAACCTCAGACTGTCGATAACCGACGCGCGCAACGCAAGGCGGCTTGGAACCACGCCCGCAAGGGCGGCTATGACGGTGCCCAAGAGGACGACCCCCGCCCCCAGGACGATCGGGAGGTCGAACGCGATCGACCATTCGAACTGTGCTTCCATCGATTGCGTCATTACCCAACCCGATGCGCTCCCCAGGAGAGCGCCGCCGAATCCGCCGATGACTCCGATAGTCACGGCTTCCAGCAACACCTCGATCGCCACCTGTCGTCCGCTCATCCCGATGGCGCGCTCCAACCCGAGCTCCCACCTCCGTTCGAGCACAGCGGTGAACATCGTGTTCGCGATCGTCAGCAGCGCGACCACGAGCGCTGCAAATTGGATGCCTTGTCCGAGTGAGAAGGTCCCCTCGACGACTTCGATGATGCGTCCGATGAGCTCATCCTTCTCGAGGGCCACGGCCGTGAGGCCCTCCGTGGCGATGAGCTCCTCGGCACGTTCCTTGACCTCGCGGGGATCGGCGCCATCTTCGAGGAGGAGACCGAACTCGTCAGCTTTGTCGTCGTTCCACAACGACGCATACACACCATGGTCGATGTAGATCGAGTCGAAGGAGACGAGGTCGTTGAATATCGCCGCGATGCGAAACGACTTCGAACCCTCCGGTGTCGGAAGCGCCAGCTCGTCTCCCGCAGCCAGGCCGCGGTGGCGCGCCATCAGGTTGGAGATCGCGATCTCGCCGCGCCCGAGGCCTTCGATGAACTCTTCCGGTGTCTCGGTGATCGCTTCGATAGACGTCTCGGACCCTCGGTTCAGGGCTTCCTCCCCGGGCACCGCATAGATCAAGCCCTGGTCGCCGTCGATCGTCACGAACGAGAAGCGGATCGGGTAGACGAACGAGACGCCGGGGAGCCTCTCGAGCTTCTCGGCGAACGACAGCGGCAGAGGCTGATCGGAGCCCAGGCCGGAGAAGGACTCCGCCGTGATGTAGACGGGCGCGCCGACGAGGGCGCTCGCGGTGTCCTCCACCTGGGTCGAATACGACCGCAACGCGCTTCCGACGCACAACACGAGACCGAGCGTCAATACGAGTGCCGCGACGGTGAAGGTCGTTCGGCCCGGGCTGCGATCGAGCGAGTCGGCCGCGAGTCGACCCACGGGGCCGAACGCCTTCGATAGCACAGGGCGAGCAGCTCGAACGACCAGTGGGACGATCGACGGAAGTAGAAAGCTCACACCGGCAAGCCCCGCGACCAGACCCAAGGTCGCGAGCAATCGCAATTGCGTCGTAAGCGCGATCGGAAGTATCACCACCGAGACGAGCAACACTCCGATGCCCGCCGGGATGAACCACCCTGGGGCGCGCGACGCGGCGAATTCATAAGACGCTTCCGGCCGCAGAGCATCTATAGCTGGAACGTTCAAGACCCGTCGAGCGGGAACGAAGGCGCCTGCGACCGCCACCGCTACTCCACTCCCGAATGCGAGCACGACCTGAGAAGGGACGACCCTCAAAGCACCTGCTGCTCCCAAGGGCAGAACTTGGAATCCCTCGATCGCACGCTCGATCAAGACTCGCGCGAGCAGGTAACCCCCTCCTATCCCAAGTACTGCCGCGACCGTGCCGAGGAGCGCGGCCTCACAGATGAACGCTCCGAACACCGAGCGGCGATCGGCGCCTAGCGCGAGGACCATCGAGATCTCCTTGCGTCGCTCCGCGAGCGCCATCGCCATCGTGTTGTAGACGACGAAGAGCGACACGAACAACGACACGGTTCCCGACAACGACAGCAGCGTCGCGAGACCACCGAAGACGCGCTCCAGGCCGCGTCCGCGCTCGCCAGGCGGGCCGATCACAGCAGAGCCTTCGAGTACCTCGTCGATGGCCGCGCCGGCGTCCTCGGGCGACACGGTGGGGTCCACGACAACATAGATCGAATCGATGTTGTCGCCCTTGTCGAACAGGGACTGCGCCGCGGGGAGCAGCATCACCCCCGCGCTCCCACCGTTCACGAGATCGACAGCCGCGCCCTCGACGACTCCCGTGACCGTCACCGCCCGTTCGCCGCGCGGGGTCTGGACACGGAGGGCTTCGCCGTTCTTGATGCCGAGTGCGTCGGCAAGCGGGCCCGCCAGGATGATCCCTTCCCCACGGGGCCCGAAATCACCTTCGATCGAAACGGCGGGCCCTTCCTCCGAACCGCCCTCAGGAAACAGCGAGGTGAACTCCGGGGTGATGCCGAGGACCTCGACCCTCTCGGTCACTTCGTCCGTCGATGCAGTCGTCACCGACCTCACAACCGGAACGGCGTTATCGATCCCGGCAACGCTCTCGATACGCTCAACGAACGCGCTCGGGAAACCTCCCGCGTCGGGTGCAGCCACCTCGATCTCGGCGGCACCGGCGACCTCCCGGATGCTTGCGCGGAACGAATCGATGAGCGTGAGATTGATGACCGAGATCGAGAAGACCAGCGCGACTCCGGCCGCGACGCCGCCCACGGTGAGCGCGGTGCGAACGCGGCGGCCGAGTAGATGCCTGACGTTGATGGTCCTCAACAGGAGCCGCGTGCCGGTCATGGGCCGCGCAGATTACGTCTGATCGAGCAGCGCCCGGCGCGCGGGAACGCCAGACGGCAAACGCGGGATCGTAGAGACGATGACGACCTCCTGGGGAGCGACGAACGCCGGAGCCAGGGCCTTGACGTGCGCACGGATGACTGCGCGCGTCGGGACTATCGGCCCCCTGGGAACAACGAACGCAACAACGCGCTCGCCCCAGCGCGCATCAACGCGCCCTGCGACACAAACATCGGCGACGTCAGGGCGCTGGGCGATGAGCGCCTCGACCTCCGCGGCACGGACCTTCTCTCCGCCTGTGACGATCACATCATCGACGCGTCCGTGGACCTTCACGCGCCTCCCGTCGACGTCCCCGAGGTCCGAGGTTCGGAACCATCCGCCTTGGATCTCCGAGGCATCGATCCCCCCCTCTCGCAGATAACCGGTCATGAGGGTCGGTCCAGATATCTCGAGGTGTCCATCGACAGCCCGGACCCTCGTGCCCTTGAGAGGCAAACCGTCGTACACCACGCCACCGCAGGTCTCGGTCATGCCGTAGGTCGTTACCACGCGCAGTCCTCGCCGCGCGGCTCGTTCAAGCAGGCCAGGTGGGATCGGTCCGCCCCCGAGAAGGACGCATCCGAACGCATCGCCCGGGAGGTCCTCGTCGAGGAGACGGGTCAGTAAAGACGGGACGAGCGAGACGAAGTCGATCTCGCCCATAGTCGCGAGCTCGGACACGAGGACGCGCTCGACGAACAGAGGCCGGCGGGCGGCGAGCGCTGCGCGCACCAGCACCATGACCCCTGCGATGTGCTGGAGCGGGAGGCAGACCAACCACCGATCGCCCATCGCCATCCCCAACCTGCGGGCCCCCGAGTGGGCCGCGGCTTCGATCGCATCGTGCGAGAGGACCGCAGCTTTGGGAACCCCTGTCGTGCCCGAAGTCGGGATGATGACGGCGGTTCCGGGTGGAACGCGGGGCGCCCCGGGTGGAGGCAAACCGGAGCTTCCGGGGGTCCTCGGAAACACCGCTTCGCCCCGTACCCATGCCTCGGCAAGAGCTCGAGCGAAGGCAGGGCCCGGCGTGGCGGCGAGCTCGACTACGGGAGGGGCGGGCATCATTTGTTACCGTACCCGGGACCTTGTGAGCTTTTACTCAGGAGTGACAACTATCATGGTGCCTGTGGTGGAGTGGACCCCGTCGGGCAACTACGAAGACATCGCCTTCGAGGTCGCGGGCGGCATCGCCAAGATCACCATCGACCGGCCTGAGGTCCGCAACGCGTTCCGTCCTCAGACCCTGTTCGAGCTCTCCGACGCGTTCGACAAGGCCAGGGACGACCCCGCGATCGGCGTGATCATCTTCACGGGACGGGGGCCTCTGGCGTTCTGCTCTGGAGGCGACCAACGCGTGCGCGGCGACGACGGCTACAAGGACGCGCAAGGCATCGGCCGCCTTAACGTCCTCGATCTCCAGGTACAGATCCGACGGCTGCCCAAGCCGGTGATCGCCATGGTCGCCGGCTATGCCATCGGCGGCGGTCACGTCCTCCACGTCGTATGCGACCTGACCATCGCCGCAGACAACGCGCGGTTCGGACAGACGGGGCCCAAGGTCGGATCGTTCGACGGCGGGTACGGTGCCGGCCTGCTGGCGCGCATGGTTGGCCATAAGAAGGCGCGCGAGATCTGGTACCTCTGCCGGCAGTACGACGCGCAAGAAGCGCTCGACATGGGGCTCGTCAACAAGGTCGTTCCGTTGGACGAGCTCGAGACCGAGACCGTTGCGTGGGCTCACCGAATCCTGGAGATGAGCCCGCTTGCGCTTCGGCTTCTGAAAGCATCGTTCAACGCCGACACCGACGGCCTCGCCGGCATCCAGCAACTCGCCGGGGATGCCACGCTCCTGTACTACATGAGTGAGGAGGCACAGGAAGGGCGTGACGCGTTCCTCGAAGGGCGCGCGCCGCGCTTCGATCGGTTCCCCAAACGTCCTTGACGTCGATCTGGATCGAGGCGGCTCGTCCCAGAACGCTGCCGGCCGCCGTTGGCCCAGTGCTCGTCGGAACTGCGATCGCAGATCCTGTTCGTCCGGCACGCGCCGTGGCCGCGCTGGTTGTCGCGGTCTCATTGCAGATCGCGGTGAACTACGCGAACGACTACTTCGACGGCGTGAAAGGCGTCGACCGTCCCGATCGTGTCGGTCCGCGTCGAGCAGTCGCTTCGGGAGCGGTCGCGCCACGAGCGATGCGTACGGCTGTAGGTGTTGCGCTCTGCGTCTCCATCGCAGCTGGGTCGTACCTCATCCTCGAGGTCGGTTTCGAGCTTCTATGGGTGGGCGTCCCTGCGATCGCGGCCGCCCTCGCGTACAGCGGAGGACCGAGGCCCTACGCGTCGGCCGGTCTCGGCGAGGTCTTCGTGTTCCTCTTCTTCGGGATCGTGGCGACCGCCGGGACCTATTACGTGCAGACCGAAAACCTGGGATCGGTTCCGTTCGTCTGCGCGGTTCCGATCGGAGCACTCGCGGTCGCGATCCTGCTGTTGAACAACCTGCGGGACATCCCAACCGACCGCGCCGTCCGCAAATTGACCCTCGCTACAAGGATCGGCGAGGGGGGAACGGTTCGTCTGTACATCGCGTGTCTGGTCGTAGCGGTTGCGTCGGCACCTCTGATCGCGGCGATCGCGGACGCCCCCTGGGCATTGCTTGCTCTCGGCTCTGCCGTCCTCGCATTGCCCGTCGCCATCGAGGTGCACAGGCACCGTGCCGATCCAAGAGCGCTCATCGGAGCGTTGGGGGACACGGCGCGGCTCCATCTTGCTTACTCATTGGTTCTGGCGCTCGGTCTGACGATGAGCCGCGCGTGAGCATGGTGCCTGAGACACAGCTGCGGACGTTCGGGGTCGACCTCGTAACTACCTTCCGGGAGGTGGACCGTCGGACCGGAGTTTTGATGAAGGGTCCACTCGGGTGGGGTGAGTTCTCACCCTTTCCTGGATACGGGCCCGAAGAGACGATGTGGTGGTATCGGGCCGCCATCGAAGCCGCGACGCAACCATGGCCCGAGCCGGTCCGGGAGAAGGTTCCGGTCAACGCCATAGTCCCCGCGGTCGGTCCGGAGGCCGCACACGCGCTCGTGCGTGCCTCGGGGTGCTCGACGGTCAAGGTGAAGGTAGGCGACCGAGGGTCCAGGGAGCGCGTCGCTGCGGTGAGGGACGCGCTCGGTCCGGCCGGGCACATCCGCATCGACGTCAATGGTGCATGGGATGTCGCGACTGCCACCAAGGAGATACGCGAGTTGGCGCGTTTCGATCTCGAATATGTCGAGCAACCCGTCGAAACCCTCGTAGAGCTGGCGGAACTTCGCCTGCAGGTCGACGTTCCGCTCGCGGCCGACGAATCGATCCGTCGCGCCCCAGATCCCTTTCACCTCGAAGGTATCGGGGACGCGTGCGACTTAGCGATCTTGAAGGTGCAGCCCCTCGGGGGTGTCCGCCGCGCGCTGGCGATCGCGGAGGCCATCGGGCTCCCCCCAGTGGTGTCCTCAGCGGTCGAGACGTCTGTCGGGTTGAGTGCCGGCCTAGCACTCGCGGCAGCTCTGCCCGAGCTCGGAGGTGCGTGTGGCCTCGGCACCGCGGCGCTTCTTGCTGCCGATGTGACCGATGAGCCCCTCCTTCCAGAGGGAGGCTGGCTGGGTGTGCGGCGTGTTACTCCGGACGAGGCAAAGCTGGAGGAGGTCGCAGCCGGCGAGGAAGAGCGCGACATCATCATGGCGAGATTCAGAGCGGCCGAGGGGTGGGCGCACCGATGACATCCCCTTCGACGACGTTCGCACGGGTTTTCGTAGACGAGCTCGCGCGCAACGGAGTCACCGACGCGGCGTTGTCACCGGGGTCTCGCTCCGCACCGCTCGCGATGGCTCTCCATGATCACCCGTCGATCTCGGTACACATCGTGCTCGACGAACGATCGGCGTCGTTCTTCGCGCTGGGCGTCGCCAAGGCGTCGGGTCGTGCTTCGGTCGTCGTATCGACGTCCGGCACCGCGGCGGCGAACTTCTTCCCCGCGGTCGTCGAGGCCCGCCATGCCCACGTCCCACTCATCGTCTTGACGGCGGATCGACCGCCGGAGCTTCGCGACACGGGCGCGGGCCAGACGATCGATCAGGGCAAGCTCTACGGCTCGTACCCGCTCTGGTTCGTCGACGCGGGAACACCTGAAGGCGCGGATGAGCTGGTTCCCTACTGGCGCACCCTGGCATGCCGGGCGGTGGCCGCGAGCGCCGCATATCCACGAGGGCCGGTGCACATCAACGTGCCGTTGCGTGAGCCCCTCGTCCCAGATGACGGAACGGACGTTCCACCCGGCAGGCCGGGCGGCGCGCCCTGGACCGGACACTCGGCCGGCGTTGGGGGACCTGCAGCTGAGCAGATCGATGCGCTCGCCTCGATATTCGCAGCAAACCTCAGGGGAGCTTTGGTGATCGGCGATGCGGACGTCGATCCCGGCTCGGTCGAAGCGGTCGCGCTTGCCGCCGGGTGGCCGGTGTTCGCCTCACCCCTTTCCGGGGCACGTCGAGGAACCACTGCGATCTCGATGGTCGACGCGCTCCTTCGGTCCGAACGCTTCGCCGAGGGTCATGGATTCGATGCGGTCGTGCAGGTAGGAGGAGGCATGACCTCCAAGGCGCTCATCGGCGCGATCGGACGCGCCGGAACACTCGCCCTCATCGACGAGCACGGCGAATGGCTGGACCCCTCTCGCTCGGCGTCGCTGTTGGTACACGCGTCCCCATCCGACCTCCTCCGGGAGTGCGCCGCGCAGATCCCGGGGCGCGCCGACGGTGCCTGGCTCGATGGGTGGATCGCGGCCGAGCGCGGGGCACGGGCCGCTATCGACGCGGCCCTCGACGCTTCCGATGTTCCTTCGGAACCGCGCGCCGCCCGAGACCTCGCCTCCCACCTGGAGTCGGGATCGACGCTCGTCGTGGGGTCGAGCATGCCGGTGAGGGACCTCGACTGGTTCATGGCCCCTCGCGAGGGCCTCCGCGTCCTGGGCAATCGAGGAGCGAACGGCATCGACGGCTTCGTCTCGACCGCGACCGGCATCGCGCACGCCTCGGCAGGCCCGTGCGTCGCGCTGGCCGGCGACCTCTCCCTTCTGCACGATCGCAACGGCCTCGCCATAGCGCGCGCCGGCGACATCGATCTCGTCATCGTCGTCATCAACAACGACGGGGGCGGGATCTTCACATTCCTCCCCCAGCGCGCCTTCGAGGAGTCCTTCGAGTCGTTGTTCGGCACCCCGCATGGCTACGAGCTCTCAGCGCTGGCGCGCGCTGAAGGATGCGGTCACCGATCGATCTCAGCGGCCCCCGCACTGGGTGATGCCATCGATGCCGCCGCGACCGAAGGAGGCCTACAGCTCGTCGAGATCCGAACGGATCGCGACAAGAACGCCGAGTTGCACCGGCAGCTGTGGGACGCTGTTGCCGCTACTGTCGAGGAGGTCTGAGACCCTGTGAGCGTGCCCGAGCGCAGATAACGGTTCCAGTGTCGAGTTCGACGACCTTCTTCTTGGCGACCGTGTAGTAGACGCCGGCGGCGTCGGGTTCGGTGACGCGCCAGTAGCCGCGGTAGTTGGACCTGTCCTTCCCGACAACTTCGTCCCTACCCGGCCGCTCCTTCTTGACCACGATACGTCGGCCGTCGTCACACAGGTCGCTGTGATCGACCGTCTGAGTCGGGGACGGCGAGGGGGCCGGCGTCGCGGTCTCAGTCGGGGCCGGTGAAGGCTGCCGAATCTGACGCGGGGGCCGAGGTGGCGGGTTCCCATCCTCGCCTTGCGGCCGGACATATCCATTGAAGTACTCACCGTTGTACTTGATCGTGACGTTCGCCTCGACGACCGGCGGCTCCTCGGTGGTCGTGCCCGGGAGGGGCTGGTTGTCTTCGAGCTGGGAGACCTCCGTCGCGGTCAAGGGCGCTGGATAGAGCCGGAGACGGGCGATGGATCCGGAACTGACCTCCCCACTGACGGCCGCGTCGTCGATGAAGAAACGCAGCACGTCGAACTCGGGATCTACGATCGCCAGGTCGCTCGAGTCTGTGAAGTCGAACTGCTGGACGCCGTCGACGTAACCGGTGACGACTTTCGATGCCGCGTCCCGCGTAAGGACGACCTGTGCCCACCGGTTCGACGGCAAGAGCTTGTCGGCTCCCTCGACGCCGGGGAAGAAGCTGAGGAACCCGTTATGGCTGTACCAGCCGGTGTCGTCGGCGCCGTCTCTGAAGTCGGCGATGCGCTGGTAGCCCGACTCTTGGTCGAACCGGATCAAGGCCGCGATCGTGTAGTTGTCGCCAGGGATGACGCTCGACGCCCCACGTAGCAGGACACCCCCGCCTTCGAGGAACCTCAAAACCATCCGCGAGACGCCGTTTACGGTCTCATTCTCAAATGTGTTGCCGGGCGCGCCCGCATGCTCGAGCGCGGGTGCGGTCCCCTCAGACGTCGTGAGAGTGTTCTGGAAGCGGTAGTCCGCGGCCGGCGTCGCCGCGATCGCACTCGGCACGAGGGCGATGAGGATCGCGACCGCAGCACCCAGAGCAAAAGTCAGCCTTGCCGTACCCGATCGGGTCCGTGCCATTGAGTCCTCCTTATTCACAGCTCCGCCCCACCGACCGTCCGCCCTTCGAGGGCCGAACGGATCGCCCGCAACTTCAACCGCGTTTCCTCGAGCTCCCGCTCCGGCTCGGAGCCTTCCACTATGCCCGAGCCGGCAAAGATACGCCCACGCCCATCCTGGAATTGGCCGCACCTCAACGCAATGGCCCATTCCCCCGCACCGGTCGCATCCATCCACCCGACCGGGCCCGTATAGCGGCCGCGGTCCATCCTCTCTGATGAACGAATGATGTCCATCGCTGGTTGCGTCGGAGTGCCGCACACCGCGGCGGTCGGATGGAGCCATCCCACCACCTCGAGAGCCTTTGTCGCCTCAAGGGCGCGGCCCTCGACCCGCGTGGCGAGATGCTGGACATTGGCGAGGCGCAGAAGCTGAGGCCCATCGACCGTGACATCGAGCATGTGGCCGTCGAGGGCCCGCAGCACCGAGGCGACCGCGAAGTCGTGCTCTCTCAGATCTTTGTCGGAAGCCAGGAGGGCTGCACCCAGAAGGTCATCCGCATCGCCGTCACCACCACGCGCGGCGGTCCCGGCAAGAACGATCGACGAGACCACCCCCCCGGTCGTCCTCGCGAGAAGCTCGGGCGACGCCCCCACCAGGCCATCACAGGCGAACACGTAGCACGCCGGGTATGCCTCGCATAGCCGCTCGACGAGTGAAGGCAGGTCGAAGGGACTCTTGGACCACACCAGTACGTCACGGCACAGCACGACCTTCTGAAGAGCGCCCGTATCGATCGCGCGCAACGACTCATCGACTGCTTCGAGCCACTCGGTCTCCGGGAGCGTCGAACCCGCGTAGCGGATCCGGTCGGGGCTCGAAGTAGGGGGACGTCGTGGGACCGCGACCTCGTGGTCTCCGAGAGTTGTGAGACGGATCCCGGCGTCGTCCGAGGTGATCCACGCCGAAGGCACAACGAGGATCGAATCGGGCGAGCTCTCGTCGAACGAGAAGCTCCCGTACGCGATCGGGGGGGCGCCTTCATCCCAGGAGATCGTCTCCCACACACCATCGAGATCTGCCGAGGCGCGCTGGAACCGCGTCCGGTCACGCTCGACCGGTATGCGGACATGCTCCCCCCATGCGGCGATCGTCAGACCGTCGCGCCTCCACAGACGACCGTCGGGTCGCGCCAGGACCCCGAACACATCAGTTTCGTCCCTTAGCTCGACAGTGCGCGCGACGACCCCTCGCGTCTTCACTCCCTTGTCGCAGTGATGAGCTGCGCCGCTCCCACGCCGAGGGGCGAGCTGAACGCGTCGGGGAATCCCGCGTCCCGAAAGATCGTCAGCAGCTCGAGTTGCGGCGGCAGGTACGTGACTGACTTGGGGAGATAGCGGTACGCGGGGCCGTCCGAAAGCGCACGGCCGATCAGTGGCACCACGCGATTGAAGTAGAAGCCGTGGCCGGCCCGCAAGATGCGTGCCCGCGGTTGCGCCACTTCGATCACCGAAACTCTTCCGCCACGGCGTGTGACGCGCGCGAGCTCGGACACAACCGCCGTGATGTCGACTACGTTCCTCAGCGCGAACCCACACGTGACCCCGTCGAACGACCCACTCTCGAACGGAAGGCGGAGGGCGTCGCACTGGATCAACGGCGCGCTCGTCGTAGCCGATCGCAGCATCCCGAGCGAGAGGTCGCAGCCGATGGCGAAGAACCCGACGCGCTGGAGCTCGGTACACAGGTCACCTGTGCCACACGCGACATCGAGGGTTCTTGCACTGGGTTGAAGTCGCAGCGCTGCGACCGCGCGTCGCCGCCACAGTCTGTCGAGGCCGAAGGTCATCACGCGGTTCACGAGGTCGTATCGAGGCGCGATGCGATCGAACATCGCTCGTACCTCTGTCGCCTTGGTGGCCTGAGGAGGAAGGTCCCCTCCGCCTACCTCCCGCCTACCCACCGGGTTGAGGCGCGTCCTCGCCCGCCATCCGCTCTTCTGCGGCCTCGAGAAGCAACCGGCGGAAGTGTCCCGCTATCAAAGCGGTCGCGGCGGGCAGCATCGTCTCGAACGCAGCCACGAGCTGGCTTCCTGCCGCGTCCTCGTCACCAGCCGCCCTGATCGGATCCCGGACGAAGGTCAGAAACATGTCCACTGCTTTCGCCGCCACCGGCCGCATCGCCGCGTCGTGCTCGCGCGCTAGGGCGAGGAGCTCGCTCAAGGGGAGGCCCGTTTCGAGGAGTCGCAGCCCGGCTCGGATGGTCTCGACCTCGGACTCAGGGTAGGTCACCGTCCCATCCTCGGCCCGGGAGCCTGACAGCAGCCCTTCCCTCTCGATCGCTCCGAGGACGGCGGCTGAGATCCCCGTCGCGCCCGCAAGGCCCTCGAGGGTGAGGTGCCGCTCCGCGGCCCCCGAGCGGGCGACGGCCGAGACGAGAGCTGCATCCGCGGGGTCGAGGTCGTCGGCGAGGAGGCGCTTGATCGAGGTCAGGTTGAAGCCGTCGTCCTTCAGCTTTCGGATGCGACCGAGTCGGTCGAGGTGGTCGCCCGAGTACCACGCGACGCGCCCGTCCCGCTCGGGTGGGGGCAACAGGCCCCGCGCTTGATAGAACCGCACGGTATCGACACTGACACCGGCACGTGCCGCGAGCTCATCCACCCTCAACCTCATGAGCAACTACTGTACGAGTAGAAGCTCATCTTGTTGTGCCCCCCTTTTCGCCTGTCCGGGAATAAATTCCATGCCGGATGCAACAGGGAAGGGGCCGGGAGCGGCGAAACCCCCGAACAGAGCGGCGAGACTGAGCTCCTGCTAGCAACACGGGCGAACCTCAAGGGCGATGTTCGACCGAGCGCTCGCGATTCAGGTGCGGGCGCTTTGTCGCGTTACCCCCCTTTGTGCCCGGTAGCGCGCAAGTACAACTCCTCGACGTCCTCGACGAGAGCGCCCCAGTCGAAGCTCTTCACTCGCTCGCGACCGGCGCGCCGGAGTGCAGCCTGCTTCCGCTCGTTTCCCAGAACATCGTCGAGCGCTCCGGCGAGCGCGACATGATCCCCCGGGGGCACAAGGCGAACCGCATCTCCTCCGACCATGCGGTAGCCGTCGAGGTCCGAGCAGATGACGGGCGCGCCCGACGCCATCGCTTCAAGGAGGACGATGCCGAACGACTCGCCGCCGAGGCTCGGCGCGCAGTAGACAGTCGCGGACCGATACAGCCTCGGTAGCTCCGCGGTCGCTACCTCCCCGCGCCACTCGCATGGGACGCCGAGGTCGCGCGCGAGAGCGCGACAACGCGTCTCTTCGGGGCCCTCCCCCGCCACCGTGATCTCCGGTGGATGGCCCGTGCGGGCTGCGGCTCTGATGAGGACCTCCAGACCTTTCCTCTTCTCCAGACGTCCCAGAAACAGAACCGACCGTTGAGGAGCGTTGCGCGCCCTTGGGGAGGCCTTCAAGAACGGCTCGAGATCGATCCCGTTGGGGGTGATCTCGTAGGTCCCCGGGAAGTAGCGCATCACCAACGCGCGCGCTGCTTCAGAGACGGCGCTCCTAATGGCAAGGCGACGAACCGCTCTTTCGAGCACCATGCCCGCAACCCGATACCCCGCACTCGATCCCGACGCCGCGTGAAACGTCCCCAGCGCGGGTGTCCGCGACAACATCAGCGCGTGCAACGAGGTGCTCGGGATCAGCGGCTCGTGAAGATGCAAGACCTCCGGGCGGAAACCCTTCAGGGCAGAGCGCACCCCGGCAGCCGCGAGCGGTCCGAAGGTTATGGGCGCAACCGACCCATTGGCCGGGATGCCGACGGCGCGTCCCAAAAGTGTGGTGCCCTCCTCGCCGCGCGAGTTCGGGTCTGCTTTGGGCGCGACCACCAGGACCTCGTGATCGCGGCGACGCAACACACCGGCGAGCGACCGGACATGCGATTGCACACCGCCGGGTCGGTCCCATGCGTAGGGACACACGAGCGCGATCCTCACTTGCCCTCCGTCGGCCAGAACGGTTGGAAGACGTGCCACTGCTCCGGCACAGCGGCGACGTATCCCTCCAGCCTCTCGACATACGCCTGGGTCAACTCTTCGGCGGCATCCGGACCCGAAGGGAGCTCGATCGGTTCACTGATGTCGACGCGCCACCCTCGGACCCCGTCGGGGTGCACCATCGAGTACACGCCGGCCACGAGCAACGGCACCCCGGTGGCGAGGGCGACGCGCGCAGGTCCACGCGGAAATGTCGTTTCCACCCCAAAGAAGCGAGCGGGGATCCCGGTCCCCTTCAGATCGCGATCACCGAGTATCGCGACTACCGCGCCGGCTTCCACCTCTGCGATCAGGTCCTCGGTGGCGCCCTTCTGCGCGGGATAGATCGTCATGCCCAGTTTCGCCCGATGATCGGAGAAGAATTCGAACATCCGGCGCGGCCTGAGCACTTCGGCCACGGTCACCAGCCGCCGTCCCGTCGCCCCTACCCACGCGCCGGCTGCGTCCCAATTTCCGAGGTGACCGACGATGACGATCGCGCCCTTGCCGCGCGCCTGAACACCGGCGATCCGATCGAGTGTGTCCGAGCGAACATGGTGCAGGAAGAAGTCCTGGTCCTCGCGCACGAACCTGAAGGTCTCGAGCCAGTAGGTCGCGTACGACTCGAATGCGGAGCGAACGAGAGCTTCGTTCTCCTCGGACCCCTCGTGCTTGCCCGTGATGAGCGCGAGATTCCGAGCGACGGTGCCTCGGCGCTTCGAACGCTTCGCTGCGAAGCGACCGAGGGTTCGGGCCATCCCGTACGCCATCCGCTCCGGTATCAAGCGGGCGATGGCAGATCCGCCGACGTACGCGTAATAGACCAGCTGGATCAGCCGGCCCTCGTCGTCGGGCCGGCCTCGGCGTGAGCTCACGTCAGCCGGTGTCACCCTTCGCCTGCCGTCGAACGTGCAACATGCGCTGCACGAACGTGATGACGGACAGCACGGCGATAAGCGGGACGACGTACAGCAGGATGTCGAACAAGAGCCCGGCGATGACGAGGAGCACTCGCTCAGCCCGCTCGGCGATACCGACCTTGCAGTCGTAACCGAAGCTCTCCGCCTTCGAGCGGACATAGGGAACGAGGAAGGAACCGACGAGAGCCACCATCGCAGCCGCGGCGAGCCACGGCTCATCGTGCTCGGGCTTGTCGGGCGCGACGCCGTAGAGCCACGCGACCGGAAGGAAAAGGAGGGCATCGCTGATGCGATCCGTTACCGAGTCGAGGACGGCGCCGAAGTTGCTCGTGATCCCGCGCGCCTTGGCGACCGCTCCGTCGAGAACGTCGGCAAGGGCGGCTCCGATGCTGATCAGACCGGCGGCAACGAGCCCGCCCTCCACGATCTGGTAGGCCGCCCACCCTTGGAGGGCGACGCCCGCAAAGGTGATGGCGTCGGGACTGACCTTGGTCCGCACCAGCCCTCGACCGACAGGGCGCATCACCCGGTCCCACAGCGGCCGGATCTTCGAGTCGAGCACGGCCGCATGATAGCCAGGCCACCTAATACGATGCTTCGACGCTCGCGGGCGCCGGACAGGCTTCAGGCTTACGGGAGGGGACAGCGTGAAGAGCTACGCCACCGAGAACATCCGTAACGTTGTGCTCGTCGGACACGGAGGGTCGGGAAAGACATCTCTGTCCGAGGCCTTCTTGTTCCGATCGGGAGCCACCACGCGGATGGGCAAGATCGCCGAGGGGAACACGGTCTGCGACTTCGACGAGGAAGAGATCCGGAAGCAGATCTCCATCTCGACCGCCCTGGCTCCGTTCGAATGGGATGGCCACAAGATCAACCTTCTCGACGCTCCGGGCTACGCGGACTTCATCGGCGACCTGCGTGCCGCTATGCGCGTCGCAGATTTGGCCATCTTCGTTGTGTCCGCGGTCGAAGGCGTCGAGGTACAGACCGAGGTCGCGTGGCGATACGCGGACGAGCTCAACCTTCCTCGCATCGTCCTCGTCAACAAGGTCGATCGTGAGAACTCTTCGTTCCGTCGGACGCTCGACCAGATGCGGGAAGCGTTCGGGATGGGCATCGCGCCGATCTCCCTCCCGCTCGGCCGAGAGCACGACTTCAAGGGCGTCATCTCTGTGATCGACGTCGCCGCGTTCGAATATGACGAGCAGGGCAACTCCAAAGAGGTCGACATCCCCGGTGAACGTCAAGAGCGCGTCGACGAGGTACGCACCGCGCTGCTGGATTCCGTCGCGGAGACCAACGATGAGCTCCTCACCCGTTACCTCGAGGGTGGTGAGCTAACCCGCGACGAGATCGTGAGCTCGCTACACGATGGCTTGTCGAGCGCGTCCGTCTACCCCGTCGTCGTCGGCGCCGCTACCAAGTTGATCGGCATCGATCGTCTGGCCGACATCATCGTCGCCGCGGGCCCCTCTCCCCTGGACCGTGTACCGATCGAGACCGAGAACGGCGCCCGCGAGGCAAAACCCGATGCTCCCCTAGCGGCTCTGGTCTTCAAGACGATGACGGACCCCTACGTCGGGCGCGTCAGCTATTTCCGCGTCTATTCGGGCACGCTGAAGGGCGACGCTCCGCTCTACAACGCGACACACAAGACCGAGGAGCGCGTCGGGCACGTCTTCACGATGCGGGGAAAGACCCAAGAGCCTCTAACCGAGGTCGTTGCGGGAGATATCGGGGCGGTCGCCAAGCTCGCGCACACGTCCACCGGCGACACGATCGCCGATAAGGCCGAGCCCGTCGTCCTGCCGAGGATCGAGGCACCCGAGCCCCTTCTCCCCAAGGCCATCCAACCGAAGACGAAGGGCGACGAGGACAAGCTCATGATCGGGCTTCACAAGATCATCGAGGAGGACACGTCACTGCGGCTGGAACGCAACGATGAAACCCATCAGACAATCCTGTGGGGCATGGGGGATGCCCACCTCGATGTCGTGCTCGAGCGTCTCAAGCGGAAGTTCTCGGTCGAGGTCGAAGAGGTTCCCTTCATCGTCCCCTACCGATCCACGCTAAAAGGCAAAGCTGAAGCGCTCGGCCGCCACGTCAAGCAGTCGGGGGGCCACGGTCAGTACGGGGTCTGCAACATCCGAGTCGAGCCGCTCCCGCGCGGCGGAGGCTTCGTCTTCGATGACAAGATCTTCGGAGGCTCGATCCCGAGCCAGTGGGTCCCGTCGGTCGAGAAAGGCATCGTCGCCGCGATGGAGCGCGGGGTCGGAACCGGCTACCCGATGATCGACCTCAAGGTCGAGCTCTACGACGGCAAGTTCCACTCGGTGGACTCTTCCGACATGGCCTTCCAGCTCGCCGGCTCCGCTGCGATGAAGGATGCGATCGACAAGGCCGGCGTCACCCTGCTCGAGCCGGTGTGGAGCCTCGACGTCATGGTTCCCGAAGAGTTCACCGGCGACATCATGGGTGACCTCCAGAAGAGGCGGGGCATCCCCGAGGGGATCGACACGGTCGGCACGGGCCGCCAGATAGTCAAAGCCAAGGTCCCGTTCGCCGAAGTCACGCATTACGCGACCGATCTGCGTTCGATGACGGGCGGCAAGGGGACGTTCTCGTGGGGGTTCTCGCACTACCAAGAGGTGCCGCATGAGCTGACCCAGAAGATCCTCACCGCCGCGGCTGAACGCGCCAACGCCCACTGAGCCCTAGAACAACCCTCTCAACCTCGCCGCGGTGTCGGCGAGCAACTCGGGGAGGACCTTCGCTCCGCCGATCGTAGACATGAAATTGGTGTCGCCGACCCAGCGCGGGACGACGTGTACGTGGAGGTGGCCCGGGACCCCGGCCCCCCCGGCGGCGCCGAGATTGATCCCGACGTTGAATCCCTCCGGCTCGAAGCCTTCCTTTACGACCGCCACTGTCTTCGTCACGAGCTCCATCAGGTCGCCACGCGTCTCGGGTGACAACGCGTCGAGTTCTGCGACGTGATGGATCGGCGCGACCATCAGGTGCCCGGTGTTGTAGGGGAACGCGTTGACTATCACGAAGCACGACGACGTCCGGTGAAGGATGCCCGCGGCGATGTCATCCGCCTCTGCCAGATGATCGCAGAAGATGCACCCCTGGTCCTTCCCCGCAGCCGTGCTCACGTACTGCATCCGCCATGGACGCCAGAGGCGCTCCAGGTCGAGACCACCGTCTTCACGCACCGTGGGTGACTCGGCGACCCTCGACCTCGTTCGCCAGTTCATCGGCGAAGTCTGCGATGGGTACGTCATGACGCTCTTCCCCGGTGCGATGCCGGACCGACACGGTTCCCGACGAGACCTCCTTGTCGCCGACGATCAGCATGTAGGGGATCTTCTGCATCTGGTGGTGACGGATCTTTGCTCCGATCGTGTTGTCGGAGTCGTCCACGATCGAACGAAGGCCCCGCCCGCGCAGCGCGGCATCGACAGTGACCGCGTGCTCGTTGTGCCTATCGGCGATAGGAATGACGGCAGCCTGGATCGGGGCGAGCCACGCCGGGAACGCGCCGGCGAAGTGTTCCGTCAACACACCGATGAAGCGCTCTATCGATCCGAACAGCGCGCGATGGATCATGACCGGACGCGCCCTCTCGCCTTTCTCATTGGTGTATTCGAGACCGAAACGGTCTGGCGTCTGGAAGTCCACCTGGACGGTGCACACCTGCCACGACCTACCGATCGCATCCTTGACGTCGATGTCGATCTTTGGCCCGTAGAACGCGCCGTCTCCTGCGTCGATCTGGTACTCGAGGCCCGCACGTTCAAGCGCCTTAGGGATCGCATCCTCGGCAAGGTCCCAGAGCTCCTGGGAACCAACGGCCTTCGCGGGCTTGGTCGAGAACCGCACCGAGTCGGGCCCAAGACCCACTGTCGAATAGAGATCGCGGAAGAAGTCGATGACGCCAACGAGCTCATCCACGACCTGATCGGGCCTGCAGAAGATGTGTGAGTCGTCCTGGGTGAGGCCACGTGCGCGCAACAAGCCGTGGAGGACCCCGGACCGCTCGTACCGATAAACCGTTCCGAGCTCCGACAGCCGGACCGGCAGTTCTCTATACGACCTAGTGCGGGAACGGTAGATGAGGGCATGGAAGGGACAGTTCATCGGTTTGGCGAAGTACTCGGCGCCCTCGAGCTCCATCGAGGGGAACATGTTCTCTCGGTAGAAGTCGAGGTGACCGCTCGTCTCCCACAACGTCCCCTTGCCGAGATGCGGCGTGAACACAGGCTGATACCCACGTTCGAGATGCATCTGACGCGACAGGTCCTCGAGCGTCTTGCGCACGATCGCGCCCTTCGGGTGCCACAACGCAAGGCCCGGGCCGAGCTCCTCGGACCACGAGAACAGCTCGAGCTCACGGCCGAGCTTGCGGTGGTCGCGCCGCTCGGCCTCTTCGAGGCGATGCAGATATGCCTCGAGAGCGTCTTTCGACTCCCACGCGGTTCCGTAGATGCGCTGCAACATCGGTCGCTTCTCGTCACCACGCCAGTACGCCCCAGACGAACGCAAAAGCTTGAACGCCTTGATCCGGCCGGTCCCCGGTACATGGGGGCCTCTACACAGGTCAACGTAGGCGACGTTGCCGTCGGAAGAGACGTTGCGATAGACCGAGATAACCGGACCTTCCGCGCCCTCACGATCGAGCGCGTCGGCGCCCTCGGCGACGCCCTCGATGATCTCGACCTTGTAAGGCTGGTCGGAGAAGAGGTCGAGAGCGACGGCACGGTCGATCTCTTCGCGTTCGAAACGTTGGTTGGCCTTGACGATGATTCGCATCTCGGCCTCGATGCGTTCTAGGTCCTCGGGGGTGAACGGACGATCGACCTCGAAGTCGTAATAGAAACCGTCCTCGATCGGAGGCCCGATCGAGTACTTCGCCTCCGGCCACAGCTTCAGTACGGCTTGTGCCATTACGTGAGCCGTCGAATGCCGCATCACCTCGCGCCCGAGGTAGTCGGTCTGCGTAACGACCTCTACCTCGGCCCCTTCGGGAGCGACGTAGGCCAGGTCCTTCTGTGCGCCGTCCACCACGAGGGCGACCGGTCCGGGCGCGCTTTCGTCCTTCGCCAACGCGAAGCCGTCGCGAACTCCATCACCGCTAACCCGAACGCTCACTATGAGTTGATGCTACTCGCCCACCCGCGCTCGAAGGCATCGAAGCCGACACCGACCGTGTCCTGCATCGCCGCGTCGACGTGGTATCGGGTGACGCCGGGCTCGATGCGGCGCCCCCCTAGATCGAGATAGAACCGGTTGAAGTTCGCAAGGCCCCACTGCTCGACGAAATAGCGCACCGCCGAATGACCCTCTTGGTAGCTGGTGTAGATGTCGAGCGAGTCGCCGGTCGTGAACTCATAGTCCTCGGGGAACTCACCGTCGAACTCGCCGGAAGCGACGACGGACCGGAGATGCCCTAGCGCGCCGGGATCCGCATCATGGCCTGTGTAGTCCGCGAACCCCTCCTCGAGGAAGATCGGAACGAACACGCTCGACGCGGGCCGCGTCATCACGTGCAGGAGCTCGTGAGCCATGATGTTCAGGATCCGGCCCGAGCTGTCGCCACCAAACGCGCCGGGCCCGAAGATGATCCGTGGTCCAGAATACGAAAAGCCGTTTGTCGGGTCGACGAACGACAGAGCGAATGCCACGAAGTCATCGATGTCGAACGTGGCTTGGAGGATCCGCTTCAGCTGCACTCCATCAGCCGGAACCATGACGAGGACGCGCTTGGGCCGGGCGCCGCTCCAGAACCGCGACGCGCGCTCGTAGCCCGCCTCGGCGACATCGAGCAGGCGTGCCGGAACGCCCGGACAGCATGTGGGAGTAAGCGTCGTGAACCGACCATGATTCTCGAGTTGAACCGGCCCGTAGTCCCATACGTGGCGAGCGGAGAGGAACCCAAGGTCGTTGAGATCGTCATCGGCCGCGACCAGCCATCGCCCATCTCGTTTCACGAACGTAAGGAACAGCTCTTCAACCACATCGGACTCGTCCTGGGACTGGATGCGATAACGCTCTTCGACCACCGGGATCGAGATGTTGTCGGCATCTTGATAGCGGTCGGCGTCCGAGGGTCGTCTCATGTCGCCGTAGCGATCCCAAACCGCTTCCAGTGTGTAGCTCTCGAACGGGACCAGCGAAGCGCCGTCGAACAACTCTCGCTGTCGGGCCGCGAAGCTCTTGGACGTCGGATCCACGGTCGACATGAACGTCTGAAGGTCTCGCTGCAGCGTGCTACGCGCCCGAGATTCGAGCAGTTCGGCGATCGCCTCTCGGTCAGCGTCGGTTATCTCGCCCATCGTCTGAGCATCTGCAGGCGAGGCAGGCGCGCCCGCAAGACAGATCACGACAAGCGCGACCAGTCCGGCGATGCGGGAAAGCGTTGGGAGCCTCCTCAACGTGGCTGTGTTTCCATTCATCATATGAGTGGAGCCGAAGACCCCGTGGCCCAGGTGCAGCGTTACTTGCGCGGCCAGAACCTCGAACAGCTGGGCCGCATCGATGACGCCATTGCCGAGTACGAGTCCGCGGTTGCGGCAGGATTCGACTCGACGGGGCCCTATGACCGATTGATCGCCCTCTACGCCCACCGGGCCGAGCACTCGTTGGTGCTCCGGGTGGTCGCCGACGCCCTCGCCAACGTCCGCACCGCCGAGGACAAGCGGGATTGGTACCGCAAGATGGGCGCGGCGGCAGAACGAGCGTCGGCGTCGATCCCCAAGGCAGCCGCGAAGCCGCGCTCGAACGCCTGATCCCCTTATGAACGAGCTCGAGCGCCTCATCTCCACGAGGATCGAGGAGGGTGGTCCCATGCCGTTCGGCGCGTACATGCAGCTCGCGCTCTACCATCCTCGGCTCGGTTACTACGGGGGCGGTCGGGCCCGAACCGGATGGACCGGACACTTCGTGACGTCACCGGAACTGGATCCCGGCTTCGGCGCGCTGTGGGCTCGAGCGATCGAACAGCTATGGCGGGCCGCGGGCGCGCCATCGAGATGGACCCTGGTCGAAGTTGGGCCCGGCGAAGGAGGACTCGCCGCCGGCATCACCGACTCGCTCTCACCCGATCTCGCCCCCTGTCTCCACTACGTCTTGGTGGAACGCACGGTAGAAGCTCGGACGAGACAACAGGCGCGACTCGAAGCCTCCCCGGTTTCGGTGGCCTGGGTCGAATCGTTGGACGACCTCGATGCGATCAACGGGTGCGTGGTCGCGCACGAGCTCCTCGACAACCTGCCGGTCCACCTCGTGCAACGCACGGGCGACGCCCTGGAAGAGCTGTGCGTGACCTCCTCGGGGAACGATCTCGAACTGATCGCGTTGCCGCTGCATGGTCGCGAGCTGCACGACTATCTCGATCGCTGTGGAGTTCAGCTTCCCGACGGCCACGTCATGGAGGTAGGACTCGCGGCCGAGTCGTTCGTCGCGCGAGCAGGCGACGTTCTCGAGCGCGGTGCCGTGATCGTCATCGACTACGGGGACGGGGCGAGCGCGCTTGCGGCGCGTCCCGCCGGAACGCTGGTGACGTATTCAGACACCGGCGCCGGTGATGACCCCCTCGTTCGACCCGGCGAGCAGGACATCACCGCGCACGTGAACTGGACGGCGGTCGTCGGGGCATTGCGGCGAAGGGGCTTGGACACTCACGGTCCGCTCCCCCAGCGCGACGTGCTCCGGCATCTAGGTCTGGCCGAGCTCGATGCCTCGCTGCGATCGGTTCACGATGCCGCGCTCGCGCGCGGCGACGGCGCGGGCGCGATCCGAGCTCTCTCGCGCAGGGGAGGTCTAGGCACCCTCACAGATCCCGGCGGCCTCGGCGGCTTGGGCGTCGTGGTGGGTCTCAAGGATGTGCCGGCACCCGCGTTCGTAGCGACCCGATGAAAAGAGGGCTGTCGTCACCGGCGGCCAGAGCATCAACCTTTGCTTGAGCGCCGGGGACCCTCGAACGCCTCGATCCTGGACAGCACCTTGCGTTCCCAGCGGGTCGCAACCTTCTCCCCTTTACCGTGGCCGAGGCAATGCGCCAGCTCGTGGCCGAGGATGGCCGCCCAGTAGTCACGGATGGCCGGTGCCGGCCGGTCGATCCGCCCCTGGCTGTAATAGAGGGCCCAGTTATCCCGATCGCGGCGTATGGCGGCCGGGAAAACCAGGACGTCGCAGATCGCCCCCTGACCGTCGTCGTCGATATAGCCGCGAAGGTAAGCGTCGGCAAGATGGCCGTCGGGCGGAACCTCCTCGAGCCCGGGGCGCGTGGCGACCTTGACAACGTAGAGGTGGTCGGTGAGGTCGTCCCAGAGACGGATCGCCTTGAGGTCCCCGATCGCTTTGCGGATCCTCGCAGAGCTGCTGCCGAGGCCGGCGTTGATGATCTTGAGGGTGGGCGCGATGGGAAGGCGCTCCTCCGCGGTAGCCGCAGGCCGAGGAGTTGCTTCGCCGCGTGGGGTTCTGGCGCTCTGAGATGGAACCGAGGTCACCTCGCACGCGGCAGCCGAAAGAGCAGCTGCGATGAAGAGACCCGTGGCGACGAGGCGGCGGAGCGGTGTCACCCGACGGACGTGACCGGCGAGGTGAATGCGAGGCCCCCGTCTTCGGTCACGACACGCACGGTATCGCCCTCGCGGATGCGCCCGTCGAGGAGCCGGAGAGCGATCTCGTTCTCCATCTCACGCTGGATAACGCGCTTCAACGCGCGCGCGCCGTACGCAGGCTCATAGCCCTTGGCCGCGAGGTACCGCCGCGCATCGTCGGTCATGTCGAGCGTCACATTGCGAACCGCAAGCCGTTCAGCCAATCTGCGGAGCTGGATGTCGACGATCGCGGCGAGCTCATCCTCACCGAGACGGTGAAACACGATCATCTCGTCGACTCGGTTCAGGAACTCCGGCTTGAAGTGGTCGCGGACCGTCGTAAGGACCTTCTCCTCTACGGATGCCGTGGTCTCGTCGGCGGAAAGGATCCACTGTGAGCCAAGGTTCGACGTCATGATGACCACCGCATTCTTGAAGTCGACCGTGTGCCCCTGAGCATCTGTGAGACGACCGTCGTCCAAGATCTGCAACAGCACGTTGAAGACGTCCGGGTGAGCCTTCTCGATCTCGTCGAGCAACACGACCGAGTAAGGCCGGCGCCTGACGGCTTCTGTCAGCTGGCCACCCTCGTCGTATCCGACGTAACCTGGTGGCGCCCCAACCAGGCGGCTGACCGAGTGCTTCTCCATGTACTCGCTCATGTCGATGCGCACCATGGCGCGCTCGTCGTCGAAGAGGAACTCGGCCAAGGCACGCGCCAGCTCCGTCTTACCGACACCCGTTGGGCCGAGGAAGATGAATGAGCCGATCGGGCGGTTCGGATCGCCAAGACCCGATCGGGCACGTCGGATCGCGTTGGCTACCGCCTCTACCGCCTCGTCTTGTCCGACCACTCGGACGTGCAGGCCGTCCTCCATCTTGACGAGCTTCTCAACCTCGTCCTCCATCAGCTTCACCACGGGGATCCCGGTCCAGCGCGACACGACCTCGGCGATGTCCTCTTCGTCGACCTCTTCCTTGAGGAAACTCCGCTCGGCCTGCAAGCCCTGCAAGCGGTCGTTGGCGGAGTTCAGCTCCTTTTCCAGCACCACGAGGTCCCCGTAACGAAGCTCCGCCGCCTTGGCGAGATCGCCGTCGCGCTCGGCGCGTTCGGCATCACCTTTGACCTGCTCGATCTTCGCCTTCAGGGCACGGCTGACCTCGATCGCTTCCTTCTCCTGGACCCATTGCGCCTTCATCCCGTCCATCTCTTCATGCAGCTGCGCGAGCTCAGATTCGATCGCGCCCAGACGCTCCTTGGACGCATCGTCGGTCTCTTTGCCCAGCGCGGCCTTCTCGATCTCGAGCTGCTTAGCGCGCCGGTCGAGGACGTCGATCTCGGTCGGCATGGAATCGATCTCGATGCGCAGTCGCGACGCTGCCTCGTCGACCAGGTCGATCGCCTTGTCAGGGAGGAAACGTCCCGTGACGTAGCGGTCTGACAGCACCGCGGCGGCAACCAGCGCGGCATCTTGGATCCGTACACCGTGATGGACTTCGTATCTCTCCTTGAGGCCACGCAGGATCCCGATCGTGTCGGTCACAGCGGGCTCTCCGACCATGACCGGCTGGAAGCGCCGCTCGAGCGCCGCGTCCTTCTCGACGTACTTCCTGTACTCGTCGAGGGTCGTGGCCCCGATCATCCGCAACTCCCCGCGGGCCAACATCGGTTTGATCATGTTCCCGGCGTCGACCGCGCCCTCGGCCGCCCCCGCGCCGACGACCGTGTGGAGCTCGTCGACGAAGGTGATCACCTGCCCGTCGGAATCGGCGATCTCCTTGAGCACAGCCTTGAAGCGCTCCTCGAACTCGCCACGGTACTTGGAGCCGGCGATCATCGAACCGATATCCAGAGAGATCAGCCGCTTGTCCTTGAGCGATTCGGGGATGTCCCCCGCGACGATCCGATTGGCGAGGCCTTCGACGATGGCGGTCTTGCCGACGCCGGGCTCGCCGATCAAGACGGGGTTGTTCTTAGTGCGTCGCGACAGGACCTGGATGATCCGCCGGATCTCTTCGTCGCGCCCGATAACGGGATCGAGCTTGCCGCGCCTTGCCGCCTCGGTAAGGTCGCGGCCGAAGCGCTCGAGCGCTTGATACTTCTCCTCTGGGGTGGAGTCGGTGACGCGCTGGCTCCCACGCACCTCTTTGAGCGCGCCGAGGATCCCGTCACGCGTGATGCCGGCCGAGGCAAGAAGCCTTCCCGCGTCGTCTCCGGAATCAACGAGCGCGAGCAGGAGATGCTCGGTCGAGATGTAGGAATCCTTGAGACCCTCGGCCTCCTCCTGGGCGCGCTCGAGAAGAGTCTTCAATCCCGGCGAGAGGTACGTCTCGACCTGGCCGAACACCTTGGGGCGCTTGGCATAGAGGTCGTCGAGACCGCCCTTGATCACGGTCGGAGACGCGCCCATCTTGCCGATGAGCGGATAGACAAGTCCCTCCGCCTGTCCGATCAGCGCGTCGAGCAGGTGCAGGGTCTCGACCTGATGGTGGTTGAGGCCGGTCGCTCGGGCCTGTGCCGCCGCGAGCGCCTCTTGTGACTTAAGGGTGAGCTTGTTGATATCCATCGACCGATAAAACCACGCAGCGCGTTTCTATTGTTCCGGCAGGTACGGACACGCGTTCTCGAGTGCGGAACGGATGGGGGCGTCGGCCGACGCACCGGGAAGCTCGACCTTGCCCTGAACGAAGTAACCGCCCTCCCAGAAGCCCCACATCTCTTGCCGGCAGTAAGAGTCGACCTGCATCCATTCGGCCTCACCGGCGGGCCTGGTCAATGCCGCGGCCCTTCCCTCGAGCGGGCCCAGCAGCCGTTCGAACTCCTTGAGCCACGCGTCGGCCTTGGTCCCGAACACCCTGCCGAGATAGCTCCCGTGCCCTTCGGATAGGAACTCCTCCTCCCCGACGGGCGGGAGCGCCGCAATGTCGTAGGGATCGCTCGTCCCGGCAGTCGTGTGGACCGCGCCCAGGAAGAGGCGCGTGCGCAGCTCCGGAGCAGTGAGGACCCCATCCCCGAGCTCACATTCGGGACGTATGTTCCCGCAGGCGAAGTTCTCGCCTCGGGCGATCACCTCCCCGTTTTGCGCACGACTCGGTCCCTTGAGATCACGGCGCGCGAGATAGAGGGCTCGTGAGTAGATCCCTGCGATCAGGGGCGCGGCGTTCGATGTCCCCCCGAACCCGATCGCGCCGCTGCTCCCGACGGTCGCCGCTTGGTACGCGGACGGATAATCACCCGCCACCCCCGCGATGTCCGCCGGGCGCCCAACTCCGGCATAGCTGCCGTTCGAGTAGCGACCGACCCCGCCGACGGTCACGATCCAGTCGGGTCCTTTCTGCGACGACATGTAGGTCGAGTTGGTAACCGCGAAGCTGTTGTCGATGCCGTTGCCGGCCGAGAAGAAGATCGTCTGTCCGCGCTCGGTTGCCTTGCGCTGCGCGACCACGTCTGAGCCACTGTAGATCTTCCCCACCCCTTGCCCCAAGACCTCGATGTTGCTGTGGCCGTAGGAATTGGAGACGACGTCGATCCACGGTTGATCGAGCGCCCAGCTGATCGCTCGCTCAGCACTCTCGGCGTTACCGATAGAGATGAAGAGCAATAGACATTCGGGGCACGTCCCGTGAACGTTGCCGACGGCGGCACTCGTTGTCCCCGTCCCGTGACTGAACGAGTCGGCCACGATCTTCGTGCCGCCGAAGTGCATCGCGCCGATGACCTTCGTGCCCGGCATCCAGTAGTAGTTGAGCCTGTTGGGCGTGCTCTTCTCGACACTCCGCCAGACCTTGCGATCCTGCTCGATCAGTGGCGGGAGCGGCGCGAGGGCATCCCTCTCCTCGAGGGACAGCTCGAGGGGTCTGTAACTCTTGAACGAAGCCGGATCGGGAAAGCCCGGGAGCCAGCGATCGGGAGCGGTGGTGAGCGGAAGGTCGTTGGCGGCGTTGTCGTCGCGCGCCTGGGGCATCTTCGAGGCCACGTAGTCCCAGTGATAGGGCGGGAACGCCTCGTCGAGGATCGCGACGACGGTGGCATCACCGATCCCCGAGTCCGTGGAGCGGTCGGGCGGCAGGTCGGGAAGCTTGGTACCCCGGTCGTCCTCGACAGGACGTGCCGATGAAGGGCCTCGGCCGGGCGCCGAGCTCGCCGGCAGGGCGGGCGCCGCGATGCACGCCGTCACCAGGACGACGACAAGCCTGAGAGCCGCCCGCGCGCGCATAGACCTCATGGGAGGGATATTTCGCCCTTCCTGCCCCTTTTCCTAACCCCCCCTTCTTGCCGGCGGAGAACGATGCCTCCGGCATCGCCGCCTCGGGGGGACGTTCCGGCAAGCCGTCACTACCCCCCCGGACCCCCCCGGCGGCGGCCGAAGATCTCCACGGCGTGGTTGTGGGTTCCACGGTTCTGCCACGGGATGTCCGGGACGGAACCGGCCCCTTGGGCCGCGAAATGGATGTTCTCGGCCGGAGCCGTCCACTTCCCGACGTCTCCGCCCTGCTCCTCGGTCAGCTCGGCGACGGCTTGGGCGAAAGACGCCCTCACCAGATCGGCACATGCCTCCTTGGGGGCGGTACCCCTCACGTCGCAGTAGCGAAGCGCTAGCCGGCGAGACCCCTGGGGGTCGAACACGTTGAGGAGATAGTCGGCGAAGCTGAAGAAGAAGCTCGAGCCCGTAGTGGGGCTGTATCCGGTGAGCGAAGGCATGAGCGCGTAGCCATCCTCGCCGAGCTCGTCGTCGAACACCTTGTGAACCAGGATCCGGTACCAGCGGTCGAACAGCGCCAGCGCCGGGCCTTCGTCCATCGTCTCGTCACGGTCGAGGTTGCGTCGATGGGCCCCGCCCGCGATCCAGCGCGCCACGGCAACCATCCCTGCTCGACCTGCGGCGCCCGACTTCCCCGCGTTTGCTCGCGCCCAGCCGATCATCTTCGGCCCGAGGTACACACCCCTCGGATCGCGCGTCGCCGCCTCTATCGCCACGTCGACTATCCCGGCAAGCGTCGCTTTGCGCGGCCCGGCCAGAAGTTTGCGCATCCCATCTGCGAGCAGGCGCACGCGTTGGGCGCTCCCCCACTTGAAGTCGTCGTAGTTGTCCCATCCCGCCGCGGGCTTGTTGTTCCAGTTCACGAGCCAGCCCTGCCCGGGATTGACGATCTTCGGCTGCAGCGCGAACGACCGCCGGCCCTTCCACTCCCACTGCCCCGTCCCCCAGATCGGAAGCGAGGGGTGGACCCCTTTAGTTCGTTCGGGCAGATGGCCAACGTGGAAATACCCGATGTCACGTGAGTCCGCATAGAAAGCGTTGAACGACATCGTGAACCGCTGAGCAGCGGCCGAGAAGTCTCTTACTGAGCGCACCTCGGTGTTCCACCTGTAGAAGGCCGGGATCGAGTCGATCTCGTGCATCCAGAAGAAGCGCTCCTTGACGAAGGCGACCGGCTTGCCCTTCACGGTGCCGCGCGCGAACACTGGTCCGTGGACCGTGCGGTAGAAAGTCTCGCTGATCAATCTCGGTTCCCCCGGCGCGGTCGGCGTTGGCTTCACGATGAAGTTCTCGTTGCGACGGCTCATCTCGATACAGTCGCCCTTGTATCTGTACGAGGTCGCGTTGATGGTCGGCTTGGTCCCATCGGGCCGGCACAGCAATTCCACGCGGGTATCAACTGCGTCCGACATCCCCGTTGTCAGTGACCACGCGTAATCCGGACCGCGCCCCAGTGGGATCAACGCCGATGCGCCCGGGACGGCGGGACCCCTGAAGTCCATGCCCGGAGCGTGCACGTCGATGTCCATGAAGAACTGCGGAACCGAGTACCCGACCTGTGGGGCACCCCACTCGAGCGGGTTACCGGTCTTGGATTCCTTCGCCGAGACGAGGATCGCGTTGGAAGCAGGCTTGGTGAACCCAAGCGACGCAAGGAAGGAGTTGCGGGCAGATTCGGCCGCCATCGTCGTCGCGGCGAGCTGCTCTGCATTGTCCGGGATGACGAACGAGCGACGGTCCACCTTGCCGAGCGACTGCCCATGGAAGTTCTTGTCCCGGGGAGATATCGAGGTGTACGAGCGCGGCTCGTTGTGGCTCATGAAGTCGGCATAGACGCGCGGGCCAACCTTCTTGCCGAGGCGCTTGACGAGATGGGCATAGAGACCAGCATTCTCGAGTTCGGACCCGGCGGTCTCGCCGAACGACCGCAATTGCAGGACCACGAGGAACAGCGTGTCCGCCGGGGTCCATGGCGTGGGGAACAACGGCAGCGGGTTGCCCGTCGCTTCGTATTCGACGGGGCGCTCAGCCCACAGGGCCGGGTCGGTCACCAGATCGCCCATATACGCGTTGATGCCATCCGAGTAGGCCTGGAGCCCAGACTGAACGGTCGCCCCGACCTTGCCGAAGCGCTCGTCGAGATTGGCGAACATGCTCTCGATCTCGGCCTGGGTGTAGCCCTCGCGCCGTGTCGCTATGTCCAGGGCTAGGAGCGAGTCATCGGCCCCGGGTCCGACGAACTCCGAAAGCGTTCCGCGCGCCGCGTGACGGAACACATCCATCTGAAAGAGCCGATCCTCTGCAGCGACGTATCCGAGGGCGAACGAAGCCGCTTCGACGGAGTCGGCATAGATGTGGGGGATCCCAAGCTGATCGCGATGGACGGTCACACCTGCGGTCGGACTGTAGGTACGTTCGATCGCCTCGCCCGGCCCGAACTGCATCGAGTGGAAGAACTTCGAGAGCTCGTCCGGCGTGATGTTCTCTTCCGCGACGATGGACGCATACATATCCAGCTGATCCGCGTAGTGAACTCCGAAGTCGCCCGCGATGAGTTCGGTGGCGGAGACGTTTCCCTCCTGACCCGCCGGGACGATCGAGTACGCCTTCATGAAGTCCGGCACCTGCGGAGGTCCCTCTTGCGGCACCGCGGTCCCCGAAAGCGAGCCGGCCACAAGCGCGACCGCGCACAGCCCAACTAGCAACTTCTTCATCTGCGGCCCCCCGGATAGTCCTCCGCCCTACGACGGAGGATATCCCCAGCGATCGTCGAGACGATCGCTGGGGCAGAAATGGGAGAGGGGACCCAGTCCTAACAGTCGGTGATCGAATCCCTCCCGGGCCCGCCGCGGCACTCGTCGAGCCCGGCGCCCCCGTCGATGAGGTCGTTACCGGCCCGGGCGTCGATCCGGTCCCTGCCTCGGTGGCCACGCATGACGTCGCGTCCGCTCCCTCCGAGGAGGACATCGGAGCCCTCACCCCCTGAGAACGAGACGCCCGGGACGCCATCCGCCGATCCACGGGTGGTCAGCACACGAGCCGTGTCGTTACCGGCGCCACCTCGCACGACGATCCTGAGGTCGGTGCCTGCGGCGACGTCGACGTCGATCGTGTCGTTGCCTCGGTCACCGAAGATGACGATGGTGCGTTCACCGGCCCCGGGTGCAGCCGCGATGCTGATCCTGTCGGCTCCTCTGCCGCCGTGGATCTCGATCCGCCGACGAGTGATCGCGGCGGCGTTGAGGTTGACGACGATGTCGTCACTGCCGTCACCCGCCGACACCCTCGTGTCCCCGGTCTTGCTCCCCGCGGCGACCTCGACGGAATCGTCACCGGCCCCCGCGGCAACAGGACAATCGTCGATCACGATGACGTCATCGCCACGAGTTCCGGCGGTCCCCGAGCACGGGTAGGGGTAGGCCTTGCCCTCGACGAGATGTGAGGCGTAGTCGTTCTCGACGTCAGGGTCATAGTTCGACGTCGTCGCGTACGCGCTGTTCCATATCTCATACTCACTTCGCCGGATCACATCGATAGTGATGGTCGCGGTCGCTCCCGACGCGACGTCTCCGAGATCGCAGCGGAGCTCACCGCCGCCATAGGGGCGGCTCGAATCTTCAGCGGGGGCGGGTTGGGGCTCGGTAGACCCGCTCTCTGCCGGTGCGGGTTGGGGCTCGGTGCCTCCACCATCGGACGGAGGTGGTGGCTTCGTCTCCGTGTAACCGTATCCATATCCACCGGAGACGCACTCCCCTGAGGGTGGTGACATCGAAGCCCCGACGTACTCGACTTCGAACGGCAGGAAGTCCGACACCACTACCGAGCGCGCGGTCGAAGGACCGTTGTTCTGCACACGCACGCGGTAAGCGAATGTTTCGTCCATCGCGGGACGAGCAGGGGCATCGATAGTGACCGAGAGGTCTGCTGGGTCCGTCGTGTCAGGAGCCGTTACGACCTCCGCGTAGTTGTTGTCGTAGTCCGGGTCGAAATTGGAGCTGTAAACCGATGCCGAGTTCCATTGCTCCTTGGCGCTGGAGCGCGCGACGTTGATGGTGATACTCAGCGAAGCACCCGACGCGAGGGATCCCAGAGTGCAGTTGACGATGTTGCTTGAGTAGTCGGGATAGATCGCGGCCCCTCCCCCGCTCTCGGGAGATTCCTTGCCCGACGGCGCCGGAGCGTCCTGGGTGGCGACCGGGTCGCCCTGATAGTCGTTGAAACTGCAGTCGGCGTTGGGGGAAGACGAGCTCACTCCTTCGAACGTCACGCCATCAGGAAGGTAGCTGCTCATCGACGCGTCCTCAGCAACGGCTGGGCCCGCGTTCGTGACCTGGAAGGTATAGGAGAAACGCTCTCCCACCAGAGGTGCGCCCGACGGCCCTGCCGCAGTCAAGACGAGGTCCGAGGTCACCGAGGGGTCTGCAGCGGTTTGTGCGTAGTCGTAGTCGTTCTCTGTGTTGGGATCGAAGCTCATCGCACTAACCGAAGCGTAGTTCCATAGCTCCCACGGCGAGTCTCGCCTGACGCGCATCGTTATCGTTGCAGCGGCTCCGGGTGCGAGGTCCCCGACTGCGCAGTCGAGCTGACGGTATCGATAGAAGGCGGGCGATCCACCCTCGGGCTCAGATGCCGGGTACGGTCCCCCCGACTCGAACAAGGTGCAAGCGCCGTTCGAACCGCGCATCGAAGACGACACGTAGGTGACACCGTCGGGGATCTGATTGGTGACCACGACGTTCCTTGCGCGGGCCGGACCGTTGTTGGCAACCTCGATCGTGTAGTCGAATTCCTGTTCCAACGCCGGACGCCGCGGGGCGGACACCGATATCGAGACATCTGCAGGGTTGGAATCGTCAGCAAGGATCCTGGCATCGGCTGAGTTGTTCGCGCCCTCGCCGTCGTAGCTCGTCGTCGTGGCGTATGCGGAGTTGTACATCTCGTAGGCGCGCGTCCGTTCGACGGAGATAACGATCCGTGACGACGATCCCGGCGCCATCGTCCCGAGGTCACATCTGACTTCGCGGGCCGCATAGAACTCAGGAGAACCTGCCGGAGCCGGGGATGAGCTGCTCGGCTGGGTACACGCGTCCGACGAGTCCGATGAGCTCACCGAACGAAGATCGACGCCGTCAGGCAGGTAGTCGTTCACAACCACGCCCGAGGCTGACGCGGGCCCGTTATTGGTCACCGTGATGGCGAGGTCGAAGGTCGTGCCCACCTCGGGCTTCCGTGGGGCAGTCAAGGTGACGGCGACGTCGCTGGGGTTCGATGTGTCTGCCGCGATCTGAACATCTCGATAGTTGTTGTCGTAGACGACGTCTTCGGCCCTCGAGTAGATCGAGGAGCTCAACCACAGCTCCTGAGCACGCGTGCGGCGAAGGGACAGTGTGAGGTTCGTCGCGGCCCCACTAGCGAGCGTGCCCAGAGAACAGGAGACCCCTCCGCCTTCGCGGACCGGCATCGTCGAGGGGGCATCTCCCTCGGCCGGCGATGGCGATCCCGGCGGATACTCGGAGCCCCCGAACGAACAGCTATCCGTCGCGTCGCTCGATGTCGCGCTGATGAACTCGACACCTTCGCCGAAGAACATCCCCACGGTGGTATCGGGGGCGGCATCCGGTCCTCGGTTGGACGCGCCGAGCGTTACCTGGAACGAGTCCCCCACGAGCGGTGTGCTCGATGGCGCGGTCATCGAGATCGCCAGATCAGCCGCCCCGGCAGACGTGGGAGCCGGCTCGGGCGAAGCGGTAGCTGTACCCCCCGGTACCGGCGTCTGAGCGCTCGCAATCGGGGTTGCGAACAACGCGACCAGAACAGCGATCGCGATCAGCGCAGACCCGATCACCTGCGGACGGATCCTCGGCGAGTTACTCATTCGGTGTCCCCTGTCTTCTGGAGGGCTCAGGACCCATTCGTTGACGTGACATACATCTGACGGTAGCGGGGAGCCATTTCGTTCCCTCATCGTGTCTAACGCCCGTGATGGACGTGGGTTGCACCGGGGTTCGAAGGGGCGGAACGGTACCCTTTGTCGTAGTGGATCCCGATCCGTCCTTGAGGGACCAGCTCAAAACCGAGCTAACGATGGTCCGAGTCAGGTGGGCCGGCGTCTTCTTCGCCATCGTCCAGGTCCTGACCTTCTATAGGCCCTATCCATCAGGGGTGAAGGAGGTGGCCCTCGCCCTCGTCGGCGCACTTGTGGTGGGCAACGCGATCCTGTGGCGCCTCACCCGCCTGGCTCGAACGGCGACGGAGGCACGTCATCTTTCCATCGCGGCCCTGACGTTCGACACGGTCCTCATCCTCAGCTTCGTCTCCATCTATACGTTCGACGAGAACGTTGCGATCTGGGCGCTGATCTACATCCTTCCGTTGGAGGGTGCTATCCGGTTCCGGCAGAAAGGTGCCCTGGGCATCATGGGGATAGCGACCGTCGCGTACATCGGGCGAGAGATCTACGGCTCGCTCGTCTATGGCATCGACGTTCTCCCCACCTCCATCTCGTTCCGGATGGGGCTCGGACTTCTGATCGCTGCCGTAAGCGGCGCTACCGCAGAGAGCCTCTTTCAGCAGCGCGCCGAGGTCGAGCGCCACGTGGCGTTGTTGCAGTCGGCATACGAGCGGGAGCACGCGACCGCGGAGCAGCTGCGCGAAGTCGATGCCATGAGGGTGGCATTCCTGTCCGCGGTATCCCATGAGTTGCGCACCCCATTGTCGGTAACCCTTGGGTTCGCCAAGACGCTGGAACAGAAGTTTTCAGTGCTGCGCCCCGAGGTTGCGAAGGAGATGATCTCAAGGATCGCAACGAGCTCCGAGAAGCTGATGAAGATGCTTCTCGACCTTCTCGACATGGATCGCCTGTCGCGGGGTGTCCTAGAGCCGAATCGGGCTCCAACGGATCTGAAGAAGATCGTCGATGAGGTGATCTCCTCGGTCGAGTTGAACGGCCGCAGGGTCGTAGTGGATGTCGATCCAGTGTCGGCGGCGGTCGACGCGGTTCAGGTCGAACGCGTTCTCGAGAATCTGATCGCCAACGCTCTCAAACACACGCCCGAAGACACGTCCGTGTGGATACGACTCGAGAAGGACAAGGACAACATCCTCCTCACGGTCGAGGACAACGGCCCTGGGGTCCCAGACCAACTAAAGGACGTCATCTTCGAGCCGTTCCGCCAGGGCGATGCCACGCACGGCCCAGGGACCGGGATCGGGCTGTCACTCGTCGCCAAGTTCGCGGAGCTCCATGGCGGGCGAGCATGGGTGGAAGACAGCCCGCACGGCGGAGCCTGCTTCAGGGTGATGTTGCCCGTGACTCAGCCGTCTTCTTGATCGTCCTGAGCATCTCGCTTCGGATCGCACCACTGAACGGCCGTACCAACGTCCAGTAGGCGCGGAACCGGCGCGCCGCCGTCTCGTCTGTAGTTCGGATACGGGTCTCGGTTGAAAGAAGGGTCCCCTCTGACGCATCCTCGAGGGAGAAGTTCCACGCGGCAACAGCGTGGCCGGGCCGGTTCCAGTCCAGGAACTCATCCGGGTCGAAGCGAACGAGTGCTCCTGTTGGCGTCCAAAACTTCCCGATGAGACCGAGCACGATCTCCCGCTGGGGATCCTCGCGCAGAATCCTGAATCCCATGCCTTCCAACGAGTGCACGGTGATCGGCGGTCCGACCTTCAACCGGGCGGCCAACGGCCACAACGTCCCGCGCGCCATGACCAGCACGGAGACGATCGGCGACGCGGCCAGATTGCTGTGAAGGAGGGCGTCGTAAACCTCACCGCGCTGACCCGCCACCAGCGTCTCGTGGCGCTCGGAATGGGAAGGTTCTGGAAGCACCTCGTCGATGAGCACAGGACATCAGCCTAGGCCGGACTCGACCATTGACATCGCACTCAGGGAGTGGACCATTCCTCAGAAGGCGAGCAAAGGAGCACGATAACGATGCCGAAACCCAGGTGGCGCGCCCCGTTCGATCGTAAGGAAGAAGTTCCAAACAATGAGGGAGCGCGCCCATCGGAGGCGCTCGGAGACTCGACAGAGACCGAACCCGTCTTGGGGGAAGCGCCGTCGGTACCGGTGTGGCAGGTCGATCTCCTCGCTCGAGCTGCAGACGGAATGAGCTCGAGCGATGTCGTGCTGACGTCCGAGAAGGCGGGCCTCAGGGCCAAGCTGCGACTTGTGCTTGGAGCTCTGAAAAACCGCGGCTCGCAGGATCAGGATTTCATGCGCGCGTTGCTGGCCAATATCCAGGCGCGCCTTGCAAGTCCCATCCTCGCATTCACTATCGCCGGCTCGCGGGTGGGCCTGGTGACCGACATGATCGACGCCGTCCCCGTCGCGGGGTGGGTCGCCCGCAAGGTCGCAGGCGGAAGCAAGTCCAAGGACGCCTTGTACCTCGTCTGCGTAACGTCCACCGACGCGTATCTCTATTCGTTCCTACCGGACTTCAAGGGCCGCAGTCTCTTGGATCTCCGCTTGTTCGACATCCACGAGGCGGCGTCGTGGCCTCGCTCGGCACTTGCGGTCAGGACCGAAGCGTCGATACTGCCCGGGATGAAGAAGCTCGTTCTAGTCCCGCAGGAGGGCAAGGAGGTGACCCTCGAGCTTCTGGACGAGAAGCTCGGCCGTTCGATGAACGAGCCCGTTCTTCACCTCTTGGAGGATCCGGCCGCGACGTTCGCGACGAACGACTAGTCGACCAAGCCGCCTTTCGTCGTCACGGGCCGAAAGGTCCAGCCGTTCCTCGTCACGGTTTCGGCGATGGGGTCCTTCATCTCGGACACGTCGAAGCGATACTCGTAGACCTGTCCGTAGTCGAGCGGATCGACACCCTTCCAGGCGTACGCGGTGCCGAAGCTCTTCGACGTCATCGTCCGCCCGCGGAATGCCTCAGCGGAGAGGCTCAGGTTCGGAACGCCGGCGCGCCATTCGACCTCCCAGGACTCTTCGAGAACGCGCACCTCGTTGGTCTTGCGATCAAGCGTGAGGTAGATCTTGTGCGACTTCTCGAGGCTCGCCTTGGCGAAGATCTCGTACCACTGCGCGTCGACGATCTTCCATTCCACTATGAGGTCGCCGTCCTTGCCTCCAGCTCCCGGGACGACGGTGAACGGAACCTGATCACCACTCAACACGAGGAGTTTCTGCTTCAGCTCCTCGGGCCCGGCGGGCGCGACACCCTCTTCGGGCTTCTTGATCCCCTTCAACTTGTCGAACAGCCCCATCGAAGACGCCCCCTTCGGTCGGTTAGCCAAGAGTCTCCAATATCCTGAACCGATGTACCGCTACTGTCCGCGCTGCGGGATGGAATACCGGCAGGGCTTCACTCACTGCGCCGAATGCCAGGTCGAGCTCGTCGACGAGCCGCCCGATCCAGCTGATGTGGTCGATCCGTTCGTGATGCCGCCCGAAGAGGAGGAGCCGAAACCACTGATAGCGACCGGCCTCGTTGAGGTTTACAGGGTCGGGCGTGTCGATGCAGAGGTCATGCGCTCACTTCTCGAAGGACACGGCATCCCAGCCGTGACCGATAACCATGGCGGAGGCCTATATCCCGTAACCGTGGGTGCCCTCGGAGGGGGCGGGGTTTACGTACAAGAAGAGAACGAAGATGACGCACTTGCGCTGATCGACGCGGCCCTGAACGGAGAGCTCGAGCTAGTGGAAGATGCGCCGACCGGCCCCGACCTCATCTCGCTCTCGTGGTTCCGTAGCCCGATCATCCTGCGAGGCCTTGCATTCATCATCGCCGTGGCGCTGGTAATCATCGCGACTCAGTGAGCCGCTCTTCGTGGGTGAAGCCGCCAAAAGACGCTCGCAATCAAGGTGCCCCCTTTCAGTTCAGGGGCTACACCCTGATGTGGGAGGAGGACGGAAAACTTCTCGAGTGGCGCGAGGTCAACAAGACCTGGGTAGAGGCACCGCTGGGGCTGAGGGTGACCCTTGGTTCCGGAGCCGAGTGGGCCGCGCGCCGGAAGTGGCGGCGGGCGCTGGGAGCCACCGCCATCGCACTGCTCCCACTCCGCTTCTTCAATCTCATGGCGAGCTTCGTCGTCGGTGCGGGGGGCTCAGCCGCCTGGGGGATCGCGTTCGCGGTCCTTGGGTTCCTGGTTGTCTGGCTGGTCGGTTACTGGATCCTGGGCAACCTGTCGTAGCGGAGGGTCACCCGGCGTTCGAGCTTGTCTCAGGACGCTAGGGACGTGTTTTCGACGTGGGGTCTGGCGTGAGGCTCGACTCGCATGCCCAAAGCCTCGAGGCGGACGGGGGGCCGTGGGCCGTCGCCGTCGCGCGACTCCTCGCTGAGGAGCTCGCTGATCACCTGGAGTAGGCGGCGGGACGCCAGGAGATCTTCCTCGACGCTGACCGCGGCCTGCTTCGGTGTCGTTGCTTCTGCTGCAGAGCTAGCTTCCAAGCCCATCTCTTCCCCTCGGTGGGCGGTACTGGGATCGAACCAGTGACCTCTTCGGTGTGAACGAAGCGCTCTCCCGCTGAGCTAACCGCCCAAGGGGCAGGATTCTACGGGAGCACGCTTTCCTGCAGGTGATGCGCGCCCGGCGAGCCGGGCAGGGGTGCTATGCGATGAGCCTCGGTGGTCCGTCGAGCTCGATCCAGGGACTCTCGAGCGCTTCCGGCAGAGGACGCTGAGACTCGAGGCTCAGCGCCATCTTCAACGCCCGCATCTCGAAAGGATCGACCTCCAACAGCACTGCCTCGTTGCCCGCCCGAAGCTCCTGCTCGATGCGTAGTGCCTTCCTCGCCGCTGGGGTCATCACCACTCCTTGTAGTCATACGACGACGCAGCGTGAGGAATCTGCCCCGCCCAGAGCGGTCTAAACCTCTTCAGAACGGATCTTTTTGGGCTTGCCTCTTAGCGGAGCGCGAAATAACTTTTCCCGTTGTTAGCGGAGACGGGACCTCTCCTGTATAGGCTTCTGGCTCGTGGGAACCGTCATCCATCTGTCACGGGGCCGTCTCCGCCGCGAGACCTTCGCGCCCGCCGTGAACGACTCCGGCCGCGTCGCCCTCGTCCTCGGGGGAGGTGGCATCACCGGTGCCGCTTACCACCTCGGGGTCTTGAACGCGATGAACGCCATGAGCGACCGCGCCTCGGTCAACGACTTCGATCTTTACGTTGGTACCTCGGCCGGAGCGGTGATCGCATCGTGCCTGGCGAACGGGATCACTCCTGAGGAGCTCATCCTCGCCAACCTCGATCACGAGCTGGCCACGATCCCGGGCATCCGTGCCGACGAGATCATGCGTCCAGACCGGCGGGGCCTGATCCGCTCGATGGCGCGCTGGCCCCTGGGGGTCGTCGGCGCTCTGCGCCGCTACATCGGCCACCCGTTCACAACGAGCATCGTCGACGGTCTGGGGGCGATCGCCGAGGGATTGCCGGCGGCCCTGTACACGACGGACGGCACGGAGCGCTACATGCGCAAGCTGCTCGAGACAGGCGGGCGCACCAACCGCTTCGGGGAGACGCGTCGGAAGCTCCTCGTCACGGCGACCGATCTCGATACCGCTCAGCGCGTCGTGTTCGGCGAGCCCGACACCTCGGATGTGGACATCTCCGAGGCAGCGGCAGCCTCGACCGCGATCCCACTCATGTACGCGCCGAGAAAGATCAACGGCCGGGAGTACCTCGACGGCGGGCTGCGGTCGACGACGAACATCGAGGTGGCCATCGCTCACGGCGCCACCCTGATCGTCGCTGTGAACCCGTTGGTTCCCTACGTCCACGACGTCAACCACTTGCTCCCCAGCGCCACAGGGTTGCCGGCTCGCTACGTGTCCGAGAAGGGCTTCCCGCACATCGCTGCGCAGACGTTCCGGATCATGGCGCAGGCCCAGCAGGAGAAGGAGCTCGAGCTCATCTCCTATGCACATCCCGAAGTCGACATCATCCTGATCGAGCCACGGCGCGACGACGAGCACCTCTTCGTGTTCAACCTCATGGATTACGCCTCACGCGAGCGCATCGCACGACATGCGTTCGAGAACGTCGCGATCGACCTCGTCACCCGCTTCCCTGAGTACAAGAAGGTGCTCGGGCGTCACGGCATAAAGATCAAGAGGGACCTCTTGATCGAGCAGCTTCAGACCATCGTGGAAGGTTCGGAGCCGCGCTTCTTCGAAGCCCGCTCAGATGAACCCGAGGTCGAGTCCACGTTGCGAGCCACAGCGAAACGGCGCGCTCAGAACCAGGCGTAGGACTAGCTAGCGGGCGCGCGGGCGGGCGCGCGGCTGGGTGACTTTGGTGCGCGTCTTCGCGGCGGCGGCCGTGCGCGCCGCCGGCTTCTTACGAGGGGCACGACGCGGTGCGCTCGCGGCTCCCAATAATGGTTGAAGGAACTCGCCGGTGAACGAGCCCGGGGTCGCGGCCACTTCCTCGGGTGTGCCGAGCGCAACGACCTTCCCGCCGCCTGCTCCCCCGCCCGGACCGAGGTCGATGACGTGGTCGGCCGTCTTGATGACGTCGAGGTTGTGCTCGATGACGACGACGGTGTTGCCGGACTCGACCAGCCGATGCAGGACGCCCAGCAGCTTAGCGACGTCGTCGAAGTGCAGGCCGGTAGTGGGCTCATCGAGGATGTAGAGGGTTTTGCCGGTGGAGCGTTTCGAGAGTTCGGTCGAGAGCTTCACTCGTTGCGCTTCGCCGCCCGACAACGTAGGAGCCGGCTGGCCGAGCTTGATGTACCCCAGTCCCACATCGCGCAAGGTATTCAGGTGGCGTGCGATCGGGGGGATCGCCTCGAAGAACTCGCAGGCTTCGGTGACGCTCATGTCGAGGACTTCGGAGATGTTCTTGCCCTTGAAGCGCACCTCGAGCGTCTCGCGGTTGTAGCGCTTGCCCTTGCACACCTCGCACGGGACGTACACGTCCGGTAGGAAGTGCATCTCGATCTTGATGGTTCCGTCACCGGTGCATGCCTCGCACCTGCCGCCGCGGACATTGAACGAGAACCTGCCGGGCTCGTAGCCCTTGCGCTTCGCGTCCTGGGTCTTTGCAAACAGCTTACGGACGTGATCGAAGACGCCGGTGTAAGTCGCTGCGTTCGATCGGGGCGTGCGGCCGATCGGCGATTGGTCGATGTCGATGACCTTGTCGACCTGGTCCAGACCCTCGATCGTCTTGTGGCGTCCGGGATTGAGGCGCGCGGTGCGGATCAGCTTCTGATGGACGGCGCGGTAGAGGACATCGTTGACGAGGGTCGATTTGCCGGAACCCGAGACGCCGGTCACACAGGTGAAGCACGCCAGCGGGAAGGCGACGTCGATGTCCTTGAGGTTGTGCTCACGCGCGCCTCTCACGACGAGCTCGCCCTTGACCGCGGGACGGCGAGCTTGGGGCACCGCGATCTTCTTGCGGCCGGCGAGATAGTCACCTGTGAGTGACCGCTCGACCTCGAGGAGACCTTCCGTCGATCCCGAGTAGACGACCTCGCCACCGAACTCGCCTGCCCCGGGACCTATATCGACGATGTGGTCGGCGGTTCGGATGGTGTCCTCGTCGTGCTCGACGACGATGAGCGTGTTCCCGAGATCACGCAGGCGAACGAGCGTGTCGATCAGACGGCGGTTGTCGCGTTGATGCAGGCCGATGGAAGGTTCGTCGAGGATGTAGAGGACGCCCACAAGACCCGAACCGATCTGGGTCGCTAGGCGGATCCGCTGTGCCTCTCCCCCGGCCAGCGTGGCGGCACCACGCGCAAGCGACAGGTAGTCGAGACCGACGTCGAGCAGGAAGCCAAGGCGCGCATGGATCTCTTTGAGCACGCGCTCCGCGATCGCAGCCTCGCGGTCGGAGAGCTCGACCTCTCGCATGAAGGCGTCGACCTCGCCGATCGGAAGGTCGCAGACCTCGTGGATGTTGCGGCCCGCGACGGTGACCGCTAGTGATTCGGGCCTAAGGCGCGCTCCGTGACACGCCGGACAAGGGACCTCCCTGAAGAACTGCTCGTAGCGCTCGCGCGCGTAGTCCGAGTCGGTCTCTGAGCGACGGCGTTCGAGCCAGGGGATGACGCCTTCGAACACCGTCCAGTAGGCACGCACCCGATTGAAGCGGTTGCGGTAGCGGACGTGCAGCTCTTGATCGTCCGAGCCGAAAAGGATGATGTCCTGAGCCCGCTTCGGGAGCTTCTTGAACGGGACGTTGGTCTTGAACTTGAACGCTTTGGCCGCGGACTCGAGGAGGCGTTCGAAGTATTCGAGGGTTCGTCCCGACCAGGGCGCAATCGCGCCTTCGTCTATCGAGAGATCGGGGTTCGGGATGACGAGGTCGGGGTCGACCTCGAGTCGCGTCCCTAGCCCGTCGCATCGCTCGCATGCGCCGTAGGGCGAGTTGAACGAGAAGTTCCTCGGCGCGAGCTCATCGAACGACAGCCCGCAGAACGTGCACGCAAAAGCTTCCGAAAAGATGATGTCTTGCGAATCGTACGTACGCTGCGATGACGTCGTGCCAGACTCCCTTGTTTGCTCTGGCGTCCGGCCACCGGAATTGTCTCTTCCGCCCCCGGCGGAGCCGTGGCCGCCCGCTTTATCATCATCCACCAGCTCGATCGCAGCGGTGCCCTCAGCGAGCTTCAGCGCCGTCTCCACCGAGTCGGTGAGCCGGCTCTGGATGCCTTCCTTGATGACGAGGCGATCGACGACGACGTCGATATCGTGCTGGAAGTAGCGGTCCAGACGGATCTTCTCGGAGAGGTCCTTAACCTCTCCATCGACGCGGGCCCTGGCATAGCCACGGCGGGCGAGGTCCTCGAACAGCGACGTGAACTCGCCCTTGCGCCCCCTCACGATCGGTGCGAGGACCTGGAAGCGCGTCCCCTCGGGAAGGTCGAGGACCTGATCCACGATCTGCTCGGGCGTCTGTCTCGCGATGGGTCGGCCACAGTTGTGGCAGTGCGGCCGGCCGATGCGGGCGAATAACAAGCGCATGTAGTCGTAGATCTCGGTGATCGTTCCTACCGTCGAGCGTGGGTTGCGAGACGCCGACTTCTGGTCGATCGAGATGGCCGGCGAGAGTCCCTCGATGAAGTCGACCTCGGGCTTGTCCATCTGCCCCAAGAACTGGCGCGCGTAGGAAGACAACGACTCGACGTAGCGCCTTTGGCCCTCGGCGTAGATCGTGTCGAACGCGAGCGAAGACTTGCCCGATCCCGAGATCCCCGTAAAGACGATGAGGGCATTCCTCGGGAGGTCGAGGCTGACGTTCTTCAGGTTGTGCTCGCGCGCGCCCCGCACGATGAGCCGGTCTGAGGCCCCCGCTGAAGTGGATCGCCGATCCTCTGAGGCAGCTAGCGCCGTACGCCTGGGCATGGGCGGCCCATGCTAAACGACGCGCTTGTAACTTAGTGCCGGAGGGGGGGTCCGGGGGGGTAGTGACGGCTTGCCGGAACGTCCCCCCGAGGCGGCGATGCCGAAGGCATCGTTATCCGCCGGAGAGAAAAATGGCTGCCCATCAAGGGTATCCCTGGCAAGGTAAGCGCCAGCGCCCCGAGCGCTTCAACCTCGTCACCTGAGTCGCGGATGAAGAAATACCAGACCAGCAAGGCAGCGATCACGA